>CAVQQV010000009.1:0-13244 GCA_963714885.1 Candidatus Sulfomarinibacteraceae bacterium | reverse complement strand
GCGCCTGAAGGCTCGCACGAGGTCACCACTCCGCGCTATTCACTCGCCGACTCAGCCCGCCGGCGCTGCCTGTCTGGCGTGCCACAGCACGGTTGACGCAGCGGCCCACGCCTACGTCAACACCGCGCCTTTTGGCGAGTCCTGCGCCTCGTGCCACGGTGCCGACCGGGAATTCTCGGTCGATTCCGTCCACGCCCACTAGCAAACCCGTGATCATGCGCCCCGCCGCACAGGCGGCGGGGCGCGTGTGACCTGGAAAGGAAGATCGGGTATGAAAAAGCTCATCTACACGCTGGCACTCGGCGCCCTGGTGGTCGGTCTCGGTACCGCCGTGCCGGCCGCGGCCGGCGACCCTTCAGAAGATTGCGCCACCTGTCACGAGGACATCGCGGCCAACTTCGCCCACACGGTGCACGCGGCAAAGGACCGGGGCGGGCCGACCTGCGCCACCTGCCACGGCAACGGCGACCAGCACATGGAATCAGGCGGCGAGGTGGCCCTGATCGGCAAACCCGAGGGACAGGACCTCGAGACCCTTTGCCTGACCTGCCACCGCGACACCCAGACCATGTTCTCCCGCCGCTCGGTGCACTCGGGAGCGGACGTGACCTGCGTCTCGTGCCACAACATCCACACCGCGGATCCGCTGCAGCCGGAGATGCTGCAGAAGGCCGCCAACCAACTCTGCGCGAGTTGCCACTCCTCGACGGCCGGTTCGTTCAACCAGCCCTTCGGCCACCGGCTCGACCGCGGCGGCATGCAGTGCGTCTCATGCCACAACCCGCACGGCGGCGCCGGTGAGGCCAGTCTCAAGGTCGACCGTTCGGGCGACGTCGTGTGCGTCAGCTGCCACGCCGAAAAACGCGGGCCCTACGTCTTCTCGCACGTTGCGGGTGTCACCGGAACATGTCTCACCTGTCATGTGCCTCACGGCGCATCCAACCCGATGGCTCTGACCCGGGCGCGGGTCGACCAGCTGTGCCTCGAGTGTCACAGCCCGATGGGCAACACCCTCGGATCGCAGCCGCCGTCGTTCCACAACATGAATACTCCGCGATATCAAAACTGCACCACCTGCCACGTGATGGTCCACGGATCCAACACGTCGCCGATGTTGCTGAAGTAGGGGGTGGATCGATGAACACATATCGCCTGTCGATCACCGCCTGCGCCTTCCTTGTCCTCGCCCTGTGCGTGCCCTTTGCGGACGCGCAGTCGACTTCGCTCGACATCGAGGCCGGGTACCAGGAAGTCGATGTCAACGGCAACGAGGACATGTTCCGCACCCAGATCAACCAGCAGAACGGGTTTGTTCTGCGCAACTTCTCGATCAACTTCGTCGACCCGACGGGCGACGCCGGTTTCGTGGATCGGCTGCGGGTGGACGCCTCCGGTTTCGGCGGCAACCCCGCCGGCCGCTTCCGTCTCCAGATGGGGCTCGGCGACATCTACCGCATCAACCTTTTCTACCAGCAGTTCGAGACCTTCAGCGCGCTGCCGGCCTACGCCAACCCGCTCCTCGACGACGGGGTCTACCCCGGACAGCACACCTGGGAGCGCAACCGCGACATCCTCGATTTCCAACTCGAGATCCTTCCCGGACGCACCATCACGCCGATCGTCGGCTATCGCTGGAACCGCTATGAGGGACCGGGCGGATCGACCTACAGCGTCGGCGCTGACGATTTCCAGGTCAACTCGCAACTCGAAGAGACCGAACAGGAGTTCTACCTCGGTGTGAACTTCGCCACCAAGAGCATCCAGGGAACCCTGCTGCAGGGCTGGCGGAACTTCGATGGCACGTATACGGACACCCTCGCACCAGGTGCTGGCGCCGGTAACAACCCCGGCACGGTCATTGGTCAGGAGGTTGAGCTCGACTCGTTCAACCGCACCACCACGACCGACTCCGATACACCGGTCACGACTTTTCACATGACGGGCCGGGTTACCGAAACCAGCCGCTTTGTCGCGTCGTACGCCCGCGCCGACTACGAGGGCGACACCAACATGAACGAGACGCTGTCGGGCAGCCTCGTCAGCTTCCAGCTCTCGCGCTTTTTCCAGGGCCTCGACCAGTCGGTGCAGAGCCGGACCGAGAACCCGTACTGGCGGGGTGAGGCCCGTTTCGAGTGGGACATCAGCCAAAAGGTGGGAATGCGTGTCGGCTACGAAATGCGCGACCGCCAGCTTCAGGGCTGGGCGCTGATCTCCAGCCTCTATATGGACACCATGACCTTCAACGGCTTCGACCCGAAGGACATCGAAACCCTGGTCGACGCCCAGACCGGTTACGAGCGTGAAGAGGGCATCGCCAACATCAGGTTCGACTTCCGCAACCTCGGCGCCTTCTCTTTGTGGGCCGAGTACGCCATCACCGACCAGGATGTCGATCTCTCGGCCGATGTCGCCGAGATCATCCTCCCGGGCGGCCAGGAGGGCGAGTACGACCGTCAGATCTCGTCCTTCGATCTCGGCGCGATGGTGACCGTCGGTAACTTCAAGTTCCTGGTCGACGCGGTCGGCCAGAACGCGGACGAAGTCATCGTCCGCACCGACTTCAACGACCGTCTACGGCTGCGCGGCCGGATCGACTGGTCGATCAGCCGGATGTTCCGGCTCCTGCTCACCGCCGAGTCGATCGACGCCGACAACGACAGCTCGGGGATCGGTTACCAGTACGACACCGACCGCTACGCCGTCGATTTCAACTTCACACCGACCGAGAACTTCCTGCTGCGGGCGGCCTGGGACAGCTACCAGACCGACACCGAGATGCCGATCCGGGTGCCGCAGACCTTCCAGATCATCCCCTCGATGTACGCCGAAGAGGGCGAGCTCCTCGAGGGCAATATGCGGTGGAAGATCGCGCTGTTCACCATCGAAGCGGCCTACTCGACTTTTGAAAATGTCGGCAGCTTCCCATTCGAGATGGACCGCGCCTTTGCCAGGCTCGCCATCGATCTCAGCAAGCGTTTCTCGATTGCGGGCGAGTACGAGAACTGGGACTACAGCGAAGACATGTTCCCGGTGGCCAACTACGACGCCAACCGTTGGGGCTTCTTCGTTCGCTGGCGGCAGTAACCCACCAACAACACTTCATTCAGGGGGCCTCACGGCCCCCTTTTTTATTTCGGATTTCGAATTTCGAATTTCGGATTTGCACTCGCGCCCGCCATTCTCACGAGCAATGGGTCGGTGGGTGGAAATCCGAAATTCGAAATCCGAAATCCGAAATCGTAGGTGCTATCCTCCCCCGCCGATGGCTGATGAGAATCTGACTCAGGGCCGCATCTTCCGCTTCTGGTTGCCGTTGGCAGCCACCTGGCTGATGATGGCGGTGGAAGGGCCCTTCCTGGCGGCGGTGATCGCGCGTCTCGGTGACCCCATCTACAACCTGGCGGCCTACGGCGTCGCCTACTCGCTGGCGCTGGTGGTCGAGGCGCCGGTGATCATGCTGATGAGCGCAGCAACCTCGCTGGCCCGCAACCGCGCGTCATATCTCAGGCTGCTGCGATTCACCCACGTCATGAATGCGACGGTGACTCTGGCGATGCTCGTCACCCTCCTGCCGCCGGTTTTCGAGCTGTTGGCACTCGGTCTCATCGGGCTCCCGCCGGAAGTCGCATCCCGCACCCACCTGGCGCTCCTGATCCTCCTGCCGTGGCCGGCCGTCATCGGCATTCGCCGCTTCTACCAGGGGGTTCTCATCCGCCACGGGCTCACGAGGCGGGTCGCCTACGGAACCATCGCCCGCCTGGCGGCAATGTTTGGAACTGCGTTCGTTCTCGCACGATATACCGATATTGAGGGCGCGTGGGTCGGTGCAGCGGCCCTGACCGCGGGCGTCACCTGCGAAGCCGTGATCAGCCGTCTGATGGCTGCCGGTTCCATACGATCTCTCCTTGAACGGCCCGGCGAGGCGACCGGCGCCGCTGCCAGCTACACAGCGCTGTCGAGGTTTTACTATCCCCTCGCGCTGACGACGTTGCTGAGCCTCGGTATCCACCCGGTCGTGACCTTCTTCGTCGGCAACAGCCGCGCCTCGCTGGAGTCGCTCGCCGTACTGCCGGTTGTCAGCGCCCTGGTCTTCGTCTTCCGCAGCCTCGGCCTCGCCTACCAGGAAGTGGTGATCGCTCTGATGGGCGACGACGGCGAGGGCTACCGATCCTTACGTCGCTTCGGACTCGTACTGAGCGTGGCCGTGGCCTTCGGGCTGGCGCTGATCGCGTGGACACCGCTGTCGCACATCTGGTTTCGCACCGTCTCCGGTCTGACCGAAGAACTCGCGGTGTTCGCATTGGCCCCCACCCGCATTCAGACGTTCCTCCCCGGACTCGCTGCGCTCCTGTCCTTTCAGCGCGCCATCCTCGTGGTCCGCGGGACAACCAATTCCATCACCATGGCCACCATCATCGAGGTGGTCGGAGTCGTCGTGGTGCTGTGGGTGGCGATCTCCCAACTCGACGCCGTCGGCGCCGTCGCCGCCGCGGCCGCCCTCCTGATCGGACGGATCGGCGCGAACCTCTATCTGATTCCGACGCTCAGAGAGCACAGGTGAACAATTTCGGATTTCGAATTTCGGAGGTGCCACCCACCCGCCCGGCAGCCGTGCGGCGGAGGTACCATTTTTCGCATTGTTTGATCCCCGCGCTTTCGAGTCGGTGGACCGATTCGGGCGAACAATGCGAGAGGTGGCTCCTCGCGGGAAGCGCGTCCGAAAAGGCTGCGTGCCACCGCGTTCACCGGACGTGCCGTCTCTGACAATGTTGGGACTCGAGGGCCAGTGGTGAGTCCACGCCGAGGGCCCAATCATTGTCAGAGGGGGCGTTTACGGGCAACCCGATCAGAGAATCGGTATGATCGAGGTCCTCGAAAGGAGCGTTTGATGGAATACCGCTTTCTCGGCAACTCGGGTCTCAAGGTCTCGGCTCTGAGCTTCGGCGCGTGGGTCACGTTCGGGCCGCAGATGGACGTGGACAAGGCCGCGGAGTGCATGCAGGCGGCGTGGGACGCCGGGCGTCAACTTCTTCGACAACGCCGAGGCCTATGCCGCCGGCGTCGCCGAAGAGATCATGGGCGAAGTCCTCAAAAAGAAGGGCTGGAAACGCTCCGACTACGTGGTCTCCACCAAGATCTACTGGGGCGGTGAAGGCCCGAACGACCGCGGGCTTGTCACGCAAGCACATTCTCGAAGGGACCGACGCGTCCCTCGAGCAGGTTCGGGCTCGACTACGTCGACCTCATCTTCTGCCACCGCGCCGACCTCCACACCCCGGTCGAGGAGACGGTTCGCGCCATGAACCACGTCATCAACCAGGGCAAGGCCCTCTACTGGGGCACCAGCGAGTGGCCGGCGGAACGCATCCTCGAGGCCTGGCACGTGGCCCGGCGCGAACACCTGATCCCGCCTCTGATGGAGCAGCCGCAGTACAACCTCTTCCACCGCGACCGCGTGGAGCGGGAGTACGCACCGCTTTATGAGCGGATCGGTCTCGGAACCACCATCTGGAGCCCCCTCGCCAGCGGTCTCCTCACCGGAAAGTACAACGACGGTAATCCCGCCCGACACCCGCAGCACCGTCAAGGGCTACGAGTGGCTCCGCTCCGCGACTCGAGGGTCAATCGCCGTGGATGAAAAGATCGCCACGGTGCGCCGGCTCGGTCCGGTCGCCGACGAACTCGGCTGCTCCTTGGCTCAACTCGCTATCGCCTGGTGTCTCAAGAACCCCAATGTCAGCACGGTGATCACCGGGGCATCTCGAGCCGAACAGGTCAAAGAAAACATGAAGGCCATGGAGGTCGTGGAGCGCCTTACTCCCGAGGTCCTCGAACGCATCGAAGCGATCGTCGCCAACAGACCCGATCCGGAGCAGGACTGGCGATAAGCAAAGGCCCCTCATCGTGTTGACGATGCCGTCCGACCGCCGTAGCATGAGACGTCTGAATAATGAGACATGCAATGCCAGCTGGTGAAGGAGGTTCGATGTGATCAGGTTGCATCGCAAACGAATTCTTGTGGCGGCAGCGTTTCTTGTACTGGCCCCTGCACTCACCTGGGGATCCGGTTTCGCCCTGTTCGAAGTCGGAGGAAGGGCGGGCGGCATGGCCGGCACGATGGTCGCGGTGGGCGACGACCTCTCGACCCTGTTCTGGAACCCCGCCGGTATGGCCTTCCAGACCGACGAGGGTGTCCAGCTCATGGTCGGCACGACCCTCATCTGGCCAAAAGAGACCTTCATGGGTTCGTCTCCCTACCCCGGGGAAGGCTATACGGCCGACCAGGTGGAGCAGGTGTTCTTCCCGGTCCATCTCTTCCTCGGCATCCCGGTCAACGACCGCCTCGAGGTGAGTTTCGCCATCCACAACCCCTTCGGTCTCGGCACCGAGTGGGAGGATGACTTTCTCGGCAACTACATCGCAAAAAAGACCGACCTCATGGTCTTCGATCTCGGCGCCAGCATGGCCTACCAGCTCAGCGAGAACTTCGCCTTCGGCATCGGTGTCGACTACATGTACACCACCATCGAGTTGACCAGAGACATCGGCCTCATCAACCCCTTCAACCAGCAGCTCTCGACCGTGGCGGAGACCACTCTCAAGAGCGACGGGATCAACTCCGCCTGGGCCTGGAACGCGGGCATTCTGTGGAAGGTGGGCGCGGGTTTCAGCTTCGGCGCCTCCTACCGCTCGGAGTTCACCATCAACGGTGACGGCAACGCGTCCTTCACCCAGGTCCCCACCGGCTATCCCGAATTCGACGGTCTGCTCGGCACCATCCTCCCGTTCAACGGGACGGTGCCGATCGAGGCCACCATCAACTTCCCGGATTTCTGGAATGTCGGTCTCGCGTGGCAGAACGAGAAGTGGACCATCTCGGGCCAGTACGGGGTGATGGGGTGGAGCGTCTACGAGGACCTTCCGATCATCTTCCCCGAGAACCCCGAGTTCAGCTCGGTGCGCGAAGAGAACTGGGACGACGCTCCGCAGTGGCGGGTCGGCGTCGAGTTGCGCGCCAACGAACACTGGGATTTCAGGGTCGGCTACCTCGACGACGAAACGCCTCAGCCCGCTGTAGGCATGGGCCCGCTCCTGGCCGATGCCACCCGGCAAGCCTACATGGGCGGCCTCAGCTACCACACCGACCAGCTTCCGCTTCGACATCGCGTATGAGTATGTCGACGCCGAAGAGCGATCGACCGGCGGCCAGTCGACGGACGGTTTCAACGGCACCTACGACGCTGATTCGCCCCTGCTCCACATGAGCCTCACGTTCAAGTTCTGAAAAGGAGGACACCAATGAAAAAAACACTCTTCGCAACCTGCCTGGTGGTCCTCCTCGCGGCGGCGCCAGCAATAGCACAGGTGGACTTCACCAACTACGTGGCCCTCGGCGACAGCCTCACAGCGGGCTTTGTCTCCGGCTCGCTCATGAACTGGTACCAGGAGCGTTCGTACCCTGCGGTGTTGGCCCAACAGGCCGGATCGCCGGTCTTCGAGCAGGCCTACGTGTCGGAGCCCGGGATCGGCCCGATCTTCGAATTGTTGTCGCTCGTGCCGCAGCCGATCATTGCACCGGTCGGCCTGATTCCCGGGTTGCCGACCAACGCAGAGTACCCCTACCCATACAACAACCTCGGCATCCCAGGCGCCGATCTCTACGACATGATCTTCCAGACCGGAGATATCACCAATCTCATCCAGGGCAACTTCGACAACGTCATGTTCGACATCGTCCTGCGCAACGGCATCAACACCGCCCTCGAGCAGGCCATCGGTCTGCAACCGACCTTCATGACGGTGTGGATCGGCAACAACGATGAGCTCGGAGCCGTGCTCTCCGGCACCGCCATCGACGGCGTCACCATGACCCCGGTGGACATCTTCGCGGGGCTCTACAACAACGCCATCGGCGCCCTCGCCACCACCACCACCGCCGACATCGTGCTCATCAATCTGCCGTACACCACCGAGATCCCGTTCGCGACGACCCTCGATCCCTGGGTGGACATCCCGGGCCTCGGGCGGTGGTACCTGGTGGCCGACACCGGAGTCCTGACCGACGCCGACCTGGTGACGCTGTCGGCGGGAGCGCTGATCGCCCAAGGCTACGGCCTTCCCGGCGGACCGCCGCTGCCCGACAACCTCAATATCTTCACCGGCGAGGCCGGGGTCGTGCTGCGGCCGAACGAGGTCGCGGCCATCAACAACCAGATCGACGCCTTCAACGCGGTCATCGAGCAGGCGGGCGCGACCTTCGGTTACCCGGTTTTCGACGCCAACGCGTTGTTCGCAGAAATCACCAGCGGCCAGAATCTGCCGCTGTACGGCGGCATCACGTTGACCGCCGACTTCCTGCTCGGCGGGATTTTCTCCTACGACGGCGTCCACCCGCAGCGGATCGGCTACGCGATGGTGGCCGACAACCTGATCCAGTTCATCAATGCCGAGTACGGCAACACCATCCCGCGGGTCAACATGGCCGAGGTGCTCTTCGAGGGCGACTGGCAGACCCCTGGGGTTTCGCCGGCCAAGGCACGGGAGACCGTGATGTCGAGGGAGGCATTCCTGCAACTGCTCAAGCTCGCGCCACCCAAGCTCGACCAGGCACCGCGAATCCGCAGACCGAATCCCGCGCTGCCGGGCGAGATCAACCGCGATCCACGAAGGAAGCCGGATCTGCTTCCCTGAACGCCTGCTTGCCGGATTTCAAAGCCCGGGCCCGGCCCGGGCTTTTCTATGATTCACGCACCCGGTGCGTGAATCATCAATGGATGTAATCGTCCTTGTCGCCGTCGATGACCTCGAACCGCCGTTTCTTCTTCAGCCGCTCGAGCCGGCGCTGGAGGATGAACACCTCGGCTCGTTTCCGCCAACTGTGAAGGAGAGTCCCCGCACCGCCGCGCTGAAGCCCGCTGTATGTCAGGAAGACCGCCGCACAGATTCCACAAAAGCCCGCGAAGTCCTTGCTGTCGAGGAAACCGATGAAGGCAAAGAGAATTTCGAGCCACAAAAACCACCGCGCCTTGATCGGCAGGACGAAGAAGAGCAGGATCGTCGCCTCGCCCCACAGGGTGGCGAAGGCGGCAATGACGATCGCCATCAGGATGCGCTGCCCCTGCATCAGTTGGAAGGCGGCGAGACCGGTGGCGCCGGTCCCCGTCATTCCCTGAACGAGTTGCACCGCGATGGCGACGAGGGCGGCGCCGACGGCCGCCCGCACCAGCAGCAGCCAGAACCGCTGCCGACCGAGGCGCCAGAACACGTCACGTCCGAACCAGAAGAGGATCAGCAGCTCGAGCAGGAACCACAGACCCGAACTCCCCCAACCGATGAAGGGGTAGGTCGCGATCTGCCAGACGAAGCCCTTGAAGACCGCGGGCGTCAGACGCAGGATCGCGGGGATGATGGCGACGGATTCAAAGAACTGCAGCGAAAAGGTGGTGAACAGCGCGGCCAGGATGAAGATCAGATCGCGGGGCACTGGGGTTCCGGAAAAGGAACCGAAACCGCCGCTCCGGGTTTGAAAAGGAGTTTGTGGCACCTTGCCTCCAGCACGGATAGTAACAGGAGCGGAAAAGCCAGACCCGCGTTCACCGGACGTGCCGTCTTTGAGGATTTTGCGATGCCCGGTTTTCAACACGAGCGGACGCCTCGGTCGCAAATATCCTCAAAGGGGGCACTCACGGGCAATGCCGCCTGGAGAATCGGACAAACGCACACCGGACGTGCCGTCTTTGAGCGATTTTGCGGTGCCCGGACGTCTGAACACGAGCGGATGCCTCGGTCGCAAATATCCTCAAAGGGGGCACTCACGGGCAATGCGGCCGGGAGAATCGGGATGTTCACCCCGGAAGACCTCTGAAAAAGCGAAAATCAAGAGAAATTCGACGCAATACGGGAATATGATAACAATCTACTCAGGTTTGACACTTTGCATGCGCGCGGGGTCATTGACACCCGTCATCCCCGAGCATCAATTAGAGTAGATACAGCGGTGAAGACCTCACCGCAGGAGGCAAACATGAGCGATCTCATCACCCTGCCGGTGATTCCACTCCGCGAGGCCGTCCTCTTTCCTGAAGTGACCTCGCCCATCGCGGCCGGACGGGCGGGCACCCTGCGCGCCATCGAGGCCGCGCTGCGCACCGAAAGCAAACAGATCTTCGTGGTCTCGCAACGGGAGAACCGCGAGGACGTCACGTCCGACATTCTCTACAACATGGGTTGCGTGGCCACCATCGGCCCCGTCCAGCGGGGACCGTCAGGGATGCGTCTGCTGCTCAACGGCAACTACCGCGCCGTCGCTGTCCGTTACGACGAACAGGATGAATACCTGGTGGCGTCGATCCACGAGGCGGAGGAGATGTCCCCCCTCGATCCCGACGATCCGACCTTTACCGCCCTCTACCGCGAGACCCGCGAACGTGCCGCCGAGCTCGGCCGCCGTGCGGGCATGCCCAAGGAGGCGGTGCAGCAGTTCCTGGCCGAGACCAAGGAGCCCGGGCGCTTCGCGGACCTGGTGGCCGGCCACCTCGAGCTCAAACACGGCGATGCCCAGCGTCTGCTCGAAGCTCTGTCCGTCGAGCATCGATTGCGTGAGGTCCTCCTCCACACGCAACGGCAGATCGCCGTTCTCGACGCCCAGGAGGACATCAAGAGCCAGGTCCAGGAAGAGCTCGGCGACCGCCAACGCGAGATGTTTCTGCGCCAACAGCTCAAGGCCATCCAGAAGGAGCTCGGCGACGACGGCGGTCGGGAGGACCTCGAGGAGCTGCGCGAAAAACTCGAGGCCCTCGAGCTCCCGGAGGCGGCCCGCAAGGAGGTCGACCGCGAGCTCGGTCGCCTCGAGCGCATGGGGCCCGAAGGCATGGAGGCCCAGGTCATCCGCACCTACCTCGAGACCATCTGCGAGCTGCCGTGGTCGAAACGAACCGAGGAACGACTGGACGTGCAACGGGCGTCGGAGATCCTCGAGGAGGACCACTACGCCCTTGGCGACGTCAAGGACCGGATCCTCGAGTTCCTGGCGGTCCAGATCCTGAGAAAGAAGACTGAGGTTGCCGAAGCCGCGGAAGCCGCTGATGCTCTGGAGGTTGTTGAAGCCGCCGCCAGCGAAGAGTCACAGCCCGACGCTGCCGAAGAAAAAGAAGCCGAAGTGTCGATCCACGACACCACCGGCCGCAACCCGATCCTGCTTTTTGCCGGCCCCCCCGGAGTGGGCAAGACTTCGGTCGCAAAATCGATCGCCCGCGCCATGGGCCGGGAGTACGTGCGCATTTCCCTCGGCGGGGTGCGCGACGAGGCCGACGTCCGCGGCCACCGGCGGACCTACGTCGGCGCCATGCCGGGACGGATCATCCAGGGCATGAAACAGGCCGGTTCGAAGAACCCGGTCTTTCTTCTCGACGAGGTCGACAAGCTCGGCGCCTCCTACCAGGGCGACCCCGGTGCGGCCCTGCTCGAGGTGCTCGACCCGGCGCAGAACGACAGCTTCACCGATCACTATCTCGGCGTGCCCTTCGATCTCCGCGATGTCCAATTTATCTGCACAGCCAACTACCTCCAGAACATCCCGGGGCCGCTCCAGGACCGCATGGAGGTCGTCGAGTTCGCGGGCTACACCGAAGCCGAGAAGCTCGAAATCGCCAAGCGCTACCTGACGCCGCGACAGATCAAACAGACCGGTCTCACCGACGAGCAGATCACCATCTCCGACGACGCGGTGCGCGAGGTCGTCACCGGCTACACCCGCGAGTCCGGCGTCCGCCAATTGGAGCGGGAGATCGGACGGCTGGCGCGCAAGGTCGCCCGCAAGGTCGCCGCCGAAGAACTGGCGTCCGCCGAGATCGGGCCCAAAGAGGTCAACGAGCTTCTCGGTCGGCCGAAGGTCCACCCCGAGGTCGCCAACGCGACCGACCAGGTGGGCGTTGCCACCGGCATGTACTACACCCCGGTGGGGGGCGATATCATGTTCGTCGAGGTCTCGCCGATGCCCGGCAAGGGAGAGCTGGTCCTCACCGGCCAGCTCGGCGACGTCATGAAGGAGTCGGCCCGCGCCGCCTGGACCTATGCCAAGGCCCACGCCGACGAGCTGTTCATCCCCAAGGACGCGTTCAAGCAGGACGTCCACATCCACGTCCCCGCCGGAGCCATCCCCAAGGACGGGCCCTCGGCCGGCGTCACCATGGCCACCGCCCTGGTTTCGGCTCTGTCGGGCAGGCCGGCCCGCAACGATGTCGCCATGACCGGTGAGATCACCCTCTCCGGACGGGTGCTGCCGATCGGCGGGGTCAAGGAAAAGGTCCTCGGCGCGGTGCGCGCGGGCATCACAACGGTGGTCCTGCCGAAGGTCAACGACGTCGATCTCGAGGACCTGCCGGAGGAGATCCGTTCAAAGCTGACGTTCCACCTGGTGGAGGAACTCGGCGAGGCGCTCGCCCACACCCTGCGCGGCGGCGAGTTCCGCGAGGGACGGCTGCAGTTTTCAACCGCAGCACCGAAAAAGCGCTCAACCAGCAACCTGCAACACTAGCGGCCAGAGGTGGGGAAAGGGAGAAAGGGAGCAGGGGGGAAAGGGAGGCCGTCTCCGATCTATTCGAGGGCGCCTTCACCCTTTCTCCCTCTCACCCTTTCTCCCCTGCCTTTGATCATCCCTCGATGATATCCACCTTCTTGATGTCGACGAGTTGTTCCAGGGGGTCCACGATCGAGGGCGGCGGGTTCTCCACATCGAGCTCGCCGTGTGGTCTGTCAGTCCGCGGCGAAGGAACGCAACCACGAACCGCCGTGAACTCAGTGGGCTAACACGAGTGACCCAGGACGACGTGAGTCCGGCCTTTGCGATCCTTCTTCGTCGACTTTCGGGAAGACGGGTCAAACCTCCCGCTGAAGTCCAGTCCCTGCTCCAGTGCAAATTGGTGGTATGGGCTGCCTTCCCGCACCATGATCGCTCCACAGTTCGGGCAGTTTCTCTCGATGCAGGTGATCCAACTCCGGCGGGGAAGCCGGGTGTTGCACTCGAGGCAGATGCAGAAACCTCCGTCACCCAGGTTCTCAGATTCGTTGCGGTCCATGATGACCTCCTTTCGGTTGGCGAGTCCGGAAGACTGAAGTGTCTTTCCCCGGTTGTTTGAAGATGAAGGAGACCCCCACATCCTCGTTGGCTCTGAAGTACCGGAACATCAGTGCACCCCCTCGGAAGGCGAGCCGATCAGCCCGTAGGTGATTGCGGCCGTTCCGTA
>CAVQQV010000008.1:0-69309 GCA_963714885.1 Candidatus Sulfomarinibacteraceae bacterium | reverse complement strand
AAGTTTGACCACCCAATCGCGCAAGCGTTCGTTGCGGCGATTTGCCGTGATCACTGCACTCGGCGTCTGGATCGTGGTGTGGCTGCGGGTCTTCGGTTTTACATTCAGCGCGAACTCGTTCCGGCATCTTCATGGCACCCGGCTGACGATCCTGATCATGACGATGACTGCCGTGATGGTGCCGGTGGTCTCAGGGTATTGGGCCGTGACCCGCACGATCGAACGCAAGGTGGGTGCCCTCAAGGCCTGTATCGTCAACCTCGTGGTGTCCGGTGTGCCACTGGTCATCTTGTGGTCGGTTCTCGCCGTGTGGATCAGAGTTGCTCGCCGGGCCGGAAAACTCGCTTTCGAGGCGGACGAAGCGATGGGCATCGGTATCGAGTTTCTGTTCTGCCAGGCCGCCTGGCTTGCGACAAATCTGGTCGTCATCTTCATTCTGGTTGTGTGGAGGCTGATCGACCGGAAGAGGAACGACAGTCCGGTCGTGTAGAATTCGAGGCCTGTCGGCACATGCGAAAACCACCCGGAGGTCACCGTTGGACTCTTTCATCGATGCGGTATTGACCCGTCTGCGCGAACAGTTCGATCCGGCGGTGATGGGGCCGGTGCTGGTCGCGATGTTCACTAATGTCGTGATCGGTTTTCTGACCTTCGCGGGCTTCTATGCTCTGTGGTGGGTCATCGACCGTTTTGCAGGCGTGGTCTTGCGACGAGGTAAGGTCGACGAGACATCCGCCAGTTTTGTCCGGACGATCCTCAAGTTCCTCGTTCTCGCCTTCGGTGTCGTCCAGGCCCTGTCCGCGATTGGGGTCAACACCGCGGCGCTGGTCACCAGTCTGGGTGTGCTGGGACCGGCGCTGGTCACGATGCTCACCAACGTCGTCATCGCGGTCCTGACGTTTGCCGGTTTCTATATTCTGTGGTGGATCATCGATCGATCCACGGCGGTGGTCTTGCGGCGCGGCAAGGTCGACAAGACCTCTGCCAGCTTCATCCGCACGATCCTCAAGTTTCTGGTGCTTGCTTTCGGCGTTGTCCAGGCCCTGTCCGCTGTCGGGGTCAACACCGCAGCCCTCGTCACCAGCCTCGGCGTGGCCGGTCTGACGATCGGGTTTGCTGCCCGGGACGCACTGTCCAACCTGATCTCCGGCATTCTGATCTTCTGGGATCGTCCGTTCGTGATCGGCGATCTCGTGGAGGTCGAGGGCCATTACGGCCGGGTCGACCGGATCACGCCGCGGTCGACGCGGATCGTTACGGTTGACGGCAGGATGCTCGCCGTGCCGAACTCCACGGTGATCAATTCCACCGTGGCTTCGTACACGAACTTCCCGCATCTGCGGCTCGATATTTCGGTGACGATCGCTGTGACAGAGGACATCGACCGAGCCAGGGAGGCCCTTCTGGATCTGGTTCGTGAAGACCCGACCATCATGACCGATCCGCCGCCCCGGGTCGTGGTGACGGCGCTCAATGACTACAACGTGAGCCTCCAGCTTCAGGCCTGGATCGAAGACGAGAAACAGCACATCCCGAAGACCTTCGAGCTGCGGGAATCGGTCTTCACCACCCTGACCACGGCTGGAGTGGAAATGCCGTTCGAAACCCTGCAGTTGGCGCCGATCGATGTCCGAGCGACCCCGGGAGATGTCCGCGCTGCGGTGTGACGGTCTTGGGCGGAACTCGTACGCAGGGGTTCGACGATGCACCTTTGCCTGCACACAAGGCAAGGCTGAATATCGGAAATTCAAAATTCAAAATTCGAGGCTCAAAATTTGAACCAGGACTCCGCACTATCCCGTGTTTTGCATCCCCCGAGCGATGCCCCTGACCGTGACCTTGAGAGCTTCTTCGAGTTCGTGGTCTTTCCGATCGCCCGCCCGCCAACGCTCCAGCAAGTCGACCTGGAGGATACTGATGGGGTCGACGTAGGGGTTGCGGAGTCGGATCGAGCGCCGCAGCACCGGTTCCCGTTCGAGCGGTTCCCTGATCCCTCGCAGAGCACAGATCAGCTCCCGGGTGCGGCCGTACTCGGCCAGGATTCCGGGGAACAGCTTCTCGCCGGCCTCGCCCGCCAACCCGGCATACCGTTCGGCGATCCCCATGTCCGCCTTGGCGAGCACCATCTCGACATCGGCCAGGAGATTCTCAAAGAATGGCCAGTCGCGAGCCATCTCGCCGAGCAGGTCCTCGCCGTGGGCGTCGATGGCCGCTTGGAGACCTGCGCCGACGCCGTACCAGCCCGGCAGCAGATGGCGGTTCTGCATCCAGGAGAAGACCCAGGGGATGGCGCGCAGATTTTCGACCCCGCCGCCCGAACGGCGGGAGGCCGGACGCGAGCCGATCTCGAGCCGCTCGATGATGTCGATCGGAGTGGCGGAGCGGAAGTAGGGGATGAAGTCCGGGTTCTCATAGACCAACGCGCGATAGGTCGAACGACCAGCGCGCGCAACGGTCGTCATGGCGTCGGCGAATTCGCCGCGTGAGCGACTCGCGTCACCGTCAGCGGCGCTCGCCTCGAGCACGGCGCCCGTCAACAGCTCGAGAGTTCGCAAGGCGATGCCGCGCAGGCCGTACTTGGCATGGATGATCTCACCCTGCTCGGTGAGTCGCATCCGCCCGTGCATGACGCCCGGCGGCTGCGCGAGAATGCCCGCCCGCGGCTTGCTGCCGCCGCGGCTGGGCGTGCCGCCGCGGCCGTGGAACAACGTGAGCTCGACCCCGGCCCGGTCAGCGACCTCGGACAGTGCCGACTCCGCGCGATAAAGCGCCCACCGCGAGGCCGCGAGACCGGATTCCTTACTGGAGTCCGAATACCCCAGCATCACGATCTGGCGGTCGCCTCGCGCCGCCACGTGGGCCCGGTAGAGAGGATTGTCGAGAAGGGCGGTCAGAGTTTCGGAGGCTTGATCGAGGTCACCGACGGTCTCAAACAGCGGCGCGACGTCCAGCGGAACGCCCCCTACGGAATCGATCAGTCCCGCGCACCTCGCGAGGTAGAGGACCGCCAGCGCGTCATCCGGCCCCTGCGCCATCGAGATGATGTAGGGACCGATGGCTTCGGGACCGAAGACCTCTTTCGCCTCGGCAAGTGCGCGGAAGACACCAAGAGTCTTGGCAACGCCAGGATCGGTGGGGACATCGGCTTCAACCACCGACTCCAGGGCTTCGCGCAGCATCGCGGTGCGTTTGAGGGAGCCGGAATCTTCGAATTCGGCGTCGTCGAGAAGGACGCCGACCGCCGCCCGATGGACGGCGGCGTCCTGCCGGATATCGAGGGTCGCCATGTGGAATCCAAAGGCGGCGACCCGTTGCGCGAGCCTGGAGGTCCTGAGGAGGCCGGCGTGCTCACCCTTGTGACGCCGAAGACTGGCGGTCACCAACTCGAGGTCTTCAAGGAAACCGGATGCCGACGGGTAGGCGTGGTCGCCTCCGGCCAGGATTTCCTCCAATCGCGCCCAACAAAACCACAGCAGGATCCGGTGAGGCATATCGTCATAGCGATCCGGAATCCCAGCCGCCACCTCAGGCATGGTTTGGCGATAGAAGACGCATCGCTGTTCGAGTTCTGGGTCAACTTCGACTCGCGATCGAGATTGGCTGAGGTGACCGAAGAGTTCGCGGACCTCGGTGATGTAGCGGCCGATAATCATCTCGCGCTGACGGTCGAGGGTGCGACGGATGGTGTCGGGCCCGACATTGGGGTTGCCGTCCATATCGCCGCCGACCCACGATCCGAAACGCACGAACGGGCCCGGGAGGGCGTTCTCGGCGTCGCCGCCGAAGGCCGTGAGAAACGATGCGGCCATCGCTTCGTCGAGCGCCGGCACCACGCGGTAGATGACGTCGATGAGGTAGAACAGAACATGCTCGGTCTCGTCGGCCACCGTGCGCCTGACACCGGGGTGTTCGGCGGTTTGCCACATTAGCGTGATCTCGTCGCGAAGCCGGCCCGTTAGCGCTGCGTCCTCGGTCGGTGTGCGGTCGGTGTGTTGCAGTCGGTCGATCAGGAGGGCTGCGACGCGCTGCTCCTTGGCGAGGATGGTGCGGCGGATGGCTTCGGTGGGGTGCGCGGTGAAGACGGGTTCTACAAGCATTTTCCCGAGCACTGCGCGGACTTCGCTTGGCGTCGCTCCGGAAGCCGCGAGTCGACGCATGACGTCGTCGAGGCTGCCGGGTTGTGGCGTACCCGACCGGAGATATTCGCGGCGGCGCCGGATGCGTTGGACCCGTTCCGCCATGTTGACGAGCGCGAAATAGCCGGAAAAAGCACGTGCCACCTCGGAGGCATCCGCGGGTGCGAGCCCGGTCAGCAGATCGTCGAGCGTTTTTTCGGCGTCAGTGTCGCCTTCACGTCGTGACCGCGCCGCCACCCGCGCGCCCTCGACGATTTCGAAGAACTCATCACCGTCCTGTTCACGCAGCACTTCGCCGAGGAGGGCGCCGAGAAAACTGACGTCTCGCCGCAACCCGTCGGCGGCTTCAATTGGAGCGGTGTTATTCATCGGGCGTCACCGAGGCATTTTCTCTACCGCCGCCCGGTCCGAGGACACTCCTGGCACAGCTGGAACTTCGAAGAAGACCGTGCTGTTCTTGCCCGATCTCTTGGCCTCGTACATCAGATGGTCGGCGCGCGAGATGGCCTCTTCGGGGTTTCCGGGGGGGGCGAGAAACACCGCCGCGCCGATGCTGGCGCCGATCGGCCACCCGGCGGCGGCGAGCGGTGAGGTTGGCGCGAATCTTCTCGATCACCTCGCGAGCGCCGCTCTCGGCGGTTTCCGGCAGGAGGACGGCGAACTCGTCGCCGCCCAGCCGCCCGACGATGTCGGTGCGGCGGACCGAATTCATGAGGGCCGAGGCGACCGCCTTGAGCGCGCGATCTCCCTCTGCGTGGCCGCGGGTGTCGTTGACCTTCTTGAAGTCGTCGAGATCGACGTAGACCAGGGTGAACGGCTTTTCGTTGCGCCCGGCCAGACCGATGATTTCGGCGGCCGAGTGTCGGAAGGTGCGTCCGGACATGACCCCCGTGAGGCCGTCGATCCGAGCCAACTTTTCCTCCATCCTCAGGTGGCGGTGCAGGTTGGTGAGAAGCCCTGCGACCAGAACGAAAAAACCGAGCCGCACCGCCGCGTTCCAGTACGGAATGAAGGGCGAGCTGTAGACGCCGCCGTCGGTCGCGTCGATTGCAAACCAGGTCCCCGCCGCGAGCACGCTGATGGTCGGGCCGCTCCAGCCTCCGACGTACCAGGCTGCAAGCGAGACCGGCAGCAGGTAGAAGATCGAAAATGACAGCTCGGTACCGGTGGCGCTGTCGAGGGTGGCGACCGCTCCCACGAGAAGGACCGAGATGACCATGATCACCGTTCGCGGGGTGCGGCGAAATAGTCTATCGAATGTCTTCAGCATGGTCGCGATCCGTCGCTTTCGGTTTCCGGGAACTGCATCATGGTTTCAATGTACCTGATTCGGCGGTGAGCCGTTCGGCCGGACGCCGCTTCCCGGGGGAAGGTCAGCCGCCGTCGCAACAACCGGCACCGGCGCCGTCGGGCGAAGGAACGCCGCTCTGCATCCCCTCGTGCTTGTGGATGGTGGCGGTGACCGATGCCGGGCGGCCGAGGATGGCGAAGAGACCCAGGGCCACCAGCAGGGCTGCGGTCACGGCGGGGACGTGGCGGCGCAGCGGAGCGCTCAACAATTGGGTGCCGAATCCCACCGCCAGCAGGGCGGGGACCGTGCCAGCCCAAAATGCTGTCATGACGGCTGCTCCCTTGAGTGCGCCGCCGGTGCCAGCGGCGGTGACCACGAAGGCCCACAACCAGCCGCAGGGCAGGAACCCCGACAGCAGCCCGACGACGGATGCGCGGACCAGTGGGGGTTTGTCGCTGACCAGCGAAAAACCGTGGCGAAAGAGTTGGGCCAACCGGCCGTTGCCGCTGCCGTGCTTGAAGATGCGAACGCCGCGAATCTGGAGCAGAGCGAACGCTCCCCACAGAACCATGGTCGCGCCGGCGAGCACCGCCGCGATGCGTTGGAATCCGGCCAGCGACCCGGCCACGTCGAGGGCGGCACCGACCGTTCCCGCGGCCAGACCGAAGAGCACATAGGTGACCAGCCGTCCACCGGAGTAGGCGGCGTGGCTGAGCAGGCGCCGCAAACCGGAGGAACCATCAGCTCCCGAGTAGAAGGCGACGAAGGGTCCGCACATGCCGACACAGTGGAGCGAGCCGACGAGGCTCGCGGCGAAAACCGTTAGAAGCAGACCGGTCACTGTTCGCTGCCGCTCGCGAAATTTTGAATTTTGAATTTTGAATTTTGAATTTCGATCTCGTCGCTGCACCATATGGGAAGCGCCGTCCGCCATTTCGAATTTCGGATTTCGGATTTCGGATTTGGCTTCGCCCTCCCCGAGAAACCTGGGTGGATGGTTGAAAATCCGAAATTCCGAAATCCGAAATTCGAAATCTAAGGTCATTCCCAGCTTCCCTCAACGAACAGATGCCGCGTCTCGTTGCTCGTGAACTCCCGGCCGTCTTGGTCGATGGTGAACCGCAGCTCCCACCTTCCGTTGTGCTGCATCGGGAGGTTTGCACGGTAGAGTCCGGGCTCGCCGGTCGGCGAGAGGACGGCGCGAAGGATGTCGCCGCTTGAAGAATTGTGGAAGGCCTCGACCGCGACGGTGGCGCCCGGTCAGAGGGGCCCCCTCGCCATCGGCGAGCAGGACCTCGAGTTGCGGCTGGTCGCCCGGCCGCTCGGGGGGCGTCACCTCAAATTCGAAGAGCCAACCGAGGTTCTCGTTGGTGCGGTCCTGGGCCCTCTTCAGATCCCAATCGATCGCCTTCTGGTAGTAGTCCTCTTCAACCGCGTAGGACGGGTCCGAGGTTGCGATGAAGACGACGATCAGGGAAACCACCACGTGAAACGCGAGGGCGCCGGCGATCAGGTATGGCCAGACGGCGCCCTTCTTCACGACCCGCCCCCGGTTCCTGAGGGCCCGAGAATCCGGTAGGCGAGGTCGCGGCTGAAGTCGACGCCGTCGCCGATCCGCACGGTGATCGTGACCTCGTCGGCGGAAAATGCCGCCGGTGGCGCGGTGACGAATGCGCCTGTCATTCCGGTTTCGCCGGCGGCGACAATCATCGGATTTTCGGGTGCCACCAGGGTGATGCCGTCAGCGTCCACCAGTTCGATGAGGTAGGAACGTTCCTCCGGCGAACGGTTGGCGATCTTGAGCCGGATCTGGTTGGAGATGTCGCCGTTGGGCAGCACGGTGAAGGGTGCACCAAGACCGCGCAGCAGGGTCACGTCCGCCGAAGTCTTGCCGGCGAGCGAAATGCCGAAGGCGCCGAACATGACGAGGAGGATGGCCGAGTAGACCACCAACCGGGGCCTCAGGAAGGACGTCCTGCCGGTCTCCAGTTCAGCCTGCGAGGTGTAGGAGATCAAACCCGGTTCCAGCCCGATGCGATTCATCACGGCGTCGCAGGCGTCGATGCACTGGGTGCAGTGGATGCACTCCATCTGCAGACCCTCACGGATGTCGATGCCTGTCGGACAGGTGCTGACGCAGAGGCCGCAATCGATGCAGTCGCCCGCAGTACGCTCTTCCTTCTTGCGCCACGGCGCCCGCTCTTCGCCGCGCTTCGGGTCGTAGCCGACGATCAGCGACTGCCGGTCGAGCAGCACCGACTGAAACCGGCCGTACGGGCAGGCCACGATACAGGTCTGCTCGCGGAAGTAGGCGAAGTCGAAGAACATCAGAAGCGTCGTGCCCAGCATCACGGCAAAGGCCGCCGGGTGGTGGGTCGGCGGGCTGGACATCCAACCGAGAAGGCGGTCCCAACCCACGAAGTAGGCGAGGAAGGTGTTGGCGAGGAAGGCCGACACGACGAAGAAGACCGCGTACTTGAGGAGCCGACGTGCGTCGGGGCCCGATGCGTCGAGCTCCATCTGCCGTTTTCGGCCGCCTTCGATGAGATTTTCGATCGGGCGGTAGAGAAACTCCATGTAGATGGTCTGCGGACAGCCCCACCCGCACCACACGCGGCCGAGCACCGCGGTGACCAGAAAGATCCCGATGAAGATCGAGAACAGGAGCAGCATCAGGAGAAAGGTGTCGGTGGGCAGGAAGGTCGCGCCGAAGAAGGTGAACTCGCTCTTCTGGAGATCAAACAGCATCAGCGGCTTGCCGCCGATCTTGAGGATCGGGATCAAAGTGAAGGTGGCGATCAGCGCCCACGCGGTCACCAACCGTCGCTTGTAGTAATGGCCCTTCGAAAGCTTGGGCCGGATCCACCGCCGGCTGCCGTCACGGTTGAGGGTCGAGAGGACCCTCTCCTGGGCTTCGGGCGCGTTCGATGTGGTCGTCACGGCGTTCCTCAGGATTCGGTCGGCTGGCTGTCAGCCTCGGCCTCGATCTCCTCGGCAACGATTTCGGCCCCTTCGCTGTTCGCCGGCGCCACCCGCACGGTGACTTGTCCCTGCGGATCTTTCGGGTTCGGAGGATCGCTCCCGAGCAGGGTGCTGACATAAGCGCTGACCGCCATCAATTCTGCGGGCCTGAGCTGTCGCTCCCAAGCCAGCATCCCTTTGGCGGTGACGCCGTCGCGTACCGTTGCGTAGATATCCATCAACTGAGCGCCGTGCAGCCAGTACTGGTCGGTGAGGTTGGGCCCGATGCCGCCCTCACCGAACATCCCGTGGCAGGTGGCGCACTTGGTCTGGAAGATCTTCTTGCCGCCGTTCATCATGCTCGCGTCGGCGGTCAGATCGACCAGGGCCCCTTCGCTGATGTCGCCGAGGGCGAGGAGCTGCTCCGCCTGCCGATCGTAGAAGGCGATCATCTCCGCATCGTATTTCTCGGTGGAGAGAAGACCGCCCCCGAAGTGGAAGTAGAGGATGTAGAGCGGCGAGAAAATGATGGTCAGCCAGAAGATGGCCAGCCACCACCGCGGAAGCGGATTGTCGTACTCCTGGATGCCGTCGTAGGCGTGGTCCAGAACGGAGTCCTGCTCGGCCGCTGTCGGATCGTGATCGATGTGCTCGTGGCTCACGTAGATTCGCCTCCTTTTGCGGCGGTTGTGAGGTCGTCGTCGTCCTCGAGCGGCAGGGTCCGAACCTGATCATACGAGGGCTTGCTGCGCACGAAGAAGACCCAGACGACGATCGCCGCAAAGGTGATAAAGCAGAGAATCAATGCGAGCTCGGTCCACGAGGAGAGACCGGCCGCAGACATGACGTCGGTGAGGCTCATGAAGCCTCCCCGCTGACGACCGGTTCTTCGGCCTCGGCTGCTGCCTCGGCCTCCACGATGCCGATCTCCTCTTCGATCGCCACCGGTTCGGGCTTCATGATGTCCGTGCCCATCCGTTGCAGGTAGGCGATGAGGGCGACGATCTTCTTGTCCGCGAGCCCGTCGGGGCCACCCTGGACGACGATCTCGGCAGCGATCGCCGCGGCCTGTTCGCGGGCGGCGGCCGTGCCGTTCGCCACCTCTTCGTCGCTGTAGGGCACGCCGAGGATCTGGTGGGCGCGCATGACGGGCTCGACACTGTCCCAGTCGAGGTCGTCGGTCAGCATCCACGGGTAGGCGGGCATGATGGAGCCGGCGGTGATCGACCGCGGGTCGTCCATGTGGCGGACGTGCCACAGTTCGGGGTACTTCCCGCCGATCCGCTGCAGATCGGGGCCGATCCGCCGCGAGCCCCACTGGAAGGGGTGGTCCCACACGAACTCACCGGGTTTGGAGTACTCGCCATAGCGCTCGGTCTCGGCGCGGATCGGGCGGATCATCTGCGAGTGGCAGTTGTAGCAGCCTTCTGAGAGGTAGAGATCGCGGCCCGCGAGCTCGAGCGGCGTATAGGGAGTGACCGAGGCGATGGTCGGGACGTTGGACTTGATGAGGAAGGTGGGGATGATCTCGAACAAAGAGGCCACCACCACCGCGACCAGCACCGCAATGGTGAACTTCAGCGGCAGCCTCTCCCAGCGCCGGTGCCAGGTGGTCGAGAAGAAGCGGTCGAGCTTGTAGGCGAGGTTGACAACGTGGGCGCCGCTGGTCTCGAGCTGGGTCGGCGGCTCCGGCCGGTCCTTGTAGTCCTTCGAGAGCGCCGGCGCCTCGTGCACCGGGACCTCGTAGGTCGAGGGCCGGTTTTTCCAGGTCATGAAGAAGTTGACACCGAGCATGAGTGCACCGGCGAGATAGGCGACGCCTCCGATGACCCGCACCCAGTACATGGGAATCAACCGCAGGGTGGTCTCCACGAAGTCGCCGTACTTGAGGTAGCCCTCGGAGTCGAAGGCGAGCCACATCAGACCCTGGGTGAGACCGGCGGCGTAGATGGCGACGATGTAGAGGAGGATCCCGATCGTGCCGAGCCAGAAGTGCGCTTCGGCGAGCTTGCGGCTCCACAGCTCGGTCTGGAAGAGGCGTGGCAGCAGCCAGTAGATCATGCCGAAGATCAGAAATCCGACCCAGCCGAGAGCGCCCGCGTGGACGTGGGCGATGGTCCAGTCGGTGTAGTGAGAGAGCAGGTTGACGGTCCTGATCGACAGCAGCGGCCCCTCGAAGGTGGACATGCCGTAGAAGGTGATGGCGACCACGAAGAACTTGAGCACCGGGTCCGAGGCGACCTTGTCCCAGGCCCCGCGCAGGGTCAGAAGACCGTTGAGCATGCCGCCCCACGAGGGCATCCACAGCATGAGGGAGAACAGCATCCCGAGGGTCGAGGCCCAGGCGGGGAGGGCGGTGTAGTGGAGGTGGTGCGGCCCGGCCCAGATGTAGATGAAGACCAGCGACCAGAAATGGATGATCGAAAGCCGGTAGGAGAAGACCGGGCGGTTGGCGGCCTTGGGCAGGAAGTAGTACATCAGCCCGAGGAATGGCGTCGTCAGCAGGAAGCCGACCGCGTTGTGGCCGTACCACCACTGCATGAAGGCGTCCTGGACGCCGGCGTAGATGGGGTAGCTGCGCCACAGACCGGCGGGCACCACGAGGTTGTTGAACACGTGCAGCAGGTGATGGTGACGATGGTCGCGATGTAGAACCAGATCGCGACGTAGATATGGCGCTCACGGCGTTTGGCGATGGTGCCGAAGGTGTTGACGGCGAAGGCGATCCACACCAGCGCGATGGCGATGTCGATGGGCCACTGCAGCTCGGCGTACTCCTTGCCCTGGGTGATACCGAGGGGCAGGGTGATGGCGGCGGCGACGATGATCAGCTGCCAGCCCCAGAAGTGGATGGCGCTGAGCGCCTTCGAGAACATCGGCGCCTTGAGCAGCCGTTGCATCGAGTAATAGACACCGGCAAACACCGCGTTGCCCGCAAAGGCGAAGATCACGGCATTGGTGTGGAGCGGTCGCAACCGTCCGAAGGAGAGGAAGGCGAGTTCGAAGTTGAAGAAGGGCGCGGCGAGCTGCAGGGCGACGATCACGCCCACCAGCATGCCGACGACGCCCCAGATCAGGGTCACCAGCGTGAATTTGCGGACGATGGCGTCGTCGTAGGAGAACTGTTCGATCTTGACGGTCATCAAGCTCCTCCGGGCTTTCGATTGTAGGGTCGCCGCGGACCGAATGTACCTGGTCTCAGGTGGCGTCGCGAATAATAACAGGAACCGTTCCTTCGAGTGAGAACCAGCAGAACCAGAATGCCGACCGCACCGCTTCCAGACGCTGCGGATCGGCGAGAGGTTCGACATCGGCGACGCCGACGACGGCGTCGAACGAGATGCGCAGAGGCAGGTCCCGGACAGTCACCTCGTACGAGCCCGCCGGCGTTCCGGCGGCCGCCGCCAGCTGCGACAGTGAGAACGCGAAGTCCTCGCCGTCGACGGTGACGATCACCAGGCGGTCCTTGAAGTGAAGGCCGCCGGCAGGCGGCAGCGGGTCGACCGGGAACCTGAGCAGGTCGGACCCGAAGTACGAGTGGTAGGGGTCGCGTTTGTAGAGCATCTTCATCTCGGGAAGGGGCGCGAGGACGGCGGTCTCCGGGTGGCGGGCATGCCAGTCGGCCCAGGTCGTCAGGTGCGCGTGGCGCAACGGCAGCAGAGGCTGCGATCCGGGTGCGGGTCCGGCGACCGGGTCTGCCGTCGAGTTGCGTCCACAGCGGTGTGGTCTCCGGCTCCGATTCTGTCGGTCGTACAGCAGGGTATTCGAGTTGTAGAGCAGCCCCGAGACCCCGAGCTCGACTTCCTCGCCGTCGATCTCCCGGCCGAAGACGGCAACGCTGTCGCACAGAGGGCTGTAGGTGACGGCGATGGCCTCACCGCCGACCACGTCGTTGACGACTTCGTGCCACCGCATCAGCCGCAGAGGGTAGGCGCGGGCCTCACCCGCGATCTCGACCCCGATGACCCGGTCGTCGGGCACCAGCATCTTGCCGCGTTCCTCACGGTTGAGACGATCGACTTCGGCCGCGTCCACCATCGCGGGTTCGGTCAGGGCCATCACGCCGTCGCGGTTCATGGCGCGCACGATGAGGTCTCTTGGAACCAGCGGATCTGCAAGATCGAAGTCGGCGCCGGGAGCGTGCGACGGCGCCCTGTCGAGGAGGGGAGCGATCATGACCGCGCCGACGATGAGCGTCAGCGCACCCGCCGCCAGCGCCACCCACCAGCCGCTGCGGATGATGGACGACGCGTTCAAGGTCAGAACTCCGCGGCGTCAGCGGGGGGTGAGGTCTGGGCGACCGGTGCGGCAGAGGGCACCAGTGAGGCGACGACCGGACCGGACAATAGCGCCGTGGCGTCGTGGCGGTCGTCCATGTCGGCGACCCCCAGCCCCAGCACCACCGGGAGATAGAGAATGCTCGCCAGGAACAGCCTGCGCGCCGACTGCTGGCTGCGATCGCGGAGAAAGACCCATCCCAGCGCCAGGAAGGCCAGACCGACGACCTGCGACGCAACCAGGAAGGTGGCGCCGGTGACACCGGCCGCTGACAGGGCCGCGGTGATCGGCAGCAGGGCGGCGGCGTAGACAAAGGCCAGACGTCCGGTGAGGTGGCCTTCACGGTCGACCGCCGGCAGCATCCGGAAACCGCCGCGTTCATAGTCCTCGCGGTACATCCAGGCCAGAGCGAGAAAGTGCGGGATCTGCCACACGAAGAGGATGCCGCCGAGGATCCAGGCGCCGGCGTCGAGGCGGCCGGTGGCGGCTGCCCAGCCCATCATGGGTGGGATCGCGCCGCAGACCGCGCCGACCACCGTGTTGAGGGGTGTCCGCACCTTGAGCGGTGTGTAGACCAGGACGTAAAGGAGAATGACCGAGAGCGACAGACCGGTGGTGAGAGCGGTTGGTGCCGAGGGCCAGGATCGCGAGCCCGGCGCCGGCCGTCACCAGCCCCCACACCAGCGCGACCCTGCGGTCGACCCGTCCCGAGGGCAGAGGGCGCGACCTGGTACGGTGCATCAAGCGGTCGCGCTCCACCTCCCACCACTGATTGAGGATGTTGGCGCCGAAGGCGCTGAGGGCGGTGCCGACGACGGCCGCCAGACCCACCCACGGTTTCAGGTCGCCGCGGGAGCCGAGCGCATACCCGACCAGGGCGGTGAGCACGACGAGGGCGCCGAGCCTGGCCTTCGACAGCTCGAGATAGCTGGCCAGAATCCTCCGCGCCGACATTCCCGGCCGCACGGTTTTGGCACCGGATTCAACTGAGATGCTCATTTGGATACTTGCCGTCTTTCTAACGATCTGCCGCAACGCCTGGTGTATATTTCTCGTCGATCCTCGTCAGGTGGCGGTGGGCGCCGCCGAGTATAACCGAGCCTCGCCGGCGCTTATTCTTTTGCATGAAGAGATGGGAGGCGAAATGGATCGCGACCGCGGTTACGTGCTGCCCCTCGGATTCGCCATGACGGTCTCGATGTGGGGTCTGGCCTACATCTTCAGACTCCCGTTGGTTGCCGCACCGAGTTGGCTGCTCCTGATTTCGATGCTCGCGGCGGTGGCTTTCTGGGGCTGGTTCACCGGCGCCCGCAGCGGCGGCGGCTGGTTCGGCGGCGTGATGGTCGGCGCGACCGCGGCCGTTCTCAATATGCTGATTCTGGGCAGCCTTCTGACCTCCGCCGATGGTGGGGGGGTCGTGCCCACGGCGCTGGTGTGGGTGCCCGGCTCGATCATCGTCGTTGCGCTGATCGCCGGAGTCGCTGCGGCGGCGGCCGGCGACGCCGGAAAATCAGCGGCCCCAGCCGTATGGACGGCTCTGTTCTCCAAGGTGGCGGTGGCGGCGACCTTTCTCCTGGTGGTTGCGGGAGGTTTGGTAACCAGCAGCGAGGCCGGTCTGGCGGTCGTTGACTGGCCCAACACCTTCGGGTCGAACATGTTCCTCTTTCCGCTCGCGCGGATGACCGGCGGCATCTACTACGAGCATGCCCACCGTTTGTTTGGAGCGCTGGTGGGCTTGACCACGATCGTGCTCGCCATTCGTTTGTGGCGGCGCGACGACCGGAAATGGGTGCACCGGCTGGCGCTGGCCGCGGTCGCATTGGTGGTGTTGCAGGGCACTCTGGGCGGCCTCCGGGTGACCGGCAATTTCACTTTGTCCACCTCCGAGGTCGACATGGCGCCGAGCATCGTGCTCGCCCTCGCGCACGGGGTCCTGGGTCAGATCTTTCTCGGTGTGATGGTCGCGTTGGCTGTCGTCACCTCTGTTCGGTGGCTCGAGGCCGGGGCGCCCGAACTGCGGCCGAACTTCAACGACGATCGCGGTCTCCAGCGGTGGCTGATTGTCACCGTCCTCGTACAGCTGGTGCTGGGTGCGGCGCAACGGCATTTGGCGGCGCTGTTGATCGTCCACATCTGTCTGGCGGCGGTGGTGATTCTGCTGGCGGTTATGGTCGGCGTCCGGGCCTGGGGTATGTATCGCGATGTTTGGCCGGTCGACCGGCTGGGCAAGGCGTTGGTGGTGCTGGCTTCACTTCAGGGCCTCCTCGGCATTGCGGCTCTGGCGGTCACTGGGGGCGAAGCGGTGGTTGGTTCCCCCTCGACAATTGCAGTCACGATCACGACCGCGCACCAGGCGACCGGGGCGGTGATTCTCGCCCTATCCCTGGCGTTGGCGCTGTGGACGCGGCGATTGTTCGCTCAGGATCCTGCTGCTATCCGCTGACGCGGAGCAGAGGAGCAGAGGAGCAGAGGAGCAGAGGAGCGGAGGAGAAGAGCAGGGACAGGGGAGCAGGGGAGCCGGGAGCAGAGCGAGACGCGCTCCTTATCATGTTTTGTTCTGGCAAATCCGAAATCCGAAATCCGAAATCTGCGATGGCTCCCTTTCCCCCCAGCTCCCGTGCTCCTCTGCCCCTCCGCTCCTCTGCCCTAGCCGCCCAGGTTGGGCTCCTGGGGGAAGGCTCCGGTGTTGTAGAAGTGCTCGAGGAGTTCGTCCTTTTCGTGCCAGCGGTCGAGGAGCCACTGGCGGAGGTCGTCGGCGGAGGAGGGGAGGTCGGCGACCGGGAAGCGGCGGACGTGGACGTGGATACGGCGCACCAGTCCCTTGAGGTACTGCCAGAGAGACGGCACCGCATTGTCGTAGGCAATGGTGAGGTCGTAGACGGCGTCGATGTGGCGGTACAGTCCTTCGACAGAGGCAGCGAAGCCCTTGGTGCGCGGTACCAGGGTGTGGACCGGCGGGCGCAGGCCGTGGGCCCGGGCGTAGTCCTGAGCGGCGGCGAGCTTGGGGAGAGTCAGACGGGTCCCCTCGACAAAGGACACCAGGTAGACGGGCACTTTTCCGTCCACGAGTCGCGAAAAGGTCTTGCGGATGGCCTCTTGATCCGCCATCCAGTCGCGGTCGATAAACAGGCAGTCGAGGAACTGCATCCCCCAACCCATCCCGGGCACCCATTTGAGCTGTTTCTTGACGAAGAACTTGAGGTCGCCGAGACGATCCTTGGACCTCGCGAATTTCATGATGGCCGGGATGTCGGGCATCTGTTGGTGGTTGGCCGTTACGAGCGCGTTTTCGCGCATCGGCACGTCGTCACCGGTGAAGATCACCTGCACCTTGTACAGTCGATCCGCGGCGGTGACGCACAGCCCCCACCAGGTGCCGGCGCACCAGCGGTTGACAGCGCGAAACGCCTTTCTGGAAAAGGGCAGCACTACCAGGCTCGATATCTGCAGCAGATTGATGACCAACAGCGATGCGAAACCCAGAACCAACAGGGCCAGACCCTTCATGGTCGCCAGCGGTCCGGAGTCGTCTCTCAGCGGTTCGAGAGGCACGACAGACCCTCTGCCAGGAGGTCGCAACAGCGTTTCACGTCGGACTCCACAGTCGCCAGGTTGCCGATGGCCACTCGCAGCGAGATGCCGTCGTCGAGCTTGGTGTGGGACAGAAAGATCTCGCCGGATGCGTTGACGTGTTCCATGAGCTCCATGTTGAAACGGTCGAGTTCCTCGCCCTCCAGACCATCCGGTCTGGCGCGGAAACATATGACCGAGAACGGCGTCGGTGCGAGCCGTTCGAACTGCGGATGCTCTTCCACCCAGCCGGCGAAAGACCGCGCCATGTGCATGTGGCGTCGGATGCGTTCTTGCACGCCGTCGAGTCCGAAGCAGCGCAGGACCCACCACAGCTTGAGGGCGCGGAAGCGGCGGCCGAGCTGGACGCCGTAGTCCATGAGATCGACCACTTTGCCGCTGACCGGGGTCGTCAGGTACTCGGGCACCAGCGAGAAGGCCCGCTTGAAGATCTCAGGGTGGCGGGTATAGAGGGCCGATGCGTCGATTGGGGTGAACAACCACTTGTGGGGGTTGAAGACAAAGCTGTCGGCACGTTCGCAGCCGTCGAGACACCACCGATTTTCGGGGCAAAGGGCCGCCGAACCGGCATAGGCGGCATCGACGTGTAGCCACAGTCCCTCGGCCGCGCACAACTCGGCGATGGTCGCCACCGGGTCGACCGAAGTGGTGGAGGTGGTACCGACCGTCGCCACCACCGCCAGCGGCCGCAGACCGGCGGCGCGGTCGGCGGCCACCATGTGGGCCAGCGCCTCGGGGTCCATCCGGTAGTCGCCGTCGTGGGGTACGGCGCGGAAACCGTCGAGGCCGAAACCCAGGGTCAGACAGCCCTTGGCGATCGACGAGTGGGCCTGATCGGAGGCGTAGATGCGAAACGGTGCCAGGTCGCGGCCGGCCATGCCTTGGTGACGAATCTCCGGGTCCGCCTTTTCGCGGGCGGCGGCCAGGGCGAGCATCGACGAGATCGAGGCGGTGTCGGTGAGAAAGCCGAAGAAGTCCTCCGGCAGCTCGAGGCCCCGGCGCATCCAGTCGAGGACCGTGAGCTCGAGCTCGGTCGCCGAAGGGCAGGTCCGCCACAGCATGCCATTGACGTCGAGCGCCGCCGACAGCATCTCGCCGAGGACGCCGGGCCCCGAGCCGGTGATCGAAAAGTAGGCCATGAAACCGGGGTGGTTCCAGTGGGTCACACCGGGCAGGATGATTGAGAGAAAGTCCTGCCACACCGCCTCGGGGTCCTCGGCGGTGGTGGGCATATGGGTCGGGAGCTGAGCGGAAACCCCCCCAGGTTCGACCCTCGAAAGCACCGGGTGCTCGCGGTTGCCGCCGTCGAGATATTCGGCGATCCACTCCACCATCCGGTGGCCTTCGCGGCGAAAGAGCTCTGCGTCCCAGTGGCCCGATTCGTCAGCCATTGCGACCTCCGGCGCCCACCTTAACCTGGATATCTCACCAAGTGTCGACTGCGGCCGACGATGCATCCTACCCAGACGTGTTTTCTCGCTTTGGGGTGCTCAACGTACTGCAAAGTACAAGCCGCGCCCCAAAGCGAGAAAACCCGCCTGGCCACGGCGCCTCGTCGCCCTCGCAACGAAACCTGGTGAGATATCCAGGTTAACCGCACCCGTGGCGGGTGTCACGAGGGACGGTGCGAATTCCTTTGTGCTAGGGTATCCGCCAAGTTCAGGTTCGAAAAAGGAGGGGAACATGACCGTCACCGAGACCAGTGGAGGCGATGCCGGCCGCAAGGCACCGATACATTTCTGGATTGTGGTGATTCTGTCGTTGCTGTGGAACGCGATCGGTGCGTTTGATTATCTGGCAAGTCAGCTGCGACTCGAGTTCTACATGAGCCAGTTCACCGAAGCGCAGCTGGCATATTTCTACGGCTTCCCGTCGTGGGCAGTCGCAGCGTGGGCGTTCGGCGTGTGGGGCTCGGTCGCCGGATCCGTCGGGTTGTTGTTGCGCAAGAAGTGGGCGGTGTGGGCCTTTGCGGTCTCCCTTGCCGGGGTGGTCGTCAACTCGATCTACACGCTTGTGCTGACCAATGGTCTGGAGATCATGGGCGAAGGAGCACCGATATTCACCGCGCTTATCTGGGTGGTGGCGATCTTCCTTCTCGTCTACGCAGTAGCCATGAAGAAACGCGGCATCCTGAACTGAATTCGACTCGAGTGGGGCCGCTCGGGGCCGAAACCCCGTGAGGCGCTCCTCAGGGTCAGTTCAGGCGTTTGTCGAGGGCCGCGAGGTACGCGGCGATGGTCTTGGCGCTCTTCTTCGAGCCCTCGTCGTCGATCGAGCGCACTTCGACCCGGGTCTGCTCTCCGGTCTGACTGAGAGTGACCTGGAAGTCGACCGTCTTGGCGAGGGTCTTTTTCGGTGTCTGCATCGTGAAGACGTGGTCCGAACGGTCGGAGTCCGTGAGGACGAGATCGGCGTCGCGGGTCGCCTTGACCGCCTCGTCCCACACCCGTTCGATCGGCGCGTCGTAGACGCGGGTGTCGGCTGCCGGTGCAAGAACCGCCACTGCGATCAGGACGGCAGCCAGGCATGCGATCCGTGAGGTCTTCATGGTTGGTTCCTCCTCAGTCGAGAGTAGCGGAGCCGGGATCGAAAGTCTCACCGCCCACGGTGGACTTTGAGTTGACATGACCGGAAGGACGCGCCACCCTGCGCCCATGACAAAGACAGTAGACACCAAAGTTCCCCTGTTCGAATTACGGACGTTCGGTACCGAACACGGTTTTGCGCGGATCGGCACCGGTAGCGTGGGCGGCAAGGCGGTGGGTCTCCAGCAGATCCGCGAGGAGATTCTGCCGCGTTTCGACGCTTCCCAATTCGAGGGTGTCACGGTGGATGTGCCCCGCGCGGTGGTCATCGCGACTGACGTGTTTACGGAATTCGTGCAACGCAATCGGCTTATCGACACCGTGCTCAGCGGGATTCCGGACAGCCAGATCGCGCAGGAGTTCCAGCGCGGTGAGCTGACGGAAGAGGTGAGGGCAGAACTTCGAGCGCTCCTCGGGGTCTTGAAGGCGCCCCTCGCCGTCCGGCCTTCGAGTTATCTCGAAGACACGCAGCAGCGCGCCTTCGCGGGCATCTTCACCTCCAAGATGATACCCAATTCCGAGGAGAACGACGATGCTCGTTATCGACGTCTCTCGGGCGCGGTCAAGCTCGCCTGGGCCTCGACATTTTTCGAAAACGCGGTGGTCTCCCGTCGTGCGTGCGGGCTCGCCGACGACGCCGAAAAAATGGCGGTCGTCATTCAGGAGATCACAGGCTCCCGTCACGACGGGCGTTTCTACCCGACCCTGTCGGGGCTCGCGCGTTCGTACAACCACTATCCCGTGCCCGGCAACAAGCGCGAAGACGGGGTGGTGACTGTGGCCCTGGGATTGGGCAAGACGATCACGGACGGCGACCACGTGTGGAGTTACAGTCCCCACCGTGCGACCGCTCCACCGCCCTTCAAGAGCACCGGTGACCTTCTCAAGTTCACCCAGAACAGCTTCTGGGCGGTCAATGTGGGCGACCCGCCGCCGCCGGACCCGGTGCGGGAGGCCTCCTGTCTGCTGCGGTGCGGTCTGGGTGATGCGGAGGCTGACGGCACGCTCACTTTCCTGGCGTCCACCTGTGACCCGGCGTCGGACCAACTGAGGGCCGGCATCGCGGGCAACGGGCCCCGCGCTTTGACCTTCGCGCCGCTGCTCGAGTCGCGCTCGATCCCGTTCACCCCGGTGATGGAGCGCCTGCTTGGAACTGTCGTGCAACGTTCTCAACGGCGAGGCCGAGATCGAGTTCGCAGTCAATCTCGACCGCGACAACGCCCTGCCGATGGAGATCGGGTTTGTCCAGGTGCGCCCCATGCTGACGCCAGGCGAGCGGACTCCCATCGAGGAGATCGACCTCGAGGGCGACGACGTCCTGGTGTCGTCGGACAACTGCCTGGGCCAGGGTGCGCGGGGCGACCTGGTCGACGTGGTCTATCTGCGGCCGCAGCATTTCGATCGCGGATCGACGCGAATGATGGCCTCGGAGCTGGATGCCGTCAACCGGGGGCTGGTGGAGGAGGGGCGTCACGGAGTCTTTATCGGTCTCGGGCGCTGGGGGACGACCGACGATCGCTTCGGCGTGCCGGTCAAGTGGGGCCAGATCTCGGCCGCGCGGGTGATCGTCGAGGCGACAATGCCGGATGCTCCGTCCAACCTCAGCCACGGGACTCACTTCTTCCACCGACTGCTCAGCAACCACGTGCTCTACATGTCCGTGGAGGCAGACGGGCACGGCCGGATCGATTGGGACTGGCTCGACACCCAGGAGGCAATCTGGGAAAGCCGTCACGTCCGCCACGTGCGGTTGGCAGGCCCGCTCGATGTTCGAATCGATTGTGCCAGCCGTCGAGGGTTGATTCGACGGACGCCGGTGAAGTGAGGATGGGGCTTCGGGGCGTGCGGTTGTTTGCGGTATGTTGTGCAGCTCTCGTGCTGGGCGCCTGCGGTGCGCCCGTGCCCAAGGTGCCGGCCGGTGAGACGGTGTCGTACGCCAAGCACCTCGAACCGCTGGTGCTCGCCAACTGTCTCGGCTGCCACGGCGCCGAAGAACCCAAGGCCAAGCTGGTCCTGGAAGAGGGGAGCGGCTACGGGCAGTTGGTAGGTCGGCGATCGGTACAGGTGGCAGTGATGATGTTGGTGGAGCCGGGAGAACTCGAAGCCTCGTATCTGTGGCTGAAGCTCCAACACCGGGCGCCCGAGGGCAAGGGTATGCCGCGCACGCCGACCGGCGTCAAAAAGCTGCGCGCCGCCGAACTCGAGCTCTATCGGCGGTGGATTGAGGACGGCGCGCTCCCCTAGGCGAGTTTCGCACTCAAGCTCGGATTAGCTGTTAGCTATTAGCTCACTGACGGTCACGCTTAGCTGCTTAGGGTGAGCCGGCCCAGGGATTTGCCATTTGCTGATGAGCTAATGAGCTGAGAGGCTGATCAGCTAAGAAATCCTAATTTATTCGAATCGGTGTACACTTCCACCGAAATGAAACTGTTCAGTAAGGGTGATGGTGTGCGGAGGAGGAGACCGGCATGCAGGTGATCGTGGTCGGTGGCGGTCTGGTGGGCTCGACGCTGGCGGAAAAGCTGGCCGGCGACGGCCACGACGTGGTGTTGGTGGAGCAGAGCCGGGAACTCATCGCCGACCTCAACGAAAACCTCGATGTGCAGACGATCCGCGGCAACGGCGCGACCATCCCGGTCCTGATGAAAGCCGGGATCGAAAGTGCTGATCTCCTGCTCGCCACCACCGACTCCGACGAGGCCAATATGGTCGTGGCCCTTGTCGGTTCGGTGATCTTCAAGGTGCCGAGGGTGGCGGCGCGGTTGCGCGACCCCGGCCACGAGGAGGGCTTCCGGCGAATCGCGCGGGAGCCGGGCGGCGAACGTGTGGCGATCAATCCGGATATGGCGGCGGTGGAGAAGATTCTGTCGCTGCTGCCGGTGCCAGGTGCGGTGGACGCAGTCGGGTTTTTCGATGGGGAGCTTCTGGTCGCCGGCTTCCACATCAAACAGGGTTCGGAGTTTGCCGGTCTCCTGCTGTCGCACCTTCGTCTATTGTTTCCGGCGACGCCGATGCTGGTGGTTGCGATCCGTCGCGACGGGACGTGGCGGGTCCCCTTCGGCGACGACGAGATCAGGGCCGGCGATCTCGTCTACTTCGCGATGGATCCGAACGAACTCGACAACGTGCTTGTCCTGCTCGGGCAGCGTCGCGGTGTCGACCGGAGAGTGATGATCGCGGGCGCCACCAGGATCGGGGTCAACCTGGCGCGCCGGCTCGAGGAGATGGCTGTTCCCGTGACCCTGATCGAGGAGGATCGCGAGGCGTGTGAGCGGGCGGCAGCCGAGCTTGGGGATACCCTCGTGATCCACGGCAGCGCCACCAACCGCTCTCTGTTGCGTGAGGAGGGGGCGGAACGGGTCGAGGCTTTTGTATCCTGCACCGACCGCCACGAGGAGAACGTGGTGGCGTGTCTACTGGCCGGGAGAATGGGCGCGGCCCACACCTTTGCCCTGGTCGACAACGCGGCGCTGTCGGGACTGGTGGGCGAACTCGGCATCGACGCCATCATCTCGCCGCGGCTGTTGTCGGTGAGCCACGCGCTCCACTTTGCCCGCAAGGGGCGGATCAAGTCGGTGGCGGCCCTGCTCGAAGACTCGGTGGAGGTGTTCGAGGTGGAGGCGGCGGAAGGTAGCAGACTGGTTCGAAAGCCTTTGTCCGAACTGGGTCTGCCGCGTGGCATTCTGGTGGTGGCAGTTCAGCGCGGCGATCGGATTTTCATCCCCGGGGGCGGCGATAAAATTCAGCCCGGAGACCAGGTCATCGTCGCGGCCGCGGCCGAGATGGCCTCGAAGCTCGACGACGTGCTCGAGGCGTAGATGAAGGGGCTTCGCCGGTGAACCGGCGCTTCGTTATCTATCTGTTGGGCTGGCTGCTGCTGCTCGACTGCGCGTTTCTTGTCGTGCCGTTGTTCGCGAGCCTGGTGTTCGGAGAGTCGCCGGAACCGTGGGTGGAGGCGATGGCTGTCGCCGGCGTGTTTGGCGTGCTGCTGATCAGCTCGCGCACCGAGTTCGACCGTCACATCCGCCCCCGCGACGGCTTCCTGATCGTCACCGGGGCCTGGATTTTGGTGTCGCTGGTGGGCGCCGTTCCCTATCTGGCCACGGGTTCATTGGGACCGGTCGACTCTTTGTTCGAGTCGGTGTCCGGGTTCACGACCACCGGGTCGACGGTGATCGCCGACGTCACCATCATCCCGCGTTCGTTGTTGCTATGGCGGGCCATGAGCCAGTGGTTGGGGGGGATGGGGATCATCCTCTTCACCATCGCCATCCTGCCGCTGTTGGGCATCGGAGGCATGCAGCTCTTCAAAGCCGAGGTGCCCGGTCCGGTGGCGGACAAGGTGCGTCCGCGTCTCGCCGCCACGGCGCGTATGTTGTGGATGATCTACGTCGGATTCACCGCGGCGGAATGGGTCGCTCTTCGCCTCGCCGGTCTCTCGGGCTTCGACGCGCTCTGCCACTCGTTCACGACCCTGGCCACCGGTGGTTTCTCGACAAGGAACACGTCGGTCGGAGAGTTTGGTTCACCGCTGGTGGAGTGGATCATCATCTTCTTCATGTTGCTCGCGGGCATCAACTTCGTTCTCCACTTCCGCCTGCTCACCGGACGGACCAAGGAGGTCTGGCACGACGCTGAGCTGCGGTACTTTCTCGGGGTGACTGCGGTCGCGTCGCTGATCCTGTTCGTTACCGTCCACGAGGCTGGCGACCGCCTCGTCGACAGCTTCCGCCACGCCGTGTTTCAGACGCTGAGCATCCTCACCACCACCGGCTACTGCACGACCGATTTCGAGCTGTGGGCCACGCTGCCGTCGCTGGTGCTGTTGTGTCTGATGGTGCTCGGGGGAATGTCGGGCTCGACCGGAGGCGGCATCAAGAGCCTTCGTGCGCTGCTCGCCATCACCTCGCTGAGGACTGCGGTGCACCGTCTCATTCACCCGCACGCGGTGCGGCCGGTGAAGTACGGTGGGGTCGTCGTCTCGGAGTCCGTGCTGTCGGGGATCTGGGCGTTTCTGACCGCCTATCTCCTGATTGCAGTGGTTGGGGCGGCGGTCGTGGCGGCCTATGGCTACGATCTGATGACCGCGATCTCGGCCGCCATGACGGCGATTGGCAACGTCGGGCCGGGTCTCGGCGAGGTCGGCGCCTATGACAACTTTTCCCACTTTCCGGGCGTGGTGAAGATCGTGCTCGCCGGTTGTATGCTGTTCGGCCGGCTCGAAGTTTTCACGATACTCGCGCTGTTCTCGCGAGAGTTCTGGCGGCGGTAGACGCTGACCGACGTTCCCCAATCGCTTCCCGAGAGGTGCCCCCCTATGCATTGTTTGCCCTGGCGGGGGCCGACGACTGTTGCAGTCCATCAAACAATGCAAAGGACGGCACCTCCGCCGTAGGCGTGTAGAATGCACCGTCTTGGCTAGGAGATCTCGAGAGTGAAAGAACACCGCGCGAAAATCGGCATCGTCTTCCTGATCGTATTCATCGATCTGGTGGGCTTTGGCATCGTGATCCCCATCCTGCCGTTGTACGCGGAGGAGTACGGTCCGTCGCCGCTGGTTTTCGGGCTGCTGATGGCGTCGTTCTCGATCATGCAGTTCGTCTTCGCGCCGATCCTCGGACGGTTGTCCGACAAGATCGGGCGGCGGCCGGTGTTGCTGGTCTCGCTGGCCGGGTCCGCCGTGGGTTATGTGCTCTTCGGCATTGCCGGGTCGCTGGGGATGCTCTTTGCCTCGCGCATCATCGACGGCATCTCGGGCGGCAATATCTCGACCGCACACGCCGTGATCGCCGACATCACCGGGCCTGAGGACCGCGCGAAGGGCATGGGTCTCATCGGCGCGGCCTTCGGGCTCGGCTTCATTCTCGGACCGGCCATCGGCGCATTGTTGGTGACAGTGGCGCCCTGGATGCCGGGAGTCGCGGCCGCAGTCGCTTCGACGATCGCGTTCCTTCTCGTGCTCACCCGGTTGCCGGAGACCCTCGATACGTCGGCGCGGAGAGAGGCGCGCAAGCACCCGCTCAACCTGCAGGGTCTGGTCCGGACGATGTCGCACCCACTGGTGGGTCCGTGCATGTTGATGGCCTTCTTCACGATCTTCGCATTCGCCAACTTCGAGACCACGTTCGCTCAGTTTGCCAAACTGCGGTTTTCGTTCACCATCTCGACCATCGCCTGGCTCTTCGTCTATGCAGGGGTCCTCGGCGCAGTGGTTCAGGGCGGGCTGGTCGGAAAGTTGTCGAAGCGTTTCGGCGAAGCGAGGCTGATTGTGGCCGGCACCGGCTTGAGCTTTCTCGCGCTCGGTTTCCTGCCATACGCGCCGGGCCTTTGGCCGCTGCTGACCACCCTCGCGGTGCTGGCGCTGGGTCAGGGCATTGCTCATCCTTCGCTGACCTCGCTCACCTCCAAGCTGGCGGCCCCGGATGAGGTAGGTGGCGTGATGGGTATATTTCAGGGCATGTCCAGCCTGGCGAGAATCGTCGGACCGTTCTGGGCCGAGATCGCCTACGGCAGGCTCGGCTTCGCGTGGCCCTTCAGGACCGGTTCGGTCTTCATGTTGGTTGCCTGTCGTGATTGCGTTGTCCGCTCTCGTCAGATTGGGTCGACAGGCGCCGGTAGAGGGCCTCGGCGAGTCCTGACGACTCAGCCGCCGTGTTGTTTTGACCCGCCTTGCGAAGATGGAGACCGCGAACCGGCCCCGCCCTGCTGCGGCTGGTTGCCCATCGCGGGCGTCTGCTGACCGCCGCTCCAGTTTGGACGCTCGGACCTCTGTCCGCGGTCCCAATCGGTGGTCGAGATTCCGTGAGCGGACGGTGCGCTGGGTTCGCGGCCGGTCCGGATCCGGGTCGAGAGCCCGGCCCCGACAAGGACGGGTTCGGACCGACCCAGGAGGTCCCGGACCTCGACCGTGCCCTCGAAAACCACCAGCGTGGTGTCACCGTCCTTTTCGACCTCGAGTCCGTACTCGGTTCCGCGCACGGCGAGCACGGCCGACGGGGTGGTGACCAGCCGTTCGCTGTCGTCACCCTCGGGGAGCTTGCCGAAGATTGCCCTGATACTGCCGCGCTCGATATCGATCAGGACACCCGGAGTGCCGTGGGCCAGGTGGAAGCGGGTCTTGGTTCCGATGTGGAAGTTGGCCGCTCGGTCGGCAATATGAAGGTCCGCAGACGAGCGGGAGCCGGTGCGAAGGGAGTCGCCCGACTGTGCGTGATCGCCAGGCTGGAGCTCGAGTTCGTTGCCGTCGGTGACGAGCAGGAGGTGGCGTTTGACGGCCACCACCTCGTAATCGAGCAGGTCTTCAGCTACCTGGCCCGGCGCGGCTCCGAGTGCCGCCATAGCGATCACGAGAGAGACGATGATCCTCTTCATGGTTCTTCCTCCTCCCGGTCGAGCGCGATGCCGAGGCGTTCGGCTTTGCGGTACAGCGATTTGCGTTCGATGCCGAGGATCTCGGCGGCGCGGGTTCGGTTGCCGCCGCAGCGTCTGAGCACCGCCTCGATATGGATGGTCTCGAGCTCTTTGAGGGTGAGGTCGTCGCCGATACCGGGTGCGACGGGTCGGGCCGAGGGCCCTTCCGCAGGCTGAACCAGCAGGTTGTGGACAGTCTGAGCATCGGCAAGGCCACCGGTGTCGACCAATGCTCTTTGCACCACATGTTCGAGCTCGCGCACGTTACCGGGCCAGGAGTGGCCCGCAAGAGCCTCCAGAACTTCAGCGTTTGCAGACGTTTCCGCATCGAGTCCGAGATTGTCGGCGTGGCGGCGGCGGAAGTGTTCCACCAGGGCCGGGATGTCCGAACGGCGATCCCTCAGCGGCGGTACCTCGATCTCGTAGGCCGCGAGCCGGAAGTAGAAGTCCTCGCGAAAAGAGCCGGCCTCGACTTCGGCGCGGAGGTCGCGGTTGGTGGCCGCAACTACTCTCACCGGGACGGTGATCGAACCGTCGGAGCCCACAGGGTGGACCTCTCCGGACTGCAGGAAGCGCAGCAGCTTGACCTGGAGCGAGGCCGGCAACTCACCGATCTCGTCGAGAAACAGGGTCCCGTTGCGGGCGGATTCGACGGCTCCCCGGTGGTCGCGGTCGGCGCCGGTGAAGGAGCCCTTGCGGTGGCCGAAGAGCTCACTTTCGAGCAGGTTTTCGGGGATCGCTCCGCAGTTGATGGGCACGAAGGGGCCGTCGGGATCGGCGCCGAAACGATGCAGCGCGCGGGCGATGAGTTCCTTGCCGGTGCCTGTCTCGCCGCGGATCAACACCGGGATGGGCAGAGGCGCTACCCGGGCGACCGCGTTGTAGACGTCGACGATGGAGGGGTGGTTGCCGATGATCATCGATTCCGGGCCCGCATCGAGACGGTCATGGCCTGCCTCGGGCGAGTGAAGGGCCGCCCGGACTCGAGCCACCAGCGCCTCGACAGCAAACGGCTTGGCCAGATAGTCGAACACGCCCAACCGACGCGCCGAGGCGGCGGTCTCGATGGTGCCGTGGGCGGTCACCAGGATGAGCTTGGATTGCGGCGAGTGCGTCCGGCAGTGCTCGAGCAACTCGAGACCGGTACCGTCCCCGAGGTAGATGTCGGTGACGATGACATCGAAATTGACCGCTGCGACGGCGTCGAGAGCCTCGGCGGACGAGGCGGCGGTGCTGACGTCGAAGCCCTCTTTGCCGAGGGACAGCTTCATCATCTCGCGCATCGCGGTGTCGTCGTCGACCACCAGGACCTTCGATCTTTTCGCCACTCGTCAATCCTCCTCGGATGACGGCAGACTGACCGTAAAGACGCTGCCGACGCCCGGTTCACTCTCTATTGTGATGCATCCTCCGTGCCAATCCACCACATCCTTGACCAGGGCGAGGCCGAGACCGGCCCCGGAGCCCTCGGTTCCGGGGACGCGGTAGAAGCGGTCGAAGATCCGTGCGAGGGACTCGTCGGGAATGCCCGGGCCGTGGTCGCGGACCGTCAGCATCGATCCGCTCACCCCAGGTCGAACATCGACTTCGATTCCTTGTCCGGATTTCGAATACTTGATGGCGTTGCCCACCAGATTGTCGACCACCCGGTCAAGCAGGGCGGGGACGCCGACAACCCCGCTGCCGCTCTCTATCGAGGTGGCGATCGAGAGACCGCGCGTACCGGCGGCGGCTTCGAGAATTTCTATCCGCGCCTTGACGAGAGCAGCGAGATCGACGCGGCCCGCCTCGCCGTCCCAGTGGCCGGCGCCGAGCCGTTCGAGGTCGAGAAATACCGTCACCATGTCCTGCAGCCGGCCGGCCTCGCCACGGATCATCCCGGCCACTCTCGTGAGCTCGTCTTTGGAGAGCTGATAGCGCTCCAGTGTCTCTCCGAAACCGGCGATGGAGGCGAGCGGCGTCTTGAGTTCGTGCGACACCAGCCGTTGCATGTCGCGCCGTCGCCGCTCGAGGGTGCGTTCGGCCGTGACATCCCGGATGATCGCGAGCCGGTTGGCTGCGAGTTCGGTGACAACGACGGAAAGCTCGTACTGGCCGCGGCGGTGCGCGCCCGTGCCGCCATCCGCCATGCCGCTCCCACCGGTCACTTCCTCCACCGTCGGGACGTGGCCCCACAGCCTTTGTGCGGCCGGGTTGGATTCGAGAACATCCCCGTCGGGGCCCCACAAAACGACGCCTTCGGTCATGCCTGCGAGGAGGGCTTTGCGCGTCGCATCTTCGGCGAGGACCCGCCGCTGGACGGTCTTGATTGCGTCGAGGCGGGCGCGGGCGGTCCGGGGGGCCGGCCCTGGCGGCGAAGCATCGGAATGGGCAAGCATCGCCTGCAGAAGGCGGCCGGTTTCGCGGTGGGCGAGGCGCGACTCGACGGACTCTCGAAGCAGGGCGGAGATCACCATCGTCACGATGAGAGCGGCGACCGGTACCAGGACCAGCGCATCGCGGAGGGCCAGGACCGCGACCACGCCGACGCCGGCGATGAGGAGCGAAAACCGGACGAGGTCGAATGCGCCGCGGCGGTCGCGCAGGAGCTGAACTCCGAAGGCCAGCACCAGCGCCGCTGTCAACGACCAGAGAAGACCGAGACGATGCAGCAGCAGTCCCTCGAGGATCGACGCGGCAGCCGAAGCGTGCGCCAGGACTCCGGGAACAGGAGCATGGCGGGGCCCGGTGGGAACTACGAATTGATCCCCCGCGCCGGTGGCCGAGATGCCGATGAAAACCAGACGGTCGGACACGCTGGCAGCCGGGAGTTTCCCCTCCAACGCCGCGGCCGCGCTGAACGCCGGCAGATCCTGCGGGGCGGGGCGAAATCCCGGGCGCATTTCGGTGCCGGCAGCGACGGCAATCCCGGGGCGCAGCAGCCGGGCTGCGGCCAGGGACAATGCCGGCAGCGACAGGCCGTTCGCCTGTTTGGTGGCGGCGATGGTCCGGACCACTCCGTCGGGCCCGACCTCGCCGTAGGCGTGGGCGGCTGCGAGGCTGCCGCCGAACCTCGGCAGCGGCAGCAGCCAGGTACCATCCGAATCAATGGCTGCCGCGAAAGTGATGGGGCCGGCGGTGGCGGCATGAGCGAGCGCGAGGTCGTCATCGGTTGCCCCTGGCTCGGCAAGGATCAGGTCGACGGCAATGGCGTGCGCCCCAGCCTCCCGGACGGCTGCAACCACTCGCGCCAGGCGCTCGCGCGGCCACGGCAGAGGCCCGTAGCTGGCGATCGCGGCGTCGTCGATGAGGACGGCCGCGACCGGGGCCTCGATTCTGGCGCGGAGCGAAGAGGTACGTAGCAACACGTCGCCGCTGACACGGTCCATTGCCGGCACCCATCCGATGATCCACAGCAATCCCGTGACAAGAGTGGCCGACAGGGCGAGCGCGGTCGAGGTCCACCGCCGCGAGCGGTGTTGAGGTGAGTCCGGAGGGTCATGGTCGTTCCGCATCTGGTTCATGCTACCGGTTCTCTTCTGATACCACGAAACACCTGGAGTCACAATGAAGTTGGCGGACGGAGTAATATCGCCCGGCCGGAAACTGTTGGAAATGTCGATGCACAGATTTCGTGGAAGACAAACGCCTGGATGCGAGGGCCCCGAATGGGCCTGCGTATCTCACCAGGTTTCGTCACGAGGGCGACGAGGCGCCGTGGCCAGCCGGGTTTTCTCACCAGGGGGCGCGGCTTGTACTTTGCAGTACGTTACGGCGCGCCCATGGCGCTTGTGTCTCACCGCCATCAGCGCGTGTCCGATAGGCTCGCCCCCAGGCGAGCCTTCGGCCACAATGCGCTGCTGTCGGCGGGGAGAGCACCCCCTGGTGAGAAAACACGGCTGGGTAGGATGCATCGTCGGCCATAGTCGACAGCTGGTGAGATATGCAGGTTAGAGGGCCGATGCAGGAGGACGGGGTGAGAATCGCGTCCGTGGGATCGGCCCTCCCCAAGCACTTCTACGACCAGGAAACCCTGCTCGAGGCATTCAAGCAGCAATGGGCGGAGCGCTACTTCAACCTCCGCCGGCTCGAAGACCTGCACCGCAACGTGCTCGTGGGAGGTCGCCATCTGTCGCTGCCGATCGAGGACTACGCTTCGATCGAGAACTGGGGCCAGGCAAACGACCACTGGATCCGGGTGGCGACCGAGCTCGGCGGCGAGGCAGTGCTGGAAGCCCTGGACGGGGCCGGTCTGACACCGGCCGACGTCAACGCGTTCTATTTCGTCACCGTCACCGGTGTCGCCACACCCTCGATCGACGCCCGCCTCATGAACCGCCTTGGTCTGCCTCCGACGGTCAAACGGGTGCCCATCTTCGGTCTCGGGTGTCTCGCTGGGGCGGCCGGTGTGGCGCGGGCGGCAGACTACCTCGCGGGGCACCCGGACGAGGTCGCCGTTCTATTATCGGTGGAGCTGTGTTCGTTGACCCTGCAACGCGAAGACCTTTCCGTCGAGAACCTGATCGCCTCGGGGCTCTTTGGCGATGGCGCGGCGGCGGCTGTGCTGGTGGGGCGAGGACGAGGGGGCAACGGGCCGAGGGTGGTGGACAGCCGGTCGTCGTTCTATGCCGACACCGAGCGCGTGATGGGTTGGGACGTCTCCGAGCGCGGTTTCAAGGTCGTGCTGTCGGCGGAGGTGCCCGACATGGTTCGCCGCCACCTGCGACACGACGTCGACGCCTTTCTTGCCGATCACGGTCTCGACGCGGTCCGATGTGTCGGTCTGGGTCTCTCACCCGGGTGGACCTCGGGTACTCGAGGCCATGCAGGAGGCCCTCGAGTTGCCGGACGGTGCGCTCGCGGGCGCGTGGCGGACCCTGCGGGAGGTCGGAAACCTCTCCTCGACGTCGGTGTTGTTGGTCCTCGCAGAGGCACTTGCCTCGCCGCCGCCGCCCGGCAGCTGGGGTCTGATGTCGGCCATGGGCCCGGGGTTCTGCTCGGAACTGGTGCTGCTGCGTTGGGAGGAAGGGCCCGTTCGATGATTCTCGGCGTTGATTCCCGCATCGCCTACACGGTGTTGATCGCGTTGATTGCGGTGCAGCGGATGTGGGAGCTCGAGATCTCCAAACGCAACCTGCGCGCCCTACGTTCGCGCGGCGGCCACGAGATCGGTGCGGGTCACTATCCGTGGATGGTCGCGCTGCACACGGCCTTTTTGGTTTCATGCGTGGCGGAGGTGTGGCTGTTGGACCGCCCGTGGCGGCCGCTGGTAGGTCTGGTCTCGATGATTGTTCTCATTATCGCCCTCGGTGTGCGCTGGTGGGCATTGAAGGCGCTCGGTGATCGCTGGACGACCCGGGTGGTCGTGGTGCCGGGAGAGAAGTTGGTGACGTCGGGCCCCTACCGGTGGTTCCGCCACCCCAACTATGTGGCGGTGGTGCTCGAGATCGCGGCCATCCCCATGCTCCACTGCGCTTGGATGACTGCCGTGGTCTTCAGCCTCGCTAACCTCATCCTGCTGAAGATCAGAGTGGGGGCGGAGGAAGGCGCTTTGGATCGGGCTGCGGGGGGTGATGGGTGACTTCATCCGAGGACCAGGTCCTCGCAGGTATCGCCGATGTGGCCCGGACGCATGTTGATTGGCACGGCGAATTGCGACCCGAGATGAAACTGGTTGAGGACCTGGAGCTCGACTCGCTGAAGGCCCTGACGCTGGCGCTCGAGGTGGAAAACCGGTTCAAGGTGTATCTCGACCAGGAGGGCGACCTGATCACGATCGGGGACCTGGTGGCCGCGATCCGGAGACAGCTCGATGGCTGAGCCGCAGACCCTCAACGGGCTGCTCGTGCGGGCGGCGGGGAGAGAGGACACCGGCTTGCGGCTGATCGACCGCCGCCAGCGGGCCGAATTTCTGCCGTGGTCCGAGGTTCACTCGAGGGCGCTGCGGGTGGCGGGTGGGCTCGGGTCGATCGGGATCGTCAAAGGAGAACGGGTGGCCCTGGTCTACCCGACCTGCGCCGAATTCTTCGAGGCCTTCTTCGGCATCCTCGCCGCCGGCGCCGTGCCGGTGCCGCTGTATCCACCGGTGCGCCTCGGCCGCCTCGACGAGTATACCGACCGCACGGCGGCCATGCTCCGCGCGGTCGATGCGCGGCTGGTCCTGGCCGGGCGCAGGGTGCGGCGGCTGCTTGGCGAGGCGGTGGAGGCGGCGAACCCGGTTCATGGTTGCACGGATGTGGGCTCCCTCCCCGCGGCCGTGGCGCACGAGATCGAGGTCGGTGGCGATGACCTCGCTCTGGTCCAGTTCTCCTCCGGAACCACTGTGGACCCGAAACCCGTGGCCCTGAGCCACCGCGCGGTGATCGCGCAAACCGTGCGCCTCAACAGTTTCTGGCCCGACGGCAACGGTCTCGTCCACAGCGGAGTGAGCTGGCTGCCGCTCTATCACGATATGGGTTTGATCGGTTGCGTCTTTCCGGCGCTCGAGCGGCCTGCGGTCCTCACGCTGATCCCGCCCGAGCTGTTCGTGGCGCGACCGGCGGTGTGGCTGCAGACGATCTCGCGCTACCGCGCAACGGTCTCGCCGGCGCCGAACTTCGCCTACGGTCTGTGTGTGGAGAAGATCCGCGATGAGGAGTTGGAAGGGGTCGATTTGTCGTCGTGGAGCGTTGCGCTCAACGGCGCCGAACCGGTGGCGCCGCAGGTGTTGCGGAGGTTTCAGCGGCGTTTCTCGCGCTGGGGCCTCCGGTCGCAGGCCCTGACCCCGGTGTACGGGCTGTCGGAGGCATCGCTGGCGGTGACTTTTTCGGACATCGACCGTCCGTTTTCGAGTCGCCTGTTCGATCGCGATGAACTGGCGGACGGCCAGCGGGCGGTGGAGTCGGCGGGCGGGGTTGAGATGGTGTCGCTGGGCCGCCCCCTCGATGGGTTCGAGGTCCGCATCGTCGACCGGGAGCGGCAGGATCTGCCGGAGGGCCGGGTGGGGCGGGTGCTGGTGAGTGGTCCATCGTTGATGGACGGCTATCTCGGGATGGAGGAGGCAACGGCTTCGGTCCTGTGCGATGGTTGGCTCGACACCGGTGATCTCGGTTTCCTCCTCGACGGCGATCTGTATCTCACGGGCCGGGCCAAGGACGTTCTGATCCTGCGCGGGCGCAACGTTTCGCCGGTAGAGGTCGAACACGCCATCGACAAGGTCGAAGGGGTCCGAACCGGGTGCGCGGCGGCCTTTTCCTTCATGCCGGAGGACGGCGAGACGGAAAGGCTGGTCGTGCTGGTCGAGGCGCGCCGTGGGGTAGCGGCGGCGCTCTACCCTCTCATCGAGACGGCGGCGGCGCGGGCAGTGCGGGCGGCGACCGGGCTGCAACCGGATCGGGTCGAGGTGGTGCCACCGGGGACTCTGCCACGGACATCGTCGGGCAAGATCCAGCGCCGGGAAGCGATGCGGCGGTGGCGGACGGGCGACCTGCGGCCGCCGAAGGCGGTGACGCCACTGAGTGTCGGCGCGGCCATGGTCCGTTCTTCGCTGGCGGCCGCCCGTTCGGGGAGGCGCCGTGGGCGGAGCTGACGTAGTCGTCGCAGGGGGAGGTCCTGCCGGTCTTGCCACGGCGATCCGTGCACAGCTGGCTGGACTCCAATCGGTGGTTCTGGAAAGCGGCACGCCCCCGATCGACAAGGCCTGTGGAGAAGGCCTGATGCCGGACGGGGCCGAGGTCCTTGCCAGGCTCGGGGTGGAACTCGAGGCAGTCCAGACCCGGGCCTTTCATGGGATCCGCTACGTCGACGCCGACCTCGTCGCCGAGGGCCGGTTTCCGGGCGCACCTGGACTCGGCATTCGCCGCACGGCCTTGCACCAGGCCCTCGGCAGCCGCGCCGCGGAGGTCGGTGTCGACCTGCGGTGGGGGACTCGCGTGGTCGGTCTCGCCGAAGGTGGGTTTGCCACCGAAGACGGGGTTGTGGCGGGCAGGTGGCTGGTGGGGGCCGATGGGCGCACCTCCAGGGTCCGCAGGTGGGCCGGTCTCGATGGGCGGAGAGCAAAACGGCGGCGGATCGGTTTGCGGCGTCACTACGAGATCGAACCGTGGACCGATCTCGTCGAGGTCACCTGGCACGACCGGTGCGAGGCCTATGTGACGCCCGTCGGGGATCGACTGGTCGGCGTGGCCATGCTCTTCGAGGGCGGCCCGAACGACTTCGACGCGCTGCTGGCCCGCTTCCCAGAGCTTCAGAGTCGACTCGCCGGAGCGCCGGTGGCGTCCACTGACCGGGGGGCGGGGCCGCTCGAACAAAGGTGCCGCCGCGTGGCCTCGGAGAATCTCGCCCTGGTGGGCGATGCCGCCGGCTATCTGGATGCCATCACCGGCGAGGGTCTCGCGCTTTCGTTCCACCAGGCGGAAGCCCTGGTCGATGCCATGCTCGACGGCCGCCTGGTTCGTTATGCGTCCGCCCACCGGCGGATCGTGCGCTATCCGACGACCGTGACCCGGCTCCTGTTGGCCGTCGAACGGCGCCCCAGGCTGCGCCGCCGAGTCATGCGTTCGCTCGCTCGCGACCCTTCGCTGATGTCCCATTTTCTCGAGCTCAAAATGCGCCGGGACGGCCCACGCCTCCTCGGCTCGGGAGGGCTGGTGCCATTGAGCCTGGCAGTCCTGAGAGGGTAGGAGTGTGGAGTGCATAGAACTGGCGGCGCCTTTCGGGTGTCGTTTGGCCCATTTCTTGGCGAATTCTTGGTACGTACCACCAGTATGAACCCGCGAACCCGCCAAAAAAATGGCCTCAAACGCCTCTCCGAAATCCATCCACCACCTATGCACCCCACACCTCCTGCCGTCGCTTTCCCCTGCAGCGGGATCGGGCTACACTGACACGGCTATGACCAAGGGGGAGTCCATGAGCGGTCTCGACGAGAGCAGTCACGACATGACGGTGCTGATACTCGGCGGCGGACGCGGCAAGCGGTTGTCTCCTCTGACCATGATGCGCAGCAAACCGGCGGTGCCGGTCGCCGGCAAGTACCGCTTGATCGACATTCCGATCTCCAACGCCATCAACTCCGGCATGGAACGCATGTACGTGCTCACCCAGTTCAACTCGGTGTCGCTGCACCGGCACATCGGCCGCACCTATCGATTCGACGCCTTCTCCCGCGGCTATGTCCAGATCCTCGCCGCCCAGCAGACGCCCGAGGTCCAGACCTGGTTTCAGGGGACGGCGGACGCGGTTCGACAGAACCTGCAGATCTTCTCCCAGCTCCACGGCGACCACGTGCTGATCCTTTCCGGCGACCACATGTACCGGATGGACTACCGGCAACTCCTCCGCGACCACCTCGAAAACGACGCCGATATCACGATCGCAGTCAAGCCGTGTTCTGAAGAAGAGATTGCCGGGTTCGGCGCGGCGAGGGTGGACGAGACGGGACGAATTATCGAGTTCCGCGAGAAGCCCGCCACACCCGAGGCACGAGTCGGAATGGAGGTTGCGCCCTCATTGCTCGCCGCCAAGGGCGTTGCGTCTCATCAACCCTACATCGCCTCCATGGGTGTCTACATTTTCAGAAAAGACGCTCTTGTCGAGGCACTGGACAACCGTCTGGTGGATTTCGGGGGCGACATCATCCCGGCCGAGATCTCGAGGCGCCGGGTGCAGGCGCACTTCTTCAAGGGATACTGGCGCGACATCGGAACCATCGGCGCGTTCTTTGACGCCCATATGGATCTGGTGCAGCCGGACCCTGAGTTCTCCTTCCACGACCAGAGCTGGCCGATCTACACCCGTCCACGGTACTTGCCGGGGGCCAAGCTCCACGGTTGCCGCTTCGACCACGTTCTGCTCGGCGATGGGTCGGAAGTCGAGGACACCGTCGCAGAGAACGCCGTCATCGGTCTGCGTTCTCACATCCGCGGCGCCACTATCGGCCGCAGCCTGATCATGGGTGTGGATTCTCACTACCCGGACCCCGGACCGGGGGCGCCGCCGGTAGGCATCGGCGAAGGCAGCGAAATCTCCAACGCGATCGTCGACAAGAACGCGCGCATCGGCCGCGGCGTCCGGATCTGCAACGAGCGGGGCGTCGAGGAGGCCGACGGCGAAGGGTGGGCGATCCGCGATGGGATCGTCGTGGTCGAAAAGAACGCCGTCATCCCCGACGGTACAGTGATTTGAGGGCTTGGGGCCTGAGGCTTGAGGCCTGGGCTATGGGCTTTGAGCTGTGAGTTATGGGCAACGTTGCCGCGGGCGGCATTTATGCCGCCCCTACCCTGGATCTCCTGATGTTGGTAGGGGCGGGACATGTCCCGCCCGCTTGATTTCGAATTCTCGAAGAGGCTGATCCCATATCGTCAGCCGTGGAAACGGCACAACCACGAAGCCACGACGACACAAAGAAAAACACTATGAAAATCATCTTGGTGAGAACCTTCGTGGCTTCGTGTCTTTGTGGTTGCGGTTCATGGAATTTCTCGGGGCGACATCGACGAATTGTGTTTCTGCTAGCAGTTCAGTCCATAGCCCATAGCCCACAGCCCGGTCGCCAAGCCTCAAGGCCATAGCCTTGAATCTCTTCCGGTTCCTCATTGATCGCCGACTCTTTGCATGGTTGTTCAAATATCAGTTTAAGTAATTTCTTTATAGAGACTTAGACGTGGCATACTGAGCCCGGTCGAAGGGAGGGTGTCGCGTGGTCAGACGCATGACGATCCCCGTTTTGGTGTTGTTGATGGGTGCCCGGATTGTGGCGGGCGAGGAGCCCCTGGGCGTGGTGCAACGGGTCGAGTCCGTCCAGTTGGCGGCGGTTGCATCGTCTCCTGCGCTGCAGGCCCGGCTCCATGAGGCGGTCTTCAGAGGGGCGGAGGCGAGGTCGGAGGCGGCGGCCATCAACCCCTACCTGGAGTGGCAGAGCGAAGGCCTGGGATCGGATCGTACGCTCAACGCCCAGGACGCGCTCCGTATCGGCACGCCGTTCAACTTCTTCGGGCAGATTGGACCGGCCCGCGAGCTCTCCAGGACCGGCAAAGAGAGCGTGGCGGTGATCCAGCGAGCCGCCATCCGGGCCACGGCCGTCGATGCGGTGCGCCGTTGGCTCGATCTGGCGGCCGCGGTGGAACGGCTCGAGGTCAGGAAGGCGCGATTGGAACGTCTTGATCTCGCGCTCGCCCTGCTCGAGGCCCGCCACCAACTGGGAGAGGTGGCGGGCACCGAGGTCGCCCAGCTCGACCTCGAACATACCGACTCCACATTGCTGGTGGCGACGGCGGCGGCCGATATCGAGGTGCTGCGCCAGGCGGTCGCGGAGTTGTGCGGCCCGTCCTACCCGGACCCCCGCCCCGGCGATCTGGAGGCGCTTGCTGGGCTGTCACGGACTCCAGGTTCGAACGACATCCACGAACAGGCGCTGGCTGCCGGACTACCGATGCAGAACGCCGAAACCGAGGCCGACATCGAGGAGGCGAGGGCACGGATGGCGGCGGCCACGGCGTGGGGGCGCCCGATGATCGAGGCGGAGTGGGAGCACTTCCCCGACATTGGCCCGATCCCGGGGTATGACGCCTGGGGGTTCCGCATCGCGGTGCCACTGCCGTTGGGGAGCGTTGGCGCCCGCCACCGGGCCGCCGCGCGCGAGAGGGCGGCGGTGGCGGAGGCGAACAGACAGACTGCAGTTCGCGAGACACAGCGCCGCGCCGAGGCTGCGTTGGCAGTGGCCGAGGGTGCCCAGTCGCGGCTGGCGACGGTCGCTTCAGCCGTCAAATCGCTGCCTCGTATCGAAGAGTCTCTCTTCGCTCAGTTTCGGTTGGGTGTGCTCACCTATCTGGAGTACGTCTACGGCACGGTGCGCCACGATGAGTTGTTGCTGACGGCGATCGACGCCCACATCGATCTTCTTGCTGCGCGTTTGCAGTTGAGTTACCTGCTGGATGACCCGTCGATCTTCCCGACCGCGGCGTATTCGACGGAGGAGGAATCATGATTCGCTCCCTGGGAACCTGCATGCTGGCGTTGGCCGCGTCCTCGGCCGGTGCCTCCGACGTCGTACAACTGTCTGCCGAACAACGGGCCCGGGCGGGGATCGAAGTCGCGGCCGTGACACATGAAGATTTTGGCAGCCGGTTGCGGGCCGTCGGGATGGTCGTCAGGTCTCCGGGCTCGACCCTGGTGCTCAAGACGATTGCCGGCGGCCGGGTGGAGACACTCGAGGTGGCGCCGGGTGAAAGAGTTCAGCGCGGCCAGCCGGTCGTGACCCTCCACTCCCACGAAATGCTGACGATGCAGACCGAGTTGTTGCTGACGTTTGACCAGGTCAAGTTGGCCGAACGGCGTCTCGAGGCCGCCCGTGAGTTGCTTGCAATCGAGGGCATCAGCCGGATCGAGCTCGAGCGTCGGGAGCAGGAGCTGCTGTCGGCGAAGCTCCGCTACGGCACTCTTCGCGAGGAGCTTCTCGACCACGGGTTGCCCGAAGCCAGCCTCGAACGGGTGCTCGAAGACCAGAGCCTCGACCCACACCTCCCGGTGACGTCGCCGATTGACGGTGTCGTGCTCGAGGTCTCGGTGCAGGAGCAGGAGTGGGTGCAGCCGTACGCGCCGTTGATGGTGGTGGGCGATCCGGCCCGGGTCGAGCTCGAACTGCAGCTGGCTCCAGAGCAAGCCGCATTGGTGGCCGTGGGCGATCCGGTGGAGTTTGCGCCGGTCGGCAGGGCCGGGGAAACGCGCCGTGCGACGGTCATTACCCGGGTGCCTCAGATCGACCCGGCGACGCGGACCATCCGTATTCGGGCCCGCATCGAGGACGGCGCACAGTCCTGTTTCCCGGGCGCCTTTGTCGAGGCGACGGTGAGCTACGGTGCGTTGCGGAAGTCGCTGGCGGTCCCGAAATCTGCGGTGATCAGTCTTGGTGGCGATGACGTGGTGTTCGTGGTTTCGGGTGCCGACGAGTTCACCGTTCGGCCTGTCGAATTGATTCAAGGTGACGGCGGCAGATACGAGGTGGTCAAGGGCCTGGCCGCCGGAGAGGAGATCGCTGTGGCGGGAGTCTTCCTCTTGAAGTCCGCCCTTGTGAACTCCGAGGGCGGGGAGAGCTGAGATGCGCAACCTGGTCGAGCTTTCCCTGAGCCACCGTCTGGTGGTCGTGCTGTTGGCAGTCCTCTTGATCGCGGCGGGGTGGATGTCGTTCCGGACGCTGCCGATCGATGCCTTCCCCGATGTGACCAACATTCAGGTAACGGTGATCTCACAGGCCGCCACCCTTTCACCGCTCGAAATCGAACAGCTCGTCACCTACCCGATCGAGCAGGCCTGTACCGGCCTTCCGCACTCGACCGAGGTGCGATCTCTCTCGAAATTCGGTCTCTCGATGGTGACCGTGGTGTTCGAGGACGGAACCGACATCTACTTCGCCCGCCAGTTGGTGATGGAGCGGATCTTCTCCGTCCAGGGTGAGCTGCCCGAGGGCGCCACCAGCGGTCTCGGGCCGATCTCCACCGGTCTCGGCGAGGTCTACCAGTACACTCTCGAAAGCCCCGACCTCGATCTGATGGAGCTGCGGTCGCTGCAGGACTGGGTCTTGCGGCCCATCCTCCGCACCGTGCCGGGGGTTGCTGGGGTCGACAGCTTCGGCGGGAATGTCCGCCAGTTTCACGTGGTGGCGGACCCGATGGCGCTGCGCCAGTACGGACTCGCGCTCGAGGAACTCGCAGCGGCGGTAGCGGCCAACAACGGCGTCGCCGGCGGGGCCTTTGTCGAACGCGGCGGCGAACAGTTCGTGGTCCGCGGAGACGGTTGGCTCAGGAACGGTGAGGACCTCGAGAACACCGTGGTTGCCTACCGCAACAACGTCCCGGTGCTGCTCCGCCAGGTGGCCGCCGTGGAGCTCGCGCCCGAGATCCGGCAGGGCGCCATCAGCCGCGACGGCCGGGGGGAGACCGTGGCCGGGATCGTGCTCATGCTGCGCGGTGGGTCGGGCCGTGATGTGGTCGCCGGAGTCAAGGAGAAGCTCGAACTGGCCCGGCAGTCGCTGCCACCCGGGGTCGAGATCGTGCCCTTCTACGACCGCAACGAACTGGTGACGACGGCTCTCGGCACCGTCAGGGGGGCGCTCTTCCAGGGAGCCGTCCTCGTGCTGTTGGTGTTGCTCTTCTTCATGGGCCACTTGCGGTCGGCGGTCTTGGTGGCGTTGCAGCTGCCGATGGCGGCTCTAGCAACCTTTCTGGTGATGGGGCTCTTCGGCATGTCGCTCAACCTGATGACCCTGTCGGGTCTCGCCATCGCCGTCGGCATGCTCGGCGACGGTGCCATCGTGCTGGTCGAAAACGCGGTCCGGTTGTTGGCCCGTCCGCAGGGCGCCGAACAGCAGCGTTGCGGACTGATGTGCCAGGCGGCCACCGAGGTCGCCCGGCCCGTGACCTTCGGGGTCCTCGTGATCATCGTGGTGTTCATCCCGATTGCGGCGTTGCAGGGGATGGAGGGCAAGATGTTCGCGCCGTTGGCCTACACCATCGGCATCGCCCTCGGGTGTTCGCTGCTGCTCACCATGACCGTCATTCCGGTGCTCGCGTCGATGATTCTCAAACCGGTGCCGGTCTTCGGCGGCGGCCGGATCCCGCACCCCGCGGACGTGGTGCAGGAAGATGTACCGGCCCCACCTCCGGTGGGCGCTCGCCCACCCGTGGGTCGTGCTCGGAACCGCCGCCGGGCTGTTGGTGGTCGCGGCGGCGCTCGTGCCCACGCTGGGAACCGAGTTTCTGCCGACCATGGACGAGGGCTCGATCGTCGTTCAGCCGTTTCAGATTCCGTCGGTGTCGCTCGAACAGTCGCTGCAAACGGTGGCCCTGATCGAGGCCACCATCATGGAACTGCCCGAGGTTCGCCACGTCGTGAGCCGTACCGGCCGGTCCGACATTTCCACCGATCCCATGGGCGTCGGCGAGAGCGACACTTACGTACTGTTGGCACCTCGCTCGGAGTGGACGACCGCCCGCACCAAGGAGGGACTGGTCGCGGCGATCCGGGAACGGCTTGCCACAATTCCGGGGGTGGAGTTCGGCTATACCCAACCCATCCAGATGCGGGTTGACGAGCTGTTGTCGGGCGTGAAGTCCCAGATCGCGATCAAGATCTTCGGCGATGATCTTCACGAGCTGGCACGGGTCGGTGAGGAGGCGGCAGCGATCGTGTCCGGCATCCGCGGGGCCGCCGACATCAAGGTCGAAGCGGTCGAAGGTCTGGGTTATCTCCAGATCGACATGGACCGGCGGCGGATGGCGAGGATGGGGATTGACGTGGCCCAGGTGCGGGCTTTGATAGAAACCGCGATCGGCGGCCGGGTGGTCACCACGATGCCGGAGGGCGACCGCCGGACCGACGTCGTGGTGCGGCTGCCGCGGTCCTTCACCGCCGAGGTCGAGAACCTGCGCGAACTGCCTCTCTCGAGCCCGTCCGGCGGGCGCGTGACCCTTAGCGAGGTGGTCGATATCGGGGTCGTCGAGGGACCGGCACAGATTTCGCGCGAGGACGGCAAGCGGCGGGTGGTGGTGGAGCTCAATGTGGTCGACCGCGACATCGGCGGTTTTGTCGAAGAGGCTCAGCAAGCAGTTACAGGAGCGACTGGCTCTTCCAACCGGATATTTCGTCACATGGGGCGGTCAGTTCGAACAACAGCAACGGGCGATGGCGCGTCTGCGGCTGATGGTGCCGTTGGTCCTGGTGCTGATCTTCATCCTCCTCTACCTCAATTTCCGTTCGACGCGACCGGTCTTCCTGATTCTCGTCAACATCCCGCTGGCGCTCGTCGGTGGGGTCTTCGGGCTCAAGCTCTTCGGTCTGTATCTGTCGGTGTCGGCGTCGGTCGGTTTCATCGCGCTCTTCGGCATCGCGGTCCTCAACGGGTTGGTGATGGTGGAGTTCTTCCGCAATCTCGAGACGGAGGGCATGCCGCGGCTCGAAGCGGTGCTCGAGGGCGCCGAGCTTCGGCTGCGACCGGTGTTGATGACGGCTGCGACCACCGCCCTCGGGTTGGTCCCGATGGTGTGGGCGAGCGGCGTCGGCTCCGAGGTTCAGAGGCCGTTGGCGGTGGTTGTGGTCTGCGGGGTCGTGACCTCGACCTTGCTGACGCTCATGGTGTTGCCGGTCCTCTACCAGAGGTTCGGTGGCGAGAAGTGGTCGCAGGGCAGCCCTCAGCCGTTAGGTTTAGCCGTTCGCTCTCAGCAGAATTCGGTATCAACGTCGGTGTGACGACCTCTCTGACAGGCGTAGGCCGGGTCCACTTTACCGGCCCGCTCGTGGGCAGGTCTGAAATTGGTGGGCCTTGGCCGACCTTAGAATCGCCCTGAAGTGACATGTTACGGATCTGGTATCAGCTCGCCGTCAGATCGCGCGGCCGTCGTGACGTCCAACCACGAAGGCACAAAGACACAGCGAAAAACACAAAGGAAATCATCTTGGTGAAATCCTCCGTGGCTTCATGTCTTTATGGTTCGGTCCATGGAGTCTCTCGGACGACATCGACGAATTGTGTCTCTTCGATAATTCCAGCCCACAGCTCAAGCCTCAGCTTGATTGTCCGAGCCGCAGGCTCGGACAATCAAAAAGAGGCCTCGCCCCGAAGGGCGAGGCCGTGTGGAGGGGGAGGGGAGGAGGAGTGAGTTACTGGCGCCCGCCACTGCCGGAACCACCGCCTCTGCGCTGAGAACCACTGCCGGTGCCAGTGCAGCTTCCTGATCCTGAGCCGCTGAGGTCCCGCGCCCGTGATCGGGTGCCGGAACCGGCACTCTGGCCGTTGCCGCCAGTGCCGTTTCCAGCTTTTTTGGCTGCGGTCTTGTTGGCCTTTCTTGCCGCCTTCTTGGCTGCCTTCTGTGCCGCCTTCGAATTCGCCGCAGCCGCTGCCTCGCCCTTAGTGGTTGTGGATCCGGCGCCCATCCGGCCCGGGGATCCGTTCCCGGAGCCGTCTTCAGGCTTGACGCCCTGGTTGCCGGTGCCGTCTCCGGGACCGAGTCTGCGGGCGGCCCCGGTGTCCCGGGTGCCCTGGGTCTGGCCGCTGCCGTCGCCCTGTTTTGCCCGAGCTTGGGTTTGTGTTCCGGCCGGGCTCGGGGCGGCTTCCTGGGCGTCTGCAATTCCGGCGGTGGCCAGGAGCAGAACCCCACCGCCAATGGCTGTGGTGATGGTTCTTGCTATCGAATTCATGATGTTCTCCTGTGGTATGCCAAGACAGTTCAATCAGTTGCCGCCGCCGTTACCGCCGCCGTTACCGCCGCCGTTGCCGCCGCCGTTACCGCCGCCGTTACCGCCGCCGTTCTGACCTCCACCATTGGGCCCGGTGCCGTCACAGTCGCCGGTGCCGGTGCCGTCACAGTCGCCGTTGCCGTTCCGTTGCCGTTCTGGCCGGGTCCGCGCCGCATCCCGAAGCCTCTGCCGACGCCGCATGCAGGCACCGGTTCGCCGTCGGCGTCGTAGAACATTTGGCGTTCCATGTCGGCGGCGAGAACGGCATCGAAGGTCTCCTGGTCGAGATACTGCCGCGTGTAAGTTTCGCCCTGTGCCGCGAGCGCACGCACGAAGGCGCGCAGGTGGTTGCGCGAGCCCTTGGCCAGGTTGTGTGCCACGATTTCGATCTGGTCGTTGTCCGTCAGATCGAGGAGTATGAGGAGATCGGCCAGGTCCATGTCCTCGATGGTTGCGCCCACCGTCAGCGCGGCGACCAGGGATGCTTCGCCGTCGGTGGTGAATGTGTCGTAGAGACTGTCGAGGTCAGGGTCGAGAAACACTCCAATCGTGTCGTCGGTGACCGGATCGATCAGACCCTGCGCCTCGATGATCCAGAACACCAGATCCATGTGCTGCTGTTCGGCGCGGGCGATGTTTGAAAAGATGGGCAACTGCCACCTTTCGGCGAGCGTGAGATAGACGTCACGGGCCAGCTTTTCTTCCTCGCGCAGGTAGAGCACTTCGGCCTCCTCGGCGGCCGAGAGCGGCACCGGTTCGATTTCGTCCCAAAGCGCCCCTAAGCCGCCGGCACAGTTCGCACCCACCTGAGCGGATGCGCGAAGTTGGGCCTCGACTGGCGGCGCGGCGAGAGCAACCACCGCCACAATGGCGACGGCCAGGATCAAACGAGAATCAAAGATCTTCATGGGAACCTCCTTGTGTGGGCGTCGTGCCCGGTCCGACCTGTCGTAGAGCAACCCGCGTGCCAGCCTGCGAGCAGCGAAACCCCCTCCGTTGGAGGCATTTGCGAGTCCCTACGACCCGGGTTCCGGGGCAATCGGACACGGGAGGGCTTGAGGCGTGACGGCGCCCGAATTTCATCGAGATTCCTGCTCGCGTGATTTCGAGTTCGCAAAAGGGTGATGTCATGCCGTCCCGAATCGCCACCGTCTCTCAACGACCCTGAAGGTGGGCCAAGGCCCACCCTACGATTCGGCTCGAGATGTGGGTCCGAAGTAGGGTGGGCCTTGGCCCACCTTCAGAGTCGTCCGGGTCAAATTTGCGGGTTTGGTATCAATTCATCGCGGGATTGTGCAGCCGTGAAAACGTCACAACCACAAAGGCACGAAGCCACGAAGAAAAACACAAAGATAATCACCTTGGTGGAATCCTTCGTGGCTTCGTGTCTTTGTGGTTGTGGTTCATACGAATTTGCAGTACGACATTGACACAGAGTGTTTCTGCAAGAGGCTCAGCTCATAGCCCATAGCCCATAGCCCGCGCCTCAAGCCCCAAGCCTCAAGCCCCAGGTCCAACCCGGCTTCGCCCGGGGCTGCGCCGTGGTTGTTTGTCCGAGCCGGCGGCTCGGACAAACAAAAAAGCCCCGCCCGAAGGCGGGGCTTGATGTGAGATAGGAAGGGCTAGAAGGCCCAGCCCACCGACGCCGCGGCGTACTGATACGTGCCCGAGGTGTCGTAGAGGTATGGCGCGTCGTCCTGGTAGTCAACGTAGTGATACCGCACGCGCAACCAGAAATTGGACCGGAACCAGAACTTCGCCCACAGGTCGGCGTCGATCCTGGTGCTGTCCAGGTTGGAGTAGGTGTGGGACTGCGAGAAGTCGTAGGACATGGGCGGATGGGTTGCGACGTAGTCGTCGGCGGAGAGGTCAAACGGGGCGAGCCCGGCTTCGGCCTGCATCCAGCTGAGGTCGAGCCCCAGTTCCATCTTGTCCTTCTTGCCGTACTTCGCGCCGGCCATCAGAGTGTTTGATTCGGAAGTGTAGTTGAGAAGGTCGCGGGAGTAGCCATCCTGGCCACCCATGATCGTGCCTGCTCAACCATCGAATACGGGTATGCAGACCGGCGAATTGAGGTCGGAATCCATCCACGTATATGTTGCGTACCAGTTGAAGCTCTCGGTCGGCGCCGACCACACCGTGACGAGCGCGGTGTTGTTCTGGCGCGACCAGTCGGTGAGGTCGCCGTCGTTGTTGTCACCGTCGTAGTAAATGTATTTACCGAAGACGGTGGTCTTGCCGGTCGAGTAGCCGAGCCGCAGGTCGGCACGGGCCCAGCTCGAAGCGGAGGCCGTGGTTTCGGCGATCCGCGCTTCGTGAAACTCAGTGTACTGCGGCGTTTCGGGGTTCCACGGGTTGGGGTAGGCGCCCGACACCAGGGTCGAGCAGGCGCCGTTGATCAGCGTGAAGGCATTGTTGACGTCGGCATACTTGAGGTTCGCCTCGAGCTGCCATCCGGTGGCCGGACGGGCGCGCCAGCTGACGCCGAGGAGGTTGGTAGTAGTGGTGTACTCACCGGGTAGGACCTCGTAGTTTTCACGTTCGATGGTGTCGTAGTCCCAGGTGAAACGGAGAGTTCCCGCCTTGCGGCCGAAGCGGTAGCTGAGGTCGGCCTTCGACTCGAACACGTCGCGGTTGAGCGCCGACTTCCGCGTGAAGTCGAAGGTCTGGCCGTAGATGTCCGAGTAGGTCTGACCCGCGTGCGGGCCCGCGATCGAGGGGCGCTCGATGACCGGGACGTAGACGTCCTGGTTGTCGATCGAGTAGACGCTGCCGCGCCAACGCAGACGCCAGCCGTTCTTCCAGCCCTTGGCTGCCGACAGGATGTAGCCCGCGTAGTCCGACTGCAGGTTGGTGTAGTCGTTCTCGGTCTGCGACCACACGCCGTTGGCGGTGACGGTGAATCCACCGATGTTGTTGAGGACGAGGTCCAACCGGGTCTTGTCCTTGTTGGAGTTCGGCCACATGTCGGCCGAAATCGCGCCGACATCCGAGTCGTACTGCATGCGGTTGTCGAAAACCGGCGCCTGCAATTCGGGGTGGAGGTTGTCGTCAAAAGTGGAGTACACATTGTTGGTGCCGTACGTCAGGCTGCGGCTGGTGAAGGCGCCCTTCACATAGCCGCCCTTCCACGCCACCTTGGCGTCGAGCGTGCCGTCCGACGTCTTTTCGTTGAGCGCGTGCGACTGGCTCTTGACGTGGCAGGTGTCGCAGTGCGAGGTGGTGAAGGCCTGACGGTGCCCCTCGCGTTTCTGTTCGTCGAATTGGACGCCGAGGGTGACCGCTTTCAAGCTCGGCAGCTGGAACTCAGTGCGGCTGGAGAAGACCGCATAGGTGAGGTCGTACTCCTGGTCCGGGTCGTAGTCCGTGTGCTCGACGACCTTGCCGTTGAACGAGGTGGCCTCGAGATTGGTCATCGGATCGTGGCCGAGCCGGTGGATGAACTTCTCGTAGCTGTTGTGCGAGCGCACCATGCGCTTGATGTCGAAATCGAGCTCACCGGCATTGGTGTTCGCGCTCTGGAAAGCTCCCATGAAATAGAAGCTGCCCCAGTCCTGGTGGGTGGAGACGGTGGCGTCTCCGGTGAGACCGGACGTGGTGTCGTCATACTCGGCGGCCATGTCCGGGGAGCCGTCGACGTCGGTACCGAACCCACCGACTTCGATGTTCGACTCGGCGTCGCCCTCAGCGGCCCAGTAGCCTGGAACCGTGTACGGCACGGCCCAGAAGGTGTAGATCCATGGCCCGGGATCGCCGAGTGCAACCGCCGGAGCTTCGCCCTCTTCCTGGGCGAAACCGACCATCGGCGCGGCAAAAAGGGCCACGATGAGCGAGATACGGAGAATGGATTTGATGTTCATATCTGCCCCCTCACCGCACCAGGCCGTAGCCGGCGCCCGAAACCGACTGCGTTGCCAGGTCGGATCCGTGGACCTGGGAGTGGCACTGGGTGCACTTGGTGGTGAACGACGCGTTGAAACTGTGCTCACCCCGCGGGTTCTCATACTCAGAGCCGCCGACCTCCCACTCGCCTTCAGGGCTCAAGAGCCCGGCGTGGAAGTGGAATTCGTGGCACTGCAGGCACACCGTGGGCTCGTTGGCCGTCAGCAGGTTGTTCGGGATCGCGCCGTGGGCCGTGTGGCACAGGCTGCAATCCTCGACCACCGGCGCGTGCTCGAAGACGAACGGGCCTTCTTTGTTCTGGTGGCAGGTGTAGCAGAGGTCATTGAGCCGCATCGACGTCTTGAGCTGGAAATCGGTGGCTGCGTGCGGGTCATGGCAGCTGGCGCAGCTCATTTTGCCCTCGGGCACCGGGTGGTGCGACGGCAGCTCGAACTGGGCGTACACCTGTTGGTGGCAGTCCTTGCAGGTGTTCAAGGGGTTTGCCGTCTTGTGGATCGAGTGGCAGTCGAGACACGAGATGTTTTCCATCGCGTGGGTCGAGGCCATCCACTCGCCCTGTTCCTTCAGAGAGTGGCAGTCGAGACACGCCGAGGTGTCCTCGATGGCGTTTGCTGAAGGTTCGGATCAGCGAGGGATCCCCCTCCTCCATATGCTTGGTGCCGTCACCGTGGCAGCCCTCACAGCCCACCTGGCGACCGAAGACCTCGAAAGGCTCGATGCGCATGTGGATCTGGTTGGCCATCTCCGCGGCTACTTCGTCGTGGCAGTCCGCGCAGGGACTGTCCGCCGCCGCTAGCCGGGAGGGCCAGGGCGAACACCACGCTGACAAGCGTCAGCAGGATGCTCCGTCTCATCATGTCCTCCTTGCACTCGTTGTTTTCAGATCAAAAAAATAGAGACCCCATGACGGGGTTCGGATATCGACGCAGGGTGGGTTCGTGGTGACCCGAAAGCGCGCAGCGCTCACCGGTCGCTACAGGGGAGTGGTGAGGAATGCAGGCTCCGTTCAAGCGCCTCGCCGTCCTCCCGGGACGGCTGGTGCGGCCTCAATGATGGGGACTGATTCGGCCCCGCGAGGTACAGTTCGTTCTCACCGATCCAACCTATTGATCTCAAAATCCATTGTCAAGCTTATGTCACTTTGGTCATATGTAAAGATGTTCAACTATCAGATTGACAGATTTTAAATTATTCGAAAATAATAAGCTTCATGTGATTTTTGAGAGTTGAATTCAGAATTGAATTCGAGCAATTTCTGGAATTTTGAAGATATTGTCTCAATTTTCTGAACGGAATTGGGGCAATAAAAAGCGGGCCCGAAGGCCCGCCTGAATGAACGGGGATGATTTTCTCAGTGAGAGGGAGCCAGCGCCGCAGCCAGGGGGTCCACCTCGTAGCCGAGTCCGGTCCAGTCGAGACGCCCGTCCGGGCCGTGGCAGTCGAGACAGCGCAGCGAGTTGTCGGCCGGCTGCACCTCGTGGAAGATGCCCATGTAGCGCCGGACCGGCACCCAGGTGTAGTCGAAGTCCTCGATGCCGTAGAGGGCGTGGGCGGCTTCCCGGACGGCGCCGTCGATGTTGCCGTCGGCAAAGAACTCCTCGACGTTGATGGGCAGGAGCCACCGCGTGTCGGTTGTCACCGGCATGGTTGCCTGGTGGACCTTGAAGGGATAGAGCTTCGCTTTCGGATCCTGGCGCGAGCCCTGCGGCGCCACCATGGTGATCACTCCATCCGCACCGGTGGTCACCGGCACCCGGGGGAGCTGCGCCCACACGGTGCCGTCGTACCAGGCGATCTCGGGCTCCACGTCGCTGCCCATGGTGAAGGTCGGGATGTGCTTGTCCTTCTCCTCACTGTAGGCCGGGGTCGACCAGTCGCGCACCATGTCGGTGCTGTCGATCCTGGCGAAGACCGGGATGTGGCAGACGGTGCAGTCGACGCGGACGGCGTGCCGGTTGAGGAGTTCCTTCTGGTGGGGGGCCGCCTCGTGGCAGGCTCCGTCGCCGCACCGCAACTGGTCGGCTGAATCCGATCCCATGAGGTCGACGCCGCGGCCGCGCATCCGGTGGCTTTTTCCTGCGTGGCAGTCCATGCACGCCATGTCGCCGCCATCGGTGCCCATGTGGACATCGAAGTCGCGGTCGGTGTCGGCCAGCTCGTACTCGATGTCACCGCGCTTGAAGTTGGGTCCGCCGCCGGAGCCCGCGTGACAGCGGAGGCAGCTGGTCCGCTTCGGCATCGTGATCCTTTTGGAGACCGAGTCGAGGCCCTCCTGGTTCTGCCACAGGATCGGCTTCCACTCGAGGCTGCCGTCGTCGTTCTCCACCAGGGTGCGGTTGTAGCCCGATGCGTGGCAGATCAGACAGTCGATGTTCTCGAGTTGCTCCTGGCTCATCTCGGAGCTGGGCATCTTGCCCAACCCGGCGTGGCACTTGGAACAACCCTGGGAGAGGATCTCGCCGCGGGAGTTCTTCGTGATGCCGATCCAGGCCGGGATGGGGTTGGTGCAGAAGTCGTTGATGGTGTTTTTCTTGCCGAGGAGCTCACCTTCGGCGTTGACGATCGCCGGAGTTTCACCGGTCCACTGATAGTGCTGTGAGTGGAAAAACGTCTCCGCCTCGTCCTGGTGGCACCCGAGACATGTCGAGGTGCCTTCGTAGTGTTCGAAGTACTCCTGGTGAGTGTAGTCGGCTGCGAGCGCCGGCATCGCGACCAGAACGAGCAGCGAGATCAGTGTGAACGAACGCCGAATCATGAGTGCCTCCTCGGGTTCTTTCTCAAAATCAGAATCGCGCCTGCAATCCTAACAGGAAACGATCGGCATCAGTAGGAGAGGCAAAACCGAGGATCGGCGTCGAATCCAAGTCCTTGGGCGCGCCCATGTGCCAGCCGGAACCCGAGTACTTGAAGTTGTACTTCATATAGTCGAGCTTGAGGATGAAGTTCTTGGTGATGCGGTGGGTCAGGTAGAGCTCCCAGACGTCGCCGCGGACCGAGGTCTTGGGCGCGAAGAGGCTGTCCTCGGCCACCGCCATATTGAACCAGTACTCGGAGCCATAGTTGTACTCGAGGCCGATCTTGGTCTTGTCGTTGGAGAAGTTGTAGCGGGCGCCGAGGTAGTAGGAGTAGGCGTCCTGCTTTTCGGGGGTCTCGAAGGGGTCGGAGAAGAGGCCGCCGAAGGGCGAGGTGACGTCGTTGGGGTCGGACTCCATATAGCTGAGGCTTCCGAAGACATCGAATGCGCCCGGGTGCATGACGGCAACCACGCTGGCCCAGCTGATGTCACCCAGGGTGGCCGACGGGGCGTAGCGCATGACGATCGGGGCCGGCACGTCCTGGCCGGTGACCGGATCGACCGGCAGCACAACGAGGCCGCCGAAACCGTCGGTCACGTCGAAGGCGCGCATGATGGTGGTCTGGACAAAAAGATTCTCGGTGTTCCAGATGTCCCAGTTGATGCCCAGAAAGGACGCATCCTTGAGCCGGTCGGCGGGGGTCTTGAGTTCCTGTGCGTTGCCGAAGCCGGACTCGAAGCCGACGCCGTAGCAGAGGCGGAAGGTCGACTGGTCGTTGATTTTCCAACCGAAGGTGGCACCGTCGAACTGGAAATTCACCAACGTGCCCAGCGGCGAGCCTCCTCGCGGCTCGTCATTGCGGAAGTTGAGCGGCGTGCCACCGGTGGAGGGGCGGCGTCCGATGGAGAGATAGAATTTGTCTCCGCTCCAGGTGAAATAAGCGCGCTCGACGCGCAGGATGTCGGAGTTGGGGACCGACGAGGTCGTGCCATCGATGTTGATCGAGGTCGGGAAACCGTTGAAGGTCTGGACGCCGGTGGAGTCGCCCCAGACCTTGTACATGGAAAGACGACCGACGAACTCGACACTGTCGGACACCTTGGCGTCCATCTGGAGCCGCAGGCGATTGGTGTAGAGGATCTCGTTGGAGTAATCGTAGCCTTCGGTGAAGGTGTAGGGGAGGAGCTGGCCGAGCAGGGCCTGCTGCATCTCCGGCGGGAACGACGCCATCACGTTCTTCAGCCAGTCAAAGGTGACCACGTTGTCTATGTAATACAGGTAGTTGGCGTAGTTCTGGGCGATAAAACCCTGAACCGCTTCAGGCGATTGCGGCGGCATGCCGGTGGCGCCGAAGTAGAAGAGAGTGTCGACGAGCATCCGCTGCAGCTGCATGCCGTCGTAGAAGTCGTCGTAGGTTGAGTTGATGGAGTTGACTTCGAAGCGGAAGTCGCCCGAAAAGTTGATCCTGTCGAGCGCGGTCTTGCGCTCGTTCTTCATGACGCGTTTCTCGAGGTCATTGATTTCTTGTTTGAGTTTGTCAATCTCTTCCTGGGTCGCTGCGTCCTGGGCGAACGCGACAGACGTCAGGCAGAGCAGCGAGATACCGAGCACCGCAAGGGTCTTGCGAAACATCTTTCTCCTCCTTGGGATTGGCGGATCAACCGCAGGTCATGGGCTGTTCGGAGTCGGCCGCGTGGTCGATCGCGAACTTCTTGATCTGTTCGAGGTCGTCTTTGGTGATGACCTCGGTGACCGGCTTGTTGTCGTGGGCGGGATCCACGACGGCCGCGTGAGATCCTTCGTACTTGTCGTTGAAGAAGCGCTCCCACTGGTCCTGGATGTAGGTCATTGGGGTGTACTCGCCGTTGGGCGAGTCAGCCTCGTGGCAGGGCTTGCAGAACTCCTTGTAGAGGTCGCTCCCCTTGGGTTTTTTCGCTGCGGTCGCCACATTGGCGAGACCGATGGCGAGGACGGCGATCAGAACGGTTGCAACAAACAGACGGGATCGAGACATCGTTACCTCCTTGTACTTTGTTTCACAAAGTATTGAAGACATATCTATGACTCCAATACGGCTATATAACTCTGAGAGGATATGCACAGATTATCGATATTGTCAAGATCATTCAACCACAGGTTTGGAGTGCAGGGAGACGTTATCTCAATTCAGATCGGGTCCTGAGTTCTCTCGTGATCAATTAAAGTTTGTGAATTTGGTAACATGGGAGCTTGCAGCTCGCTACCGGATGCAGCGGCGGGCCGACGAGGGAGGCGAGATGTTCGAGAGTGTCGAAGAGGCCGAACGCTACATAGCGGACGAGGGTATCGAGCAGGTTGACCTCAAGTTCTGCGATCTGTGGGGCCGGTGGCACCACGTGACGATTTCAGCTGCGCGCTTCAGCGACGAACTGATGGCCAACGGGATCGGCTTTGATGGATCGTCGGTCGGATTCAAAGGCATCAGTTCGGGCGACATGGTCATGGTCCCGGACCTCGCGACCGCCTTTCCGGACCCGTTCTGGGAACTGCCGACCCTGAGCTTCATCTGCACGACGCTGGAGGCCGACACCCGAAAGCTCTACCCCTACGACCCTCGCAGCATCGTCCAGCGTTCGGAGGCGTGGCTCGTGGAGACCGGAATCGCCGACGCCAGCCTGTGGGGGCCGGAGTTCGAGTTCTACGTCTTTGACGGCGTGTCCTACGAAAATGGCATGAACACCGCCAGCTACAGGATCGAGTCGGACGAGGGCAGCTGGGCCAGCCGGGAGATGGGCAGCGGCTACGCTGCGCCGGCGCACGGCGGCTACCACGCGATTCCGCCGCGCGACCACCTCCACAACCTGCGCTCGAGGATCTGCCGGCGGCTCGACGCGGCCGGGGTCCCCGTCAAGTACCACCACCACGAGGTTGGTGGCCCCGGCCAGTGCGAGATCGAAACCCCGTTGCTGCCGCCCACCTGCGCGGCCGATGCCTGCATGATCGTCAAGTACATGGCGCGGATGACCGCGATGGAAGACGGCATGACCGTCACCTTCATGCCCAAGCCCCTCTTCGGCGAGGCCGGTTCGGGAATGCACTTCCACCAACGGCTGCAACGGGGGGGGGACAACCTCTTTTACTCGGCGGACGGCTACTCGTGTCTGTCCGACGAGGCGCGGTGGTACATCGGAGGATTGCTCGAGCACGGCGCCGCGGTGCTCGCTTTCACCAACCCGAGCACCAACTCCTACCGGCGCCTGGTGCCGGGGTTCGAGGCCCCGGTGAGCGCCGTATTTTCCGCCGGCAACCGCTCGGCCGCGGTGCGCATCCCGAGCTACGCCAACAAACCGGACACCGCCCGGATCGAGTTCCGACCGCCGGACGCTACGGCCAACCCGTATCTCAGCATTGCTGCCCAGCTGCTGGCCGGTCTCGACGGTATCCGCCGCCGGCTCGATCCCTCCGAGCTCGGTTTCGGGCCGGTCGACGAGGACATCTTTTCGTGGACCGAGGAACGCCGGCGTACCATCAAGGCCCTGCCGGCCTCGCTCGGCGAGGCGCTCGATGCGCTCGAGGGCGACTCGGATTTCCTGGTCGACAGCGGTGTCTTTTCATCAGAGCTCATCGAGCGCTGGATCGCCAAGAAGCGCGACGAAGAGCGCGAGGTCGCGATCCGCACCCACCCCTACGAGGTGGAGCTGTACTACGACCTGTAATTCCGGGCCTCGGAGGCCCGGAATTACGGGGCGCCTGCGGCGCCGGACCTAACCCGACCGGTGGTGGTGGCGGCGGAGTCTGGGTGTACATGCCGGGCGAAGATTCCACCTTGAAGACCGAGCCGCCGATGAGGCCGCCGATCGTTCCAAAGATGGCGCCGAACAACAGGGCGAAGAAGAGCCCGATGAGGAACATCATCACGCCGCCCGAGCTCTCCATGAACGACGAGATCTGTTCGATCACCACGGGGTCGATATCGGCGCCGCTCGCCTGAACCTGCTCGATGACCTCCTGCCAGTCGCCCATGCCGAAGGCGGCGCTGATCGCCCCGCCGACGATGCCGGACACGACGCCGTAGACCAGACCCGCCATCAGGCCCACCGTCGCGCCGTTGCCGGGACCGAAGGCCGCTCCCATTTTGCGGCTCTCCTTGGAGTAGAGGAAGGCCGCAAAGAGACCGGCGCCGATGACCAACGCACAACACGCGCAGTTGATCCAGTTGATGACCGGGATCGAACCCGCGATCCCGAAAGCGATGCCCGAGATCAGGGCCGGTTTGAGCATCGAAGGGGGTTGGTTCATCGTCTCCTCCTTGTGTGTGCCTATCCTACCGAATCTTGCGTGGGATTGGCAGACGGAGTTGGTTGTGAGTTCTGGCGGACGATCTCGAGCAGGGCGTCGCCAAGGTAGAGGCCAGCGAGCAGACCCAGCGGAACTGCGAGTGCGAAGCGGGGCCAGTTGCCGAGGCTAGGGAGCCCGATCTGGCCGGCAACGAAGTCGAGCACGGTCGGCGCAGCGACAATCACCAGCCACAGCGGCCGCGGGCGTGAGGATCGATTGCGGAGGGTCGTCCAGAGCAGACCGAGACACCCGCCGACGTAGAGCCCCGCGCACCGTGCGCACACCGCCATCGGTCCGAAGCCGAGGTCGAGACACCGTTCGGCGATCTGGTGGCAGCCGGGTTTGTAGACGCAGCCGCAGCCACGGCGCGAAGAATGAGCCATTGGTCGCCAGCCACGGTGCGACCACCACCCCCGCCGTCCACAACAGGGCGAAGCCTGTGACGATAGCGGGCACCAGCCGGCTGGTTGGTCGCGGGAAAGGCGAGTCGGTCATCATCGATACCCGCTAGTGTGCCAGAACTCGAGCCATCCCCTCATCCGCGGGATGCCGCAGATACCGCAGATAGACGCAGATCCGGACACTCGGAAGAAAACGCAGAGACGCAGAGACAGCATTAAGAAGCGCGAGCAGCCCGAAATTCACCAACGTATTATCAGCGATTTTTTCGGCTCATCATTGCTGAAATTGAGCAGCATGCACCGGTTATGCAACCTGATGTATAGATTAATTTTCTCCGCTCCATTGAAATACACGCGCTCACACTCAGAATGTCTAGTTTTACCACAATCTGCCATCAATGTTGATCAAGATCGTGAAACGTTGAAGGTCTGACACCTTTAGTCACCCCACACCTTGTACATTGAAATACGACCGACGAACTCGACATGTCGTACACCTTGGCGTCCATCTGAACCGCAGGCGATTAGTGTAAATGATCTCGTTTAGTAATCGTAGCATTCGGTGAAGGTGTAGGGAGGAGCTGGCCGAGCAGAGCCTGCTGCATCTCCTGCGGGAACACGCCATCACGTTCTTCAGCCAGTCAAAGGTGACCACGTTGTCTATGTAATACAGATAGTTGGCGTAGTTCTGTGCAATAAAACCCTGAACCGCTTCAGGCGATTGCGGCGGCATGCCGGTGGCGCCGAAGTAGAAGAGAGTGTCGACGAGCATCTGCTGCAGCTGCATGCCGTCGTAGAAGTCATCGTAGTTGAGTTGATCGAGTTGACTTCGAAGCGGAAGTCGCCCGAAAAGTTGATCCTGTCGAGCGCGGTCTTGCGCTCGTTCTTCATGACGCGTTTCTCGAGGTCATTGATTTCCTGTTTGAGTTTGTCAATCTCTTCCTGAGTCGCTGCGTCCTGGGCGAACGCGACAGACGTCAGGCAGAGCAGCGAGATACCGAGCACCGCAAGAGTCTTCGAAACATCTTTCTCCTCCTTCAGATTGACAGATCAACCGCAGGTCATGAGCTGTTCGGAGTCGGCCGCGTGGTCGATCGCGAACTTTTTGATCTGTTCGAGGTCGTCTTTGGTGATGACCTCGGTGACCGGCTTGTTGTCGTGCGCGGGATCCATGACGGCCGCGTGCGAACCTTCGTACTTTTCGTTGAAGAAGCGCTCCCACTGGTCCTGGATGTAGGTCATTGGGGTGTACTCGCCGTTGGGCGATCCGGCCTCGTGGCAGGGCTTGCAGAACTCCTTGTAGAGGTCGCTCCCCTTGGGTTTTTTCGCTGCGGTCGCCACATTGGCGAGACCGATGGCGAGGACGGCGATCAGAACGGTTGCAACAAACAGACGGGATCGAGACATCGTTACCTCCTTGTGCTTTGTTTCACAAAGTATTGAAGACATTTCTATGACTCCAATACGGCTATATAACTCTGGGAGGATATGCGCAGATTACGATATTGTCAAGATCATTCAACCACAAGTTTGGAGTGCAGGGAGACATTATCTCAATTCAGATCGGGTCCTGAGTTCTCTCGTGACCAATTAGAGTTTGTGAATTTGGTAACATGGGGGTTTGCAGCCCGCCACCGGATGCAGCGGCGGGCCGACGAGGGAGGCGAGATGTTCGAGAGTGTCGAAGAGGCCGAACGCTTCATAGCGGACGAGGGTATCGAGCAGGTTGACCTCAAGTTCTGTGATCTGTGGGGGCGCTGGCACCACGTGACGATTTCAGCTGCGCGTTTCAGCGATGAACTGATGGCCAACGGGATCGGCTTTGATGGATCGTCGGTCGGATTCAAAGGCATCAGTTCGGGCGACATGGTCATGGTCCCGGACCTCGCGACCGCCTTTCCGGACCCGTTCTGGGAACTGCCGACCCTGAGCTTTATCTGCACGACTCTGGAGGCCGACAGCCGCAAGCTCTACCCCTATGACCCACGGAGCATCGTCCAGCGTACCGAGATGTGGCTTCAAGAGACCGGGGTCGCCGACGCCAGCCTGTGGGGGCCGGAGTTCGAGTTCTATGTCTTCAACGGCGTGTCCTACGAAAATGGGATGAATACTGCCGCCTATAAGATCGAGTCTGACGAGGGCAGCTGGGCCAGCCGGGAGATGGGCAGCGGCTACGCCGCGCCGGTGCACGGCGGCTACCACGCGATTCCGCCGCGCGACCACCTCCACAACCTGCGCTCGAGAATCTGCCGGCGGCTCGACGCCGCCGGGGTCCCCGTCAAGTACCACCACCACGAGGTCGGCGGGCCCGGCCAGTGCGAGATCGAAACCCCTTTGCTGCCGCCCACCCAGGCGGCCGATGCCTGCATGATCGTCAAGTACATGGCGCGGATGACGGCGTTGGAAGACGGCATGACCGTGACCTTCATGCCCAAGCCTCTCTTCGGCGAGGCCGGTTCGGGTATGCATTTCCACCAGCGGCTGCAACGGGGTGGGGACAACCTCTTTTTCTCGGCGGACGGCTACTCGTGTCTGTCCGACGAGGCGCGGTGGTACATCGGAGGATTGCTCGAGCACGGCGCCGCGGTGCTCGCTTTCACCAACCCGAGCACCAACTCCTACCGGCGCCTGGTGCCGGGGTTCGAGGCCCCGGTGAGCGCCGTATTTTCCGCCGGCAACCGTTCGGCCGCGGTGCGTATCCCGAGCTACGCCAACAAACCGGACACCGCCCGTATCGAGTTCCGACCGCCGGACGCCACGGGCAACCCGTACCTCAGCATTGCGGTCCAGTTGCTCGCCGGTCTCGACGGCATCCGGCGCCGGCTCGATCCCTCCGAGCTCGGTTTCGGACCGGTCGACGAGGACATCTTTTCGTGGACCGAGGAGCGCCGGCGTTCCATCAAGGCCCTGCCGGCCTCGCTCGGTAAGGCGCTCGATGCGCTCGAGGGCGACTCGGATTTCCTGGTTGACAGCGGTGTCTTTTCACCAGAACTCATCGAGCGCTGGATCGCCAAGAAACGCGACGAAGAGCGCGAGGTGGCGATCCGCACCCATCCCTATGAGGTGGAGTTGTACTACGACTTGTAATTCGCGGCCCCAGAGGGGCCACGAATTACGGGGCCCCTGCGGGGCCATGGCACGCAGCAGGTTCGATTATCCGACTGGCGGTGGCGGCGGAGTCTGGGTGTACATGCCGGGCGAAGACTGCACCTTGAAGACCGAGCCGCCGATGAGGCCGCCGATCGTTCCAAAGATGGCACCGAACAACAGGGCGAAAAAGAGCCCGATGAGAAACATCATGACTCCGCCGGAGCTCGCCATGAAGGACGAGATCTGCTCGATCACCGCGGGGTCGATGTCGGCGCCGCTCGCCTGAACCTGCTCGATGACCTCCTGCCAGTCACCCATGCCGAAGGCGGTGCTGATCGCTCCGCCAACGATGCCGGACACGACTCCGTAGATCAGACCGGCGATCAGGCCCACCGTCGCGCCGTTGCCGGGACCGAAGGCGGCTCCGATTTTGCGGTTCTCCTTGGAGTAGAGAAAGGCGGCAAAGAGGCCGGTTCCAATGATCAGCGCGCAGCACGCGCAGTTGATCCAATTGATGATCGGGATCGAGCCCACAATCCCGAAAGCAACGCCCGAGATCAGGGCCGGTTTGAGCATTGAAGGGGGTTGGTTCATCGTCTCCTCCTTGTATGTGCGCCTATCCTACCGAATCTTGCCTGGAATTGGCAGACGGAGTTGGTTGTGAGTTTTGGCGGACGATCTCGAGCAGGGCGTCGCCGAAATAGAGCCCGGCGAGCAGCCCCAGAGGAACTGCGAGTGTGAAGCGGGGCCAGTTGCCGAGGCTGGGGAGCCCGATCTGGCCGGCAACGAAGTCGAGCACGGTCGGTGCAGCGACAATCGCCAGCCACAGCGGCCGCGGGCGGGAGGATCGATTGCAAAGCGTGGTCCACAAGAGTCCGAGGCAGCCGCCGACGTAGAGCCCGATGCAGCGTGCGCACACCGCCAGAGGGCCGAACCCGAGGTCGAGACACCGTTCGGCAATCTGATGGCAGCCGGGTCTGTAAACGAGCCGCAGCCACGGCGCGAAGAACGAGCCGTGGGCCGCCAACCACGGTGCGACCACCACCCCCGCCGTCCACAACAAGGCGAAGCCTGTGACGATAGCGGGCACCAGCCGGCTGGTCGGTCGCGGGGAGTGCGGGTCGGTAGTCATCGGTACTCGCTAGTGTGCCAGAAACCGTTTGATTTCCCCATCCGCGCAGGATTGTCCACAGATCCCCCAGATTGACCCAGATCCGGCCACCCGGAAGAAAACGCAAAGACGCAGAATCGTAGGGTGGGCTTCAGCCCACCATCAGGGTCGCCCACGTATGGGATGAACCCACGAGACCGTTTCTAACCTGTTGGTGGGCCAAGGCCCACCCTACGCGGACAATGAATGATGGGGGAGGCGGCCCCTGGCCGTCGCGACGGCCAGGACCTCGCCGGTGGTCGCTATCCGAAAAAACCTATCTGCGTTCATCTGCGTGATTTGCGGTTTCTCCGTTTGTGTGGGTGCTTTGCACCTTTGCGTCTTTGCGTTGAGTTGCGATGTCTTCAACTCTCGTCGAAGAGCGCGCGTTGCCCGAGTTCTGCGGGGACGAGGTTGCTGGCGCCGACGCCGAGCAGGCGAACCGAGCGCGTGGATGCCTCGGTGCGGCGCACCAATTCTTGCGCCACCGCGACGATCGTGGCGACGTCGGAGGTTGGAGTGGGGAGGGTGTGGGACCGGGTCGGGGTCGTGAAGTCGGGGTAGCGCACCTTGATAGTGATGGTGGAGGCGACGAGCTCCCTTTTGGTGAGCCCCCGCGCCACCTCTTCGGCCAACGAACTCAGAAGCTCGTCGATCGCAGCCGCCTCGCCGATGTTTTCTTCGAAGGTCCGTTCGGTGCTCAAGCTCTTGCGAACGTGGTCGTTGTGGACCGGTCGGTCGTCGATGCCGCAGGCGCGTTGCTGCATGGCCCGGCCCCAGTGACCGAAGCGGGTTGACAGGAGATCGACCGATGCCTCGCGCAGATCGGCGATGGTCTTGAGCCCCATGGAGAGCAGGATCTTTTCGGTGGCAGGGCCGACGCCGTGAAGTCGGCGAACCGGCAGCGGCGCGAGAAAGGCGGCTGCCTGCGACGGGCGGACCACGGTGAGCCCGTCCGGTTTGTCCTGGTCGGAGGCGATCTTGGCCACCAGCTTGTTGGGGCCGACACCGACGGAGACCGTCAGCCGGCGCTCCTTGCGGACCCGGCGGCGGATGTCCTCGGCGATTGCGGTGGCGCTGCCGAAGGCTCCCAGGTGCTCGCTGACATCCAGGTACGCCTCGTCCAGCGAGAGAGTCTGGACCAGCGGCGTGTATTCGCGATAGATGTCGAAAATCGCCTGCGATTCTTCGCGGTAGCGGCTGAAATCAGGTCGGAGGAAGATCGTGTCGGCGCAGCGCCGCCGCGCCTCGGCGGCCGGCATCGCCGAGTGGATACCGAACTTGCGCGCCTCGTAATTGGCCGCTGCCACCACGCCGCGCCCCGAGGGGTCGCCGCCCACCACCACGGGCTTGCCAACCAACGACGGGTCGTCGCGCATGTGGACCGCAGCATAAAAGCAGTCCATATCCGCATGCAGGATCCGTCGTAGGGGCGTCTTCTCGACCATATATCTATTTTACGCTTTGTTTATTCCATCGTGAAATGTGTTCGGCTAACGAACGTTGAAACGTTCAACGTTCAAACGTCTAAACGTTATCCGAGCTCTCGGGGCACAGGGTATAGTCATCGCCCATGACGGCGTTTTTCGAGTGTGGCCCGTTCAGCGCGCGCGACGGCGAGGGACGTGTGCTGTTCGAGAACGTTTCTCTTTCGTTGTCCGATGGCCAGTGCGTGGCGATCGAGGGGCCCTCGGGCGGCGGCAAGTCGACCCTGCTGCGGTACCTCACCGGGCTTGCCTGGTCGCCCGATGCGGGGCGCGGGATGCATGGGGTGGACTACCCATGCGCGCAGCTCCCGGTCTGGAGATCCCAGGTCACCCTGGTTGCTCAGGACGCACCGATGATGACGGGCTCGATGCGCGAGAACCTGTCGTTTCCCTTTTCTCAACGGGCCGGGAAGGGTCGGGGTTTTGATGAGGACGAGGCAATTCGCCTTCTCGAATCGGTGGGTCTCGGGCGCCTCCCTCTCGACCGGGAGATCCGCACTCTTTCGGGTGGCGAGCGCCACCGTATTGCCCTGGTCAGGGGTCTTTTGTGGGACCCGCCGGTACTGGTCGCCGACGAGACCCTTTCGGGCCTCGACCCTGATGCCGTGTCGGCGTCGTTCGACTTGATGTTGACGTTCGCCAGACGGCCCGGTCGTCTGGTCATCTGCGTCTTTCACGATCCCGCGCTCAATGCCCGGGCCGATCGCCACCTGCGGCTCGCCAACGGCCGGCTGGAGGAGGTCCGGATGAAGGAACTCATCCAACTCGGGCCGCTGCAGCTGGTGCATCGCCACCGGCTTGATCGTGGCTGCGGGCGCGGTGTCGCTGGTGCTGCGGCTCGGGGTCGAAAAACGGTTGGGGGTGGCGGCCCTCCGCACCGTCATCCAGCTCGGCCTGCTCGGCTTGATCCTCGAGCGGGTCTTTGCGGTGCGCAACCCATACGTCGTGGTCGGTCTTCTGCTGCTGATGACGGTCTTCGCCGCCCGTGAGGCGGTGGGTCGCTCGTCGCGCCGGTACAAAGGGATCCTCGCCGATGCCTGGCTCACGATGGCGGCGACCTGTTTTCTGGTCGGCGGCATCGTCACCCAGGTCGTGGTCGGGGTCGAGCCCTGGTACGACCCGCAGTACGTGATCCCCCTGCTCGGGATGATTCTCGGCAACTCCCTGACCGGGATCTCTCTCTGTCTCGATCGCTTCATGGACCATCTCGAAACCAGATCGGCTGAGGTGGAGCTCCGCATCGCCTTCGGCGCCACCCGCCGCGAGGCTCTGGCGGCGCCCCTCAAGGATGCGGTCCGCACCGGCATGATCCCGATCATCAACTCGATGGCGGCCGCCGGCATCGTGTCGCTGCCGGGGATGATGACCGGCCAGATCCTGGCCGGGTCGCCGCCGATGCAGGCGGTGGCCTACCAGATCGTGGTGATGTTCATGATCGCCGCCGCCGTCGCCCTCGGCGCCATGCTGGTCGTGGTCCTCGCGGGTAGGCACTTCATGGGCATCGATGCCACCTTGCGGCTCGACCGGATGAACGCTACCAAGAACTGATCGGGGGGCAACGACGCCGTTTCCGGAATCGCCCGCCCACCGCGGGCCGGGCCCGCGGTTTCGGTCGCTTACGTCGGGCTCTCGGAATGGGAGCATTCCTCGATCCCGCCGGTCGCGCCCAGGCGCGCCGATGGCGCGCCTGGGCGGGCGGATCGGGGCGACGTGAAGCGGCAACCCTCTAAGTGTCCCGCCCCCGCCCCCCTCCCACCCACCCTCGGAAATTCCCGACGGGCTGCGCCCGGCGAGAATTTCCGTGGGGCGAGGATTTTTGACTTGGGCATTGCCAACCACGACGCGTATCACCTGACGGAGGGCGTCCGGGGGTTTTTGTGGGGTAGCCGTCCCGGCTGCCGGCTTGGTGTGGCCGGGGCGCCGGTAGGGTGGGCTTCAGCCCACCATCAGAGTCGATCACGAATGGGCCGAATTCGAGAGACTCGCTGCAATTCTGAAGGTGGGCCAAGGCCCACCCTACCTCCGCGGGACCCGGGGGTTGCACCTCCACCGCACGCGTCTCGTTTCAGCACGTCAATCCCGTGAGGATGCCAGGCACCTCCGCCGCACGTTGTCCCACTGGACCTGAGCACTCGGACGTTTCCCGTCGGTGGACTGCTGCCCGGAATTCAAAACTCAAAACTCAAAACTAAGAACTCTCATCGGCGGAAGCGTCAGCTTCCGCCGATGAGTCTTCTTCCCACTCCATTGCCGGACGTGTGGTCTGCTCCTTGGGGAGGGCCCACTTCTTGACGACGACGACCTCTTTCATGTGGTCGATGACCTGGAGGCTGATGTCTCTGGCCAGGGACTCCATTTCGGTGAGCGCGGGGCCGGTGAGGAAGTTCTCGATGATCGAGGATGCGACGGCCTGCACGGCCTCCTGGCCATCGGGACTGTCGAGGGTGGCGCTGATGGTCTCGAGAGTGGTTTCGAGCAGGACCTCGCCGATCGCGCGGACCACCGGTTTTACGACAACGTGGGGCAGCGGCAGCGAGCGCAGGCTGGCGGACTCGTCGACCGCGTTTTCGAGGTTGAGTTCGAGTAGGAGCCGGAAGCGCTCGAGGGTTTCCTGGTCGGTCAGGATCGCGCGGATCTGGCTCACCAGCACGCGTTCGATCTCCTCGCGGCGGGGCTCGAAAACCGAGCGCGCTATCCGCACGTGGGTTCCGTCGACTATCTCTTCGCGGTACTCGTCGAGGATTCGCACCGCCACCCTGTCCGAGACCTCCTCGGTGATGATGTTGGAGATATAGGCCACTCCGCGGCTGAGGAAGTCCTTGCCGACCCGCGAGAGGTCCGATTGGCGGAGCCGCATGTAGATCGAGACCACCCGCAGCAGGCGCAGCGGCCGCAGCGCCATCACCGGGATCAGGCTCAGGAGGTCGTACCAGTAGAAGATCGGGAAGAAGTACCAGCGTGCATAGGAGCGGCGGCGCACTGCGAGCGTCCACCGGACCATGAACTCGATCCAGAACAGGATGAGAAAGGGGAGGTCGATCTTCCAGAAGTGGTCGACGAGGTGACCGTTGAGATCGTACCCACGGAAGTAGTTGACCGCCAGCCGGGGCTCGATCTGGCGATCGAACACGTCGAACCTGTGGCGGAGGAGTTCGGGCGGTCCACTCCAGTAGTCGTGGGAGATCTCCGTCAAAACGGCGGGGTCGCCGAGACGGGTGCGGGCATGGCCGGTCTCTTCGGCCATGGTCGCCTTGATGGCATCGAGGTCTTCAGTCTGGCCTGTCCTGAAAAACGGGTTTTCGAGAAATATACGGGTGTTCAGATTCTGGAGTTGTTCGAGTTTTTCGGCGAGGACCGGAGTGGCGGGGTCGAGCTCGAACAGGGTCTGCGCCGAGTCAGCCTGTTCGATCATTTCCTCGGTGAGAGGGTTGGGCCGGATACCGAGCACCGGGTCCCAGACTCGAGTTACGACCGGCACATATTTGAAGTAGGTGGGTCGCATCCACAGGTAGGTCAGATCGAAGAGGATGAGGCACAGGTTGATGAAAACCACCCACACCATGAAGAGGTCCCAGAGGGCGGACAGGGTGACCTTGCCGTACTTCTCTTTCCACTTTCGAAATGAGTACATGGCCTAAAAGGTACCACCCTTCGCATTGTCCGGCTGTGAAAACGGTCGGAGGAACGCGTCCTTTTTCGGACAATGCGAAGGGTGGTACCTCTTTCCGAAATCCGATTTTTTGGCGTTGAGCTACAATCGCCGAAGGGCGCAGCCCTCCTGGAGGTCGCTCATGCCGTCTCTCTCCGCAAAGTCATCCAAGCTGCAGGCGTCGCCGATCCGAAAGCTCGCGCCGCACGCGCGTGCGGCCGAGGCCCGCGGCACCAACGTGATCTATCTCAATATCGGCCAACCCGACATGCCGACCCCTCCCGAGATGATCGCCGAATTGCACGGCCTGTCGCTGGCGACTCTGGCCTACGCGCCGAGCGAAGGCCTTCCGGTGGCGCGGGAGGCGTGGAGCGCCTTCTTCGCGAGCTGGGGCATCGGTTTCGCTGCCGACGAGATCCTGGTCACCGCGGGCGCCAGCGAAGCGATCACCTTCATCCTCGCCATCGTTGCCGGAGGCGGGGGCGAGGTGCTGGTGTTCGAGCCTTGCTACACGAACTACCTGAGCTTTGCCGCCCAGGCCGACGTCAGGATGGTTCCGATCACCCTCAAGGTGGAGGACGGCTACCATTTCGGCTCGATCGACAGGCTGCGCGCCAGTCTCACCCCGAACACCAAGGCGATCCTGTTGTGCAACCCATCCAATCCCACCGGAACGGTTTACACCGCCCAGGAGCTGGAAGCTGTTGCCCAGGTGGCGTTGGAGAACGACCTCTTCGTGATCTGCGACGAGGTCTATCGGGAGTTCGTCTTTGGTGGCGGCAAAGTTCGCAGCTTCACCGAGTTCACCGACCTCGCGCAGCGGATCATAGTGGTCGACAGCGTTTCCAAGCGGTTCAATGCCTGTGGGGTGAGGATCGGCTGTATGGCGACCCACAACCGGGAAGTGCTGGATGTGGCCCTGCGCTTCTGTCAGGCGCGGTTATCAGTGGCGACCGCCGAGCAGCTGATGGTCGTGCCGATGCTCGAGAACGGGCGTGCCTATTCCGAACGCTTGTGTGGTGAGTATGAGCGCCGGCGTGATGCCGTCTTCAAGGGCCTGTCTGCGATCGACGGCGTCAGCCCGCACCTCTCCGAGGGCTCGTTCTACACCATGACCCGCCTGCCGATTGACAGTTGCGAGGAGTTTGCGGTCTTCCTGTTGCGCGATTTTTCGCTCGACGGCGAGACCGTGTGTCTGGCGCCAGGCGAAGGCTTTTATGTCACTCCCGGTCTGGGCGTCGACGAGGTTCGCGTCGCCTTCATGTACGAGGCTGAGACTCTCACGCGGGCGATGAAGGTGCTTGGCGCAGCGGTGAATGCGTATCCGGGGAAATTGGCGACGGTGGGCGGGTAGCTGACGTTCCTCACGGGTTCCCAATGCTGGCTTTGAGAGCGCGGTTCCCGAGAGGTGCCACCCGTCGCATTGATTGCCCTGGGAGCTTCGAGGACTGGATACAGCCGAATTCAAACAATGCGACAAACGGCACCTCCGCCGCACACGGTTCCGACCATCCGGGGCACTCGAACGTCAATTGTCGGTAGGGAGTTGGGTCCGTAATTCAAAACTCAAAATTCAAAATTGAGAATTATTGTGTTGCCTTTTCGATCCCGTCGAGGGCGTTGATCGGTCCGAGTGCGACGAGCACGTCGCCGGCATCGATGCGTTCGTCGGGCCCCGGGTTGAATATGTTCTTGTCTCCGTGCTTGAGCGCGACGACGATGATGCCGAAACGCTGCCGCACCCCGGCGCCCGCGAGGGTCTTGCCGACCAGGTCCGAGGACGGGTGGACCTTCACCTCGGCCAGCTCGAGCTCCATGGATGATCCCATGAGCGAGGCTTCGACGAAGTCGGTGACGGTGGGTTTGAGAGCCGTGAGGGCGAGTCGGGTGCCGCCGACCCGGTAGGGGTTGAGCACGCGATCGGCGCCGGCCAGTTCGAGGCGTTTCTCCGCCCCGTCCTCGACGGCGCGGGCGATGATCGTGATGTCGGGGTTGAGCTGCCGCGCGATCAGGATCGAGTACACGTTGTGGGCGTCGTCGGCGAGACAGGCGATGAAGGTCTTGGCGTGCTCGACGCCGGCGTCTCGTAGAATGTCCTCGTGGGTGGCGTCGCCGCGGACCACCGGAAGGCGAGCTTCCTCGAGTTCGCGGCAACGTTCCATCTTGATTTCGACCACGGCGAAGGCGATACCCCGGTCGCGAAAGACCTCGACCACGGCCCGCCCCATGCGGCCATAGCCGCAGACCACGATGTGGCCGGTCATTTTCTTGATCATGGTCAGGTCCCTTCGCAGGCCGATGATGCGGCTGATGTCGGTGTCGAGGATGGCGCGGGCGGCCTCAGTGGCGATCAAGAGAATGACTCCGATCCCTCCGAAGGCGAGCAGGACGGTAAAGGCCTGGCCCGCCGGCGACAGCGGAAAGGCCTCACGGAAGCCGACGGTGGTGACCGTGATGGCGGTCATGTAGAACGAATTCAGGACGCCCTGGTCTTCAATCACCATATAGCCGATGGTCCCGAGACCGAGCACGGCGAGCCCCAGACCGAGGGACCTCAGAAAATGTTCACGGCGTCGTGCGTCCACGGTTCTATCGTACACGCAGAGTGGCGGTGAGGCGATGGGGCAGTGGGGCAATGAGGCGGTGGGGCAATGGGGCCGGATGCCTTTTCTGAACGGCGTAGGCAGGTCCTTCAGGGCCTGCCACCACCGCTGCTGCATTCGGGCGGGCCGTAAACGACCCGCCTACGCCGTTGAGAATCGTCCGGGGGTGGCCGGCATTCCGAATTCCGAATTCCTAATTCCGAATTCTCCAGGCTCCCTTTCCTCCTCCGGCCTTTCAGACCAACTCCAGAAGCTGCAGCGAGTGCCGGTCTGCATCCGGGCCGTGGCTTTTCATGCCCTCGGCGGTGATGATAAAGGTGGCGTGCTCGCCCGCGGTGCGCGAAAAATAGAGCCGGTGGCGAACGCCCTGGGTCGCCAGATCGAGGGCGCACAGCTCAGGGGCGTACTCCATCGCCAGGCTGCGCGAACACACCGGACAGTAAAACGACCACAGGGAGCCCTCCCGAAGCTCGAGCCCGGGCGGCAGGTAAGCCCGGTAGTTTCCCGGTTCGGGGTGAAAGCCGATCAGAATCCGGTGCGGGCCGCACTCGCCGATCAAAACCACCGTCTCGTCGGGGTTGAGCATCGCATCGCACTGAGGACACGCGTAGATCCAACGCATGACAACCCCCTGTCTCTGAGATCTGTAAATCCAATATGGGTTCCAGCACCGGGAATGCCAAGGCAGTGCCGGCGAGATGCGGATACCGGGTGCAGACAATCGATCGCTTGAAAACCCGGATGTTGGTACGATCTCGCGAGGAGGCACTCATGGTCGAGGCTGAAGGACGGAAATTTTCATTCGCCGGTGAGGAGACCCTCACGCCCGAGGTCCTGGAGACCTTTCCCTACGAGTACCCGGCGCGCGAGGCGTTGGTGGAGATCGAGACCGATGAGTGGAGCTGCGTGTGTCCGTTCTCGGGGCTGCCTGACTACGGCACCCTGGCGGTGCGCTATCTGCCGTCGGATGTCTGCATCGAGCTCAAGTCGCTGAAGTACTACCTGACCGGCTTTCGCAACGTCGGCATCTACCAGGAGCACGCCGTCAACCGGGTGCTCGAGGACCTAGTGGCTTGCTGCAGGCCGCGGTGGATGGAAGTTGAACTCGACTACCGTCTTCGTGGGGGGCTGCATACGGTCGTGACGGTTGCCCACGGCGAAGGGCCCGACGAGTGAGGATCAGCTCTCAGGGCTCTCCCTGACGGCGTAGTTTCCGCCGCGGAGGATCGTGAACACCGCGGTGGCGCAGATGATGATGGCGCCCCCGAGCGAGGCCCACAGGGTCGGCTGTTCTCCGTGGACGAGCCACGCCCAGAGCGGGCTGAGGATCGGTTCGAGCAACAACAGGAGCGACCCCTCGAACGCACCCACTCTGCGCATGCCTTCGACCATGAAAACATAGGCCACGGCGATCTGGAAGACGCCGAGGAAGCCGACAATGGCCCAGTCGGACGGGGTTGTCGGTCCCAGCGGAGTTGCGAACGGCAGGGCCGCCAGACAGGCGATGACATTGCCGCAGACCACCGCCGAGGCGGCTGAGGATCCGGCCATCTGATCACTCGTAGCGCGCCCCAGCCACCTCAGACCGAGAATGGTCAGGGCCCAGAAGAGCCCGGTCGCCGCGGCGACGATATTACCCGCCATGGGATCGGAAGCAGTCATCAACTCCGGCTGGGAACCGACGAAGAACAGGGACATCCCGACGGCGACAGAAAGCATGAAGACCACGTCGCGACGACGGATGGTCTCCTTGAGCAGGATCGGGCTCAAGAGCAGGATATACAGCGGCGCCGAGCTCTGGAGAAAAATGGCGTTGGCGGCCGTGGTCATCTTGTTGGCGAGGACGTACGAGATCATGGTGCCGGCATAGGCGGCTCCGACCAGCCAGGTTCGCCAGCTCCACCCGCGGCGAGTCGCCGGGAGAACCAGCAGTAGAGTCGCCGCCGCGATCCCCGACCGGAAGCTCGCCACCTGCCAGGCGGACAGCGAGCACGCCTTGACCGCGGCCCCTCCGGTTGAAAAGAGCAGCGCGGCAACCAGAATCATGAGGCGGTCCGAGGTGCGGGCAGGGAGGTGGTCCGTCATTGGGCGACATCATATTGGAGATTTCGGATTTCGGATTTCGGATTTCGAATTTTCGGGCCACCAACGCTCCGACAGCATTTCTTTGGTATATCGAGCAATTTCAATTCCGAGATGGCGCGAACCCAGCCGATTGATTTTTTGCGGGTTTCAGAACCTGGCCTTGCCCTCGACTGCCAGCAACCTACACCTCGACGGCGGGAGGTGTCGGGTGGCAAATTCGAAATTCGAAATCCGAAATCCGAAATTCAAAAAAATCCAACGGATTTTTTGGTGTGCTACCATGCCCGAAATGGGAGTTCGACCGACGAAATGAGTAACTGCGCTTCCCGCGTTGGGGAGCGCTTTTTGTGGTCCTTTGTGGGGATGAAACGGTGAAACCTCAAAAAGAGA
>CAVQQV010000007.1:0-14885 GCA_963714885.1 Candidatus Sulfomarinibacteraceae bacterium | reverse complement strand
GTTCTGGAACATCCTCAGCCACGGCGAGACCTCGAGGTGCGCGCCACTCCCGCGGCATCCACCCCCAGTTCCAGGTCATGGAGGTGCGTTCGGGGTGGGGCATCATGGCCAGGTGGCGGCCGTCGGGCGAGCACAGACCGGCTATGCCCCGCGGCGACCCGTTGGGGTTGTGAGGGTAGCTCTCGGTCACCGCGCCGCCGTCGTCGACGAAACGGAGGGGGGCGAGTTCCTGAGCCTCCACAGTCTCGAGAATGGCCGGGTCGGGGAAGAGTGCGCGGCCCTCTCCGTGGGCCGACCAGATACCGAGGGTGGAGCCCTCCATCCCGCGCAGCATGATGGCGGGACTCGGTTTGATGGTGACGGTCGCAAAGCGCGACTCGAAACGGCCCGAGGCGTTACGCACAAAGCGCGGTTGGGCCATGCCTTTTAGGCCTCGCCACGGCACCCAGCCGAGGAGGGCCAGCAGCTGACAGCCGTTGCACACACCGAGGCTGAAGGTGTCCGGCCGATCGAGAAAGGCCTCGAACTGGGTCCATAGGTCGCTATTGAAGCGGATCGACCCGGCCCAGCCCTTGCCGGCGTCGAGGACGTCGGCGTGGGCGAAACCGCCGACCGCAACCACCCCGCGAAAGCGATCGAGGGTGATCCGGCCGGCGAGGAGATCGGACATCGCCACGTCCCAGGGCTCGAACCCCGCGGCGACGAAGGTGGCGGCCATCTCGCGGTCGCCGTTGGATCCTTCCTCACGCAGCATGGCGACCGGGATCTTTTTGGTCTCTTTCATGACGGCTGCCGGCGTCGCGGCGGGGGTGAAGCTGAGCGCATAGGGTGGTGCGGAACGAGTGCGCAGACCGTCGCGTTCGGCGGCCACGCACCCGGGGTCGGCCTGCTCGAGCTCGAGCCTGAACGACGTCGCCTCCCACAGGTCCCGCAGGTCCCGCATGTCGGTGGCGAGAACCTGCCGTCCTCCGACCGCCACCCGGATTTCCGGTTCGGTCAGGGTGCGGCCGATGACGGCGCAGGGGAGATCGGCGCGATGGAAGGCGCCGAGGACGGTGTCCACATCGGCCTCGTCGACCTCCATCGCCAGCCCGAGTTCCTCGCTGAACAGGACGTCGATTGGGTCATCCCCTTCGAGCCCGATCTTCGAGACCGCAGTTGCCGGCGAATGCCATCTCGAGCAGGGTCGTGATCAAGCCGCCGTCCGAGCGGTCGTGACCGGCGGTGATGAGCCCGTCGGCGATCAGGCCCTGGACCACGGCGAAGGCGCGTGCCAGAAGCCCGGCGTCCTCGACATCGGGGGTGACGTTGCCGACCTGTGAATAGACCTGTGCCAGGGCTGACCCACCGAGCCGGTTGCTGCCGCCAGCCAGATCGACGAAGAGCAGGCGTCCGTTCCCAGGCAGCTCGAGATCGGGAGTCACCGTCTGACGGATGTCAGGGCAGGAGACGTAGGCGGAGATCACCAGCTCCCCCGGCGCCTTGACCAGTTCTTCACCGCCGCCGGCCAGCGGAGCTCGGGCGGCCATCGAGAGGCTGTCCTTGCCGCCGTCAACCGCCATCCCGAGTTCGACCATGAGGTCGCTCATGGCGACCGCAGCATCGTAGAGACCGGCGCCTTCGCCGGGGAGCTTGGCGGCCCACATCCAGTTGGCCGAACACCGCACATCCTCGAGCGCGGTCGCCCGCGCCCACACCAGATTGGTCAGCGCCTCGCCAACCGCCATCCGCGCCATCGCGGCCGGATCGACCAGTCCCTTGAGCGGCTGTTCGCCGATGGCGGTGGCGGTGCCGGTGGCGCCGAAGTGGCTTTGCGCGATGACCGCCACATCGGCCACGGTGAGCTGCAATGGGCCCGCGCACTGCTGGCGCGCCACCAGACCGCTCACCGATCGATCGACCTTGGTGGTGAGGAATCTCTTCGAGCCCACCGACAGCAGCCGCAGGACGCGCTCGAGGGCCTGCGCCACCTCGAGGCCAGGTGGCAGGACCAGCGCCTCGAGCGGGCGATCGACGCGATCGAGTTCGAAGGTCTTCTGCGGCACGTCACCGAGCACGTCCTCGAGCACCAGGTCGACCGGGGTGGAACCGTCGACGGCGTCGTGCACCACGACCCGGCCGTCGCCGGTCACCCGGCCGACAAAGGACACCGGCACCCGCTCGCGCTCGCACAACGAGCGGAAGAAGCCCTCGTCCTCAGGGCGAACGAGCAGGGCGTCGTTCTCCTGGTACTCGGCGCCCCAGATCTCGAGCACCGACAGGCTGTCGTCGCCCACCGGGATCTCGCGGATCTCGAGCCGCGCCCCGGCCGGTTCGACGATCTCTTTCAGAACATTGCAGTTACCGCCGGCGCCCTGATCGTGGATGCTGACGATGGGGTTGGCCTCTCCGAGCTCCGAGCAGGCGCGGATGACGCGGTTGACCTTCTGCTCCATCTCCGCGTCGCCGCGCTGGACGGCGTTGAAGTCGAGGTGTTCGGCGTTGTCGCCCTGGACCATCGATGAGGCGGCGCCACCACCCATCCCGATGCGGTAAGCGGGACCACCGATCTTGACCACCCACATCCCCGGAGCGGGGCCCTGCTTGTCGGTGTGGCGGGCGTCGATCTGGCCGACGCCGCCCGAAAACATGATCGGTTTGATCCACTCGCGGCGCTCACCACCCGGCAGCCGCAACCCGGCCGAGCGCGTAAAACCGGCGATCACCGGTTCGCCGAACTTGTTGCCGTAGTCCGAGGCGCCGTTGGAGGCCTCGATTTCGATCGCCTTCGGCGACGCCAGGTTGGGCGGGTAGCCGAAGCCGGGGTCCTCCCACGGCAGCTCGTAGCCGGGGAGGCGCAGGTTGCCGACGCAGTAGGCGGCGGTGCCGGCCACCACCAGCGAACCGCGGCCGGTGGCGTGGGTGTCGCGGATACGTCCGCCGGTCCCGGTCTCGGCGCCGGGGAAGGGCGCCACGCCGGACGGAAAGTTGTGGGTCTCGGCGGTGAGTGTGAGATCGAGGTCGAGGTCCCGGATCACCAACGGCGACGGGCCCCCGGGTTCGGAGCTGACCAGCGCCGGGGTCGCAAAGCCGCGGATCGCGCTCGAGTTGTCGTGGAAGGCGATAACGCTGTTGTTGGGGTTGATCTCGTAGGGACGGCGGACGATGGAGAAGAGGTGGTCGGGCGCCTCGTTGCCGTCGAGGATCAGACGACCCTTGAAAAACCAGTGCCGCGAGTGCTCGCTGTTGGACTGGGCGATGTCGAAGCACTCGACGTTCGACGGGTCCCGTCCCATGCGATCGCGGAAGAGCGTGGTGTAGAAGTCGAGATCCCAGTCGTCGAAGGCGAGCCCGAGGTCGCGGTTGATCCGCTCGAGGGCCGCCCGCCCGTCGCGCATCACCGGGACCGTCGTAACCGTTTCGGGGCTGATGCCGGAGGCGAAGTCGGCGAGAGGGTGCGGGTAGAGGCACTCGGTCATGCGGTCGTGGAGACCGGCCGCAAACTCGGTGCACGCGGCATAGGGAATCGGCGAGGCGGTGCTCAGGAGGTAGCGACGCGAGCGCTCGATCCGGCGCACGGCGTCGATGCCGCACGCCCGACAGATCGAGACCGCGTTGGTCGACCAGGCAGTGGTGAAGGTCATCCGCGGCCCGACCTCGAGGACGGCGCCGTCCGCGTCGTCGAGAAAAGTGGCGTCACCGTATTTCTGCGGTTCGAAGGTCTCCGACAACAGCCAGTCGAGTACGCGGAGGTCCTCGGGCCCGAGGTCGCGTGCCGCGTCGATGTAGAAACAGAACTCCGCATCGACGCCGGCAATCCAGTTACCGAGAACCCGGCGGGCGGATTCGAGCAGGTTGTCGTGGGTGGCGGGGGCGAGAGAAAACGTGCGGTAGCGGCGGATCAGCGTCATGGAGAGGTTGTATCAGGAACGGTGATCCGGCACCAGTGTAATATCCACTTCACATCCTGTGGTCTGACGGCCGCGGGCCAACAGGCAGTCTGATCTGAGAGGGAGAAGAGATGACCACGTATCGCGACGCCGGGGTCGACATCGACGCCCAGGACCGGGCGTTGGCCCAGGTCAAGAAGATGGTGCGCAAGACCTACACCCCCGACGTGCTGTCGGACCAGGGCGCCTTCGGCGGCCTCTTCCGAGTGCCGATGAAGGGTCTCAAGGAGCCGGTGCTGGTGTCGTCGGCGGATGGGGTCGGCACCAAGTTGATGGTGGCCTTCGCCACCGGCCGCCACTCGACGGTGGGCCGCGATCTGGTCAACCACTGCGTCAACGACATTCTGGTGCAGGGCGCGCGGCCGCTCTTTTTTCTCGACTATCTGGCCACCGGTCGTCTCGACCCCGACACTGTGGCGGACGTCATCGGCGGCGTTGCGGCCGCGTGCTCCGAACACAAGATGGCGCTGCTCGGCGGCGAGACCGCCGAGATGCCGGGGTTCTACGATGACGGCGAGTACGACCTGGCCGGTTTCATCGTCGGGATCGTCGACCGCAGGAAGATCCTCGACGGTTCGGCGGTGCGTGAGGGCGACGTGCTGGTGGGTCTGCCGTCGACCGGCCTCCACACCAACGGCTACTCGCTCGCCCGCAAGGTCTTTTTCGAGACCCTGAAGCTCGGCGTCGGCGACACCGTAAAGAGCCTGGGCCGCACGGTGGGGGAGGAGCTGTTGCAGATCCACCGCTGCTACCTGGAACCGGTGTGGCCGCTGCTCGAGGAGGGATGGGTCCACGCGTTGGCCCACATCACCGGCGGCGGGCTCACCGACAATCTCCCGCGCGTCATTCCCGACGGCCTGCGGGCGGTCGTCAAGGTCGGTGCGTGGGACATCCCTCCCGTCTTCCGATTGCTGGCGGAGAAAGGACTGGTCCCCGAGGACGACATGTGGCGCACCTTCAACCTCGGGGTCGGCATGGTGCTGGTGGTGCCGCCGAAGTTCCTCGAAAAGGCGCTGCAAAGCCTTCGCGAAGCGGGTTGCCCGGGCTTTCCGATGGGTAACGTCGTCAAGGGCGAGCGTGGGGTCGAGTATGACCACCCTCCGGACGGGTATCCGAGCGGGCTGCGGTAGCGATCTGGCAGTGGGGCATTGATCGGCCGCTCCGCGGCCTGGCAATGAGGCCGCCAGGGGGTCGTGGGCCTTCACTCCGGGAGGCGATTTCCCAAACGGAGCATCCCGATTCTCTGAACGGCATTGCCCGCGAGTGCCCCCTTTGAGGATGTTTGCGACCGAAAAACCCACTCGTGTTGAGGCTCGGTCATCGCAAAATCCTCAAAGACGGCACGTCCGGTGAACGCGACTCGTATCAGAGCGTCATTCCCGAGAGGATGCCAGGCACGCCGGCATGATGTTGAGGACAACAACATGCCGGGAGCCAGGCACCTCCGCCGCACGTGGTCCAACCCATCCTGAGCACTCGGGCGCTCACCATCCGTGGGCTCTTGTTGAAAATCCAAAATCCGAAATCCGAAATGGCGCCCTTTCTCCCTTTCCCTCGTGCATTGCTTCTGTGGTCATTTGAGCATGTTTGTTATTGAAAATGAATGACTTATGATATGCAGGACCAAGGGAGGCTGCGATGGCCAAACGTATCGGCATCATCTACTGCGAGCGGATCCAGGATGTGAGCTGTGTCGGGTGCGCCAAGTGCTACAAGGCGGTGAACGAGAACACCTTTGCCTTCGAAGGCCAGGGCGACGTGCGGGTCGTGTTCAAGACCGGGTGCGGCGACTGTCCTGGTCTGGTGGTGCCGAAGGTCGATCTCCAGATGACCGTGCTCGACGCCTTCGATGTCGGGGTCGACGCGATCTACTTCGGAACCTGCGTCAAAAAGGCGACCGGGCTGATGAACTGTCCCGATGAACGTCGATGGCGTGACCCGTGTCCTCGAAGAGAAGTTCGGCGTGCCGGTGCTGATGGGGACGCATGACTACTGAAAAGTTCTCAATTTTGAATTTTGAATTTTGAATTTCACGCCAACCCAACCGGCTCCGAGGGGAGGGTGGCGGGAATTAAGAATTCAAAATTCATAATTCAAAATTGAAGCTTTCTCCCCGAGAACCTTGAATCCGGCTGGGCTTGCTTTTCGACGGTTTTCCCGTACAATGCCTTCTCCCGGTTTCCGGGAATAACTCCTTGCTCCAGACATCGATCTGGGGCCGAAGGCCGAGAGGAGAAAACATGCCTTTGTACGAGTTGGGGGTCATTGTCGACCCCGAGGTACCGCCCGAGGAAGAGACCTCCACCCTGGAGCGTCTCGAGGGCATCATCACCGACGCCGGCGGCGAGGTCATCGGCAAGGACACCTGGGGGCGGCGCCAGCTTGCCTACCCGATCAAGAAGAAAAACTACGGTGTCTACCACTTCTGGAAGGTTGAGGTCGGCGGCGATGCCCTCGACAAACTCAACTTCGAGATGCGGACCAACGACGTGGTGATGCGTTCGCTGATCCTCAACATGGACCGCGAACTGCGCCGCAAGCGCAAGATGGACGCCAAGATGGCAGCCCGGGCCGTCAAGAAGGCCGCCAAGGCTGCCGCCAAGGCCGAATCCGCGGCGGACGAGGAGTGAGAAAATCATGATCCGACCCAACAAAAAGCGTTTTCGCCGCCGCGTCAAGGTGTGCCGTTTCACGGTCGAGAAGATCAACTACATCGACTACAAGGACATCGAGCTCCTCCGTGAATACACTCCGACCAACGGCAAGATTCTTCCGCGTCGTGTGACCGGCACCCGCCCAGCATTTCAGCACAAGCTGACGCGGGCCATCAAGCGGGCGCGCCACATGGCCCTGCTGCCGTACGTCGGCAACTAAAAGCGACCAGGGACCCCAGGAGTGCCGGGCGGCGACGCCCGGCGCCTATCATGGTCAGCGAGTCAACCCCTACTCCGGAAACCGAAGCGGCTCCGCCGCGGATCCCGCGGATCCCGCGTCTCGGTGCGGCCGCCTCAGGTTTGGTGGCGCTCCTTCTGGTGGGCGCCCTCTTCGCCATTCCCCTGCTCGGTCTGCTGATTGCGCCGCTGGCCCTCTTGCCGGTGGTCCACTTCCAATCCGGCGGCGCCGGCGGAGTGCGCGCCTGGGGCCCGATGGTTGGCCTTCTGGTGGTGGCGTCAGTCGCCGGCATGGCCGAATATGCGCTGCCGCTGTTGGCGGCCTACCTCCTGCTGGTGGTCCTGCCTGCGGTGAGTGTCGAAGCCTGGGCGAGGTGGCGGTGGAGCGAGGGGCGGTGGGTTGTCAGTCACCGTCATCCTGGCAACCATCCTGGTGCTGGTTGCGGTCGTGGTCCTCGCCGCGCCGCTGACCCCGATGGTCGCGGTGTCTGGGTGGCTTCGCGCAGAAGCCGCGAACGCCTCGGAAGTGTATGCAGCCTTTGGGGTGGCCGAAGGTGAGGTGGAGCTCGCTCTCGACGCCGCCGAGCGGATGGCGTCGTGGGTCCTGCCATCCTTGCCCGTGGTCTACCTGGTGATTGTGCTCTTCTGGGCGAGGCCGAGGTTGGCCCTGCTCGGTTACCCGATGGCGTCTGGTGCGTTCGAGGACTACCGGAACGACGAATGGTTGGCGGCGGTGTTCGCGGTGGCCGGCATCGGAACGCTCGTGCTCCAGGGCACGGCCCGCTGGGCGGCGTTGAACCTCCTGGTGGCGGTGCTCATCTTGTATTTTGTCCAGGGTTTGGCTATTATCCGAGCCCACCTCGTGCGCTGGATCGGGCGAGGCTGGCTGGTGCGCTGGGGTGTCGTTCTGCTGTCGTTGCAGGTGCCGATGCCGCTGTTCGTTGCGGCGCTCGGCGTCGCGGACAGTTTCCACTCGCTCCGGCCACGGGTTGACGAAGACGGAGGAACAGAATGAAGATAATTCTCAACGACCACATCGAGCATCTCGGTGAACGCGGCGAATCGGTTGTCGTGAAGGCCGGCTACGCACACAATTTTCTCCTTCCCAAGGGGCTTGCCTATCCCGACACGCCCGGCAACCGCAAGCGTTTCGAGCAGGAGCAGACCAAATGGGAGGAGATGGACCTCGGTCGCCTGGGCGCGGCCCAGAAGCTGGCGGCCGAGCTCGACGGCACCAAGCTGTCCTTCCAGCGCCGTGCCGGTGAAAACGACGTCCTTTTCGGTTCGGTGACCTCCACCGATATCGGCCGTGCGTTGACCGAACGCGGTTTCGACATCGACCGCCGCCGGATCATGCTCGAATCCGCGATCAAAGAGCTGGGGACCGCCAACGTGGTGATCCATATCCACCGCGGGATCGATGTCACCATCCCGGTCCGCGTGGTCCGCCCGGGCGAGGACCCGGATGCAGTGGCCCCGGAGTTCGTGGCTGAGGGCGTTCTCGAGACCGCCGATGCGGCCGCCGCGGCCGCGACGGAACAGATGACCTCGGCGGATGTCGAGGTGCCCGAGACGGGACCGGTCGCCGAGTAGCCCCATGAGCGGCGACGATCGCGCCGCGCCCGCGGGCCCGCCGCATGAAGACGGGCCGTCCGAGAGCCTTCATCGAAAGTGGATGAAGGCTCTTGCGCTGCTGACGCCGTGGGGTATCAACCGCCGAATCACCAATGTCGAGGCGCGGAACGAGGCTCGCATGGCGGTGGTCGAGTCCCGACTCGACGCGATCGAGTCGGCGATCCGGACCCTTCAGGAGGAGCTCTCGGCGGCGCGCGATGAGCGGCTCTCCGGAGTTGAGCTCAGGGCCGATGCCGCCGAGCTGGCGTTGAGCGCGCTCTCAGACGAGACCGCCCGCCTGCGGGACCGCGTGGTGCCGGCGGCGGTTGCGCGAGCCGATGCACTGCTCGATCGGCTTGCCGAAGAACTCGAAGAGATCGGCTCGTTGGTAGAGCGTTCCTTGCGAGGCGAACCCTTGCCGGTGCCGGCCGTCAACGACGCTCTTGATGCGCGGATCAGCGGCGGGCTGGCCGAGGTGCAACCACTCCTGCTCGAGGCATTTCGCGGCAGCGAAGAGGAGATTCACCACCGGCTGGACCTCTACCTGCCCGATTTGCGGGCGGCGGCGCCGGTGCTGGATCTAGGTTGCGGGCGCGGCGAGCTGCTGCTGATGCTGCGTGACGCGGGCGTGGAGGCCACCGGGATCGACGGCGATCCCGCGCTCGCCGCCGCTGCCCATCGGCGGGGCCTCGACGTGGTCGAGGGCGACGTGCTGGAAATTCTGCGGACGCTCGGGGACTCCTCCCGGGGTGCAGTGACCGCTTTCCACCTCTTCGAACACCTGCCCCCGGCGACCGCTCGCCGGCGGTGCTGGCCGAGGCGCGCCGAGTACTCCGTCCTGGCGCGGCTGCTGATCGCCGAGTGTCCGAACCCGCATGCGCTCCGCGTCGGCGCGGCCCTGTTTTGGCAGGACCCGACCCACCAGCGACCGCTGTTGCCCGAGACCCTCGAGGTCTTTCTCCGCGCCGCCGGGTTTCGAGATCACCCGCACCGAGACCCTGCACCCCTTCCCCGCGGACCAGTTCCTGATGGACGACGAGGGTGGTACGGCTGCGGTGACCGACGCCGACCTGACGACTCTTGCGGAGCGTGTCGACCGGCTTCGCCGACGACTCGATGAGCTGCTCAACGGCCCCGCGGGACTTCGCCGTGTGGGCCGTGAGAGCGAGCGATCAAACAAAACCTCTGAACGATGGAGGCTGAAGATGTGGCAACGAAGTGCCCTGGCCATGCTCTGCGGCGTGATGGTCTTTGCCTGCGGGCAGACCTGAAGACGTGGCGGTGACGACCGGGCTCGCGATCGCGCCCGATATTGCTGGCGCGTCGCGCCCAGTTCGTCGACGCGAGATCTGGTGGCCGCCGATGTTTCCCACCTCTCGCATGGCGATCGCGACGGCCCTCGGCCACCTGGTGGCTGGCCGCGACGAGCGGTCGACGAGATCTTCAAAGCTCCAGGCGTGGGCTGGACAACCCGGAACTTGCGCTCCCTGGTGGCGGCCCTCGAGGGCGCCGGCGCGCGATGCAGCCAGGGGCTACTACCGGATCATGTACGGCCCCTGGGACCGGTTGGCCCACTACGAGCCCTTTCTCGGCGACAGCCGCACCCCGCGGGCGCCGGATACTATCCCGAGGACCTGACCCGCGACGAGTTCGAGGCCTGGATCGAGGCCCACCCCGAGGACGCGGAGGCCATGACCTCGCTGCTCACGGTCGGTGCGGCGGGACGACGACGGGCTGAGTGGCTGTGCCCTACTCGACGGTCTACGCGATGCTCGACGTCGCTGCGGCCGAGGCTCGATGCAGCAGCCGCGGCCACCGACAACGAGAGCCTCCGTCGGTTTCTCGAGTCTGCGGGCGGAAGCGTTCCTCACCGACGACTACTACGAATCGGACATGGCGTGGATGGATCTCGATTCCGCCATCGAGGTCGTGATCGGGCCGTACGAGACCTACGAGGACCAGCTCTTCGGCTACAAGGCCGCCTTCGAGACCTTTGTCTGCGTCGCCCAACCCGAAGACTCGGCGCGCCTCGCAGATCTTCAAGTCCGCAGCTGCCCTTTCTCGAGCGCAGCCTGCCGATCCCCGACGAGCACAAGAACTTCAACCGCGGCTCGGAGTCGCCGATCCGGGTGGTCGACGAGATCTTCACCGCCGGCGACACCCGCGCCGGGGTCCAGACCATCGCCTTCAACCTGCCCAACGACGAGCGGGTGCGCGAGGCCAAGGGTTCGAAGAAGGTCCTGCTCAAGAACGTGATGCGCGCCAAGTACGACGGCATCCTGGTGCCGATCGCCGCTCGGGTGCTTGCCCGCCGACGGGTTGCCGATGCGGTGACGTTCGAGGCCTTCTTATCAGTTCATCCTCCACCACGAGCTGTCGCACGGGATCGGCCCGGGTCAGATCACCGTCGACGGCCGCTCGACCGAAGTCCGCCTCGAGCTCAAGGACCTGTACTCGGCCTTCGAGGAGGCCAAGGCCGACGTGCTCGGCGTGTACGACATCTATCGGTCTGGTCGTCCAGCGGCGTCATGGATCGCGGCCATCCTCGACAGCCTGCCGTGGACCTACACCGCCGACATGTTCCGCACCACCCGTTTCGGGGTGGCCGAGGCGCACGGGCTGGGGACCGTGATGCAGGCCAACTACCTGCTCGAACACGGCGCGATCGAGATCACCGACGACGGCCGGTTCCGGCCGGTGCCCGAAGTGTTCGAAGACGCCTTCCGCGCCTCGCCCACGAGCTGCTGATGATCCAGGCCCTGGGCGATTACGATGCCGCGGTCGCGTTGGTCGGGCGATACGGAACGGTCCACCCGGCGATGGCGGCCGCCATCGCCAGCCTGACCGATCTGCCGGTAGATATCGCATCCCTCCTATCCGCTGGAGGGGCTCCAGTGAACCCGGGTGTCGAAGGCCGCGTCGCCCTCGTTGGTGGTTCGTCGTCGGGTCTCGGGTATGCGGTGGCCGAAAATCTCGCCGCGCATGGCGCCAAGGTGCTCGTGGTGTCCCGTTCGGCGGAGAGGGTGTCGGTCGCCGTTGACGCCATCCGCGAACTTGGCGCCGGTCCGGCCGAGGGGTGCGTCGCCGATTTCACCGATCCCGAGGCGCCGCGGCGGGTCGTGAATACCGCGTGCGAGGTCTTTGGACCGCCCGAGATCGTCGTCGCCAACGGCGGTGGTCCACCCGGAATGCCCGCGGTCAGCGCTACTGCGGGCGATCTGACCTCGGCCTGTGAGCTGCTCCTGCTGCCCGTACAGCGTCTGGCCGAACTGACGCTGCCGGCCATGCGTTCGGCCGGTTGGGGGCGGTTCGTGGCCATCACGTCGGTTGCCGTCCGTCAGCCGCAGCCCGGTCTGGTGCTGTCGAACGCGCTGCGCGCAGCGGTCACCGGATATCTCAAGAGCCTCGCCGACGAGGTGGCCGTGGACGGCGTGACGGTCAACACCGTCTGCCCCGGCTACACCGCAACCGATCGGCTGCGGGTTCTGGCCGAGAACGTGGCGGAGCGTGAAGGGTCCACGGTCGATCAGGTCTTCGAGAAGTGGGCCCAGATGGCGCCCGTTCGCCGTCTCCTCCGACCCGAAGAAGTAGCCGCCGCGGTGACCTTCCTCTGCAGCGACGAGGCTTCGGGCATCACAGGTGTTGCCCTCCCGGTTGATGGAGGGTTTTCTCGGGGCCTGTTATGAACTTCTTTTTCACCGGTTTGGCGGCCGGAAGGCCGCAAAAACGGTGAAAAAGACAATGGACATTTGATGTGAAAGGGTTCACAATCTCTTGAGGCGGGAGCGAAACCGCCCTATCTGGGAGGAAGTTTTATGCCAACACGTGACTTGACCATGGCGATCGTGGGCTCCGGTGGTGACGGCGTCATCACCGTGGGTGACATGATCGCGCAGGCGGGAGCGGCCGAGGGGCTGCACGTGATGAAGGTGGAGGCCTATGGGCCGCAGATCCGCGGCGGCGAATCGTCGTGTACGGTTCGTGTGAGCGCCGACCCGATCTACGCCCAGGGCGATCTGGTGCAGATCCTGGTGGTCTTCAACTGGGCCGACTTCGGACAGTTCCGCGGCGAGATCGTCGTTGCCGAAAACGCCGTCGTGCTCTACGAAGCCACCGACGAGACGCCACGCGACGAGATCGATCTCGGACCGGTTTCCGAGGTGCGCTGGGTGCCGGTGCCGTTTATCGAGCTGGCGAAGGAGTCGGCAGGAACTACGCTGGCCAAGAACATCGTCACCATCGGCCTGCTCGGCGAACTCTTCAGCCTGCCGAAGGACGCGATGGAGCGGGCGATCGTCAACAAGTTCTCCAAGAAGAAAGAGGGGGTGCTCGAGGCCAACCTCAAGGGCTTTGAGGCGGGCAAGGCATACGCCTCGAAGATCGAGGACCAGGCCACCGGCATGCGGCTGCAGTACACCCCCGGCGAACCCATGCTCCTGATGTCGGGCAACGAGCTGTGCGCTGTGGCAGCGCTGCACGCGGGCTGCCGTTTCTTCGCCGGCTATCCGATCACGCCGTCGTCCGAGGTGCTCCACCTTCTGTCCGAGCTGATGCCCAAGGTCGGAGGCTACCTGGTTCAGACCGAGGATGAGCTGGCCGCCATCGGCGCGGTGATCGGCGGCTCCTTTGCCGGCGTCAAGTCGATGACCGCGACCTCGGGGCCGGGTCTCGCCCTGATGACCGAGATGCTGGGTCTGGCCTCGATGGCCGAGGTCCCGGCGGTGATCATCGATGTCCAGCGCGGCGGGCCCTCGACCGGGCTTCCCACCAAGTCGGAACAGTCGGACCTGTGGCAGGCCCTGTGGGGCTCCCACGGCGACGCACCACGGGTGGTGTTGGCACCGGCCGACGTGGAGGACTGCTTCCACACCACGGTGGCGGCATTTAACATCGCCGAAGAGGCACAGGTGCCGGTGATCGTTCTCTCCGACCAGTTCATCGCCCAGCGCCGCGAGACCCTGTCGATGCTGACCCTCGACCACGAGGTCATCGGCCGCCAGGTGCCGACGGCGGGCGACCTCCGCGAGTACAAACGCTACAAGGAGACCAAGTCGGGGATTTCTCCGATGTCGTGGCCGGGGATGAAGGGCGGCGAATACCAGACCAACGGCCTCGAGCACAAAGAGGACGGGACGCCGACCTCGATGTTCCTGACCCACGAAAAGATGAACGCCAAGCGCTACCGCAAATTGCGTCTGGTGCGGGACAAATACAGCTTTTTCCGGCGGTACGGCGCCGAAAAGGCCGACGTGGGCATCATCTGCTGGGGCTCCTCCAAGGGCCCGGTCAAGGAGGCGGTGCAGAACGCCACCGCGCGCGGCGAGCGGGTCTCGGCCTTCGTGCCGCAGCTGCTCTACCCCTTCCCCTACCACGAGTTCAACGAGTATCTGAAGTCGGTCGACAACGTGATCGTCATCGAACTGAGCTATTCGGCCCAGTTCTACAAGTACCTTCGCACCTTCCTCGATCTGCCAGAGGCGCGCACCTTCGTCTTCAAGCGCTCCGGTGGCAAGAACCTGACGGTCGGTGAGGTCGAAGACAAGATCCAAAAGGTGCTGGAGATGGGTGCTCTCCGGCGGGAGGTCCTGGTATGAGCGCCTCGACGAAGATCGAAATCAAACCCGGTGCGTACAAGACCGGTCTCAAGCCCGTCTGGTGCCCCGGTTGTGGCGACTTCGGCGTCCTCAACGCCCTCTATCGCTCCATGGCCGCGCTCCAGATCGAGCCCTGGAACACGGTGATCCTCTCCGGAATCGGTTGCTCTTCGCGGCTGCCCGGTTATGTGACCACTTATGGTTTCAACGGCGTACACGGGCGCGCCCTGACCCTGGCCACCGGGGTCAAGTTAGCCCGTCCGGAACTGACCGTGATCGCTGTCGGCGGTGACGGCGATGGTCTCGCCATTGGCGGCAACCACCTCATCCACGCCTGCCGGCGCAACCTCGATGTCACCTATATCTTGATGGACAACGAGATCTACGGTCTCACCAAGGGCCAGGTGGCGCCGACCACACCCACCGGCGACAAGACCAAATCGACCTTCTGGGGCAACCCGGAACCGTCGGTGGATCCCTGTGAGCTCGCCATCTCGACCGGAGCGACCTGGGTCGGACGCGGTTTCTCTGGCGACATGAAGGGAATGACCGAACTCATCACCGCAGCCATCGAGCACAGCGGCTTTTCCTTCCTCAACGCCATGTCCCCCTGCGTCACCTGGCGCGGCGACGACGAGTTCAAGAGGCTCAAGGCTATGCAGAGGGCGCTACCGGACGATCATGATCCGTCGAAACGCGCCAACGCGATCGCCTACACCCGCGAAAAGGACGTCTTGACTACCGGCGTTCTCTACGAGGTCCAAACACCGACCATGGTGGACCGCCTGGAGGACATCAAAGAGCGTGCCATGGACGGCAAACCCGCCCCCTCGACCAAGGAGATGTTGAGCGCGTTC
>CAVQQV010000006.1:0-36298 GCA_963714885.1 Candidatus Sulfomarinibacteraceae bacterium | reverse complement strand
TCGGTTCTCATGTCGTTTCCTCCTCTCGTTCTTCCGATTTTCAAATCAAGATTCTGAACTTCAAGACCGTCGTTTCGCGCCACAATATGAATGTTCGTCATCCCTCGATCCCACCGCCTTTCGTTCAATTCGTCGCTCCCGCGGGAGTACCGGACACGGGTGTCCACGGCGGCACGACGTGGGGGTCGTCGGCGTGCGCCTGCTCCCACGCCCGCACCTTGACCCGGGCCGCATCGAACAGCCTTTCGTAGTTGCCCTTGCGCACCTTGTAACTCGCCTCCGGCGTCAGCAGCTCCCACAGCGGCGCGTAGGCAGTGTAGACAGCCACCATCGCATCGACCGAGGCCGGGGCCACCACGTCGGTGCCGAAGAGGAAGCGGTCGGGGTAACGGTTGAGCATGTCAGCCATCCGCCGCGTCGCTTCCGGCGTTGCGGTCGCGTACTTGGCGACCTCGTCCCACGAGATGTCCATGTACACATGGGAGAGCGCCGGATCGGTGCAGATCTTCTCGACGATCGCGGCCTGCTGCTCGAGGGGGCGGACGATCCGGCCGAGGCCGATGTGCGCCCAGATGATCGTGGTGTCCGGATGGCGCGCGAACAGCGCCTTCAGCTGGGCGAGCATGTACGGCTCCTGGTCCGGTTTGGGGAACGGCATGTTGATGTCGTTGTGGAGGATGACCACCAGCCCGGCTTCGGCAGCGAAGTCGAAGATGCGGTCGAGCGCCGGGTTCGTCAGACTGGCGACGTCGCCCGCGACCTTTGCCGACACGAACTCCTTGTGGATGCTGAACTCGCCGATCCCCGAAAACACCCCCGGAAAGGTCAAGAGCACCCGCCGGATGTGGTCGGTCGCGTACATGTCGGCGGGGTTGAAGCCGATGATCATGGGGTCGAAGCGGAGCTGCTGCTCCGGCGTCAGCGACCGGTAGGCCATCGCGATGGAGGCGTCGGTGAACGAGTAGTAGTAAAGCGGGGCGTCGGTCTGCAGGTAGTAGGTCGGCGCGAAGTCGCCGCTGTTGCCGTACGACCACATCTGTTGCAGCGGCAGCCCGAACACCGTGGAACGGCCGATCGTGGTTCCCATCATCGCAACCAGGTCGTGGATGTCCGTGCCCTCCTGAACGAAGTTCGAAATGTGGAAGTGCGAATCGTTGAACTCGGCGTCCGCCGGCACCTGCGCCGCGGCCGGCAGGCTCGAGAGCGTGGCGACGAGGACGAAGATGAGCCCGAGCGCCAGGCCAAAATGCCGGATGGTGATGTGTCCATCGTGATGATGCGTGTTCATGTCTTCCTCTCTCCTTTCGTATGCAGTGCCTCAGAAGAAGATCGAAAATGCCGCCGACACCGTCGTGCCGTCCTGGCCGCCCGTGTAGTAGCCGAAAGTACTTGAGACCGGAGATCTGTTGACGTCGATGACCTGGAGGTTGAGCCGGTGATTCCGCGTGTTGAAGGGGTACCAGTTCGTACCGATCAGGTACTCCGAGCTGTCGTCAAAGCCCGCGTCTTCGTCGCCGAAGATCTGCGAGGTCGCGGCGTAGAGTTCGAGTTTCTGTTTGATGGGGAAGAACGCCGCCTGGACATAAAAACCGGTGTCCACGATCTCGTCGACCGGCAAGGCGCCATCCGCCTGGAACCCGTTGAGCGTCCGGTGGTAGAACTCGGTCTGGAAGAAGAAACCTCGGTACTTCAGGCCGGCATCGAACGCGAGGACCTGATAGTCCGCGTTGGTCACCGTGACACCCGGCGCCAGAGACCCCTCTGCGAACAGATTCAGACTGTCCGCGAGTTTCAGGGCGGTGTTCCCCGGGTTGGTGCCGATCGCCGTGTACCGCTCCTCGGGGCTCAGAACCGTCGACACACCGAAGCGGGTCGCCAGGTCTTCGTGAAATTCCCAGTCGCCATAGCCGCCCCTGGGGCCGAACTCGTGGGTCGTCGGCATCCACCAGACCGAGCCGCCGTAGGTGAAGTGCCGGTCGATCTGGCTGGCGGTGACGCCCAGGGTGCTCGAGGTGTTTCCGACCGAAGCGCTGTACCAGAGGCCCGGCAGGACCTCACCGTTCGCCCACAGGCCCTGGGCGAAGAACGGCCGGAAGAACTCATCGGCCATGACGCGGTCGTTGCCGAGCCAGTAGGGGTGCGAGCCGAGCATCGACCTCGAGCCCGGGTTGCCGAAGATCCCGGCATAGAGGCTGAACTTCTTGTCGAACTGGTAGCCGATGTTGCCGAAGATGGCACTCTGATTGGTTGTGTTGACGGTCCAGAAGGCGATTGTGTAGCGCAGTTTCGGCGTCGCCATCCAGCCGTTCAGCCAGACGAGGATCCGGTGGGAGTAGATGTCCCGCCGGGCGTCGACGGGATGCTCGTTGCCGAGGTGGTCGGTGAACATCTGGTCGGCGGGCATCTGGTTCATGTACCGCAGCAGCGCGTAGGCGCTGATGGAGAGCTCCCCCGCTTCGCTTGTGCCGACGAGGAATCCCTTACCGGGATCGTAAACCCCCCAGATCTCGTTGGGCTCCGACTCTGCGGCGGCCTGTTGCGACGGCGGAGAAGCATCCGGACTCGCCGTCGCAGTGTCCTCAGGAGGCGTCGCTGCGGCTTTCATTTCCGCGGCGGGCTCGAGCACGGCCCCGGCCACCAGGAATTCGCCGCCGCATCCCTCGGTGACCCACACACCCGTGCCGTCATAGCCCCAGGTTCTGCCCAGCAGGCAGGCCGCCTCCCCCGTCTCTCGAACCAACAGGACGCCGGCCGACGTGTCGGCCGGGCAGTGTTGGCGCTCGTCGACTCCTGACGTGCAACTGACGGTCGCCGCCGGGGCCGCGTTTGTTGCCGGCGCCTGCGCCAGGGCCACGGGCGCCAGACACAGGGCTCCAGTCGCTGACAGGAACATCACCCGGGTTCCGAAACTCATCATCTTTGAACTCCTTCTTCTTCTTCGGCGTGTCTCCGGATGTGACGGACGGCATCGACGGACGGCAACAGATCGGTCGCGATCGCCCGCTTGAGCACGAAGGCGTCCGCGCCGGCTTCGATCGCGGCTCGGTACACGCTCTGCTCGTCGTGGACGCTGAGAACGATCACCTTGACATCCGGGCAGCGCTGCCGGAGTTCCCGCAACCAGCCCAGACCACTTTCCCGGGCCAGGGAGAGGTCGACGATGGCCACTTCGGGTTGCAGCCGGACCGCACCCTCGAGCAGGGAAGCCTCGTCCGCAACCATGACCACCGTCCCGAAGGCCGTCTCCAGCAGTCCGCGGACGCCTTCCGTGAGGCCGTGGTGGCGGTCTGCGAGCAAGACGCAGCTCACCGGCTTCTCGATCATGAAGGCCTTCTTTCTTCGCGGCCGTGTTCGTCACCGTGCATTGGCAATCGGCATCAAACGGACGTTAAAGAGTTTTCGTTGGGTTGTGACCTCGGAGTTTTACGAGGTCGTGACTGGGAATAGTACGGGGTGGTCGGGCTTGGAATTCGGAATTAGGAATTAGGAATTAGGAATTAGGAATGACATCGCACAGTCCGGCATCCTCGTTTTCAGACATATCCTCCCGTCTCAGACGCAGCTTCAGAGTTCGACGAGGCCGTGCTTGATCGCGAAGTGGATCAGCTCGGCGTTGGTGTGCAGGCCCAGCGTCTCCATCATCTGGTACTTGTGAAACTCCACCGTTCGAGCGGAGATCTCGAGACTCGCGGCGATCTCCTTCGCCGAGCGACCCTCGGCCAGGAGTTGGAGGACCTCGCGCTGCCGCGGCGTGAGGGAGGCGACCGGGTCGCCGGCCTGCTCCGACCCCTCCTTCATGGCCTCCAGGACCTCCCCGGCGAGCTGCGGTGTGAGGTAGGTCTTGCCCTGGAGTGCGGCGCGAATGGCGGCAACCAGCTCGACCGACGCCGAGTGCTTGAGCACGAAGCCGGACGCCCCGGCGTCGAGCGCCCGTCTCGCGAAGGTGACGTCCCGGTGCATCGTGAGAAACACCACAGGCGTCCGATCTCCGCCCTGCCGCAGCTGCGCCATGGCGTCGATGCCGTTGAGGTGCGGCATGGTGATGTCGGCGACGATCACGTCCGGCCGCAGCCTCCCGGCCGCCTCGACCAATGCGCGTCCGTCCTCGACCACGCCCACCAGATCGAACTCGGGTGTCAGCAGACTCTTCAGTGCCTCGGCCACCAGCAGGTGATCGTCGGCGAGGAGCACCCGGGGCCGCTGAGCGGGATTCACGAGGCCTCTCCCACGATGGGAACCCAGGCGATGACTGACGTGCCGCGGCCCGGCGCGCTCTCGATGTCCAGCGTGCCGTTCACCAGCCGCACCCGTTCTCGCATGCTCGCCAGACCGAGGCTTCTGCCTCTCGCCCGGTTCGCCGGATCGAAGCCGACGCCGTCGTCACCCACGGCGAGGATCAGCCCATCGGCATCCTGCCGCAGCGTGACGCTCGCGGTGGCGGCGCCGGCGTGGCGGGCCACGTTGTTCAGCGCCTCCTGCGCCACGCGGAACAGGCAGAGCGCCGCCTCTTTCCCGACGTCGGGCAGCAGATCGAGCTTCAACGAGAGATTGAGCCGGCTCCGGCGACCCTGCCGTTCGCACTCCGCCCGCAGCGCCTCCGCCAGCCCGAGCTCATCGAGGACCGACGGGTGGAGCTGGTAGGCCAGGGAGTGGATGTCCTCGCTGAGGCGCACGAGCCCTTCGCGAAGCGACCGCATCGCCTCTGCCTGAAGTCCGTCTGCAGCGGCGGACTCGGCGCGTCCGGCCTCGATCGCCAGCACCGCGACCCGCTGCGTCATGTCATCGTGCAACTCGCGCGCGAGCATCGCGCGCTCCTCCTCGTGGGCGCCGATCAGCCGCCGGCTGAGGTCGCGCAGTTCCTCCTCAGTCTGTTTGCGCTCCGAGATGTCGCGGAGGACGCCGAAGGTGCGAATGGCGCGTCCGGCGGCGTCGCGTGTTCTGACGCCCGCCAGGTGCTGGATCCACACCTCGCCGCGGTCCGGGTGCACGAAGCGATACTCGAGGGACACCCGGTCCAGCTTCCCGCCGTGCAGCTGGTCCCGCAGGTGCAGCACGCGCCGGCGGTCGTCAGGATGCAGGTGCTCCAACCAGAACTCCAGGGCCTGGAGGCCCAACGTCCGTTCCGGCGGAACGCCGCAGAGTTCTCGCATCCGGTCGTCGGCGAACATGATGCCCGCGTCGAAATCCCCCTCGTAGAACCCCAGACCCGCGAGGTCGGCGCCCGCCGTCAGTCGGGCCTCGCTCTCGCGAAGCGCCTCCTCAGCGCGCTTGCGTTCGCTGATGTCGATGGAGACGCCCGTCAGACGATCCGGCTCGCCCGCGGAGCTGTAGCGGGGACGCCCGCGGGAAGAGATCCATCGCAAGGGGCCGTCACCTGCCACGATGCGGTAGTCCACGTGCAACGGCTCGCCCGTACCCACGGACTGCTCGATGGCTTCGCGGACCCGATCGCGATCGTCGGGATGGACCGACGCCTCGAAACGCTCCCGGGTGATGGCCTCGTCCGGCGCATACCCGAAGACCTCCCGGCCCCTCTCGGTGGCCCAGAAGACGCCGGTGCCGAGGTCGAGGGTCCACAGCCCGGCCCCGGCGGAGTCAGCCGCCATGGCCAGGCGTTCCTCGCTTTCCTGCAGGCTCAGCTCGTGGCGCCGGCGGGCGAGCGCGTTGGTGAAAATCTGCGCTACAAGTTGCAGGCGGTTTGCCAGCGCATCCGGCCAGCTCCGCTCCACCCGCAGGGTGTTCCAGCCGATGAGACCGACGGGCGGTTCGCCCCCGATCGATAGAGGGATGCTCAAATGCGACTTGACGCCGTAATGGCTGCAGTACTCGTGGTCGACGTGGGCTTCCGGCGGGAACTCCGCCAGCGATGACAGGGAGACCACGTTGCCGTTCAATATTTCCTGAAGAATCCAGGGAAACTGTGCCTCATGCAACGGCTCGGGAGGAAGAACCTGCTCCACGGGGGGGTAGGCGTGTGTGGGCGCGATGACATCCGGGCCGGTCGTCGACCACTGCCACAGCACGGCAAGATCGATCTCGAGGCACTCGCAGACGCTGCGCAACGCGTCCTCGATCGCGGGGTTCACCTCGGCGGGCGGCAGGTTGACGAACTTCGACGACAGGTCGGCGAGCAACTCCTCGAAGCGCAGGCGCTCCTGGAGTTCCGAGGGCACAAAAGCCGGTTTCGCGGACATCGGGCTATTTTCGCACAGCGGCAGCACGAATCCCCATCAATCGCCGTTCGAGTAGGGTGGGCCTTGGCCCACCTTCAGGATCGCTACGGGCCTCTTCAGGTTCTTCTCGTTGGTGGACGACTCTGATGGTGGGCCAAGGCCCACCCTACGAGGCCAACGGAGCGTTGGGGGTCTACTCGGCTTCTCCGGAAGGGACGGTGTTCTCGGGCGCCGCCTCGGGTGGTGAGGCATCGGCTGCCGGGCCCGTGGGCTGCTCTTCGAACCACTTGCGCGGTTTCGAGAGATGGATCTTGGACTTGCCCTCGTCGAAAGACACCCCGGCCATCACCGACTTGAACCTGACGAAGAGCCTGCCGTTGGTCTTCTTGTTCCTGGCATCCATCCATCCCATGGCCTCGAAGCCGTCTCCGGTCATCGTCAGATCATCAAACGCAAAATAGCCCTTGCCGATGTTCACCTCCACGGTGCCGTCGACGTTCTTGATGGTTGGAGCCAAGCTCAACCACCTGGGCCCGGCGTCGAGCTCTTTGAGCAGGCCCATGATCGGACGGGTGTCGTACATGTCGATCGTGACGCTCCCGTCCACCGCCAGCGGTTCTGCCGAAAATGACGTGGCCCTTCTCGAACCCCACCTTGATGTACCAGGGGTCCCGTTTCTCCTGTTTCTTTTCCGACAGGGTCTTGTTGACGATCTTGTCCACGAGAACCGTGGTGCCCGACAGATCGAAGTTCTTCGTCTCGAGGTCGCCCTCCGCGAGATTGGCATGCACCTCGAGATCGGCCATGAGTGGAGTTTCGTGGGCCTCCAGGGCGATCTCCTCGGCCACCAGGTCGAACGTTCCGGTCGCCACCCGTTCCTTGATCTCGAGCTTGGCTGTCACCTGCCCGGTCCCGGAATCGAGGGCGAGTCCCGCGTCGTCCGGAATCAGCGCGTTGAACGTGCTGACATCGTGGATCTCGGCGGTTGGGAGATCGAGCGCGACCGATGAGGCCGGCACGGTTCCGGCGATCGATAATCCGTTCCACTCGGCGTCGAGCGTGATGCCTGTTCCAGAAATGTCCACCGAGCCATCGTCGGGGTCGACGAACTCGAATGCGCCAAGGTCCACGTGCATGCGGCTCACATGTTTCCCGCTTTCCTTGACCGCCCTTCCCGACACCGTCGCCGAACCGCCGGCATCGAGCCCCATCACCCGCAGGTGAAACGCTTTTGATTCGAGCGAGTACTCAGAGCCGTCCTGGACGATGCCCTTCTCGAGTTCGAGCTTGGCTTTGATGGTTCCGGCGCCGAAGGTCGACAGTCCCGGGGTGATCTCGTGGCTCACAGCCACCTGATCGCTGAGGTCTCCTGCCACGGAAAGCTCACCGGTAACTCCGCCGAGGATATCGGACAGCTTGGCGCCCTTGGCCGGGAAGGGCTCGAAGCGAAGGTCGGCGTCAATCGCGAGATCGTCCGTCACCACCTCGGGTCCGAAGGACACTCGTGTCGAGTCGAGGCCGAGTCGTCCTCGACGGATCGTGATCGTCTCTCCGGGTTTGACGATCACACCTCCGCCGACCCATCCCCCGCCCTCGATCCGAACACTGCCGAACGCGGCCTTGATCGGCCCCTGGACCTCAGCACCAGTGATCATGATCGCCCACGGACGTTTCTTCTTTTTGACCGGGTAAAGGTCCTCGGGTTTCGGGTCCGGCGGGTTGGAAAGGCCAGGGATCTCCGGCCAGTACTCGGTGTTCTCCGGCTCTTTGTCCTTGTCCTCTTCCGGGCCCGGCTTGGGCGGCCGGTCGAGCCGCTGGCGATACCTGAAGTCGACATCCTCGGCATCCACGCCCCGGAGGTGGATGGTGTTTGAGAGCAGCTTGACCAGGCTGATCCGAGTGGTGGCCTCGGCCACCCGGAGATAGATCTGGTTGTTCCCGGTCTGGCTGCGAAGTTCGAAGCCGCTGACCCTGGCAAAACCGGGCAGGTAGGTCACTGCCGACTGCCAGGTGATGTTCGTCTTTTCCGGTTTCTTGTTGATCAGTTGCATGAGAAGGCCGGTGCGAAGGAAGACGTTGCCGGCGATGAGGTAGAAGACTTCGAACGCCAGCACCGCAATTCCGAGCCTGATGGCCCATTTTCGGATCACGGCGGAGCGCGGTGCTGTCTGCTCGTGGGGTTGGTCGCCCATCGTAGTCCTCCGGCGCCGTGTTCGACTTCAATCTACCGAAAAACTACACCACGCTCCCGCCAGTTGTCCAAACAACCTCGTAATTTTGCGGGTGTCCGTTGGTCCGCCTCTACGCTATCCTACCGTTACCGATCAGAAGAGCGGCACAAGTCTGCTCACTATGGGGATCAACTCAAGGGAGACGATCGATGTGCACAAAATGGAAATTCCGACAGGGTGTCTGGGTGGCGACGTTGTGTGGCGTCCTCGCGCTGGCAGCACTACCGGCCGAGGCACAGCGTGAGTTCGAACCCCTGTTCGACAAGTTCAACTTCCAGGTCGAGGCCAGCTGGGTCAACATCTCGTCCGAGATCCGGCTCGACTCCGAGATCCTCGGCGAAGGTACGACCCTCAACTTCGAAAACCTCGGTCTGGCGGCGGACAAAACCATTCCAACCCTCGCCTTTCAGTGGCAGATCTCCAAGCGGCACCGGGTCGGCGTCCGCTGGCAGGACATCAAGCGCACCTCGACAACGCATGTAGAAGATGAAATCCAGTGGGGCGACGTGATCATACCCGTCGACGCCACGCTCAACCTCGACTTCGACATCACCCAGTACTTTGTCGACTACGCCTTCTACCCGTGGGTCAAGGATCGTTGGGCGGCCGGGTTCGGTCTCGGCTTCCGGTGGATGGACCTTTCGACGACGCTGGCGTGGGAAGGTCTGAACGCTTCCGACGATGGGAACAGCCAGAGCGCCGCGTCCGGCCCGCTGCCCTACCTCTACTTCGAGTACCGGCGACTGTTTTCCGACCATTGGCGCTTTTTGACCGGCCTCGGTTGGCTTGGGGTCAAGGTCGGGGACATCGACGGCACCCAGTGGGTCGGCCACGCCGGCATCGAGTACCTGGCGGGCGACCGGTGGTCCTTCGGTGCCGGGTTCAATCTGGCCACGGTCGATGTCGACTGGGCGGGCATCGAAACCGATCAGGGCAATCTGGTCAACGGCGCCCTGAACTGGGACATTCAAGACGTCAGCGTGTTCGCGAGGGTGAGGTTCTGAGAGACACGGCCCGAATAACGAGATCCGAACGGCTGCTGGTTGTTCCTTCGGAGGTGCACAATGAAACTGCGACGTATGGCTCTTGTAGTGGTGCTGAGTCTCTCTGTGTTGGCGTGCTCCGGTGGAAACGAGACCGCGATGGTTGACCAGGACACGGCCGCACCCGACACAGCAACCGAACTCGAGCCGATCGCGGTGCCGCCGCCCGAGCTGGTGGCGGAGATGCTGGAACCGTTTCACGGCGACTTCGCGGCGATGGTCGAGAGGCGGACCATCAGGGCCCTCGTCGTCTACAACAAGACCAACTTCTTTCTGGACGGCGGCACGCAGCGCGGCATCACCGCCGAGTTCCTCCGCGAGTTCGAGACGGCCCTCAACACGGAGCTCAAGCTCGGGAGCCGTCCGCTGCACGTCATGGCGATCCCGGTGGCCCGCGATCAACTGATTCCGTTCCTCGAAGAGGGACGCGGTGACATCGCAGCCGCCTCCCTCACGATCACACCTGAACGGTCCGAGAAGGTCGATTTTTCGATCCCTGGCGCGGATGAGGTCAGCGAGGTGGTGGTCACCGGTCCGGGCTCGCCGGCCGTCGCGACCCTCGACGATCTGGCCGGAAAAGAGGTCTTCATCAGGCCGTCCAGCAGCTACCATGAGAGCCTCGAAAAGCTCAACGCCACGTTCCGCGAGCGCGGTCTCGAAGAGATCGTCATCACCCCGGTGAGCGAATACCTGGAGACCGAGGACCTCCTCGAGATGGTCAACGCCGGACTGATCGGGATCACCATCTCCGACGACTACCTAACCGATTTTTGGGCCCAGGTGCTTCCGAATCTCGTCGTGCACACCGACGTCGCGGTCCGCACCGGTCAGAAGATCGGGTGGGCCATCCGGCGTGACGCGACCGGTCTCAAGGCCAGGGTCGACCAGTTCGCCAAGACGCATCGATCCGGCACGCTGCTCGGCAACATGCTCATCAAGCGCTACCTGCAGGACACGAAATTCGTCAAGAACGCCCTCGCGGACGCCGAGCGCAGCAAGCTCAAGGCGACGATTGATCTGTTCCGCAAGTACGGCGATCAATATGGCTTCGACTACCTCATGGTGGCCGCCCAGGGCTACCAGGAATCGGGGTTGGACCAGAGCGTCGTCAGTCGGGTGGGCGCCCTCGGCATCATGCAGGTGATGCCGACGACCGCGGCCGACAAGTCGGTCGGCATTCCCGATATCTCGACCCCCGACAACAACATCCACGCCGGCACCAAGTACCTCCGCTACATCGTCGACAACTTTTTTGACGACCCCGCCATCGACGAGGTCAACCGCACCCTCTTCGCCTTCGCCTCCTACAACGCGGGGCCGAACCGCATCCAGCGGCTGCGCAGCGAGGCCGCGGGCATGGGATTCGACCCCAACATCTGGTTCGGAAACGTCGAGGTGGTCGTGGCCAAAGACGTGGGCCGCGAACCCGTGCAGTACGTCAGCAATATCTACAAGTACTACACGGTCTACAGCATGTTGCAGGATCAACGTGAAATCAAAGAGGAACTGAAGGACCAGATGCGGGACGGGAACTGAGTACCGTCGAAGGGACGTCGATATGAGCCGATGCCATTCCCACAAGGCAACGAAACGGGCCAGAATGCCTGAACGGAGCCTGATCCTCGGGGTCACGCTGGTTGTCGCGTTGACCTCGGCCTGCGCTTCGGTCCCCAAACGCCAGCCCCTGCCCGAGGCGCTTGCATCCAAGGCAAACGTCCCTGGAGGCGAAAGGGCGCGGCAGTGGGGGGACATGGAGCCCGAGTGGGCGGAGCGATGGTTCGCGATGTCAGAAGAAGAGACCCGGGAGCTTCTCGGCGGGATCACCGGCCACCGGCATCACTACCTCGCGATCTCCGGTGGCGGCGCCAACGGCGCCTACGGGGCCGGTCTGTTGTGCGGATGGACTGAGGCGGGGACGCGGCCGCAGTTCACCCTTGTCACCGGTATCAGCACCGGAGCGTTGATCGCGCCGTTCGCCTTCCTCGGGCCCGACTACGACCATGTCCTGCGCACCTTCTACACGTCGACATCGACCAAAGACGTCGTCAAGAAGCGGAGCATCTTCAACATCCTGACCAGCGATGCCGCGGCCAGCAGCAAACCGCTGCAGGGGCTGATCGCCCAGGTCTTCACCCAGGAGGTGATGGAGGCCGTCGCCGCCGAACACCGGAGGGGCCGGCGCCTGTTGATCGGCACTACCAACATGGATGCGAACCGGCCGGTGAGTTGGAACATCGGGTACATCGCCGCGAGCGGTGACCCCCGCGCCCTGGAACTGATCCGGCAGGTATTGCTCGCCTCGGCCTCGATTCCAGGGGCCTTTCCGCCGGTGCTGATCGAGGTCGAGGCCGACGGCCGGATGTACGACGAGATGCACGTCGATGGCGGAGCCACCGCCCAGGTATTCGTCTATCCCGCGGGAATCGACTGGGAGCGCGTCCTGGAAAAGCTCGAGGTGCCGGAGATGCCGAACCTCTACGTGATTCGCAATTCGATGCTGGCGCCGGAGTACGAGGAGGTCAAGAACAAGATCTTCTCAATCGTCGGGCGATCGGTATCCTCCATGATCCGCACCCAGGGGATCGGCAACATGTACGAGATCTACCTGCTGACGAAACGAGACGGCCTGAACTATCATCTCGCCTACATCCCGGGCAGCTTCAAGGAAGAACCCGCGGAGCCGTTCGACCCGGTCTTCATGACGCACCTCTTCGACCTCGGGTTCGAAAATGCGAAGAACGGGTATCCGTGGGACGAGGTGCCGCCAGGCTATGATCCCGACGCCGAAATGGGCACGGACGACTGACCCGCAGGTCACGCAGTTCAGGGAGGGTGGGCCTTGGCCCACCTTCAGGATCGCTGCGGATCCCTTCGGCTTCGCCCCGTACGTGAACGGCTCTGATCGCACTCGGTCCTGCGGCATCTGAAGTCCTTCGACCCTGAACTCTGAGGTCCCATCTTCCTGCGTTTTCTTTGTGCCTTGGTGTCTTCGTGGTTGCGACGGTGCGATGGATCTGCGTCAATCTGCTTGATCTGCGGGCAATACGAGCGGCTGTGCTTTCCACTGTGATTCCATTCCAACCGAAGTTCCTCGAGGAGACGGCCGCCCGGGTCCCATCGGTTGGGCTCGCAGTCGTACGGTCTGGCCGGGCGCTGGCGAGCGATCGCGTTCCGGTATCGGGAGCCGGCCCGCAGATGGCATCAGTGCCTGATCACTTGAAGATCGGCAACATCAGGAAAGCCTTGGTGACCGCCGCGTTGGCGAGATCGACGAAGAACGAGCCCGCCAGGGTGATGGTCAGAAACGCCTTTGCCGAAGGGCCGTAATGGTCCGTGATCTCTTCCATGGTGGCGAAGGCCACCGGCATCGAGGCGAGACCGAAACCCATGAACCCGCCCGCGGTGACGGCTGCGTCGTAGTCCCGGCCCAGCGCCCGGAAGAGAACGACCAACGCGATGACACTCGAGAGCGCGACCTGGAGGGCGACGTTGAGCAGCAGCGGGCCCATGATCGGCAGCACCACCCATAGTTGCAGACCCATCAGGCTCAGGGCGAGGAAAAGCTGCAACGACAAGGCACCGCCGCGGTCGATGGGCGCAAACGAGGTCTCTTTTTCGAACAGGTCGCCGACGTTCGCGATCAGCACGCCCGCCAACATCGCCGTCAGAAAACCCGGCAGGACGATGTCGATGGATCGCGCCCAGTCGTTCAGCCAGTGGCCGATCGCCACCGCTACCAGGATGAGGAGCAGAGACCCCACGATCTGCATCTGACTGGCAGCTTTGTCTTTCCCGCTCCGGGGCTCGGCCGCCCCCTTCCAGGGAATGCCGGTGTCAGACTCGCCGGAACTCAGGCCGTTTTTCCGCACCAGCCAACCGGTCAAGAATGGCGCCACCAGAGCACCGGCCAGTGTGGCCAGAGTCGCCGAACCCAGTGCGACCTCCGGGGCGAATGGGAGACCCATGGCGGTAGCCTCCTTGGCCCACGCGATAGCTGTTCCGGGCCCGCCGACAAAGGACAGGCTCCCGACCAGAAGTCCGTAGAACGGGTGGGCGCCGCGAACGAGGGCGATGCCGATCCCCACCAGGTTCTGCACCACCAGGAGGACCACCGTGAACGCGCACACCACCGCGACAGCTCTGCCGCCGGCCTTGAGCGCAGAGATCTTCGCCGACAGACCCACGGTGGTGAAAAAGACCAGCAGCAGAATGTCCCTCGCTTCGGTGGCGAACACCACCTCGACGCCGAAGGAGAACCTTACGACGGCCACGAGCAGGGCCACCAGAACACCCCCCGTCACCGAGATCGGGAGGCTGAGCCGTTTGACGCCGGGGACCCTCGACGTCACCGACGCACCGGTGACGAGGGCCACCAAACCCACGATCAAAGTGTAGAGCTCGTTCAACTCCAGGACCTGCTGCATAGGCCTCGCTTTCCGGCATCACCCTGGTTGCTCCGAATGAACATAGAGGATCCCATCCTCAGGTGACAAGCCCAGGTCAACCCTGGTGGTCTTGCCAAACCGAGTTGCCTGGGTCACCACCACGTCAGGTCTTTGACCTGGTTCCACGGGACAACGTCGATCTCGCGACGGCGCTGGCGAGCGGATCCTCCGTAAACGACCCGTGCTTCGAAGTCCCGCGTTACCTGGGTACGGGGAAGCATTTCCTCGAGCTGTTCAAGATGAGTGAAGAAATCACCTGCTACCGTCTGCCCCGACTTGATCTCAGACGCGATGAACCGAGCACCAATGTCGAGCAGGAGGTCGATCTCGAAGCCCTTGGAGTTACGTAAGAAAAATCCGGCACCGTAGTAGCCGCGGTTGAGGCGTGCTTTCTGGACCTCCGAAACCACCCAGTTCTCAAAGAGCGCTCCGCGCAGGGGGTGGGTGCGAATCTGAGAGGCCTGGGTTATGCCAAGGAGTGCGCAGGCAAGACCTGTGTCGTTGAAGTAGAGTTTTGGCGTCTTGGTTGCCCGCGATCTGAGGTTCGAGTGAAACGGTCTCAGTCGAAAAACGAGAAAACCGGTTTCCAAAACTGACAGCCACGCCTTGGCCGTGTTCGCTGAAACCCCAGCGTCGGCGCCGAGGCGCGAGAAGTTCGTGAGTTGTCCTACCTGGCCCGCAGTCAGTTCGAGAAAGGTCTGAAACGCGCCGAGATCCGAAACATCGACGATCTGCCGGATATCGCGCTCAAGGGTGGTCGTGATGTAGGCGCGATACCAGTCGAATGGTTCGACGCCTCGATCATGGATTCCCGGGTAGGAGCCGGCCTGAATCGTCTCGAAAAGCTCCGTCGGCGGATCGGTGAAGCGCATGATCTCGTCGTGGCCGCACGGCATCAGGTGGGCGACCGCCGTCCGTCCCGCAAGCGACTGGCTTACCGACTCGAGGAGAGCGAAGTTGGCCGAACCGGTGAGTACGTACTGCCCAGCCACAGGCCTCGCATCAACCTCGACCTGGATGTACGACAACAGCTCAGGTACCCGTTGAACCTCGTCAAGGATCACTGGTGTTTGGTACTGCTCAAGAAAACCCCGGGGGTCCTCAACAGCGAACCGGCGAACGTCGGGAGCCTCGAGTGAAACGTATTGGTGGTCTGGAAAGACCATCCGACACAGTGTGGTCTTCCCGGACTGCCGTGGCCCGGTCAGAGTCACCACAGGGAATGTCTGAGCCATTGAATCGATCTTCGAGGCGAGGGTGCGCGTGATCATGCAGCGAGCTTACACAAATTGGCGCAAATTCGCAATTCAATTGCGAATTTGCGCATAGTGTTCAAAACAGAAACTTTAATCTCCTCTTCTCATCAGAGCATCATACGAGGGTGACGAAGCGCGGTGGCCAGGCGGAACCGACGCGCCGACGGCGCGTCGGCCGGGGAAGCGGTCGTCTGTGAGGGATGCTTGCATCCATCGCGGACGGTCGCTCCCCCGGGGGCCGGCGATTCTCATCGCCGGCAGTTCCGCCGGTCACTCTAGGCAACCTCATTCATGCAGGAACCAAGCCTTTGCGTCTTTGCGTCTCTGCGCCTTTGCGTTGAATTCCTGACTGCCAGGCTTTGTGATTTCTTCGTGTCTTGGTGTCTTCGTGGTTGCGACGGTGCGATGGATCTGGGTCAATCTGCGTGATCTGCGGGCAACCGAATGGGCCCCTACAACGAATCCGCCAACAGCTCCGCCACGTCCTTGACCTCGAGGGCGAGGTCCATGGTCTTGACCGAGTCTTCGAATACTACAGGCAGTAGGGGCAAGCCACGGCAAGGATGTCGGCGCCGGCGGCCGCCGACCGCTGGGGCCTCAGCCCGGGGGTAGTCCGATCCGGCGCAGCAGAGCCCGGAAGCGCGGATCTGGGCGCAGAGCGTCCCAGCTCGGCGAGCCGACGTAGGGCAGGCCGGGATCGTGTGCCTCGTACGCCACCTCGAGCCAGTCGATGGCGCGTTCGCGGTCGCCGGCGTCGAGATAACGCCAGGCGATCCCGACGGGCATGTAGACCCCGCGCGCCCCGGCGTCCGGGACTCCGCGAGCTTTCTCATACCTTGCCGCCAGGAGGTCGGCGATGCGCCGTTGCGCGCCCTCGTACCCCGCCTCCGCCAGACCCAGCTCGAACGCCGCGACGCGCTCGGGATCGCGGGCGATTCGCTCCCGCTGATCGGCCAGTTGCTCGTCCCGCATCCCCTTGGCGATGTATGCGTCCTGGAGCACGAAGTGAGCAACCGGCATGTCGGGCTGCAGGCTGAGCGCGGTCCGGGCGGCTGCGAGGGACTCGTCCCAGCGTCGCTGATACTGCAGGACCACGCCGTACATGGCGTGAAAGAGAGCATTGAACGGGTCCAACTCGAGCGCTCTTTCGGCGTGCGTGATGGCCTCGTCGGCACGCCCCAGATTCGCCAGAAAGTGCGCGTAGTACGCATGCGTGCTGGCGGAGTTGGGGTCGAGCTCGAGGGCGCGCCGCCATTCCGGTTCGGCGCCGGTCCAGTCCCACTCGGTCCAAGACCTGACCACAGCTAACGCCTGGTGCGCTCCCGCGGCGGAATCGTCGAGAGCGATGGCCCGCTCCGCTGCCGCCTTGGCCTTCGGACCGGCCTCGCTGGGCGCCGTGATGCCCATCTGCTGACGAGCCGCCCAGACCCACGCCAGACCCTCGTAGGCCGGCGCATACGAGGGGTCCTTCTCCAGCGCCAGCTCGAAGTAGCGCTCGGCGGTGTCGATGTCGGTCGGCGTCAGCTTCTGCCAGTGGTACGAGCCCTTGAGATAGGCGTCGTACGCCTCGGGGTTGACGGTGCGGGCCGAGGTCAGGCGGGTTCGCTCGGCCGGCAGGAGCTTCAACGCCAGGGCCCCGGCCACCTGCCTCGCCACGTCGCTTTGCAGCGCCAGGATGCCGGAAAGCTCGCGCTCGTAGCTGTCGGCCCAGAGCTGCACCTGGTCCTCCACGTGGATCAGCTCGGCCGAGATCCGGATCCGGCCGGCCTCCAGCTGCGCGCTGCCCTCGAGCACGTAGTCCACCCCGAGCTCGCGGCCGATCTGGTCGATCGGCGTGTCACCCTTCTTGTAACGCATCACGGAGGTGCGCGCGATCACGCTCAGCGCCTCCGGGTGGAGGCGGCCGAGCTGGATGATCATCTCCTGCGTGAGACCGTCGGAGAGGTACTCCTGCTCCGGGTCGCCCGTGAGGTTGGCGAAGGGGAGAACGGCGAGCTTGATCGACCGCGTCGGACCGGTGAGCCCCGCGCTCATCCGTGTGCGCAGGCTAGCGATATCGAAGACGAGCGTAGAAATGGCCACCGCGACCGCCAGAGCGGCCGCTATCACCCAGCGCCGGTGGGAGCGCACGGCGAACAAAGACGGCCCCGGCACGGCGACAACACCCGATTGCACCGCCTCGAGCGCCGACTGCACTTCGCCGGCCCGCTGGTAGCGCCGGTCGGGGTCCTTCGCCAGGCAGCGCGTCACCACCGCCGCCACCACCGGTGGTACCCCCCCCGGCAGCGGCGCCGGCTCGTCCTTAAGAATCGCCGCCATCACGTCGCTACTGGTCGCCCCCCGGAACGGCCGCTCCCCGGCCAGCATCTCGTACAGCACCACCCCGAACGCGAACACGTCCGCCCGTTGGTCGACCGGCCGCCCCCGCGCCTGCTCCGGCGCCATGTACGCCAGCGTTCCCAGCACCCCTCCGAGCCGGGTCGTCGCGGTCGCAGCCTGGGTCAGCGTCTCGGCCTCGTCCGCAGGCACCGTCGGCACCAGCTTCGCCAGACCGAAGTCGAGCACCTTGACCGTGCCGTGTCTGGTCAGGAAGACGTTGCCCGGCTTGAGGTCGCGGTGGACGATCCCTTTCTCGTGGGCGGCGGCGAGCCCCTTCGCGATCTTGTCCGCGATCCGCAGCGCCTCGGGCAAGGCGACGCCGCCGCGGTCGAGCCGCTCCTTGAGCGATTCCCCTTCCAGCAGCTCCTCGACCAGGTACGGCACGCCCTCGTGGGTGCCGACGTCGTGGACAGCCAGGATGTTGGGATGCGACAGCGCCGCCGTCGCCCGCGCCTCGCGCTCGAAGCGCTTCAGCCGCTCAGGATCGGCGGCGAACTCCGCCGGCAGCACCTTGATCGCCACTTCGCGGCCGAGACGCTCGTCCCGCGCCCGCCACACCTCCCCCATCCCGCCCGCTCCCAGCGGGGCGACGATCTCGTACGGGCCGAGAAGCGTCCCCGGAACAAGTGACATGACCTCACCTCAAATGAGCGCAACGCCACTATATCTTTGTTTCGTTCTCTCCGACCTGCATCAGCCTTCGTGAACAACCGCAGAGTCGATTCAGTCGGGGCTGAGCGAAGGGTTTCTGTACGCACCGCCGGCCGCCAGCGTCAACAGCGCGGTTCGAGAATCAAAGCGTCAGAGCGAATCCGCCAGCAGCTCCGCCACGTCCTTGACTGCTCGGACCGTGGGTCACAATTGTCGCATCCCCTTCTGGCGCCAACTTGAAGCTCGGCCTTCAAGGAACTGAACGACAAGAAAACTCCCGTCGCTATTCACCCAGGAAACAAGTGCGTAGCCCGGTCGCTGCACCAGGGTCTGACCGGGATCGCCAACGATCTGCTGAACAACCTCGAACGGCATTCCCCGTCGGATGTGTTGGTATTCCTCATAGGTCACGACCACGCCCAGTCCAACAGATTGTCCAGGGTCACCGGTGCCGAGTTTGAGACATGCCTGCGAGAAAGCCGCCAGCGCGGCCACCACCGCGACAGCAATCAGACGACGATCCATCCCCATCCCTTATGATAGCCTGCGAAGGGGCTTCCTTCCATGCAGAAACCAGACGCTGATCGACATCCCGGAAACCAATGGGTTCGAGGCTCTCTCGTCGACCTGTCGATCATCCTGATCATCATCATTGGACTGTTGATTCGACTTCACTACATTTCGGCGAGTCCTGCAAATGTGCGGACCCACGACTATCGTGGACACATCTCCTACGTGCAGTTCATGGCATCAACAGCCATGCTTCCGCAACCTGACTCGTGTTTTGAATGTTGGCAGCCGCCACTGTATTACGCCTGCGCTGCAGTGGTTTTCCGGACTTCCCTTGAACTGGGTTTGAACCCCTTTTTTCTGTTGCAGCTCTTTTCCCTTGCATGCATGGCTGGCTTCATCATCGCGGGCACCCTGGTGATCCGGCTTTTCTTTTCCGATCCTCTCCTTGTAGTGCTTGGAACCCTCGTGCTCAGTTTGTGGCCTTCGGGGATTGTCCACGCGGGACGGATCGGCAACGAGCCGATGTTGTACTTCTTATATGGTCTCGGACTGCTTTTCATATGCCGCTGGTGGGTGCTTGGCGAACGCAGGGATTTCCTGGTCGCATCTGTGTTCGCCTTTCTCGCAACCATATGCAAAGCCACCGGGCTTCTCGTGTTTGCGGTTCTGATCGCATGCACCTATTGGCCCTTCGGGGCGCTTCCAGGGCGACAGCCGACCAAGAAAATCGACCAGGTGGTCGTGGCCTTTTTGCTGGTGGCGGCCTGCTCGATCACCTTTCTTCACCCTCCATTCGGTCCCGGTGGCGACGATTGGCTGATCGGCAACTCCTCCCAACTCGTTCCTGAAATCATGGTCGGTAACAAGCCCGTCAATTTCGTGCGCTTCAACCCTGTCCATTTTGTGACCGAGCCCTTCGTCGACTCCGGCGACGGCGCCTCTCGTCACAACGTGATCCACTATCTCCTCAAGACAAGCATGTTCGGGGCCTTCGCATTCACATCGGAATCCGAGGGCATCGCGAAGGTCATGAGTTTCATGCTGCTGATGATCCTGCTCTATCTCCTGTTATCCGTGATCGGCAGGCAGAGACTCTCGATGACTCGATTTCTTCCGATTTATCTCAGCCTGGCAGCACTCGTGGCCGCGTTTTTCTTTGTGAGGTACCGTCTTCCGACGTCAGCCAACAGCGATTTCAGATTCATCGTACCGGCAACGATTTCTCTCACGGTCCTCTATGTGACGGCGATCGGCGGCCATTTTGCGGCCAACAGAGGCGCGTATGCATGGATTGGAGTTGCACTCATGAGCGCTTTTCTTGGGCTGTCGTCTTTCTTCTGGTTGCTTGCCGCATAGCCCTCGATCGAAACCGAGAAGATGCCGCCACGCGCAGCTCAGCTTGACTCACAGATAATCGCGTCAGATCGCGTCCGCCAGCAACTCCGCCACGTCCTTGACCTCGAGTGGCAGGTCCATGGTCTTGACCGAGTCCTCGAACATCTGGAGACAATAGGGGCAAGCGACCGCGAGGATATCCGCGCCGGTGGCGGCGGCCTGGGCGACGCGGATGTCGGACAGCCGCTCGCCCTTGGCGCGCTCGATCCACATCCCGCCCGAGCCGCCACCGCAGCACAGGCTGTACTCGCGCGAGTAGTGCGGGATCTCGAGGAGCTCGAGATCGGGGATCGACTGCAGCACCACCCGTGGTTCGTCGTAGATGCCGCTCGCCCGGCCCAGGGTGCAGGGGTCGTGGTAGACGACCTTCTTGCCGAGCGGCTTCGAGGGCGTCAGGCGCTGCTTGGCAATCAGATCGGCAAAGAGCTGGGTCTGGTGGACGGGCTGGAAGGTGGCGTCGAACTCGGAGTATTCTTTTTTGAAGGTCAACAGACAGTGCGGCGAGGTACACACGCTTTTGCGAACGCCGGCCTCTGCGTAGACCGATGCGTTGGCGCTCGCTACCTCCTGGAAGACCTCCTCGGCGCCGACCCGACGGATCGCCTCGCCGCAGCACGACTCGGCGTCGCCGAGGATGCCGAAGGTCACCCCCGCCGTCCTCAGGACGTTGACCGTGGCCTCGGCCACCTTTCTGGCGCGAGGGTCGTAGGCCGGGGTGCAGCACGGCGAGTAGAGGTACTCCATGTCGGGGGTGAAGGCCTGGACCTCGAGCGCCTCGGCCCACTGGCCGCGGTTTTCGCGTGGTTCGCCGAAGGGGTTGCCGGAACTCGCGATACGGCCGACCGAGTCGGCGAGCTGCGACGGGTAGGAACCGAACTCGACCAGGATGCGGCGGATGCCCCGCATGATGGTGGGCATCGAGACGTCGTGCGGGCACCAGGTCGAGCACGATTCGCAACCCACGCAGCGGTAGACCTCCTCGACCTCGCGTTCGATCTGCTCGGCGTCCTCCGAGGTCATGATGGCCCCGAACTTGACCGACTGCGGCGTGCGGTAGACCGGGAAGAGCACGGTCTCCACGTGCGACCACGGACAGACCGCCATGCACTTGCCGCACTGGTAGCACTTGTAGACGTCGGTCCCACCCATGTCGAGGATGGCGTCGCGGATGTCCCAATCAGGTCTGACTCTGGCGTCCATCAGTAATCCTTTGGCAGCTCGTTGAGCTCCGCCCAGGTCACGACCGGCCCGTCCTTGCACACCGAGAAGGGGCCGACGTAGCAACGGCCGCAGTGGCCGATGCCGCATTTCATCTTGTTCTCGAGCGTGGTCACCACCTGCTCCGGCTGGTAGCCGGTCTTGCCCAGACTCAGGAAAAGGTAGTGGAGCATCACCGGCGGTCCACAGGCGATGACAATACGATTGGCGGGGTTGAGGGCGAGCTTTTCGAAGACGTTGGGCAAGAGGCCCACCTCGCCGTCCCAGCCCTCGCCCTCGCCGCCGGGGTCCACCGTCCGCACCACGGTGACGCCGTCGGTCTCCTGCCAGCTCGGCATCTCCTCTTTGTAGACCATGTCGGCGACGGTGCGCGCGCCGTTGAGGATGACGATGTCGCCGAACTCGGACTTGCGGTCGATGGCCGCGAGCATGGCCGACCTCAGCGCTGCCATCCCGATCCCGCCGCCGATGAAGACGAGCCCCTTGCCGCGCCAGTCGTCGAGCGGGAAGTGGTTGCCGTAGGGGCCGCGGAAGCCGATGGTCTGGCCCTCCGACATGGCGCGCAGCGCGTTCGTGACCTTGCCGATCGCGCGGAAGGTGCACTCGATGGTCGGAGGCTCGCCGCCGCCATTGGGGTGCCAGGGTTTGTTGGCGATCGCGAAGACCGACTCGCCGGCGCCGAAGACCGTGAACTGTCCGAACTGGCCCGGCTGCCAGCCGCCGAACTCATTCGCCTCGGCGGCGTCGATGAACTGCAGCCTCAGCGTGCGGACGTCCCGGGTCTCGTCCGCGAAGCCCGCGATCCGCATGAGGTTCGGGTGGTACGGGTTGGGAGAGATCTCAGCGAGCTGCATCTGCGCCCTCCTCCTGGATGGCGGTGGCTGCCGCGGTCACAATCTCGCCGATGTCGAGGCCCGCCGGACACAGGGCGACGCAGCGGCCGCAACCGACGCAACGGAAGTGATCCTCGCCGTCGCCGGTGAACGAGAACTTGTGCAGCACCCTTTGGCGGTAGCGTTCACCGCGGCTTTCGCGCGGGTTGTGACCCGAGGCGTGGAGGGTGAAGAGACCGAAGGTGCAGGCGTCCCACGACCGGCACTGCTCGCCGCACCACGCGTTGGCGTCGTGGTTCATGTCGAAGCACGAGCAGGACGGGCAGACGTAGGCGCAGATGCTGCAGCCCAGACAGTGCTCGGCGAGCCGGTCCCACGACGGGCTTTCGAACCCCGCCTCGAGCAGCTCGGACCACTCATGCTGAATCGGACTGCGGGTGATCTGTTCGGAGACTGTCTTCTCGAGCACGGCAGCCCGGCCGAGCTCCTTCTTCCCCGCCTCGTTCCACGATGTGGCGGCGCCGCCCACCAGCGCCTCGCCCTTGTCGGTGAACGGCGTCAGAAGCCAGTTCTCGTCACCGAGGGGCAGGAGCTGCAGATCCGCACCATCCGTGCCCACCGGAGAACCGCCGACTGCAGTGCAGAAACACTCTGGGTCGGCCGCGGCACAGCCGGCGGTTACAACCGTCGTGGCCTCGCGCCGCGCAGCATAGAGCGGGTCCTTGCGGCCGCTCAGGAAGATCTCGTCGAGCCGCGCGAGACCGGCGGCATCGCAGCTGCGGACCCCAAACAGGACCTGCGGGCGCTCCGGTCCTGCCGGGTCCTCGATCACCACGGATTCGCCCTTGAAGGTGTAGCGGTAGAGCGCCTCCGAGCGCGGGAAGAGGAACTCCTTGGGCGACCACCGGGTCTTGCCGCGCGGTGAGATCACCGCGTGGTCGGCGGCGGCGATCGGTCGGAACAGGGTCAACCCGTCCTCCGCCACCGGCGCCACCACCGAACGGTCGCCGTCGACCAGGCTCTGCAGCCAGGTCCGCATCTCGGTCTCGCTCAGCACCCACGCCGTGCGGTCCATCAGTCACTCCTCACAGGATGAACTCCTCTGCGTCTTCCATCCGGAAGTCGACCAGCGCCGACTTGTGCTCGGGGTCGAGCCCGGCGGCGCCGAATTGACGCTCGACCTCGAGCGCCAGCTTGCGGTTGATGAGGTCGAGGCGGATGTCCGCCGGGCACACCCGCGCGCACTCGTCGCACCCCGAGCAGCGGCCGGCGAGGTGGATCGCCCGGATCACGTTCCAGGCGCCGTTGCCGCGCTCGTCGATGGCGGTGGGCACCCACTGCGGGCGGTGCTTGTCGGCGATGCACGAGGAGCAGTAACACAAGGGGCACGCTGCCCGACACGCGTAGCAGCGCAGGCAGCGGCCGAACTGGCGCTGCCAGAACCGCCACCGCTCGTCGGCCGGCAGCCCTTCCAGGTGGGCGATCTGCCGGTCGCGCGCGTCCTCGGAATCGGCCGGCGCGTCCGCCGGATCGGCGCAGCTCTCGCGGACGCCGTCCACCGTCACCACCAGGTCGCAGATCGGGTGCGGCGCGCCCGAGCACGACAGACACTTGTCGGCGAGCGCGTCACCGGAGGGTCGCACGCCCGGACACTGGACCCCGATGAGCCGCACCTGGTCGCGGCTGATCTGACCCTCGCGGATGAGGCCGGTGACCGCGCCGAGGTCGCAGGTCTTGACCACCAGTGCGACCTTGTCGGCCTTTTGGAGCGCCGTCTTCGCGTAGGCCGCAAGGTTGTTGACGCAGCCGGGGCCCCAGTCGAGCTGCTGACAGTCGGCCGCAGTGCTCACCATCACCGGCGTCATGCGCCCCGGCAACGAGCCGGCCCGGTAGCCCACCACCACACCGACGCGCTCGTTGTTCAGGAGCTCCGACGCGGCTGCACGCAGGTTGGTGCGCAGCCCCTCGGTCTCGGCATCGGAGAGCTCGGCGGGGCCGCCGCCCTCCACCGACGGCAGCTCGGGGCCGTCCCAGGCATCGGCCGCGGTGAAACGCGGCAACGGACCGGCCTCGGTGACCGCCGCGGTCACGTCCTTGACCACCCGCGCCCACTTGTGGCCCTCCGCCGCCGACACCCACGCGAAGTGCAGCCGCTTGAGATCGACGCCGAGAAAGTCCAACAGCGAGCGGAAGATGGTGAAGCGGCGGCGCGCCACCAGATTGCCCTGCACGTAGTGGCAGTCGCCGGGGTGGCAGCCCGAAACCAGGACGCCGTCGGCCCCCTGCTCGAAGGCGCGCAGGATCATCAGCGGGCTCATCCGCCCGGTACAGGGAAAGCGGACCATGCGGACGTTGGCCGGGTACTCGAGGCGGGTGGTCCCCGCCATGTCGGCGCCGGCGTAGGTGCACCAGTTGCAGACCAGGGCCACGATCTGGGGCTGCCAGCCGTCGGGGACGGCGGCCGCGCCCGGGCGTCGAACGGTGGAGGTTTGCGCGTCGCTCATCGTCCCAGCACCTCCGGCAGCGGTCCCAGCGCCCCGAGCTGGGCAAAGACCTGCTCGTCCGAGTAGCCCGCGACATCGATGAAGCCGCCGCGGCAGGTCACGGCGCACAGCCCGCAGCCCTCGCACATGGCGGGGTTCGACCACGCCACCATGCGCAGGAAGTTGCCGTCGCGGTCGCGTACCTCCTGCTTTTCGATGGCGCCGTAGGGGCAGACCTGGAAGCACTCGAAGCACCCCGCGCAGGCGGCCTGGTTGACCTGCGCGGTGGTGGGGTCGCGCTCGAGGAACTCGTGCGACAGCAGCTCCATCCCCTTGGAAGCCGCCGCCGAGGCCTGCGACACGGTGTCGGGGATATCCTTGGGCGCCTGCGCGGCGCCGGCGAGGAAGATACCAGCGGTCAATGTCTCCACCGGGCGCAGCTTGGGGTGGGCCTCCTTGAGGAAGCCGTGCTCGTCGGTTGCGATCCGCAGGGTGCTCGCGATCTTGCCGTGATCGGTGGGCTCCATGGCCGTCGCCAGCACCACCATGTCGGCGTTGATCTCGACCTGCTTGCCGGACAGGGTGTCGACGCCGAGGACCTTGAGCTTGCCGTCCTCCTGGTAGACCTGGCTGACCCGGCCGCGGATGTACATCACCCGCTCTTCTTCCATCGCCCGGTGGACGAACTCCTCGTAACCCTTGCCGCCGGCGCGGATGTCCATGTAGAAGATGAAGGCACGCGAGTCCGGCACCTTGTGGCGCAGCAGCAGCGCGTGCTTGGCGGTGTACATGCAACACACGCGCGAACAGTAGGGCACCCCGTGCTTGGGGTTGCGGGAGCCCACACACTGGATGAAGACCACGTCCTTCGGCTCGGCGCCGTCCGACGGCCGCCGCACCTCGCCCTCGGTGGGTCCCGAGGCCGACAGCATGCGCTCGAACTCGAGACCGTCCATGACGTCGGGAAGGACGCCGTAGCCGCACTCCTTCGCCTGCTGACCGATCTGCAGATCGTAGCCGGTGGCGACGACGATGGCGCCGACCTGGCGCTCGACGATCTCGGGCTGCATGTCGAAGTCGATGGCCTGGGGCTTGCAGACATCGTCGCATTTGACGCACGCCAGCACCCGGAAGCCGGTCGGCGACTGCAGATTGGAGTTGAGGCAGCGGTCGGCGTCGAGGGTGTAGGTGGACGGGACAGCCTGCGGAAACGGGATGTAGATCGCCTTGCGGCTCCTCAGCCCCATGTCGAACTCGTTGCCGCCCGGCGACGGGCAGACTGCGGTGCAGTCGCCGCAGGCAGTGCAGACGTCGGGATCGACAAAGCTCGGCTTGCGGCGGATGCGGACCGTGAAGTTGCCGACGTAGCCCGACACCTCCTCGACCTCGGAGTAGGTCATGAGCTCGATCAGGGGGTGTCGCGACACCTGCACCATGAGCGGGGTGAGGATGCACTGCGAGCAGTCGAGGGTTGGGAAGGTCTCCGACAGCCGCGACATGTTGCCGCCGAGCGACGGCTCGCGCTCCACGAGGACCACGGGATGGCCAGAATTGGCGATGTCGAGCGCGGAGCGGATGCCGGCCACGCCGCCGCCGATCACCAGCGCGCGTTTTGTCACCGGCACCTCGATCGGGTCGAGGGGTTTGGCGCGCTTGACTCTTTCCACCGCCGCGGTCACGGTCTGGCAGGCCTTGGCGGAGGCCTGGACGGGGTCGCGGTGGACCCACGAGCAGTGTTCGCGGATGTTGGCCATTTCCACCAGGTGCGGGTTGAGCCCCGCCTGGGCGGCGGCGGCGCGGAAGGTGGGTTCGTGCAGCTGCGGTGAACACGCTGCGATCACCACCCGGTCGAGCCCATGCTCGCGGATGGCGTCGATCACCATTTGCTGACCGGGCGCCGAGCACATGTAGGGGTAGTGCTCGGTGACTGCGGCCCCCGGGACGTCGTGTGCGAAGTCCACCACCTGCTGCACCTTGACGTTGCGGGCGATGTTCTCGCCGCAGTGACAGACAAAGACGCCGACCTTGGCCATGTCAGCTCCCCACCGGCGCGGCCTCATGCTTTTTGGCGCCCTCGGCATAGCTCTCTTCGAATGCGGCAACTCCGGCGTCGAAGGCCCGCAGGTTGAGCGCTTCGGTGCCTTTGGGAACCGACTCCTCCACCGCCTGACGCATCTTCTCCACCGGCACGATCCGGGTGGCGGCGGCGAAGAAGCCGAGCATGACGATGTTCTGGACGATCGCCCGGCCCAGGTCCTCGGCGATTCGCGTCGACGACACGCCGTAGGACTTCTGGCCCGGTTTCTCTACGACCTGGACCAGATCCTTTTCATACACCAGGATGCCGTCGTCCTTGAGCTCGTCACGGTACTTGTCGTAGCCCTCACCCGACATCACGACGAAGATGTCCGGCCGTCCGATGTAGGGGTACAACACCTCGGTGTCCGATACCGCAAGCGTCGTCGAGCACGCGGATCCTCGCGCCTCCGGTCCGAAGCTCTGGATCATCGTGGCGTGCTTGTCGGCGTTGACCGCACAGGCGTGGCCGATGATGTGGCCGGCCAGCACCACGCCCTGGCCGCCGAAGCCGGTGATGCGGATTTCGGTCCTGGTCGGTTTACTCATGGATCCACCCTCCTTCCGGCTGCATCGGTACATAACGGTCGCCGAGCACCTTGGTGTAGTGGGCGTTCATCTGCTCGAGAAAAGTGGGGCGCTCCTCGTCGAGGAAGTTGCCGCAGATGAAGCGGTCCTGGAAACCGATCTCGAGATCGCGGGTGTCGGCGCCGTGCCGGATCTCCGAGTTGTCGTGGTAGAACTTCATCAAATCGAGTCCGCTCCCCAACCGATTGAGCCTCGAGTACAGGGTCGAGCACGGCGCGATCACCTCGATGAAACGGAAGCCCTTGCGCCCGAGCGCGGTGCGAATGCACTTGGTCAGCCTGCGGATGTGGAGACACGTCCAGCGGGACACGAAGGTGGCGCCGCAGCTCGCCGCCAGGTGCGGTAGGTTGAAGGGGTGCTCGAAGTTGCCGAAGGGCATGGTCGACGACCGCGCCGTCTCGGGGGTCGTGGGGGCGTTCTGCCCGCCGGTCATGCCGTAGATGAAGTTGTTGACCAGGATCACCAGCAGGTCCATGTTGCGTCGTGCGGCGTGGATGAAATGGTTGCCGCCGATCCCCGACAGGTCGCCGTCCCCCGAAAACACCACCACCTCGAGCTCGGGGCGGCCGAGCTTGAGACCGGTGGCGAAGGGGATGGCGCGGCCGTGAGTGGCATGGAATGCGTCCAGGTTCATGTAGCCGGCCACTCGGCCGGTGCAGCCGATGCCGGAGACGATCGCCGTCTTGTCGAGGTCGACCCCGGCCTCGCCGAGAGCGGTGGCGAAACACTTGACGACCGTACCGATGCCGCAGGTGGGGCACCAGATGTGGGGCATCCGGTCCATCCGCAGATACGGCGCAATCGGGTGGTCTTCGGGACGGGCGGCGGTTTCTTGGATCTCGGTGCTCATCGGGCAGCCTCCACGATGGCTTTGCAGATCACTTCGGGATCGTGCACGCCGCCGCCCCCGTGCCCGACCAGCACGGCCGGAGCCTTGCCTGCCGCACAGCGCTCGACCTCGAGCACCATCTGGCCGTAGTTGATCTCCGGCACGACGAAGGCCTTGACGTTGGCGGCAAGCTCCCGGATCCGCTTCTCGGGGAACGGCCACACCACGACCAGCCGCAGGAAGCCGACCTTGACGCCCTGAGCTCGCGCGAGGTCGATGCCGGCGCGGGTGACCCTGGCAGTGATGCCATACGCCACCACCACCACGTCGGCGCCTTCGACCGACTCCTCCTCGTAGCGCACGATCTGGTCGGCGTTGAGCCGGATCTTGTTGATCAGACGGTGGACGCTCTCCTCCTGGCAGCCCACCGACATATCCGGGTAACCTCGTTCGTCGTGGGTCAGACCGGTGGTGTGGAATCGGTAGCCGTCGCCCGCCCGCACCATCTCTGGCACCTGGCTGCCGTTGACCGCATAGGGCAGGTACTCGCCGGGCGGTTTGGCGGTGAGTTTACGCGGCACCACCTCGATCTCGTCGGCCGGCGGGATCACCACCTTTTCGGTCATGTGGCCGACGCACTCGTCCATCATGAACATCACCGGCACTCGCCAGGTCTCGGCCAGGTTGAAGGCTTCGATGGTGAGGTCGAAGGCCTCCTGGGGCGACTGCGGCGACAGGGCGATGAGTTCGTAGTCGCCGTGCGACCCCCACCGCGCCTGCATCATGTCGGCCTGCCCGACCATGGTCGGCAGCCCGGTGGAGGGGCCGCCGCGCTGGACGTTGACCACCACACAGGGCGCCTCCATCATGGTCGCGAGCCCGATGTTCTCCATCATCAGCGAGAAGCCCGGCCCCGAGGTGACGGTCATGCACTTGGTGCCGGTCCACACGCCCCCGGCCACCGCCGCCATGCTCGCGAGTTCATCCTCCATTTGGATGAAAGTGCCGCCCATCATCGGGAATCGTCGTGAGATGCGTTCCACCACCTCGGTCGAGGGCGTGATCGGGTAGCCGGCGACAAAGCGGCACCCCGCCGCCATCGCGCCCTCTCCGCACGCATAGTCACCATCGAGATAGTGGACGCCAGTCAACACACCGGCTGGATCGGCCTTCAATTGAGACCTCCTTCGGCCGCCGCCTCCGCCTTTTCCGTGGGCACGCAAAAGATCGCGAAGTCGGGGCAGATCATCTCGCACAGATTGCAGTTGACGCACTCGCCGGTCTTGACCACTTCCGGCGGGTGGTAGCCCTTTTTGTTGAAACCGTCGGACATGACAAGAACATCCTTCGGGCAGTACTCCACACAGAAAGCGCACCCCTTGCAGCGGTCCGCGATGATCACAACCCGGCCCACCGGGACCTTGACCTTTTGCACGTCAAGCGGCGTTCTCCAGTTCCTCATCAAATCCTCCCGAACCAGCACATTTCGGATTTCGGATTTCGGATTTCGGATTTCCGGACCCACCACCCGGCAGCCTCACGGAGGACCCGAGTGAAAACTCGGCGTTCCAAATTCAGGATTTCGTCCGTCCAATTTCTCTCCCGATCCACCCGCCAGTGAACGGCGCGAAAAATTCGAAATCCAAAATCCGAAATCCGAAATTCCGTCATCATGCTTCCACCTCGCCGCCGCGGCGGGGCTTGAGCGCACACTCGCCTTGGAACTTCTCGAATACGCAGTCGGACCGGTAGTAGCCTGCACACCGCAGACAGGTCTCGCGAGGGTTTTCGACCCGGGCCAGCATTCCGGAGCACACCTCTTCGAGGAGGTCACACAGAAGACCGGTCTTGTCCGAGCCCAGCGCCTCGATCACCGGCGCCAGTTGGGCCGCTTTGTGCCGTTCGTAGTCGCGCACCAGCCGCCGCCCCTCCGAGCTCGCCGACAACAGAATGGCCCGCCGGTCCTCGCTCGAGGCCTCACGCGTCACCAATCCCAGCCGCTCGAGCTTGTCGAGGTTCTTGCTGGTGGCGGCAGCCGACACCCCGATCGAACGCGCGAGCTCACCCACCTGAAGGTCGGCGTTGGCGGCGATGAGCTTGAGGAAACAGAACTGCGAGCGCGTCAGCCGGTGTGAGCAGACCTGGCGCAGGAAGTCCTCTTCGAGGAACTCGCGCAACAACGACCGCAGGACGTGGCCCGAGCGCAGGAACCGGTAGAACTGGTCGCCGGGAGAAGTCCCGCTGCCGTGCTGTTCAGTAATGCTCATGCGTTCGCCGCCGATCAAAACCGTTAACCGAACTGAATATTGCCGCTGTTAATAATTTAGGTCGTCAAACAAAGACGTCAAGCATATTGCTTCATTGTTGTATGAGACAGAGGCAATTCGCGGCCGCGGGCCAAGGGCCCGCTGCCACGAATTGCAGCCGGTAGGTTATGCTCGGTCACCGCGCGGTCGATGAAGATCACGGCCGCCGTTTGGGAGTCTTCATGCAGTCGTTTTCGAAAAAGAAGTCGCGCAAGTTCCCCACGATAATGGTGCTGTTGCTGGTGGCGGGGGCGGGGGTCACACTCTGGTTCGCGCTGCGGGTCGGGCCTGAACCTTCAATCGGCTTGGTGACCGATTGGCCGGCCATTGGTCCCGCCACGGTTGTCACGGCATCGTTTGCTGAGCCGTCGCAGGGCCTCGGCGTCATTCGCCTGGAGCTCGAACAGGGCGAACGCACCGAAGTATTGAGTGAAAACACCTTTGCCCCTGGTTCACCGCTGCCGGCTATTCTCGGGGGCGGGGGCGGCATCGCCGACGCCGTGCTCGAGACCGTCGTCGGTACCGACAGTCTGCCCTGGCTCGAAGAGGGCGAGGCAATGCTGCGGGCCACCGCTACCCGTTCGGCAGGCTTCCTGCGCCGGCCGCAGCCGACGGTCATCGAGTTGACGACGGTCGTGCGGAGGCGCCCACCCCACCTCGAACTGGTCTCCACCCAGCACTACGCCCGACAGGGGGGCAGCGGCGCGGTGGTCTACCGGGTCGGCGACACGGTTCTGCGCTCCGGTGTCCGCGCGGGGGATTTCGAGGCCACCGGCTTCCCGCTCGAGGGCGGTGGAGCAAACGATCGCTTCGTGCTGTACGCCATACCGTGGAACGTAGCTGACGCCGCTGAGGTGCGACTCTTCGCCGAGGACGACGCCGGCAATCGCACCGAACAGCCGTTTCTCGAAATCTTCAAGACCATGCCGCCCAGAGTCGACACGATTCAGGTGAGCGACGACTTTCTCGCCCGGGTGGTTCCCGCCATCGCCAGCCAGACGCCGGGCTTCGACGCCGCAGGCTCCCTGCTCGACCAGTACCTGGTCATCAACAGAGAACTGCGGGCCCTGGAGCTGGCGCGGGTCGTCGAGCTCGCGCGCTCGAGCCAACCCGCATTTCTCTGGTCGGGCCCCTTTGTCCAGATGCCGAACACGGCGCTGAAGGCCAACTTCGCGCAGACCCGCACCTATCTCTACGATGGCGAGGCGGTCGACCACCAGACCCACCTCGGGCTCGATCTGGCTTCGACGGCGAGGGCGCCGGTGCCGGCACCGAACTCCGGCTTGGTCGTGTTTGCCGGCTGGATGACCCTCTACGGCAACGCCGTCATCATCGACCACGGCTACGGTCTCTTCTCTTTGTGCGGCCACATGGCCTCGATCGATGTCTCGACCGGAGACGCTGTCACCCGGGGACAGACGATCGGCACCAGCGGCGCCACCGGTCTCGCCGGCGGCGACCACCTCCACCTCGAGATCTTCGTCCAGGGCCAGTCGGTCGACCCCCTCGAGTGGCTCGACGCCAAGTGGTTGCGCGACAACCTGGCGACGAAGCTCAACGTGCCTCTGGAGTAAGCAGGCAATTCGCTTCAGCGAATTGCGGGACGCGACGTACACTCTTGGTAGGTTCATCCTCAGTCCAGTGAACATGGAGGTTCAGATGAAGCTCATTGCGCTGACTGTGGTGATGGTGGCTACCATAGCGGCGGCGGCAGGCGCGCCCGCCACCCTCGATCTCAGGACGCTTGACGTGTGCGTGCTGGTGCCTGGCGACGAGGTGGCGCGCGCTGTCGCGGCCACACTCCAGGAGACGAAGAAGTTCAACTCGCCCGACGGGGACATCGCTCGTTGCGTTTACATCGTGGCGCCGCTTGGCGACGACGGGTCGCAGCCGCGGGCCTTCGCCGTCGAGCTCGAACCGCCGTCGAACTTCACCGAGGTCCGACCCTACGTGGACGAACCGACGCAGGACATCAAAGGCCTGGGCGACGGCGCCTGGGTCTCCCGCGACCCGGACACCGGCCGCTTCCGGCTCTGGGTCCTGCGCCGCGGAGTTGCTACCCTCTACCTCACCGGCGACAACGAAAACGAGCTCGGCGAGGTCGCCGAGCTCGTGCTGTCAAAGCTGTGAACGAACTGCGGCCGGAACGGCCGCACCGCAATTCCAGACGCTTCGTCTGGAATTGCTAGCACTTGGGATAGAAGGCGGTCAACATGTCCTTGGTCGAGGGTGCTGGTTTGCCATCCATCGCCCGTTCTTTGATGGATTCAAGCCGGTCGCTCATGGTCGGCGCCTCGACCTCGTAGAGAATGCCGGTTGTCAGCACGTCCTTTTCACGGGTGTAGGCAATTGCGTTGGCGCGTTTCGACGGATCATGATCTTCCGGTAGCGCCCTCTGCATGGCCTTGAGCCGCTTGAACTCGTCGTCGCCGCGCCAGGTGACGCAGGGGGACATGGCGTTGAGGAACGAAAAGCCGCTGTGCTCGATGGCTGCGGTGATAAGTTCGGTCATTCCCTTCATGTCGCCGGAGAAACCGCGGCCGACCCAGGTCGCTCCGGTCGAGATCGCGAGCTCGCATGGGTCCACCGCCGGTTCCGGGTTGCCCCAGAAGGTCGATTTGGTCTTGTCGCCGGTGGGGGTGGTCGGCGCCACCTGGCCTTTGGTGAGACCATAAATCTCGTTGTCCATCAAGATATAGGTGACATCGAGGTTGCGCCGGCAGGCGTGGATGAGGTGGTTGCCGCCGATGGCGAGACCATCGCCGTCACCGCCGACCGCGATCACGGTCAGTTCCGGACGGGCCAACTTGACCCCGGTGGCCAGGGTCAGGGCGCGCCCGTGCACGCCGTTGAAACCATAAGTGGTCACATAACCGGGCAGCCGCGAAGAGCAACCGATTCCGGAGAGGATCACCGTGTTCCAGGGCTCGATCTGGAGCGCGGCCATCGAGCGATAGAGGGCGTTGAGGACGCCGAAGTCGCCACAACCGGGACACCAGACGGGCTTGAGACCGGACTTGTACGCACCGGGTTTGATTTCGGTCTTTGTCGAGGCGCTCATACCAGGACCTCCCGCCGGAGAGCACCCATCTCCAGCACTTTTCGGATCTTGTCTTCGACCTCGCCAACCGTCAGATTCTTGCCGCCGGAGCGCTTGAACACGAAGGTGCGCGCCTCGGGCAGATCGAGGAAGGTGCGAAGGTACTTGTAGAACTGGGCCGAATAGCTCAGTTCGATGACGATCACGTTGTCGACCGACTTCAGATACTCGTTGAATTCGTGGTAGGGGAAGGGATAGAGGAGCTGCGGCACGAAGGCCGAGACGCGCTCGCCGCGCGCCGTGGCGTTCTGCACCGCCTCCTTGACCGGGCCCTTGGAGGAGCCCCAGCAGATGATTCCGACGTCGGCCTTTTCGGCGCCGTAGCGGCGGAAGAAGCTGTATTTGTCCCGCACCAGACGCAATTTGCGGTAGCGCTTAGCGTTCATCTTTTCGTGGGTCAGGTACATCGAGGTCGGCGTTCCGTCCTCCTTGTGCTCGAGACCGTTGGTCTGGTATTCGCCGCCCTTCATCCCCGGCCACGACATCGGAGAGATCCCCGACTTGGTCTCCTTGTAGCGTTTGTACTCTCGCAGGTCGCCCGCCGTCGGCACCTGGCGGCCGATGACCTCGTGGTCGAGGGTCAGCATCGACAGGGTCTCGCGGCGCTGGGCGATGAACTGGTCGGAGAGCACGATCACCGGCACCTGTGCCTCTTCGGCGATATTGAAGGCCGCCACCGTGGTGTGGAAGCAGTCCTCCACGTCGGCCGGCGCCAGTACCACCCGTGGTGCGTCGCCGTGGGAGCCCCACAGGGCCTGCCACAAATCCGACTGTTCTGACTTGGTGGGAAGCCCGGTCGAGGGACCGCCGCGCTGGACATCGATGATCACCGCCGGGATCTCGGCCATCGAGGCCAGACCCAACATCTCGGTCATCAGGGCGAGACCGGGTCCCGAGGTAGCGGTCATCGACTTGACCCCGGCGAAGGAGCCGCCGATCACCGCGCCGATGGCCGCCAGCTCATCCTCGGTCTGCACCAGGTAGCCGCCAACCTCAGGCATCAGCTTGGAAAGCAGGTGAAGTACCTCGGAGGAGGGCGTGATCGGGTAGCCAGCGAAGAAACGGCAGCCCGCGTGCAGTGCTGCCACAGCGCACAGCTCGTTGCCCGACATCAGGAGCATGGGCTCGCCGGGGGTGTACTGCAGCCGCATGCCGGTGGCCTGGTCCTCGATCTTCGAGGCGTACGCCTTGCCCGCCTCGAAGCCCCTCAGGTTGGCCTCGAGCACCCCCTCTTTCTTCTTGGAGAACTTATTGACGATCGCCCGCTCCATCGCGGTCGTCGGCAGGCTGAAGAGTTCGCCGAGCAGGCCGATGGTGACGATGTTCTTGGCCAGCGTAGTTCCTGCCGACTCCTTCGCCAGCTCGATAAATGGCACCGGCACCCAGCGCACCTCGGAAACCGGTCCGAGATCGATCTCGTCGCGTGGCGTTTCGTCGGTGGCTTCGTAGAGCACGACGGCGTTTTCGGCAACCACGATCTCGCCGCGGAACTGTCCGAAGTCGGCCCAGTTGAAGACCACCAGGACCTGCACCAGGTCGCCCTGGGCGTAGATCGGGTCGGCGCTCACACGAACCGTACACGACGATTCGCCGCCGCGGATCTGCGGCCCGTAGGCCTCCACCTTCATCACGTGCAGCCCCTCGGCCGCTCCCGCCTGCGCGATCATGTCGCCCACGGTGATGACGCCGTCACCACCGGAGCCCACGATCGCCATGGTCAAGTCACGTGTTGGCATAAAACTTCCTCCCAGATAGGGCGGTTTCGCACCCGCCTCAAGAGATTGTGAACCCTTTCACATCAAATGTCCAACGGCAATTCCGCGCCGCGAACGGCACGGAATTGCGGTGTCAGAACAAGCTCCTTCCGAAACCGCCATCGACCGGGAGGGCGATGCCGGTGATGCCGGAAGCTCCGTCGCTGCACAGAAAGGTGACTGCAGCCGCGACCTCTTCGGGGCGAAGGAGACGGCCTATGGGGGCCATCGCCGCCCAGGAGGCATAGACCTCGTCCACGGTCGTTCCCTGGCGCTCGGCCACATTGCCGGCCAAAACCTGGAGCCGGTCGGTTGCGGTGTAGCCGGGGCAGACGGTGTTGACCGTCACGCCGTCCACGGCCACCTCGTCGGCGAGGCTCTTGAGATATCCGGTGACCGCTGCGCGCAGCGCGTTCGACAGCACCAGACCGGGCTGCGGCTGACGGACGGCAACCGACGTGATGGCCACGAACCGCCCCCAACCGGCCGAACGCATGGCCGGCAGCGTCAGTTCGGCCAGACGCTGTACGGGCAGCAGGAGCAGCTCACAGGCCGAGGTCAGATCGCCCGCAGTGGCGCTGACAGCCGGCATCCCGGGTGGGCCACCGCCGTTGGCAACGACGATCTCTGGTGGTCCGAAGACCTCGCACGCGGTATTCACGACCCGTCGCGGCGCCTCGGGATCGCGGAAGTCGGCGACGCAACCCTCGGCCGGGCCAGCGCCGAGTTCTCGGAGAGCGTCGACGGCGGTGGACACCCGCTCCGCTGAGCGGGACACGACCAGCACCCTGGCGCCCCGCGCGGCCAGGTCTTCCGCCACGGCAAACCCGAGACCCGAGGACGAACCACCAACGATGGCGACGCGGCCTTCGACGCCCGCCTTCACCGGAGTCCCTCCAGCGGATAGGAGGACGCGATCGCGAGCCCGGTCGTCACCGCCACGTTTTCAGCCTGCCCGCAGGCAAAGACCATCACACCGCAGAGCATGGCCATAGCGCCTCGTTGCCACATCCTCAACCTCCGTC
>CAVQQV010000005.1:0-33134 GCA_963714885.1 Candidatus Sulfomarinibacteraceae bacterium | reverse complement strand
ATCGAAACGGCGCCTCCCGTAGTGGAAGAACCGGCCGCCGAGTGGTCTCCACCAGGCCAGGAGGCGACCCAACCCCCTCCGGACGAGCCCACGGCGCCTGCAGATGAGGATGAGGTGATCCAGGTCGGTTTCGAAAACGGTTCGACCGGCGATATCGAGGCCCCGCCCCCGGTCAAACGGGTTTACGTCTCGAACCAGATTGACATTCTCGCCGAGCTCGACGGCCTGCGAAAGCAGGCGACGATGAACACCCGTGAACGGGGTTTTTCTTCGACCTCCCCGGACCTCGATCTCGACAGTCTGCTGTCATCGGCCTCTCCCCTGACCCGGGAGATGAGAAAGAAGCTCGAACAGGCCATCAACTCCAACGTTTTCACCAATATGCGCGCCGTTCAGTTCGCGATCCGGATCCAGGGCAAAGACGGAGAGACGATCCACACATTCGAACCTGTTTCGCTCGACATCGAGGAAGCCGGCGGTCTCAAGAGACTCAGCCTGCATCTCTCCCTGGATCTGGAGAACCTTCGTTGACGTTTCGCGCGATCGGTTCAACCGGCCGGTTGCTCGTCTTGGTATCGACCGCGATGCTGCTCGCTTCATGTGCTTCAACACCCGATCCGTTGAGCACGATCGCCCCTGCTGAGCCGGTTCCACAGAAGTCTTACCAGGTTTGGGAACAGGCTACCCGGGACTGGGCAGACGACGCCCTGGCCGAGGCTCAACGACTGGCGGCGGACGGAGATTTCGCCGAGGCCGTGATGCTCGTCGACGAGGCGCTGTGTCTGATGTTCGACACGCCCCGTGGGTATCCGATCCGCCAGGTCTATGTCGACTTTCTGGCCGAGATCATCGATGCGTCCAACGAAATCGAAGCGCTTCAACAGCCCTTCGAAGAGGTCTTCACCCCGGCCGAGGAACTGTTCATCCTGCCGCCGATCGACATTGTCGTTGACACCTCGGATATCGAAGAGACCGTCGACGAAAACGGGCTCCCAATAAGCGATTTTCCCCTCGTCATGAACCCCACGGTGGAACAGTTCATCGCCACCATGAGGTCGCAGGGTGAATACCACCAGCGCATCGGCGTGGGGCTTTCCAGAGCTGGAGAGTACCTGCCGATGATCCGCGCCGTTCTCGAGGCCTCCGGCCTCCCACTCGACCTTTCCTACCTGCCTCTGATCGAATCGGCCTTTTCTCTCAAGGCGTACTCGCGCGCGCGGGCTCACGGCATGTGGCAGTTCATTTCATCCACCGGCCGCCATTACGGGCTCGAGGTGGGAACACTCGTCGACGAGCGCCGCGACCCGGTCCGTTCCACCGAAGCGGCGGCAGCCTACCTCAGCGACCTGTATGGCGAGTTCAGCGACTGGTACCTGGCCCTCGCTGCCTACAACTCTGGTGCCGGCAACGTCCGTCGCGCGATCCGGAAATCGGGCAGTCGCGATTTCTGGACCCTTCGCCAATACCTGCCCCGCGAAACCAGAAATTACGTGCCCGCCTTCATTGCATCGGTCATCGTCGCCAAAGACCCGGAGGCTTTCGGCTTCACGACGCCACAGGACCAACCGTGGGACTATGATTCGGTCGATATCCCCGATGCTCTCGACCTCCAGTTCATGGCCTCGAAATCGGGAATCCCGTTGGACGAACTCCGCGAACTCAACCCGGCGATCCGCCGCGATCTGACGCCGGCGAACAGCACAACGGCGTTGCGGGTGCCGCCCGGCACCGCCGACGCCGCCCAGTCGGTGCTCGACTCGAACCCGAGGTCGGACTGGGCGCCGCGAATGATCCACACCGTCCGCAGCGGGGAAAGCCTGTACACGATCGCCCGCAAGTACGGTTCGAACGTCAACGCCATCCGGCAGGCCAACGGCCTCCGCAGCAGCCTCATTCATCCGGGTGAGAACTTGATCGTACCGCGCTTCGGCACCGAAACCACGGTGGCCGCCACGCAGACCTTTACCGCGAGCGCCGAAGGCCAGTACGAGGTTCAGCGAAACGACACCCTGTGGGACATCGCGCGGGGGTTTTCGGTATCGGTCGATAGTCTGTGCACGGTCAACAATCTGTCGCGGAACTCAGTCATTCGGCCGGGCCAGCACCTGCGCATTCCCGACGGAGCGACGCTTGCAGCGCCCGCCGGCGGTCAGCGTGCCGCCGCTGCCGCAGGTTCGGCCTACACAGTGCGCTCCGGAGACACTCTCTATGACATCGCAAGCGCCCACGGTGTATCGGTTTCGGCATTGAAGAAGGCCAACGCGATCAACGGATCCCGGATTCACCCCGGTGATGTCCTGCGGATCCCCGACCCGGTCGGCGGTTCCCCACCGCCCAGGAAAGCCGATTCTGGAACCACCACGTACCGCGTCCGTCAGGGCGACACCCTGTATGACATCGCGCGGAAATTCGGCGTCTCGACGTCGGCTCTGCAGCGCGCCAACGGTCTCCGGGGAAGCCGGATCTATCCGGGCGACGTGCTCCACATCCCGGTTTCAGATGCCCACTCGTGACCGGCGCACCGCTCCTGTCCAAACCATCAAGCTCAGACGCGCCGTCATCTCTAGCCCGCATATCTCACCAGCTGTCGACTGCGGCCGACGATGCATCCTACCCAGACGTATTTTCTCGCCTTGGGGTGCTCAACGTACTGCAAAGTACGCCTCCGCGCCCCAAGGCGAGAAAACCCGCCTGACCACGGCGCCTCGTCGCCCTCGTGACGAAACCTGGTGAGATATGCAGGCTAGAGGCTGCTACAATTCGGCGCTTGAAGCGTTGAGGGAGTGTTGATGGGAGAGAGCGTCGAAATCAGGTCGTCATTTTCTGAGGCCCTCGAAAAGCAGGACTGGAACCGCGTCGAAGAGCTCTGGCTGGAGGCCCTCGAGGAGAAGCCGATTCCAACCCGCGAGCTCTTCGAGGTTCGGCGCCGCACGTGGCAAGCCGGGCGGAAGAACCTGGCCCGGACCCTGCTCGAGTTGTTGGCCGAGTCGTTGGAGAACTCAAGCTCTCCCGGCAACGCCCTCGAGGCGATCCGCGAGTTGATCAGGTTGGCGGAGTCCAAACCCTCGCCGGCGCTGCTCGAGCGATTGGTCGCAAACCTCGCCAGCAACCGCGAGGGCAGCCCCTCGCTGCGCGCGGTGCTCGATCGCCACGTCATTACGACCGCGCGGCGGCCCCTCGAGGAACTCGAGGCGGTCGAGCGGTGGCTCGATCACGACGTGGGAACGGTCGTCGAAGTCACCGGACAGGGCGTCGGTCGCGTGATCGACCTCAATCTGCAACTCGAAAACATCAAGGTCGACATCAACGGCAAACGTCCGATTTCGGTTCCGTTCGGAGCGGCCAACCGATACCTGCGCCCCCTCCCCGAAGGCGACTTCCGCCGCCGCAAGGTCGAAGACCCCGAGGCTCTTGCGGCCTTTGTCGTCGATCAGCCGGGCGAGGCGCTGGTTCAGATCCTGGACAGCCTGTCGGGACCGGGTGATGTCGCCGCCATCAAGGCGGCGCTCGACGGCGTCCTGCCGGCCAATCGCTGGACCTCGTGGTGGAACGGGGCCAGAAAACATCCTCGGATCCTTTCGTCGGGCTCCGGATCGCGACTTCGCTACGAGGTAAGCCGCAGCGCCGAGGCCGCCGGCGAGAGCCTTCTCGACGAGCTCCAGACGGCGCAGCCGTCCAACCGCCCCGCAATTGCCAAGCGTCTCTTTGAGAGAGGGCCGGTGGAGGCCGCCGCAGCCGCCAGGATCCTCGAGAAATCGCTGCCAGACCTCGAACGAAACCAACCCGGGGTCGCCTGGCTGACGGCCGGCGTGCTCGCCGGACTGCCGGACGGCGCCGCCCCGGCCCTGGCCTGCCAGACCCGGCTGTTGGAGGGCGGCAACCACCTGGGGCTGCTCTCCGGAATCAACGACCGCTCGGCACGGGCGGAGGCCCTCGAGGCCATCGCTCGAACCGCGACCGACAGCTGGCCGGCGGTATGGGCGGAGTGGTTTCTCCACGAAGAGAGCTCGCAGAACCTCCGTTCTATCGCGACCCGGCTCGAGGCTGACGGCCACTCGAATCTCCTCGATCAGGCGGTCGACGCCGTCTTCCGCAACCACGCCAGTCACGCGGCACAGTTCATTTGGTCCTGCGAGACCATGACCGAGGACGGGTGTCCGGAGTCGATTCGCGCCAGGATGACACCGTCTCTTCTCGAAAAGCTCCCGGACGGATTCACCCGCAAGGAGTTCTCGGCATTCAGGAGTCGCTCCAAGGGACTCCTCGACGGGGGCAAGGTGGCGGTAAGGATCCTGATGGAGTCGGCCAACGAACAGCAGGCAGTCCGTTTCAGTCAACGCATTGCGCGCATTGACACCGTGGAACCTCAACGCGCCCGGTTGATCGAGCAGGCCGCTCAGCACGGCCGGCAGGCGCCTGAGGACCACAACGCTCCGGTCCTCCTGGTGGCCAGCCGCGAGGCTGCGAACGCGAAGCGGGAAGAGCTTCGGATCCTGATCGAAGAGGAGATTCCCAAGACCCTCAAGGGCATCAATGCGGCCGCCGCCGAGGGCGATCTCAGAGAAAACTTCGAGTACCACATGCTGCGGGACCGCCAGGAACTGCAGTCGGCGCGCGCCGCCAAGATCCAGGAAGAGCTCGCGGTTGTCCGCATCCTCGAACCCGGGGCCGCCGACACCTCCACGGTCAATATCGGCACCATGGTCCACTTCGCTGACGAGGAGGGATCGCCGATCGCACCCTTGACCATCCTCGGAGCCTGGGACGCCGATCTCGAGCGGAGGATCTTCGCCAACGGATCGGACCTCGCGCAACGGCTGCTCGGGTGCGCCGAGGGCGACGAGGTGGAGATCGAGGGCCGAACGGCGACCATCACGCGCATCGAGGCCTGGAAGGGTTGAGGTCCTGCCGGGAGCTGGAGGCGCTACACTCTCGTCATGTCGTCACCCGCCAAAGGCTTCGCGCTCTACCTCACCCTCAAGTCATTCCTCGAGGTCGGCGGACGGCTGCCGTTCGGCTTGACGAAGGCCATCGGGCCACTGATCAGCGGCGCCGCGCTGCGCCTCATGCCGCGCGAGCGTCGGCGCATCCGAACCCACCTCGAGATGGCGTTCCCCGAGCTCAACGACCGGCAACGCGACGCCATCATGCACGGCTGCTCCCGCCACTTCGGTCTCATGGCCGCCGAAGTCGCCCGGTTGTGGCGATCCGGCGCGGAGCAGGTCGAGGCAATGTGCGAGATCACGGGCCTGGAACACTTCTGGCACGCTCTCGAGGCCGGGCGGGGTGCGATTTTCGCCACCGCCCACTGCGGCAACTGGGAGATTCTCAGCGCCCGCCTACCGGTCGCCGGACTTCCTTTGATCAGCGCGGTGCGCGAGCTCGACAACGCCCGCCTGGATGCGTTGGTGACTGCCAGCCGAACCCGCTTCGGCACCGAGATCTTCCCCCGTGGTCCCGCAGCCGGCCGCCACATTGCACGGGCCCTGGGGAAGAACAAGGTCTGCGGTCTCTTGATCGATCAGGACATTCGAGATGTGCCCGGCGTCTTCGTCCCGTTCTTCGGACGCCCGGCCTGGACACCGTCGGGCGCCGCCATGCTGGCGATTCGGAGGGGGTGCCCCGTGATCCCGGGTTTTATCCATCGCCGGCCCGACGGGACCCACGCGGCGGAGATCCATCCTCCGCTGGACACGCCGACCGCAGGCACCCTCGAAGACCAGATTCGAGAGCTGACGGCTGCAGCCACCGCCGCCATCGAGCGCCAGATTCGCGCCTATCCCGAGCAGTGGGTGTGGATGCACCGCCGCTGGCGGCGCCAACCCGATCCGTCGATCGTTGAAACGTTGAACGTTCAACGTTTTAACGTTTGACACCTACCTTCGGGCAGACCTCGTCGAGCACGCACTCCGCGCAGCGCGGCGACCGGGCAGAACAGACGCGGCGCCCGTGGAGGATCAACCGGGTAGAAAATCGGATCCACTCGTCTCTCGGAAGGAGCCGCTCGAGTTCGGCGGCGATCTTCTCCGGGTCCTCGAGATCGGTCAGACCGAGGCGCCGCGCCAACCGCCGCACGTGGGTATCGACCGTGACGCCGGCGGGGATGCCAAAGCCTTCTCCGAGCACCACCTTTGCGGTCTTGCGGCCGACTCCCGGGAGCGCCACCAGGGCGTCGATCTCCGCCGGAACCTCTCCGTTGTGCCGGTCGATGATCGCCTGGGCCGCCTTTTTCAACGCCGACGTCTTCTGACGAAACATCCCGAGGGGCCGGATCACGGCCTCCACATCCTCGGCAGGCGCCGCCGCGAGCTCGGCCGGCCCCGGCCACCGGTCGAACAGCACCGGCGTCACCTGGTTGACTCTCGCATCCGTGCACTGTGCGGAAAGAACAGTCGCCACCAGCAGCTGCCACTCTGTGCGGAAGTCGAGTTCGCAGCGAGCGTCAGGGTACTCCCGTGCCAGCAGTTCGACGATCCTTCGGGCGCGACTCGATTTCGCGACTCATCAGTAACTGAAGGACGAGCCGCCGATAAACTCCCTCAGAATCGAGGTCTGCGGGACCTCGTCAGCGAAGATCGGCACGAACATCGAAAGGTGTTTGAGCAGGCGGAAGGCCTCGGTGTAGGCCGGGCTGGTGCGCGGCACCTGCAACAGGAAGCGCTCGGCAAACATCTTGAGCACCGCCGGTTCATAGACCAGGGCCGAGTTGAACATGACATCAGCCTGTTCCTGAAACGGAAAGATCCACTTTCCCTCGCCCCTTCGCACCTGGTCCCACAGATCCAGGGTCCGTTCCGCGATAAACCCCTGAACAGTTGATCGCGCACGATGCGGCGAATCAGACGCGCATCGGACGTGAAGATCCGGTTGTGATCGTCGATGGCCAGCTGCGACAGCGCCGAAATGAAGATGCGGTACCGCTGCTTCTGCGGCACCGACTGGGTGAGCCGGTCGTTGAGGCCGTGGATGCCCTCCACCACCAGCACGTGGTTGTCCTCCAACTGAATCGGGGCCCACTCATTCTCCGGTCTCCGCGAACCCGTGACGAAGCCGAAGCGGGGCGTGAGGACCGACTCTCCGGCCATGAGCTCCCCCAGGTGTTGGTGAAAGAGCGGCAGGTCGATGGCCTCCAGCGATTCGAAATCGAGCTTCCCATCCTCGTCAAGCGGAGTCTGATCTCGATCGACGTAGTAGTTGTCGAGGGACAGCGACACCATTTCGATGCCGTTGACCTTGAGCTGGACCCGGAGCCGCTTTGCGAAGGTCGTCTTGCCGGACGAGGACGGACCGGCGATTGTGACCAGCCGGACCTGCGGCTGCCGGGACAGGATCTCGTCGGCGATCTGGGCGATCTTTTTTTCGTGCAGTCCCTCGGCAATGCGAATGATGTGTCGATCTTCGCCCTCTAGACTCACCCGGTTGAGCTGGCCCACGTTCTGGACGCCGAGGAGCTCCTGCCAACGACGCGCCTCGACGTAGGTTCGAAACAGCAGCGGGCGCTGGTAGAAGCGAGGCAGCTGGCTGCGGTCCGCGCGACGCGGGAACCGCAACATCAGGCCATCCTCGTAGGGCATGACCCCGAAGGTCGGACAGCATCCGGTGTGCGGCGCGCTGGGCCCGTAGGCGAGGTCGACGAAACCGCCACATGTCAGAGTGTGGACCGTCGACGACCTCCGGGTCGCCAGCAACAGCAGCTTGTCTTCGCACCCGTTCGCGCGGCAGTATTTCTCCGCCTCTTCGATGGTCACCGTGTTGCGCACGAAGGGGCGCTTTTCGCGATGAATCTCGCGCATCCGCTCTTCGATGGCCGGGGCCATCTCGGCCAACGGTGGGTGTTCGCCACGGATCTGATAGTGGTAGCAGTTGCCCAACGACTGTCCGATCACCAAATGCGCTTCGGGATACAGGTCACGGCAAGCTTCGTAGAACATCAAGCTCACCGACCGTTTGTAGACCGACTCTCCCTCACGGTCGCCGTAACGGACCAACTCGAGATCGATGAGTCCCCGCAGCGGAAAATCGAGCATGACCTGTCGTCGATTGACCAACGCGGAAAGGACCGTGTCCGGGATCTCGCCGTTGATGGAATGCAGGAACTCATCGACCCTGATCCCGGATTTCATCTGGTGCACGGCATCCCGATATCGAATTTCGACACGATTGTTCTTCATGATTCTCCGATCTGTGATTCGTCGCCGAAAGAACCCAGCATTGCAAGACACCAATATACCGCGCCGGGAACGACGGCCGTTGTTCGGCCGGGTGGCAGGGACTCCTGATGGTCCTCACCGGGCTCGCGGAGCGCTTGACGACCGATCCCCGGAACCTCTCGCCACCCTCGGAATTCGAGGACGGGGAGCCAGGCCGACGGCGCCCGACGAGGATTCTGATCCTCGACGAAGGAGTCGCCGACACCCTCGACTGACCGCCGACAATCGCTGCAATTACACTCTTGCACTGTGACCAGGGATTCGTATACTGAGAGTTCAATCAAGGCGCCCATGCCATACCGAAGGGTGGTCGAATCAGTCGGCGATACGGGGGCATGGGCGCCGATTTATTGCAGTTCTGGGGCGCCGGCTGCGCCAGCCCGCTACTTGGTCGCGATCTTCTTCGGCTCGCAGACCTCTGCCTTCTTTTTCACGACCGCGCCACAGTCTTTGCAACGGTAGCGGCCCTTCTTCGGTTTGCTGGAGGATTCACCTTTTTTGCAACTCATCGTGGCATGAGATTATATCTCAAATCGTGAGCATGGCAAGACGAGAGTTTCCGGCTTTCGGTCGTTTCCAACCCGGGAACTCAACGGCGGTGGAGATTGGCCCGCAATCGAGCTACACTCGGCCGGCGGCGAAGGGGTTCGAAAGATGCAAGTTCCAGATTGGTATACGGGCAGTGATGAGTCTGGCCGCGTCGCGGCCACCATCGAACGTGCCATCGAGAGGATGGATGACCGGACCGCCGATCACACGGATATCAAAGATCTCCAGGCGCTCACCAAGATCGAAAAGGAAGTCAATTGGCGGAACTTCCTCCTCGGACTGATCGGCACGATCCACTACGATCTGGAAGAGATCGACAGCGCCCGCACCATCCTCGAAGAATCGATCTCGTCGTACAAAGCCTACCTGGAGACATTTGACGAGGTCCTGAGCGTCTACTGCCAATCGTGCTACACCCTCGGCGTCATCCTGTTCGACGACGGCCGCTACGGCGAGGCCATCCCCTACCTTCTCCGCTGTCTCCCCTACATGCACGAGGTCTACGACGAGACCTACATCGGACACATCTATACGTTTCTCTCGTTGTGTTTCAGCTGGACCAACCAGGCCGGTTACAGCGTGGTGTTTGCCGAGGCGGCCGCCTATATCCGGCGCTGCGACTGCGAATCGCTCGAGCAGTTGATGGTCTCGTTCAGCGACGTCGGTGAGGTCGACAAGGCCACCGATGTGTTCCAACTCCTGCAGCGCCACTGTCAGGACTACGAGCACTACGACAGGGTGTTGGACTTCGCGGAACAGAATCTGGGCGAGTCGGGAATCGTCAACTGAATTTGCGATCGAAGGTCCGGACCCGCGGGCTCAGGGCAGGAGCGTTCCGTAGACCACCCAGTGGTAGATCACGTAGAACCAACTCAAGAAGGCGTGCAGCAATGCCCAGAGAATGCTGTGATTGACGCTCCAGCTGAGCAGAGCCGCCAACACCGCACCGATACTCCCGAAAATCCCGCCTCCGCAGCAGCCGCAACCTCTGGCGTTGGAGTCACCCATATCGCCTCCCAACCCGATCCAACCCGGACCGGGCAAAAACAAACACGCCGCGCCGTCAGGCCTTTTTGATCAGACGGATGACGAACAAGAGAACGCACGCGCCGACAAATGCAGTGATCACCGCCCCAACGAGTCCGCCGGCGAAAATCCCGAGCACTCCAAACAACCAACCGCCGATGAATGCGCCGATGATCCCGACCACGATGTCGCCGATGAGGCCAAACCCACCGCCCTTCATCACAACCCCGGCCAACCAGCCTGCGATCGCACCGATGATCAGAAACATCACAATGCTCGTCAAATCCATGTGCCAACCTCCTTCAGTTGTTCAGCCCGGACACACGAGCCGACTCGACGGGAGTCGTGCGCCTGGAGTGTGCAGATTTCTCCGACACCATACCACGATGGAACGCCGTTCCAGGGTATTCCGGCCGTCGGCCTTGACACAAACCGAATCGACGGACACAATGCGCGGAAGGTCGTGCAGACACATCGGCAAAACCTCAAGCAAGATTGGCATCCGGTTGCCTTTGCAGCCGGATGCGGATTTTGCGTTCTCCTCTTGTTGAGCTGGTTCATCGAACCGACGCGATCTTTGTGGCTGGCACTCGACGAGCGCTTCTTTTCCGCCGTCAACCTATCTCTGGCTTCCTCCAAGGGTTGGCAGGTGTTCTGGGCGATCGCCAACAACCGGGTGGTCGACATCGTTTCGGCCCTCACCTTCGTCGCCTTGTACGGCCACTGCTTCAGGCGCCATTACAGGCAGCAGATTGATCTTTCCATCGCTCGAGGGCTTCTCCTCACGGGCATGGTGGTCGCGTCCAAACAGATCGCCGAGGCGCTGGCGGTGCTGGTCGGCCGGACCAGCCCGACCCTCGTCTATCCCGGCGCCGTCCGCCTTTCGGAACTGGTACCCGGATTTCCGACAAAGGACGCCGGATACGTCGTCTTCCCGGGCGACCACGCCACGATCCTGCTGGTGTGCGCCGGCTTCCTGACCTTCTACCTGCCTCGCCGTTACTCGGTGGTGGCTTGGATCGCGGCCGTCGCCTTCAGCATCCCACGACTGGTCGGTGGCGGACACTGGCTGACCGATGATCTCGTCGGCTCGGTGGCGGTCGCGAGCTTCATTCTCACCTACGTGTTCGCGACACCCCTCCACAGGATCGTGACCGACCGCCTCGAAACAACGGTCAAGCGAATCAGGGCCCGCTTTCCTACTTCCTGAGGTTGGTCAAGGATTCGGGCCGCGGCAGCGCGACTGCATCGGTTCCGTTCCACGGGTGAACCTCGAGACCACTCAGGGCGCCACCGCGAACCCACAGAATCACCCCCAACGGAACGCCGCCGGGCGATTCAGCATCGGCGACGACCAGCGCCGCCGGAGCGCCATCTCTGGGACCACCTTCCAACTCCAGGTCGATGCTCGGACAACCGCAGCCGCAGCCGCCTACCACGCGAACCCTGGCCACCTGGCTGAGGTATCGTCCGCCGCGGGCGCCGGCAGCGCCGAGGAGGGCTTCGATCAGCTCCAACTCGGCCTCACTCGGGGGCCGGGGAGCATTTGCCTGGTGGCTTCGTTTCATCTCCACTCCAACAACGCGGCTCTTCTCGATGGACGCGGAAGCCCGAAGACGGGCTGCCGTCGTTCGCGATCGCCGCGATCGTTCAACTCCGCTCTGATGTACGTCGGATGCCGGGGCGGGTTCTGTACACCCGATACGGACTCAGTAGGCGCAGCATTTGTCGCAGGCGTCGGTCGCCGCCGATTGCCGCGCCGTATCGGCTTCCGTATGATCACTCTCGCAAATTAGACGGAGGCCGGGCATGGGAGATACGCTCAACGAGCGGTTGATCGAGATCGCCGAACGCCGCGGCGGGAACACCGCCTTCATGGCGAAACGCAACGGCAGCTGGGAGAGCTTTTCGTTCGACTGGGCGATGACCCAGGTCCGGGAAACCGCCTTCGCCCTTCGAACCCTGGGATACGAGTCCGGCACGCGCATCGCCATCCTGTCTGAGAACTGCCCGGAATGGGCGACCACCGACTTCGGCGCCCTCGCCTCCGGCATGGTGACCATTCCCCTCTACACGACGCTGATCCCCGAACAGCTGACCTACATTCTCAACGACGCCGGGGCGCGCGTGATCTTTGTCTCCACGATGGATCACCTGCGGACAGTCCTCTCTATCAGGGACTGGTTGCCCGCCGTCGAAAAAGTCGTGGTCTTCAACCCTGAAGACCTCCACGAGGACGAGTTCGTCGTCAGCCTCGACGCCTTCAAGGCCCTGGGGCGAAGCCACGACCACGGCGAGTTCCTCGATTTGGCGCGGCGCGCCGTGCCGTCCGACACCGCCACCATCGTCTACACCTCGGGGACCACCGGCGACCCCAAGGGAGTTGTCCTCACCCACCACTCATTCATGGCCGAGTACGACGCCGTCTATCCGGTCTTCGAAGGCAACGAGGGCGACCGCCTGCTCTCTTTTCTGCCGTTGTCCCACATCCTGCAACGGGTGGTGGACACCTTCGCCCTCCTCTACGGATTTACGATTGCCTACGCGGAGAGCCTGGAGACCCTCGGCGAGAACCTGCGTGAGATCCGGCCCACCCACATCGTCGCCGTACCGCGGGTCTACGAGAAGATCCACGGCCGGATCCACGCCGGTGTGCAGCAGGGGCCGGCCTTGAATCGGGGGATCTTCAATTGGGCGGTCGGCGTCGGCCGTCGGTTCAACCAGGCTGAAGCCTCCGGGGGCGCCGGGCCGGCGCTCGTGCTTCAACACCGGCTGGCCACCGCTCTGGTGTTCAAAAAGATTCACGCAGCGACCGGCGGCAACATCGGCTTTTACGTCTCCACGGGCGCGCCTCTGGCCAAGGGGTTGGCCGAGTTCTTCGACGCCATCGGCATCCGCATCATCGAAGCCTGGGGCATGACCGAACTCACCGGCGCCGCCACCGCAAACACCCGCACAGATTTCCGTTTCGGGAGCGTCGGCAAGCCGGGACCGGGCGTGGAGCTCAAGATCACGGACGAGGGGGAGATCTGCGTCCGTGGAGATATCGTGATGAAGGAGTACTGGCGCAAGCCCGAAGCGACCGCCGAGACCGTCGACGGCGACGGCTGGCTCCACACCGGCGACGTCGGCCACATCGACGACGACGGTTTCCTCCACATCACCGACCGCATCAAGGAGATCATCGTCACCGCCGGGGGCAAGAACGTCGCGCCGCAACCGATCGAAAACGCCCTCAAGACCGATCCGTTCGTCGCCCAGGCGATGGTCATCGGCGACCGCCGCAACTTCATCAGTGCACTGGTCGTGCCACAACCGGATGTGCTCCTGCCGTGGGCGGAGGAACAGGGTCTCGCGGGTGGGCTCAAAGATCTGTGTGCCGATGCGGCCGTCTACTCCCACTTTGAGGCGATCATCGAGACGAAGATGGCCTCGTTTTCACGCTACGAAAGGGTGCGGAAGTTCACCCTCGTTCCCGAAGAGTTCAGCCAGGATGCCGACGAGCTGACACCGACCCTCAAGCTCAAGCGCCGGGTGCTGTTGGCGAAATACGCCGTAATCATCGATCGGATGTACGCTTAACCCGCTCTTCTGACCAGGTTTCGTTACGAGGGCGACGAGGCGCCGTGGCCAGGCGTGCTTTCTCACTTTGGGGCGCGGAGGCGTACTCTGCAGTACGTTGAGCACCCCAAAGTGAGAAAGCACGTCTGGGTAGGATGCATCGTCGGCCGCAGTCGACAGCTGGTCAGGAGTGCGGGTATGCCCTGACTCGCACCGGCACGCCGTTCAGCACCGCGTTGCCGCAACTGGGATCAACCGCCTGATCGTCGGTGAGGTCGTTGGCGCTCGCGCCGGGGTGGTCGTGTGCTGCGCCGAGGCGGGTCCCCGGCCGCCGGTGGCCCCATCCGTGCGGCAGGCTGACCACACCCCGCGCCACCTCGTCCGTCACCTCGAGAGCGACCTCGACGCTGCCCTTCCCCGAGGTCACCACCACGCGTTCACCGTTGACGAGTCCCAGACGCGTCGCATCGTCAGGGTGCATCAACAGTGTGCAGCGCTCCCTTCCACCCATGAGTCGGGGGAAGTTGTGCATCCACGAATTATTGCTGCGCAGGTGGCGGCGGCCGATGAGAAGGAACCTTTCGTCCGATATTGACGTGTTCAACCGCGACCGGAGCCTCTCCACATCCTCGACCAAGGGTGACGGAGCCAACTCGATGCGGCGGCCGCCGGTGCGCAACCGCTCCGGCAGACACGGCTCGAGGGGGCCGAGGTCGAGCCCGTGCGGCGCCCGCTCGAGCCGAGCGGAGGCTGAGTCCGCCACCGAAGAGCCGGAAGCCCGAGCCGTGGGGGCCCAGCCGCAGACCCAGATCGAGCAGCCGGCGCGGCCCCAACCGCGCATTCAACCAGCGTCTGCAGCGGGTTGACACCCGATCGTCGTCGAGGCGCCGGCGGAGCTCGTCGAGGATCTGCCAGTCGTGGCGGGTCCCGGGCCCGGGCTCGAACACCGCCGGCGAGTAACGAGCCACGTTGCGGACCGCGAGCAGATTGAAAACGAGATCAAAGTGGTCGTGCTCGAGGGCCGAGGTCGGCGGCAGAATGATGTGGGCATGCCGCGTGGTCTCGTTGAGGTAGAAGTCGATCGCCACCAGGAAGTCGAGTCCTCGGAAAGCGCGATCGAGCTGGACCCCATTGGGCGTCGACAGCACCGGGTTCCCGGCGACCGTCAACAACGCCCTGATCTGTCCCTCCCCGGGTGTCAGGATCTCCTCGGCCAGCGCCGCCACCGGCAGCTCGCCGCCGAACTCCGGCAGACCGCGGACCCGGCTCGCGCGCCGGCCGAGGTGACCACGGCCGGTCGTCTTCACAAGGTCTACGGCGGGCCGGGTGAACATCGCGCCGCCCGGGCGGTCGAGATTGCCGGTGACGATGTTGAGCACGTTGACCAGCCACTGGCAGAGACCGCCGAACGCCTGGGTCGAAACGCCCATGCGGCCGTAGCACACTGCCGAGGGAGCGCCGGCGAAGTCCCGCGCCATGGTGCGAATCTCAGCGGCGTCGATACCGGTGGACGGCGCCACCTCCTCGGGACTGAAGCCTCGAACCGCTTCGCGGACCCGTTCGATCGAGTCGACGTGGCCGTTCAGGCGGCCGAGGTCCTCGAGATTCTCGTCGAAGATCACCTGCAGCAGCGCCATCAGAAGAAAGGCGTCGGTTCCGGGACGGATGAACACGTGGCGGTCGGCCACCCGCGCGGTCTCGGTCCGTCTCGGGTCCACAACCACCAACCGGCCGCCTCGCTGCCGCAGCTCCTCGAGGCGCCGTTTGAAGCCGGGAGCGGTCATCATGCTGCCGTTGGACACCACCGGGTTGGCACCGAGAATCAGAAAATGCGCGGTCCGATCGATGTCGGGCACCGGCAAGAGAAGCTTGTGGCCGAACATCAGCGCCGCCGCCACATGGTGGGGCAGCTGATCCACCGAGGTTGCCGAGTAGCGGTTGACGGTGCGCAGGCTGCGTATGAGGGTCGGACCGAAGAGCATCGATCCCCAGTTGTGGACGTTGGGATTGCCGAGGTAGACGGCGACCGCATCGCGACCATGGGCCGCCTGCACCCCTCGAATGCGGGAGGCCACCTCGTCAAACGCCTCATCCCACCCGATGGGCTCCCATTCGCTGCCGGTCCGCCGCATCGGCTCCCGCAGGCGGTCGGGGTCGCTGTGGATGTCTTGCAGGGCCACCGCCTTGGGACAGATGTGACCGCGGCTGAATGGATCATCACGATCGCCCCGAATGGACACGATCTCGCCATTACGAACCTCGATCGCGAGCCCGCAGATGGCCTCACACAGATTGCACGCCCGAAAGTGCGTCGTCGTCAGCCTGTCGCCGGAAACCACAATCAGGATTGTACCCAATCGACGATGTCGCGGTCCCGCCACGCCACGCGGCAGGTCATCGATACCAAACGCTGCGGTCAGTCCCTGGTCATGTAGCCGTGATCGACAAGGTAACGAACCACCTTCTGGGCGCTCTCCTCCTCGTTCTCGTTGGCGGTGAAAAGCACGATCTCCGGGTCGACCGGCGGCTCATAAGGCGCTGAGATGCCGGTGAATTCAGGGACCTGGCCGGCCCGCGCCTTCGCGTACAGCCCTTTCGGGTCGCGCCGCTCGCAGACTTCCAGCGGACAGTCCACGAGGACCTCGATAAAGTCGCGCGGTTCCTGGATCTCGCGGTTGCGATCGCGGTCCGCGGCGTACGGCGAGATAAATGCCGTCAGATTGACGATGCCGGCCTGGGTGAAGAGTTTGGCCACCTCACCGATACGGCGGATGTTCTCGTTCCGGTCCTCCGGGCTGAACCCGAGATCGCGGTTCAACCCGAAGCGCACATTGTCACCGTCGAGCACGTAGCAGTGCTTGCCGCGATCGGTGAGCAGCCGATCAACGAGGATCGCCACCGTCGACTTACCGGACGCGCTCAATCCGGTAAACCACACCGTCACGCCGCGCTGGCCGAGCGCCCGTTCGCGCTGGTGACGGGTCACCTGGAACTGGACCTGGGAAATATTCTCGCTCTTGGGCTGGCTCATGATTTCGCCCCCTTTCAAGAGTCGGCACGCAGAATGCGATCGATCTCGAAGAAAAGCTCCTGCTCACGGATGATGCCGACGATACCGCCGTGGCGAATGACCACCAGCCGCCGGGCGCCCTGCTGGACCAGAAGGTAGGCCGCCTCCATGAGCGAGGAGTCGGCGCCGATGTCGGGTGGCACCGGTGACATGATCTCGCGGACCGGAGCCGCGCGCAGCCGCTTCACCTCACGCGTGAACATGCCAACCCAGAACATCGGCGAGTACTGGATTGCGTCGGCAAGGGTCGGTTTGGGGGCCGTCAGGTAGCGCGGCATGATGGCACCCAGAAGATCGGTGATGGCCAGGGTGCCCACCACAGATCCATCGCCACCTGTCACCAGCAGAGACCGATGTCCGGTCTCCATGATGCTGTCGGACGCCGATTTCGCGGCGAAGGAGCGGCGAAGGTCTGCAATGGCATCTTCGACGGTGTCGTCTGCCGAAACCGTCGTGTAGTCGGCGAGCGGGATCATGACGTCGCCGACCCGCCGTTCTTCCTGACGATCCGGCAGGTGGGCCCACCTCCGGGCCTCGTGCAGCTTCGCGACCAGGAGGTCGATGTCGCACGGTTTGGCCAGAAAATCGAAGGCGCCCTGATCGAGGGCGACGCGTGCGGCGTCCTCAGTACCGTGGCCCGAGAGCATGATCACCGGCACGTCCGGAGCGCGCCGTTTGAGCTCGCGCAGCGCCGTCAGGCCGTCCATGCCAGGCATGCGAATGTCGAGGACCACCACATCCGGACCGTCGGTAAGTCGCTCGAGGGCCTCTTCACCGGTTCCCGCAGTGGTCACACCAAAGCCGCGCCGTATCAGGATTTTTTCGGTGGAGGCGCGAAAGCGCTTTTCGTCGTCGACCAGAAGCACCTTGATGGCGATGCTGTTCATGTTGGCTCTCCCGTCGATCAGTAGGCCGGCAGGCCGCTCCAGCCCATCCACCGCCAGTAGATGGCGGAGAGCAGCAGAAGCGCGCCGAGGTTGGTGACAAATAGAATCAGGCCTACCCTCAGGTAGTCACGCTGATTGAGGTACCCGCTCGCGTACACGATGGCGTTGGGTGGCGTGCCGATGATCAGGCAGTAGGCCAGCGACGAAGCGATGGCAGTGCTCATCGTCATGAACGGAATCATGCTGGTTCCGGGATGGGCAATACCGGCCATAGCCAGGGTCACCGGTCCCACCGCCGCGCACGCCGGACCGTCGGCCATGATCTGGGTGACCAATCCGGTGATGACGTTGCTCGACACCAACAAGCCGACACCGGCGCCGAGTCCGAGCGGAACCGCCAGCTCCATAATGGAGTTTGCGATCCAGTACGCCCCGCCGGTAGAGATCAAGATCCGACCGAAGACGATGGCGCCGGCGTACAGCCACACCACACCCCAGTCGACGCGGGTCTGGTAATCGCGCCAGTTGACGATGCCTGCCAACATATAGGCGATGCCACCCATCACGGCGAGAGTGCCGATCCCGAAACGGATTCCGGTCAGCTTGAGGAGCAGGTTGTTCTCCGTGATCCAGGCCGTGAGCATCACAAGGAAGATCACCACCGACACGATCTGCGGCCTCGTCCAGCGGCCACCTTCGCGGGCGAGCTCCTCGCGCACGACCCGGATCGCCGGCCCGAGGTCGGTGATCTGCGGTTTGAACCGCCAGTTGATGACCAGCCACGTCAACGGCATCACCAGAAACAGGAACGGCGCACAGTAGAGTATCCACTGGCCGAATCCGATGGAAACGCCGTACATGTCTTCGGCATAGTTCATCATGATGATGTTACGGGCCGCGCCCGAGGGCGCCAGCGAACCACCGAGGTTGCAGGCCATGGCGATAGTGATCATCAGCATCTTGCCGAGTTCGGGGTCCTCGCGACCCGCAGCGGCGGTGGAGGTCGTGTACAGGACAATACCGATCGGCAGGAACATTGCCGCCAGGGCGTGGTCCGACATGAACATGGTCAGCGGCGCGATGATGCAAATAATCACCAGCGTCACCCACCGCAGGTTGGGCGTTCGAAGCTTGCCGAACATCATCACGCCGATGCGGCGGTCGACCCCGGTTTTCACAAAAGCTGCCGCGAACATGAGGCTGCCCATGATGAACCAGGTGGCGTCAGACCAGTACATGGCCGGCATCGACTCGCGGTCGAAGATTCCGGTCATCAGCGCGATCACGCCGATGCAGAAGGCGACCATCGGCAGGGGTATAGCCTCGGTGACGAAGCAGCCGACTACGAAGGCGACCGTGGCGACGGCCACCTTGACGTGGAATCCGGCCTTCCTCACCTTTGCCGCCTGTATGGGGTCAAGCTCGTCGAGGCTCCTGCCCTCGGTCTTGAGTCGGTGACCCGACCGCATCAGTTCGTCGAATCGCCCGGGGTCCATGGCGGAGACGGTTTCACGCACCTTCGCAAGCCCCGCGTCGGTCGACGAAATGTCGTTCTTCGCGCACCAACCGGCGTTTCGGGTGAGAAAGGCGTCGTGGCCGAAGGCCGAGCGGTCGATGCTCACCTTCATCATCTGCACCATCTGTACCTGCCACTGGTTGAGTGACTGATAGTCGGCGCCGAAAACCTCGTGCGCAAAGTGTTCCCGCACCCAACTCGGACCGAGCGCGTACTCGGCGCCGATTTTGAGCATGCTGCGCGGGGTCGGGATCAGCAGAATGCCGATAAAGAGGACCAACGGTATAGCGAAAAGCCGCCAGTCGATGTACCGATCGTAACCGGTAACTTTTGGTGCAATTGCTGTGGTCGTCATGGACTGTCTCTCCTCCTCGGGAGCGAGACCGTACGGCCTCGGCGCCCTACAACACGCGCGTCATCAGGTACCAGACGGCAACAACCATGGTTGCCAGGAAGTACAGGCGCCGCTCCTGGTCGCGCGAGAATCGTGATATCCACCACCGCCGCTCGTGTGCACGGTCCTCGGCACCGAGATCTTCCGGCGAGCTGTCGACTGTTGCGAGCATCAGTTCTCGACCTCCCCGTCCACCGACTTCACGAGGTCTCGGGGCGAGCGCATCGCAGTCATGGTGCGAGCCTTCCGAATCTTGTCCTCCATGCCGCGCCGGCGGGCGGAGGCCTCCTCGGCCTTGGCGATCAGGCTGTCGATATCACAGGGCTTGGTCACGAAGTCGAACGCCCCGGACTTCAAACCCTCCACGGCCGACTCGATGGTGCCGTGCCCGGTCAGCATGATCACTTCGATCAGTGGGAAGCGAAGACGAATCTCCCGCAAAGCCTCGAGCCCGCTCATACCGGGCATCTTGACGTCGAGGATGATCACATCGACATCCCGCGTGGTGAGGATTTCGAGGGCGTCCGGCCCGCTCGATGCTGTCAGTACGTGGTGGCCCAGCCGCTCCAGAAGTTTTGCGGTCGTGGCGAGAAATCTTTCCTCGTCGTCCACCAGCATCAAATTGAGAGCGCTCATTGTTCTGTCCTCCTCTTCTCTCTCCTACGCCGCGGCCTTGAGGCTCACAGTGAAGGTGGTACCGCTGTTTTCCCGACTCGAGACTCGGATCGTGCCGCCCATCGACTCGACGATTCCAAAGCACACCGAAAGCCCGAGGCCAGTGCCCTTGCCCACCGGCTTGGTGGTGAAGAAGGGCGTGAAGATCTTGTCGAGATCGACGGCGCTGATGCCGGTGCCGTTGTCGCGCACCGAAATCTCGACGTTGTCGTCACGCCGCACGACCTCGATCGCCACCTCGCCGCCGTCAGCCCCGTGGCGGGCCTCGACGGCGTCAAACGCGTTGTTGACCAGGTTGAGAATCACCTGCTGCAGCTGAGCAGGATCGGCACTCACAGGGGGCGCATCCTTCGCGACCTCGATCTGGAAACCGATGCCGGCGACCGCGGCCTTGCGGCTGACCATCGCCGCCACCTCGGGCACGAATTCCGTCAGACGGACCTCGCGTGCCGATGATTCGGTGCGCCGGGCGAACTTGAGGATGCCGTGGGTAACGGAGGCGCAACGATCCACCTGGACCTTGATCTGTTGAATGGAGTCCTCGAGATCGGCAACGTCCGAGCTCTCGCCCAACGTGCCTGCTGCCCGCAGATCCCCCAGGATGGTCTCGATGAGCGCCTGCTCGGAGCGGATGATCTGCAGCGGGTTATTGATTTCGTGCGCGAATCCCGCCGACATCTCGCCGATCTCGGCGAGACGGCCGGCAACGATCAACTGTTGGTTGAGCTCTCTGGTCTCCTCGTCGGCTCTCTGGATCCGGCGGATGAGGCGGTTGGTGAACGAGACCGCGAGAAAGACGATCACCGCACCGCCGCCGACCAGGATCAGGACACCGATGTAGGTCGCATGGTGCAGGGGCCGAAAGGCGTCGCCGACCTCCTGGCGGACTACCAGCAGCCAATTGTCGTCATTGAGCCAGGTCGTCGCCCACACGTAGCGGATCCCGGTCGCGTCGCGCTGAACCGTCTTCAGTACGTCCCCGGGGCCTTCGCGCAGACCGACGTCTTCGGGCGCGACCTCGAGCAGGTCCCCGCCCGACCTCCGTTCGGTCTGGAAGACGCCTTCGCGGTTGAGCACGTAGGCCTCACCGGTGCGGCCGATTCTGACCCCCTCCACCAAACGGTTGAAGGTGGCGGTGTCGATGGTGGCTCGCAACACCCACCGGCCGGCGCCTTCGCCGGTGGCAATGGCCACCACGAAGTGCGGAGAGTTGCGGTAGCCAAGAAAAATATCGCTGACGTCGTAGCCGCGATCCATCACGCGCTGGAACCACTCGGCGTCTCGGTAGACCTTTCCGGTCAGTTCGAAGGGCCCCTCGTACACCACCTGAACCCCTTCCGCGGTAAAGACCCCGAGATCGACAAAGGCCGGCGACTTGTGCCGGAGATCGCTGAGCACATCCGCGAGAACGTCTTGCCGACGAAGCTCGTCGAAAATCCACGATCCGGCGACAAACTCGAGATCGGAGCGGCGCTCGTCAAGGAAGACCTGGATCGCATCGCGGTGGTCCTCCGCGATCCGCACCACCCGCGACAAGGTCGCGTCCCGCATGGCGGTCGTGAACTGGTACACACCCACCGCAAGTGCGAGCAGAAAGGGCACCGCCGGCACCGCGATCATGGTCGCCAGAATTCTCCGCCGCAAGGCGTCGTAGGCGTGGCGTGATGTCACCGGTCGCATGTTTCCCCCTGTTCCCTCAGAACCTGAAGATCAGGCGCACGACCGCGCTCGACTCACTGTCCACCTTGCGATTTTTCAGCGTCGGGTCGCCGAGGTCCGAGTTGCCGGCCGACAGCAGTCCGCCGTTGTCCTCGGGGTCCGGAACCCAGAGGTGAATCAGATTGAGCTGCAGCCGGAGGTTCGGGTTGAGCGTCCAGTTGGCGCCAAGCGTCGCCTCCACCGCTTCGGCGGCGCCGTCAAGGACCGCCGCCTTGACCGATTCGCCCTCGCCTACCGCAACTGCGGCCATTTCGGCCAACTCATCGGAACTGAAGCCTGGAACCACCACCGTATCGAAGAGCCGCCGATCGGTTGTGGTCGTCGACAGCCGCGCGAGCAGCTCCCACGCGCCGGTCCCTCCTGCCCCCGGCTTCATCTCACTCGCCGGCACCGGTTGCCGCCAGCCGAAGGCGTCGAGCGTTTTTTGCTCGCCGGTCAAGAAGTACGACACCCACAGCGACGCCGAGCGCACACTGCCGGATCGCTCGAGCTGAGGTTCGCCGAGGAGCCGGTTCGCGCCCTGAAAATATGAGTGGGAGATCGTGATGCCGTCGTAGCTCAGCACCAGGTATTCGAAGCTGAAGGTCAATGGGCCGTTGAGCCAGTGCGCTTCGGCCCCCCAGCGCGTTCGGGAGTCGATCTCGGCGGTCACGGCATCGAGGCTGCGGCCGTCGGTGCCGATCACCTGCTCCAAGCGCCAGCGCCAGATGCGGGACTCGGCGCCAGCGGTCGCCAGACCACCGGACTCGAAACGTCTTGTAGCCACTGATTGCGGCCCGTAGGTCCCCTGCCCGGCCAGATAGAGGCCGCGCAGGGCCTGCGAACCGGAACCCCGGAACGGCTGCGCGAACAACCGCAGGGCGGCGTCCTTGTGGTCGTCGATGTCTCCGCGCGGCGTGTCGAGGTCGAGCCCCGACCCGTTGTAGGCTCCGAGCTGGTAGGTAAGCGTGCTGTCGAGAACCTGCCCCCACAACATCACACCGCGGTCGAAGAACGGGTAGACCGGTGCCACGGTCGCCCGCTCGACAAAGTTCACCTGGTTGTCATGGGTGAGCCAGGAGGTCGAGAACGGGACCTTCATCTGCCCAGCCCTCAGGTGAAAGGCATCGGACCAGCCGAGGTCGAGCCAGGCGTTGCGGATGTGCGGTTCGTTTTCCATCGCGGCCTGGATTCGATACGTCATCCATCTGCGGAGCTGGCCGCGGAGGTCGATTCTGGCGCGCCGGATGTCGAACGAGGACGGGGCCACGGAGTCTCCGAAGAAAGCCCGCGCGTCGAGGTGAAAGCTGGCGCCGATGCGCAGCAGGTTCGACCCGTCCGCCGACTTGAATTCGAAACCGTCGCGGAACAAGCCATCGAGCTTGTCCGTCGCTTGCTGCGGCGCCGGGACCTGGCCTGGCGTGGGCGTCGGTGACGGCGACTCCTGCGCCCGGACCGGGGACGTTGTCACGCCGACCAGAACGGCTAACAACAAGGTTCGACACAACCCCTGGGGACTCCTCATGAGACTTCCTCCGATCGGTCCTGGTGAGACTTCCTGCCGCCGTGCTCGTTGGTGTAGCGCGCGCCGTTGAGTTCTTCCAGTCTGGCGCTGGCGCGGTGATGGCGGCGGCCGGCGAGGATGATCGTTTCCACCAATAGCTCGTCGGCCACAGGGTGTTGGAGGACCGTGAACACACCGGAACGCAGGGCCTCGACCGCCTCCTCCACCGGCAGGCTTCCTGTCACCGCAACAACTTCCACCAGCGGTGATCGAGCCTGCAGTCTGACGATGCCATCGAGGTCTGAGGGGGACATTGCGTCGATATCGATGATCAGCACATCGATGCCGTCAAAGTCCGCGATCTCTCCGTGACCCGCCAGATCGAAGGCTCGCACCTCAAAACCGCGCCGGCGCAGCGGCAGAGAAAGACTGTCGCGATAGACCCGGTCCCGGGAGGCAATGGCGACCGTCAACGATGGGTTCGGCGGAGGGACTTCAGTGTCCATCGTCCGCACCAACAGCAAGGCTTGTGCCAGTCAGAGGCACCCACGACCGTTGGCATTTATCTCGTTATCTTCGAATTACTTCCGACATCGCAACAACGGCGATTAGGCCCACCCACGAGTGGGACAATGTGTCCCAGGGCCTGGCGCCGTCGGGAATCCCACGGCCTAATCTCTTGCGGCACAAAAAGATGTGCGCAGACCCACCGTGAGACAAAAGAGAACAGAGCGGGCGTTCAGTCGCCGCTGTCGACCCCGTACTGCCGGAGCTTGCGATACACAGTTCGCCGGCTGATGCCGAGAATTCGGGCCACCCGCGACTGGTTGCCTCCGCACTCCTCGAAGAGCTGCACGATGTGCTGACGCTCCAGATCGTCGAGGGTTCTGCCCTGTTCTGAAGACCCGTGAAGCTGCATGTCCGGTGGCAGGTCAACGGGTTGTATCAGTCCCGCCTTGCGCAGGATGACCGCCCTCTCGGTCACGTTCTCGAGTTGCCGCACGTTTCCCGGCCACGGAGCGTCAACCAAAAGGTCGAGAGCGTCCTGGCGGATTCCTTCGACGGCGTATCCACAGTCAGTGTTGAATCGCCTGATGAAATGGTAGGCCAACGGAGGGATATCTTCGCGCCGGTCCGCGAGGCTCGGAATGTTGAGCGAGAAAACCGCCAGGCGGTAGTACAGGTCATCGCGGAACACTCCCTCGGCCACCAACTCGTTAAGATCCCGATTACTGGCCGACACCACCCGGAGATCCACCGACCGTTCGCGGGTCTCGCCGACACGCCGATACCGGCGGTCGTTGAAAAATCGAAGCAGTTTGGCCTGCATCGCCATCGGCAGGTTTCCCACCTCGTCGAGAAACAAGGTGCCACCGTCGGCGGTTTCGACAATACCGGGCCGGTCGGCGATTGCGCCGGTAAAGGCCCCCCGGCTATGGCCGAAGAACTCGCTCTCCAGGAGACCTTCTGGAATCGCGCCACAATCGACCGGCACGAAGGGACCCCGTCGGCGCTCGCTCGCAGCGTGAATCGACCTCGCCACGAGTTCCTTGCCGGTACCCGATGCCCCTGTCACATGGACAGTTGCCGAACTCGCAGCCACTTCGTGGACCAGGGCCAGTACGCGCGCCATGGCCGCGGAACGAAAAACAACCGGAAACGCGGTGTCGCCGACCTCACCTTGAAGCGACCGACGCTGGCGGATCTGGTCCGCGGCACCACGCACGATCTCGAGCAGCTCGTCCAGGTTGAAGGGCTTGGCGAGATAGTGGTAGGCCCCGGCTCGCATGGCCTCGACGGCGGAGCTGATATTTCCAAATCCCGTCATGAGAATCACCGGCTGGTGCAGCCGGCGCGCCATCGATCGGCCCAGGAGTTCCATCCCGTCCGGGCCCGGCATTCGAACGTCCGAGAGTACGAGATCGAACTGACCCTCGTCGATTCGCGCCAGGGCCTGGTGGCCGTCGCCGGCGGAAATCACCTCGTACCCCTCCTCACCGAGCACGCGGCCAAGGAGTTCTCTCATCCCGCCGTCGTCTTCCGCCACGAGCACCCGGACGGGCGCCGTCAGCTCACAGTCCGGTTCCCTCATCACCTATCTCCTGAACTCGGCCGTTGCCTGGGACGTCATCCGCGATCGCGCGCAGCCGCACCACCACCACGGTACCTCTCCCCGGGTCGCTGGTCACCTCGATCCTACCTCCGTGCTGGCGAACGATCCGGTCGACAATGGGCAGCCCGAGCCCGGTGCCCACTCCCTGGGCCTTGGTGGTGAAGAACGGCTCGAAGACGCGGGGCAGATCGGCGGCGGCGATGCCGCAGCCGGTGTCGGTCACCAACAGTGTCACCCACCGCCCGCCGCCCGCATCCATATCCAGACCGGTGATCAGAGACAGCCGGCCGCCGTCGGGCATTGCTTGGCAGGCGTTGAGGATCAGGTTCATCAGCGCGTGTTCGATCAGCTTCGGGTCGGCGAGCACGCGGCGCCCGTCCTCTTCGAGGTCACACTGCACATCGACCCTTCGGTTCAAGCCGGGAACGATTTCCAGACTCTGGCGAACGAGGGGCGCCAGATCCACCGGCACCAAACGCGCTTCCGCCGGCCGCGACACGTCGAGCAATCGGCGGATCATGGCCGCGATCCGCTGACCCTGTCTGACAATCAGTTCAAGCGCGGGCCGCGCGGCGTCGTCCTCATCCGCCTTACGCAGAAGGTATTCCGCGTTGCCGGTGATGACGTTGAGGGGGGTCCCGATCTCGTGGGCGAGACCCGATGCGAGCTGGCCGAGCAAAGAAGCTTTCTCGGCCTGCACCAACTCCCGTTCCACCGCCGCGACCTCGGCGCCGAGTTCGTCGAATGCTCTGACCAGCTCGTCGTATTCGCGGAGTCGCCTGGTGGCGGACACAACTTCAAGTGGTGCCTTGGGGTCACGACCGGGGTCTCGGAGTATGCGAGCGATGTCGAGCAACGGCCGCACAAGTTGGCGGGTGGTGATCGCGAGGATACCCATGGCCGCGGCAAAGGCGAAGACGATCGACCATCCGAGCGAGGTTGTACGGCTCTGGAGGTCGATCAAACCCGTGCCCACGTCTGCACTGACGATGATCCCCCAATCAGCCCCCGCAAGGCGTTGCACAGTTCCCAGACGCTCCTTGCCGGAGACAAGGCTGGTGTAGCGAAGATCGCCCTCACCGCCTCCGGTGAAGAGCCTGATCGGCGGATTCGTGCTCAGATCGGCACCACGTTGCGACAGGCTGAGATCGGAATAGAACAACAACCGACCCCCGCCATCGACCACATAAAGGTGGCGGTCGCCGCCCTCGGGGGTCCACGCCTGAAGTTCCTTGTGGAGCGCGGCGGGGTCGAGGATGGCGACGAGGCGACCGTCCGAGGTCGCGGCGCCGATTACCAACACCGTCGGCGACGCGCCTTCGATCCAGGGGCCGATGGCGCTCAATGCCGGCGTCGCATTCGTGACGTCCAAGAGTTCACGGTAGGAGGGGGTGCGGCCAACGCGGGCGGGCGTTAACTGAGACTGCGAGACCTTTCCGTCGTTTTCGACGCGCTCCCACGCGACCCCTGGCATCGGCGGCGGAAGACCCGTTATCAACAAGGTCTCATAGATCACTGTCTCTTCCCTGATCTGGCGCAGCAGCGTCTCAAGGTATCGCCCTGTCAGCAGAGCGATGTGCCGGTTGGATGCTTGAATCCCCTGCTCCACGAGTGCCACCTCTTCGTGAAAACTCCACCACGCGAGGACAGCCAATGGCAGGAAAGGGACCAGCGCCACCAAGAGTAGTGAGGCGGCGAGCGCGGTGACCAGCGACGGGCGGCGGCGCTCGGCACCGACCGGCCCTTCGGGTCGCACTCCACCCACGCGATCCGGTCTGCGGTCGGCTGTTGCAACACCCATGGTACCCACCTCAGGCAGCATAACACCCGGGTTCGTTCTTCCTCGGATCACCACGCGTGAGACACCCGGGGAGGACGACGGGTTACAGTAGTTGCCGGCGCCACGCTAATTCACCGAACCCATCTGGAGGGACCCATGCGCGTGATCACGAGACTGCTTCTAACGATGATCCTCACGATCCTGATGACAGCACCCACCGTTTCTCAGGCTATTGAGTTCGAGGTTTCGGTTGCGGCCGGCGTTGAGGCCGGTACGATCGACGGACGGGTCCTCCTCCTGATCGCCACCTCCGACGATCGCGAACCGCGATTTCTGGTCCGACCGGGCGTCAATGCCATTCAGACCTTTGGCGTCGATATCAACGGGTTGTCTCCCGGTACCGCGGTTGGTTTCGACAATTCGGTCTTCGGCTACCCCATAGCCAACCTGGACGATCTGCCGCCCGGCGACTACTTCGTGCAGGCGGTGCTCCACCGCTACGAGACCTTCAATAGGGCCGACGGCCACACGGTCAAACTGCCGATGGACCGGGGCGAAGGGCAGCAGTGGAACCGGGCGCCGGGCAATCTCTACAGCACCCCACGGAAGATCTCGATCGATCCCTCAGCCGACACCACAATTCCCATCGCTCTCGACCAGGTCATCCCGCCGATCGAGCCCGCCGTCGACACCGAGTACGTCAAACACGTGCGGATACAGAGCGAGCTCCTGACCGAGTTCTGGGGCCGACCCATGGAGCTCGGCGCCCACGTCCTCCTGCCCTTTGGCTACGACGAACACCCCGACGCACGCTATCCCCTGATGATCTTCCACGGCCACTTCCCGTCGGACATCGGCGACTTCCGCACTGAGCCGCCTGACCCCGACCTCGAATGCGAATACTCGGAACGTTTTCACATCGAGTGCTACAACCGCATCCAGCAGCAGGAGGCCTACGACTTCTACCAGAGGTGGATCAGCCCTGATTTCCCGCGGTTCCTGGTCATCGAGATCCAGCATCCCACCCCCTACTACGACGACTCCTATGCGGTGAACTCGGCGAATCTCGGCCCCTATGGCGACGCCATCACCCACGAGCTGATCCCGTTTGTCGAGCAACAGTTCCGCGGTCTCGGCGAAGGTTGGGCACGCTTTCTCTACGGCGGTTCCACCGGCGGTTGGGAGGCGCTGGCGGCCCAGGTCTTCTACCCCGACCAGTACAACGGCGCCTTTGCCGCCTGCCCGGACCCCATCGACTTCCGCGCCTACATGTCGGTCAACATCTACGAAGACGCCAACGCCTTCTACTACGAGGGGCCCTTCCGCCGTATCGAAAAACCGTCCAACCGCGACTGGCTCGGCGCGATCCGATCGACCATCCGCGACGACAGTCAGATGGAGCTTGTCCTCGGCGCCAACAATCGTTCGGGCCAACAGCTCGACATCTGGGAGGCGGTCTATTCACCAGTGGCCGACAACGGCTATCCGCAGCGCTTGTGGGACCGCCACACCGGCGTCATCGACCACGAGGTGGCGGCAGTACTGGCGGGAAAACTACGACCTCCGGTTCATCCTCGAACGCGACTGGGCCGAGATCGGGCCCGAGCTGGTGGGCAAGATCCACATCTTCACGGGCGACATGGACAACTACTACCTCAACAACGCCGCCTACCTGATGGAGGAGTTTCTGGAGTCCACCACCGATCCCTACTACGACGGCGAGGTGGACTACGGCGACCGCGCTGAGCACTGCTGGAACGGCGACCACGAAAACGGCAACCACCTCTCCCGGTTGCGCTACAACACCATGTATCTCGACCGCATCCTACGGCGGATTGAGGTCTCCGCGCCGGAAGGAGCCGACCTCACGAGCTGGAGGTACTGAGCGAACCATCTGAAGACCCGCCCCTGAGGAATTCGTTCCGCCGGCAATCCGGCGAGCTCAGCCCACGAGTGGCGTCCTCGCCGTCAGCTCCTGGGTCAATCTCCAGTTCGTTGCCCGCGGAATAGGCGGTGAACTCGGGCGCGTACATCGACTGCAGCACCGCCGGGGCGACCCGGAAGGTGCCGGCCATCGACGGCCCGAAGCCGGTACTTGAAGGTGTACTCGCCGGCCGGCAGCCACTCGAAGAAGAAGTTGGTGCCGGAGTCGCGCACCTCCTCGTACCACGAGATGCCGAGATCCCACTTGTACTGGGAGTGCAGGGTCTCGGGTTCGAAGCCGGCGCCGCGCGGGTCGCGCAGGTGGACGTACTCGGCGGCGTGTTTGGCCCGGATCGAGAGCTGGACCTCGACCTGGTCGCCGGGCTCGAGGCGCTCGCCGTCGGCCAGCGGCCGGAGGACCCAGCGCTCGCCGTCGTTGAAGCGGCGGAAGTAGGTGCGCTCGACCGCGAAGAGATCGCCGCGCGCCTCCTCGGGCAGCCGCTCGGTCGAGAAGCTCCAGGTGGCCGAGGCGAAGGCGAAGCCCTTGGTGGGCTTTTCGACGACGATGGTGGACATGGTCGCGGGGTCGATCTCGTCGCCGGTGACGATCACCCGGTTGCGGGCTCCGGTGTACTCGTCGGGCTCGAAGACGAAGTCGGTGATCTTCGGACCCACCGCCACCGAGATCTCCTCGCGCACGGCCAGCGTCTCCTCGTGCTGCATGTACCAGGCCAGCGAGTACACGACCTCGGCGGTGGCGCGGGTCGACTTCCAGTGGTTGAGCTTCTTGTTCGAGCAGCAGCCAGTGGACCAGACCGTGGCGGCGGCCGTCGTCGGGTTCGAGCTCGGTCAGCACCCGCAGGGCGAAGGCGTGGGTCTCGGTGGTGTCGTTGTACCAGAGCCAGGCCCGGTCCTCGGGCGCCCAGTAGGTGCCGAGGTCCTGGTCGGTCTTGGACGAGTCCATCACCGCGTCGAAGACCAGCACCGCGTCGTCGTGGCGGCCCGCCCGCTCCAGGGTCAGCGCCAGATAGCCCTTGGTCAGAGGCGAGTGGTGCGTCCAGTGGCGGAAGCTGAAGTCGAGCATCTGCTCGCGCTCGTCGGCGGTGAAGACGCCGCCGGTCCACGACTCGTCGGGGTAGTTGCGAGAGCACGTAGTTCAAGAACGTGATGGTCTCCCAGCAGCAGTCGTGACCCATCATCCAGTCGACCCACTCCTCGATGTAGTGGCGGTGCATGTAGTCCCACGCCCGCACCACCACGTCCTTGGGGGCGTCGACCCCGAACTCGAGACCCTTGGAGAAGCCGTGGAGGATGTAGAGGGTCATCCACGGCGACGGCGGGCCGCCCGGGAACCAGGGGAAGCCGCCGAGCGAGGTCTGGCTCTTCGCGAGCTTGGCCAGGGCCGCGTCGCGCTGGGCGCGGGTGATCCGGGTCGAGGACGTTGATGAGGTCGTCGGGCTCTTCGCTGCCGCCGCGCGCGGTCTGCAGCCACGGCGTCTCCACCAGCTCCATGGCGCGGTTGGGGTCGTCGGCCTGCCAGGTCTCGTAGCGGGTCTCGCGCGCCGCCAGCTTGGCGGCCATCCGCTCCACCGACGGGTACTGGTCGAAGAGGCTCGAGACGATCCCGGTCGACAGGAAGCGGTTGAGGGTCTGCTCGGTGCACTCGTAGGGGTAGTTGACCAGGTATGGCAGCGCGTTGAGCACCGAGTAGAAGAGCTGGGCGTCGAGGGTCACCACCAGCTGGTCGTTGATCAGGGTGGGGTCGTCCCGCGCCGCCAGATCGGCAAAGTGCATCTCGCGCCGGTCGGCATCGTGCAAGGTGACGAAGCGCGACTGCATCAGGTGCATGCGGCCCGGCAGCACCGGCAGCGGCCGCAGTTCGCCGTCGGAGAACTGTCCCGCGCGGGCGGTGACCTTGAAGGCCACGGTGCCGACGCGTGCCGGGACGGCGAGCGGGAAGCTGAGATCGGCGCCCTTGCCGGCTTCGACCGAGAACGCCACACCCGAGGTCTGCTCGGGAGTCAGACCGAACAGCCGCGCAGGTCCTCCTCGGTCTCGGGATCGTTGATGGCCAGGTTGAGCGCGCCGGAGAAGGCCTCTTCACCGGCGTTGTTGACCACCACCTTGAGCACCGCGCGATCGCCCTCGCGCAGGAAGCGCGGCAGATAGGGCCGGACCATCAGCTCCTTGACCGACTGCGCCTGGCGGGTGGCCGAGCCGCCGCGGAGATCGGTCGTCACGGCGTGGACCCACAGGTTCCAGTCGGTGACCGAGTCGGGCACCTCGAACTCCACGGTCGCCGAACCATCGGCCGAGAGCACGATGTGGGGCTCCCAGAAGGCGGTCTCCGAGAAGTCCGACCGCAGCTCGACCGACGGCTCGACTTCACCGCCGCCGGCCGCGACATCCTTATCCGACCGCTGCAGGCTCTGGCCCTTTCACCCTCGGCCTTCGACTCGGCAACGGCGTCCATGGCCATCCCTGCCGGGGCCGGAGAATCCGCCATCCGGAGTTCCATACCTTCGCTCACCATGCCCGCCTTCATCGCGCGGTAGCGCCCGCGGCTGCCCGGCCCGCCGATGCCATAGCCGTTGAGCACCATCAGGGAATCGCCGTGAAGGTGGGGGTAGCCCGGCAGACCGAGACCGTTGCTGCGGCCCCAAGCCTGCTGCGCGCGGCCGAGGTTGGTCCACATCCGACCCATGGCCGTCCGGTCCGGGTAGAGCGACGCCACCGACGGTGGGGTGTGGGGCGCAAAGATATCGAGGCTGCGGTCGTACATGTAGGCCAGCAGCTCGGCGGCGGCCGGGTCGACGGCCCCACCGTCGCGGTTGTGGACGGTGACGGTGAAGGTCTCGCGGGTCCCGGGCCGCATGCGGTCGCGGAAGGTGGCGAAGTCGATCTCGAGCTCACGATCGTCCCACGGCACGAAGACTCTCGCCGTCTCCCGCACCACCTGGTGGTCCCGAACCAGGGTCAATGCCACCGAGAACCCGCCACGGTCGCCGGCTGCAATCGGGAAGTCCACCACACCCGACCGGCCGGCGCCGATCTCGCGGCGTTCGAGCCCTCCGCCCCGTCGCGGAAAACCTCGAGCACCATCTCCTGGGCTCGGAAACCGGTGAATACGAAGAGGCGGGCGGTCTCCCCCACCCTGACCGTCGACCGGTCGAAGCGAAGGAGCTCGGGCAAAGCCAACGGTGTGCGGCGGGCGCCCGCCACCACGACCTGCTCGCTGGTGGTGAATTCGGCGCCGGATTCGTCGCGGGTGGTGTAGACCACCCGGTAGGCGCCCGCATCGACCGGGTAGAGACAGCTCGGCCGTGCCATCCTCGCCGTGGGTCAGCGCACCGGCCGCCACCGCCTCGCCCTCGGCCCACTGGCCGATGACCGCATTCGGGTCGTAGAGGGATCCCACCGCGGTCTGAGCCGGTCTCCGGGGTCTCATAGCTTCCACCCGGCCTTCCGGGGGTTGGGGCAGGGGCTGATCGGCAGGCGTTTGCGCCTCTTCGGGCTGCTCCAGACGAACCAGCCGCCACGCGCCCTCACCGGCGCGGGGCGTCCCATCCAGATCCGTCCGGACCACCCGCAGGGTGGATGTCAGCGTCCGCGGTGTGGAACCCGCGATCGTCGATGACCCGGGCCTCCACCGCCACGAAGCCGAGCCGGAAGATGCGCTCGGCGGAGCGGGTCTCGCCGCCCTCGTCGGTGACATCGACACCCAGGCCCGGTAGCGGTAGGTCACCCCGCGCTCGGCCTCGCGCTCGTCGGCCTCGGGGACGAATCGGATCGAGAACCCGCCCTCGTCGTCGAGCGAGGTCTCGCCGGCCGCCACCACCTGGCCTCTGCGCCGACGCCGACGGATACCACCAGTACCACCACCGCGGGAAGACCGGCTCGCGGGTCACCCGCCAGTCCACCGTGCCGGTGACGACCGGCAGACCGAAGTAGTACTTCACGTCGCCTGAGAGCTCCGCCTCGCGGTTGAGCCGTAAGGGCGCCTCGGGATCGGCCACCGCGACTTCGAAGGTTGGCCGCTTGTACTCTTCCACCCGCAGCCAGGTCTGGCCGCCGATCGAGGTGCGGAGACTCCACTGCCCCAACAGTCGACCGGCGGGGATGTCGAAGGAGCCGCTGGCCGAACCGAAAGAGTTGGTCGTGACGTCGGCCGACGCCACCTCTTCGCCGTTGGCGTCGATCAGCGACACCCGAAGGGCAGTGTCGGGGA
>CAVQQV010000004.1:0-136970 GCA_963714885.1 Candidatus Sulfomarinibacteraceae bacterium | reverse complement strand
ATCGAATCAGGTCTCGTTCTTTTCCTCGTCCTCGACGGTGTCTGCGGTTGCCTCTTCCGGCTCGTCAGCCGCCGCAGTCTCCGCGTCGTCGGTCGAACCCGCGTCGGCCTCAACCGCCGCCGCTTCCTTCTCGGCAGGTTCGTCGGCCTTCGCTCCGCCACCGAACATGCCCTTGGCGCGGTCCATGAGCGACTTCTTGCTCCTTGGACGGAGATTCACCGTCCTCGTGATCGGCGAGATCGTAATCGACGAACTCGATGATCGCCAGATCGGCGCCGTCACCGCGCCGGCGACCGAGCCGCATGATCCGCGTGTAGCCCCCCGGACGATCGATAAAGCGGGGCGCGATGTCGTCAAAAAGACGGCGCACCACGTCTTTGTCCGACACCATCGTGAGAATCTGCCGCCGAGCCGGCAGCGTGCCCGTTCCCGCGAGAGTCACCATGCGCTCGGCCAGCGGCCGCAGTTCCTTGGCCTTGGCCAGGGTGGTGACGATCCGTTCATGGGTGAACAGCGCAGTCAGCTGGTTGCGGAACATTGCCTTGCGGTGGGCCGAGGTACGGCCGAGCTTGCGGTGTCGCATTCCGTGTCGCATCAGAAACTCCCGCCCCTAGAGATCGAGGTTCATGCCGAAACCGAGGCCCAGGACCTCGAGCTTCGAGCGCACCTCTTTGAGGGACTTTTCGCCGAAATTGCGGATCTCCACCATGTCCTTTTCGGATCGGCTCACGAGATCGCGCAAGGTCCGGATATTGGCGTTCTTGAGGCAGTTCATCGACCGGATCGAGAGCTCGAGGGTCTCGATGGAGGCGTCGAGGATACTGTCCTCTTCTACGGGTTCGGCCTCAGCAGCGGGCGGCAATATCGCCTCTTCCACATCGGCCAGTCGAGTGTAAATGTCGAGATGTCCCTGCACCAGCTGCGCGGCCTGGCTGAGGGCCTCTTCGGGCGTGATGGTGCCGTTGGTCCAGACCTCGAGCACCAGACGCTCGTAGTTGGTCATGCGACCGAGCCGCGCCATTTCGACCCGGAAGTTGGCCTTGCGCACCGGCGAGTGCGCGGAGTCCACCGGGATGAACCCGACATCGAGGTCTTCGGTCTGGTTCTCTTCGGCCGGGATGTAGCCGCGGCCCTGAGCCACGCGAACCACCATCTTGAGCTTGCCGCCGGCCGAAAGCGTCGCCACATGGACGTCGGGGTCGATCACCTCGACCTGGCTCGAGCCCGCAAACTGTCCGGCGGTGATCTCACCCGGGCCCTTGGCTTCCAAAGTCAGGAAGGTGGGCTCGTTGCCGTAGATCTTGAGCGGGATCTTCTTGAGGTTGAGGATGATGTCAGTGACGTCTTCGACCACGCCGGGGACCGCTGAAAACTCATGGTCGGCGCCTTCGATCTTGACTGCCGTGATCGCGGCGGACGGGATGGACGAAAGGAGGGCCCGTCGCAGCGCGTTGCCGACGGTGGTTCCCCAGCCACGTTCAAAGGGTTGCGCCAGAAAGCGCGCGAAAGTGGTGCTGTGTTCTTCTTTGCCCGGCTCCACCTGGGCCGGACGCTGGAAATCGTGCCAGATCATGCGGCCTCCAAATTATCGGGAGTAGAGCTCGACGATGAGCTGCTCCTGGATCGGGAAACGGATATCTTCTCGTGTCGGATTTTCCAAAACCTTGCCCTTGAGGGCACTCGCATCGACCTCGAGCCAGGCGGGAACGCCGCGCCCCTGCGCGAAATCGACGGCTTCGCTGATATGGGGGTTCTTCAGGCTTTTCTCGCAAACCCCGATCTCCATCGCCGGTTTCACCCTGAAGGACGGGATGTCGACCCGATGGCCATTGACCTCGATGTGTCCGTGCCGCACCAGCTGGCGGGCCTGGGTTCGGGAGGTCGCGAAACCGAGCGAGTACACCACGTTGTCGAGCCGGGTCTCGAGGAGTTGCAGCAGGTTGTCGCCGGTCACGCCCTTGCGGCGGTTGGCCTCGTCAAACGTGCCCCGGAACTGAGCCTCGAGCAAGCCATAAATACGACGGAGCTTCTGCTTCTCTCGCAGCTGCAGGCCATAGGCGCGAACCTTGCGGCGGCGTCCCATACCATGCTGTCCGGGAGGTGCGTTGCGCCGTTCGATCGCGCATTTTTCCTTGTAGCAGCGCTCGCCCTTCAAGAACAGCTTCATGCCCTCGCGGCGACACAACCGACATACCGGTCCTCTGTATCGAGCCATTGAATCTCCCCTGCCCTACACTCTGCGCCGTTTCGGCGGGCGGCATCCGTTGTGCGGAATCGGCGTGACGTCGCGGATGCTTCTGATGTCGAGTCCGCTCGCGGCCACCGCACGGATGGCGGACTCGCGGCCGGGGCCGGGGCCTTTGACCCGGACATCACAGCTGCGAACGCCATATTCCTGTGCCTGGTCGGCCGCGTTCTTGGCTGCCAGTTGGGCCGCATAGGGCGTGCCCTTACGGGAGCCCTTGTAGCCGATCTGGCCGCCGGAGGACCAGCACAGGGCTCCCCCGCTCGGGTCCACGAACGTCACGATTGTGTTGTTGAAGGTGGCGTGAATATGAGCCACCGCGTGAGGAACGATCTTTCGTTCCCGCCGCGGCTTGCGCGCACCCTTGCGTTCCTTTGCCATATAGCTCTCCCGCCTGCTGCCTACTTCTTGGCCGTCTTCTTCTTACCGGCGACTGCCTGGCGACGCGGACCCTTACGACCACGCGCGTTGGTGTGCGTCCGCTGCCCACGAACGGGCAAACCGCGACGATGCCGCATCCCACGATAACTTCCGATTTCGATGAGGCGCTTGATGTTCATCGCGACCTCGCGACGGAGATCGCCCTCGACCATGCCCTCATTCTGAATGACCTGCTGGATCCGCAACACCTCGTCTTCGGAGAGGTCCTTGACCTTGATCCCCTCTTCGACCTTTGCCACCGACAGGATTTTTACCGCGCGAGTTCGGCCGATCCCATAAATATAGGTCAGACCGATTTCGACTCTCTTGCCGGACGGCAGATCAACGCCTGCTATGCGTGCCACCACATACCTCCAGGATCACCCTTGCCGCTGCTTGTGTTTGGGGTTTTCACAGATCACCCGAACCACACCCTTGCGGCGAATGATTTTGCACTTCGTACACATTTTCTTGACCGACGGACGAACTTTCATTGCCGTCCCTCCTATTTGTAGCGGTAAACGATGCGCCCTCTCTTCAAATCGTATGGAGAGAGTTCCACCAGAACCTTGTCGCCCGGAAGAATGCGAATGAAATGTTTTCGCATTTTACCGGAGATATGGGCCAACACTTCGTGGCCGTTTTCCAACTCGACACGAAACATCGCGTTGGGCAGTGGCTCCACAACTGTGGCCACAACTTCGATCGCCTCTTCCTTAGGCATTCATTGACTCCTCGAGACCGAGCACACGACGACCGTCGGCGGTGACGGCCACCGACCATTCAAAATGGGCGGCGAGTTTACCGTCTTCGGTCCTTGCTGTCCAGCCATCGTCGTCAATGGACACCCGCCAACTTCCTCCAGTGATCATCGGCTCAATCGCAATCACGAGACCGGGCTTGAGACGTTGGCCGTGACCAGCCCGTCCGTAATTCGGGACCTGCGGCTCCTCGTGGAGGGCGCGGCCGATGCCGTGACCCACGAATTCGCGCACAACACCGAACCCGGCGGCTTCCGCGCGGGCCTGAACCGCCGCCCCCACATCACCGAGACGAGCGTCCGGACTCACCGCAGAGACCGCGTCTTCGAGGCAACGGCGGGTGACCTCCAGGAGTTGGTTCGCTTCCTCACTGATGGCGCCGACGCCGAAGCTCACGGCGGCATCACCATAAAAGCCGTCGAGTAGCACGCCGCAGTCGACGCTGACCAGATCTCCCTCCCGCAGCGGATTTTTCCCGTTCGGGATGCCGTGCACGATCACGTCGTTGACCGACGTGCACAGGGTTGCAGGGAAGCCCCGGTAGCCCTTGAACGCAGGCCTACCTCCGCCCGCCATGATCATCTCCTCTGCGAGCGCGTCGAGTTCACCGGTGGTGATCCCGGGCACTGCGGCGCCTTTGACCGCACGGAGCACCTTGTGGACCAGGGCGTTCGCCCTGTCCATGGTGTCCAGCTCGCGTTCGGACTTGAGGCTGATCATCGTGTTAACTACGCCTCCCACGAATACGGCCTTTGCGCATGAACCCGTCGTAGTGGCGCATCACCAGTTGCGATTCAATCTGCTGCACCGTGTCCATCGCCACACCGACCACGATCAGCAACGAGGTGCCGCCGAAGAAGAACTTCACACCGAGGCCCTGGGTGAACCAGGCCGGCAGGAAGGCGTCCAGCGTCGGTCCGATGAACGGGATTGTCGCCACCTTGAAGCCGGCGATCAGGATCTCCGGCAGGATCGCCACCATCGCGAGGTAGACCGAGCCCACCAGGGTGATCCGGGTGAGAATCTTGTCGATGAACTCGGCGGTCCTCTTGCCGGGGCGGATGCCGGGGATAAAACCGCCATACTTGCGCATGTTCTCGGCCGTGTCCTCGGGGTTGAAGATGATCGAGGTGTAGAAGTAGCAGAAGAATATGATCGAGAGGAAGTATACGAGGTTGTAGAGGGGCTCGCCCCACGCCAGCGCTTCGGTGATCTTCTGCAGCCACCGGTTTTCGATCATCTGGCCGAGGGTCTGCGGGAAGGACATGATGGAGGCCGCAAAGATGACCGGAATCACACCGCCGGTGTTGATTCGCAGCGGCAGGTAGGTGCTCTGACCGCCGTAGACGCGCCGACCGACGACCCGCTTGGCGTACTGGATGGGGATGCGCCGTTGCGCACGCTCCATATAGACAATTGCGGCAACCACTACCACCATGAACACGATCAGAAGGACCACCGTGATGATGTTGAGCGCCCCGGTCTGAATGTCGGTCAGGGTGTTGAAGATCGCCGCGGGCAGACCGACCACGATCCCGGCAAAGATGATCAGGGAAATACCGTTGCCGATGCCTCGCTCCGAGATCTGCTCGCCGAGCCACATGACGAATGCCGTGCCCGTGGTCAGCGTGAGGACCGTCAACAGACGGAAACCCCAGCCCTGGAAATGCTCGGGCACCAGCGGAGCGCCGCCGGGGGCCGAGGTGCGTTCGAGGAAGAACGAGATTCCCATTCCCTGAATCACCGACAGAATGATGGTGCCGTAACGGGTGTACTGGGTGATTTTGCGACGCCCCAACTCACCCTCTTTGGAGAGCTTCTCGAGATAGGGCCACACCACCGTCAGCAGCTGCAGGATGATCGAGAGCCGAAATGTAGGGCATGATGCCCAGCGCAAACACCGTCATCCGCCCGAGAGCCCCACCCGAAAAGAGATTGAGGAATCCGAGCACGGTGCCCTCAGCCGCCTTGGTGAACTCGGCGATGGCGACCGGGTCGATACCCGGAATCGGGATGAACGCACCCAGCCGGTACACCGCCAGCAGCGCAAAGGTGAAGAACACCCGTTTGCGCAGATCGGGTATGGCAAAGATGTTGCGGAAACTGTCGATCACGACGCCACCACCTCGCAGGTACCGCCTGCTTTTTCGATCCCTGCACGGGCAGAAGCGGAGAACTTGTGCACCTGCACCGTGAGCTTTTTGGAGATCTCACCGTCGCCGAGCACCTTGACCAGCCGCTTGCCGCCGCGCGCGAGACCCTTTGTCACCAGGGTTTCAGCGGTCACGGTGTCCCCGTCGGCAAAAACCCGCTCGAGGTCGCGAAGATTGACGACCTGGAACTCAACACGGAAGATATTGGTGAAACCCCGCTTGGGGAGTCTCCGGACAAGCGGCATCTGACCGCCCTCGAAACCGAAACGGCGCGAGTAACCGCTGCGTGACTTCTGGCCCTTGTGCCCCTTGCCCGCGGTTTTGCCGTTGCCCGAACCGGGCCCGCGCCCGACACGCTTGCGCGAACGCTTGGCTCCGGGTGCGGGATGCAGATCATGCAGTTCCATGACTCAGCCCTCCACTTTCTCGACCGTGACCAGGTGTGTCACCTTGGTCACCATGCCGCGGATGCACTCGTCGTCGCGGCGGGTCACGGTGCGGCCGATACGTCCAAGCCCGAGACCGGCGAGGACTCTTTTCTGTTTCCCAGCGAACCCGATCTGGCTCTTCACCTGGGTGATCTTGAGCATCTGACCGGTTTTTCCGGCTCTTCTTGGCGACGCTCTTGGGCGCGGCCTTTTCGGTCGCGGCGCTTGGGGCCGTCGCTGCGGCGCTGTTTCGAGCGCAGCCTTCTTCGGCGGGCTTTCTTCGGCGACGGTCTTCTCCTCGGCGGCCTTCTTTGGCGCGGCCTTCTTTCGCGGCTTCCTTCTTGGGAGCGGCTTTCTTCGCCGTCGCCTTCTTCGGCGCCGGTCTTCTTGGCGGCGCCTTCTTGGGGGCAGCCTTCTTGGCCGTTTCCTTTTTCGGAGCCGCCTTCTTTGCCGCCGTTCTTCGCCGGCGCCTTTTCCTCGGCGATCTTCGGGTCTTTCTTTTCTGCGGTCATCAGTTCTCACCCTTCTCGGGCACCTCAGCCTCGACTGCTTCCGCAGTCTCGGGTACCGCCTCGGGCCGCACGTTCTCTGCATCGGCCTCCACATCAACCCCGCGCAGACGCTGGACCTGGCTCTTGGTCATCAACTGGTCGATCGCGTCAAAGGTCGCGCGGACCACGTTGAAGGGATTCCGGCTCCCGACAATCTTGGTCAACACATCAGCCACACCGGCCGACTCCATCACCGCACGCACTCCGCCGCCGGCGATCACGCCCGTACCGGGCGACGCGGGACGAAGCAGGACCCTGGTGGCTCCCCAACGACCCCACACCAGGTGGGGCACGGTGCCACCCACCAGCGGAATGCTGATCATCTCCTTGCGCGCCTGCTCGCTCGCCTTCTGGATTGCGGGCGGCACTTCACGGGCCTTGCCTGTGCCGTAGCCGACCTTTCCCGAGCCGTCACCGGCGACCACCACAGCGGAGAAGGAGAAGTTTTTGCCGCCCTTCACAACCTTGGCGACGCGGTTGATGTGAACGACTGATTCTGCAAACTCGGACTCTCGGTTCATCATATTCATCAACCCCTAGAACTTCAGTCCCGCTTCGCGGGCGCCATTCGCGATGGCTTGGACCACACCGTGGTAACGGAAACCGCTGCGGTCGAAAACCACCGACTCCAATCCCGCCTCCTTGGCCCTCTCCGCAATGAGCTTGCCAAGAAACTTGCCTGCGTCGCAGTTGCCGGTCGTTTTGAGGCCGCCCGCCGCAGCCTTTTCCAGGGTCGAGGCCGAAACCAGGGTGACACCCTTGTCGTCGTCGATGACCTGGGCATAGACGTAGCGGAGACTGCGATAAACAGACAACCGCGGACGATCCGCTGTGCCACGCACGGTAGCGCGGAAGCGGCGCTTGATCTTGACCCGACGTTGTTTACGATCTTTGACCCGGCTCATGCTTTGGCTCCCTGTTTCCCGGCCTTGGTGCGAACTCCGCTCGTCCACGTAACGGATGCCCTTGCCCTTGTAGGGCTCCGGCGGCCGCAACGCGCGGATATTCGCGGCAGTCTGGCCCACCTGCTGACGATCAAACCCCGTGACCTTCACCTTGTTGGCCTTGGCGTCGACCTCGATCTCGATGCCGTCAGGGACCGCAAAATCGATCGGGTGCGAGTAGCCGAGGTTGAACAGAACGCTCGAGCCCTTGCTCTCGGCCCGGTAGCCGATGCCGACGATTGAGAGTTCCTTCGACCAGCCTTCGGACACGCCGGTGGCGGCGTTCGCCAGAAGCGAACGCACCAGACCGTGGAACGAACGGGTCTGGGCCTCCTCATTGGCGCGGACTGACGGTCAGTATTCCATCCTCAACCGAGGCCGTAATGCCGGGCAGCAGCCCGACCTCGAGCTGGCCCTTCGGGCCTTTGACTTGAACCACGCCGTCGGCGACCTTGATCTGGACCCCGTTCGGCACCGGAATCGGCAATTTCCCTATCCGTGACATTTCGTCCCCCTACCAGATCTCACACAGGACTTCGCCACCGACACTCAGGCCTCGCGCCTGCTCGTCGGTGAGAACGCCCCGATTGGTCGAGATCACCGCAACGCCAAGACCGTTGCGGACCCTCGGCAGTTCGCCGACACCTCGGTAGATCCTGCAGCCGGGCCGCGAAATCCGCTTGATACCGTGAATCACGGGTTCGCCGTCCTCCGCGTACTTCAGGTAGATTCGGATGAGTCCCTGCGGACCCTCCTCGATCACCTTGAAGGTGCGGATGAAGCCTTCCTGCTTGAGGATCTTGGCCACCTCGAGCTTCATTTTTGAAGCCGGAACGTCGGTTCGGTCGTGGCGCACCGTCGTGGCGTTCCGGATATGCGTCAACAAATCGGCAATCGGGTCTGTCATGCTCATATTCTTATCCTCACCAACTCGCCTTGGTGACCCCGGGGAGAAAACCCTCGAGGGCCAGCTTGCGAAAGCAAAGTCGGCACAACCGAAACTTGCGCATGAAGCCTCGGGGACGACCGCACACCTGGCAGCGGTTGCGTTGACGGACCTTGAACTTCGGCTTTCTCAGGCTTTTTGCGATCATCGCCTTGCGTGCCACGGTGCCTCCTAACGACTCTTGAACGGCATGCCCATACCGGCCAGCAGCGCTCGCGCCTGGTCATCGGTGGGGGCCGTTGTGGTTATGGTGATGTTCATACCCATCGTGGTCTCAAGCTTCTGATAGTCGACCTCGGGGAACACCAGGATGTCGCGAATACCAAGGGTGTAGTTGCCGCGCCCGTCGAAGCCCTTTGTGGAGATCCCACGAAAGTCGCGCACTCGAGGCAGTCCGATCGAAATCAGTCGATCCAGAAACTCATACATGCGTTCCCTGCGGAGGGTCACCCGGGCCCCCACCGGCATGCCTTCGCGCAGCTTGAACGCCGCAATCGATTTGCGCGCCCGCCGCATCTCCGGCAGCTGGCCGGTGATTTTGACGAGCTGCTCAATGGCGACGTCGAGCAGCTTGGCGTTTCGGCTGGCTTCGCCGACGCCGATATTGCAGGTGATCTTGGTGATCTTCGGCACCTGCATGGGGTTCGTCAACCCGAAGTCCTTTTGGAGCTGCGGGAAGACCTCATCACGATATTTCTTCAGCAAGCGCGCCATCGTCCCTCCTAACGGTCGAGAATCGCGCCGTCGACCTTGGCGACGCGGACCTTTCGTCCGTCGTCGAGAATTCGATAACCGATCTTGGAACGTTGGCCGCTGTCCGGGGACAGCACCATCACGTTGGACACGTGAACCGGGGCCTCTCGTTCCACAATCCCACCTTTGACATTCTTCTGCGGGTTGGGCCGGGTGTGGCGTTTGATCATGTTGACGCCCTCGACCACCAACCGCTCTCGGTCCTTGTCAATTACCAGCACGCGGCCACGCTTGCCGCTGTCCTTGCCGGCCACGACCTCGACGGTGTCACCTTTTTTGATCTTCATCATTCGCTCCTACAGGACCTCAGGCGCCAGCGAGACGATCTTCATGAAACGCCGTTCACGAAGCTCCCGAGCAACCGGGCCGAAGACGCGGGTGCCGACAGGGTCCTTTTCGGGAGTGACCAGCACCGCCGCGTTCTCGTCGAACTTGATGTACGTGCCGTCGCGCCGACGGGCGCGCGAACGGGTACGGACGATCACCGCCTTGACAACCGAGCCCTTTTTGATGTCTGACTCCGGCGCCGCTTCTTTGACGGAGCAGACGATGATGTCGCCGAGCCCCGCGTAGCGCGGAGCGGACGACCCGCCGAGTTGGCGGATTGCAAACAACTTGCGGGCGCCGGAATTGTCGGCGACCGTCAGCAGGGTACCCATCTGAATCATTGCAAGCCTCCCCCTACTGCGCCCGCTCGATGACCTTGCGGACACGCCAGCGTTTGCGCTTGGACAGCGGCCGGCACTCTTCGATGAGCACCCGGTCGCCCTCGTTACAGGTATTTTCCTCGTCATGCGCCATGAACTTGGAGGTCGTGCGAATGAACTTCTGGTACAGCGGATGCATGACCAGGTTCTCGACCTTCACCACCACCGATTTGTCGGCGCCGTTGGATGTCACCAACCCGACCTTGGTGGTCTTGTTTCGAAGTCTTTTCGTTGCTGCTCATCATGCACCCCCCTCGGTCTGACGCTCGTTGATGACCGTCAGCACCCGAGCGATGTCCTTGCGGACCTCTCGAATCTTGATGGGGTTTTCGATCTGCCCCGTGGACTTCTGGAAGCGAAGCTTGAAGAGCTGCTCTTCGAGGTCGCCCAGCGTCTTGTGGAGCTCGTCGTCCGACCGGTCACGAATTTCCTTCGCCTTCATAGCTGTTCTTTCCTGGTCACGAAACGAGTCTTGATCGGCAGCTTGTGGGCCGCCAGACGCATCGCCTCACGGGCGACGGTTTCGTTGACGCCTTCCATTTCATAAAGAATTCTTGCCGGCCTGATCACGGCCACCCATTCCTCCGGGGGACCCTTGCCCTTACCCATCCGGGTTTCGAGGGGCTTCTTGGTAATGGGCTTGTCCGGAAAAATGCGAATCCAGATCTTGCCACCACGTTTGACGTGACGGGTCATCGCAATACGGGCGGCCTCGATCTGCCGTGCCGTGAGCCAACCACGCTCGACGGCCTGCAGGGCGTAGTCGCCGAACGACACCTTCGCGCCGCGCGTGGCAATGCCGCGGTTCTTGCCCCGCTGCTGCTTTCTGTATTTGACCTTCTTCGGCATCAACATGGCGTAACTCCTTACAGACGAGGACGCGGGCCGCGGGCCCGGTGGCGCTCACCGCGATAGACCCACACCTTGACCCCGATCACGCCGTAGGTGGTGAACGCGGTCTTGAACCCGTAATCGATATCCGCCTTGAGGGTGTGCAGCGGCAACCGCCCCTGCTGGTACCACTCGGAACGCGCGATTTCGGCGCCATTGAGACGCCCGGCGCAACGAATCTTGATCCCCTGGGCGCCGAAACGAAGGGCGTTCTCGATGGCTCTCCGCATGGCACGGCGGAACGCGATCCGCCGTTCGAGCTGGCGCGCCACGTTGGCGGCGATCAGATGCGCGTCGATCTCCGGCCGCTGGATCTCCTGAATATTGATGTGGATGTCCTGGCCGTAACGACGCATGAGGTCGTCGCGCAGTTTGTCCACCTCGGCACCCTTGCGGCCGATGATGATACCGGGGCGTCCAGACAGGATGTTGACGCGCAGCTTCGATGCGGTGCGCTCGATATCGATGGCGCTGACCGCTGCATTCTCGAGCCGTTCCATCAACTCCTGGCGGAGCTGCAGGTCCTCATGCAGGAGATTCGCGTAGTTCTTGCCATCGGCGTACCAACGAGACCGCCAGGTGTTGTTGTATCCGAGGCGGAAACCGTACGGGTGCGTTTTCTGTCCCATATTTCTCCCTACACTCCCCGCACCGACAACTCGACGGTGACGTGGCACATCCTTTTGTAGATCCGGTGCATCTGCACCACCTTGGAGGCCGGCCGACCACGGCGCAAACGCGGACCGTCGTCAACGGTGATCTTGCTGATAAAAACTCTATCGACATCGACCCCTGGCTGCGCCTGCTCGAGGTTGGCGAGCGCCGACTTCACCAACTTGGCGACGTCTTTGGCCGCGTACTTGGGGCAGAGCTGAAGGGAGGTGAGGGCTGGCTCGACCGCCTGACCGCGCACCATGTCCACCACCAGCCGCACCTTCTGCGGCGACGAGCGATAATACCGGAGTTGAGCTTGTGAATCCATCATCTCCCCCTACCGCGCGCCCTTTTCCTTGCGGCCCGAGTGGCCACGGAAGGTCCGGGTCGGGGCGAATTCGCCAAGCTTGTGCCCGACCATGTTTTCGGTGATGAACACCGGGACGAATTTGTGGCCGTTGTGAACAGCGATGGTCATCCCGACCATGAGCGGGGTGACTGTGGATCGGCGCGACCAGGTCTTGATGACCCTGCGGTCGCCGGCCCCGGTGACACCCTCGACCTTTTTGGCCAGGTGCTCGTCGACGAAAGGTCCCTTGCTGATTGAACGTGACATCTCGTCCCCCTACTTCTTCTTCCGGCGCGCGACGATCAGCCGATTCGACGCGTTTTTCTTGCTGCGCGTCTTCGCGCCCTTAGTTGGCCAACCCCAAGGAGAAACTGGGTGCCGTCCCTTGTTGCGTCCCTCACCACCACCGTGCGGGTGATCCACCGGGTTCATTGCAGTGCCCCGGGTCTGGGGCCTGACGCCCAGCCAGCGATTGCGGCCGGCCTTGCCAATCGATATGTTCGAGTGGTCGCTGTTGCCAACCTGTCCGATGGTGGCCATGCACGCGGAGAGCACCATGCGCATCTCGCCCGACGGCATGCGCAACGTCGTGTACTTGCCCTCTTTGGCCATGATCTGGGCCGAGGTTCCCGCCGAGCGCACCATCTGGCCGCCCTTGCCGGGCTTGAGTTCGACGTTATGGACCTGAGTGCCGAGCGGGATGTTGCCGATCGGCATGGCGTTGGCCGGTCGAACATCCACCTTGGTGCCGGCAACCACCGTGTTGCCCACCATGAGGCCGATTGGCGCCAGGATGTAGCGCTTTTCACCGTCGGCATAGTGCAACAGGGCGATGTTGGCGGTACGGTTGGGGTCGTACTCGATGGTCGCAACTTTCGCCGGAACATCGAACTTTTCGCGACGGAAGTCGATGATTCGATACAGCCGCTTGTGGCCGCGACCGCGATGGCGAGAGGTTATGTGACCCTCGTTGTTGCGACCTGATGAGCGTTTTTTGCCCTCAGTGAGCGTCTTCTCGGGACGCTTCGCGGTCAGCTCCTTGAAATCGGAACTGGTGACGAAGCGTCGTCCCGGAGACGTCGGCTTATAAGACCGGATCGCCATGACAGACTCCTCAGATTCCCTCGAAGAACTCGAGCGTCTTCGAGCCCTCCGCCAGTTGTACGTAGGCCTTGCGAACCGACGGCCGGTGGCTGACAGTGCGCCCGTACCGCATGGTCGGCTTGCCCTTGCGGTTGACCATGTGGACGCCCGTCACCTTGACGTCGAAGAGCTCCTCGACAGCCTTGCGGACCATGATCTTGTTGGCCCTTCGATCGACCTCGAAACAGACCGTGTTCTCACGCTCCTGCATGAACGTGGTCTTTTCGGTGATGATCGGCCGCAGAATGATCTCACGCGCCTTCATGACAGCACCTCGGCAATCGATCGCAGCGCCGGTTCGGTGGCGACGATCCATCGGTGATTGAGCACCTCGTAGGCGTTCAACGATCCTGCATCGATCATCTTGATCTCGGGGCGATTGCGGCTGGCGAGGTGCAGGTTGAGGTTCTCGAGACCTTCAACGAGGAGCACCTTTTCGCCCATCACACCGAGCCCGTCGAGCCGCTTGAGAAAGTCCTTGGTTTTCGGCGCCTCGAGCTCGAGCGAGCGCAGATACCAGCAACCGGCCTTCCGCCAGACGCTGCGAAAGCACCCCGCTGAGGGCCGCCTTGCGGGCCTTCTTGTTGACCTTCTGCACGTAGGATCGCGGGCGCGGACCGAACACGGTACCACCCGATCGCCACAGACGGAGACTGTTTGGTGCCCGAGCGCGCACGCCCCGTGTGCTTCTGTTTCCAGGGCTTGGCGCGGGTACCCGCAACCTCGGAGCGCTCCTTGGTCTTGGCCGTTCCGCGACGACGGCTGGCAAGGTAGGCGCGAACCACCTCCCACACGAGGTGTTGGTTGACCTCGCGGGCAAAGACCTCATCGGGGAGGTCGATCGAACCGACCACCTCGTTCTCCCAGTTTTTGACTTCGATCTTCATGACAGCACCCATCCCCTCACGAGGTCTTGACGATTCGGATGTAGCTGTTACGGGCCCCCGGAACTCCACCCTTGAGGAAGATCAGGTTCCGTTCAGCATCCACCTTGACCACCGTGGCATTTTTCACGGTGATGCGTTTGTTGCCGGTCTGTCCGGGCATCTTCTGTCCCGGAAAAACCCGCGACGGCCACGCCGAACGACCGATCGACCCGGGTGCGCGGTGGAACATCGAGCCGTGGCTGGCACGTCCGCCACTGAAACCGTGGCGCACGATCACACCCTGAAAACCACGCCCCTTGGATTTTCCGACCACGTGCACCGAGTCGTCGGCGGCAAAGATGTCAGCCAGCACGGCGTCGCCGGGTTTGGCCTCGTCTTCGGTGTCCACCGGGACCTCCGCCACGAAGCGCGTCGGGGGAACTCCCGCAGCGGCGAAGTGGCCGATAATCGGCTTGGGAACGTTGCGCCGAGGTCTTTTTTCAACCAGCCCGATCTGCACCGCCTCGTAGCCGTCTTTTTCCAACGATTTGCGTTGCACTATCACGCACGGCCCGGCCTCGACGACTGTTACCGGGATCGCGCGCCCCTCGTCGTCGAAGATCTGGGTCATGCCGACCTTTTTGCCGAGAATGCCGCGTACCATCGTGTCACCTCGCCCCGTACGCCTTGATTTCCACATCGACGCCCGCGGGCAGCTCGAGTTTCATCAAAGCGTCAATGGTCTGCTGGGTCGGCTCGAGAATGTCCAACAACCTCTTGTGGGTGCGGATCTCGAACTGCTCGCGCGACTTCTTGTCAACGTGAGGTGACCGCAAAACCGTGAATCGTTGGATGTGGGTCGGCAACGGGATTGGACCCGCAATGCGCGCCCCGGTCCGCTGCGCCGTGTCCACGATTTCGGTTGCCGATTGGTCCAGCAGGCGATAGTCGTACGCCTTCAGACGGATGCGGATCTTGTCGCTCGCCATCTTCTACTCCAGGATGTCCGTAATGGAACCGGCACCGACGGTGCGGCCGCCCTCTCGGATGGCGAAGCGCAGGCCCTTCTCCATCGCGATCGGCTGAATCAGCTCCACTTCCAGGTTCGTGTTGTCTCCCGGAATCACCATCTCGACGCCCTCGTCCAGGTTCACCGATCCTGTGATGTCCGTCGTCCGGAAGAAAAACTGCGGCCGGTAGCCGCGGAAGAACGGCGTGTGCCGACCCCCCTCTTCCTTCGTCAACACGTACACCTCGGCGCGGAATTTGTTGTGCGGCATGATCGACCCGGGCTTCGCCACCACCTGGCCGCGCTCCACGTCCTTGCGCTCCGTGCCGCGCACCAGAAGGCCGACGTTGTCTCCCGCCTCGCCGCTGTCCAGCAGCTTGCGGAACATCTCCACGCCCGTCACCACCTTCTTCATCGTCGGCCGGATGCCCACGATCTCCATCTCCTCGCCGACCTTCACCTTGCCGCGCTCGATCCGGCCCGTCACCACAGTGCCCCGACCTGAAATCGTGAACACGTCCTCGATCGGCATCAGGAACGGCTTGTCGATGTCGCGCTCCGGCTGCGGAATGTAGGTGTCCATCGCCGTCCAGCAGCTCCCAGATCGACTTGCAGTCGTCTCCGATCCGGGTCGTCGCTCTCGCCGGCCTTCAACGCCGATCCGCGGATCACCGGTATGTCGTCACCCGGAAAGTCGTACTCCGACAACAGCTCCCGCACCTCGAGCTCCACCAGGTCCAACAGCTCTTCGTCGTCCACCATGTCCACTTTGTTCATGTACACGATGATGAACGGCACGCCCACCTGCCGCGCCAGCAAGATGTGCTCCCGCGTCTGCGGCATCGGTCCGTCCGCCGCCGACACCACCAGCACCGCCCCGTCCATCTGCGCCGCACCCGTGATCATGTTCTTCACGTAGTCGGCGTGTCCCGGACAGTCAACGTGCGCATAGTGCCGCGCTTCCGACTGGTACTCCACGTGCGCCGTGTTGATCGTGATCCCCCGCGCCTTCTCTTCCGGCGCCTTGTCGATCTGATCAAACGGCGTGAAGTCGGCCAGCCCCTTCGCTGCCAGTGTCTTCGTGATCGCCGCCGTCAACGTCGTCTTCCCATGGTCCACGTGACCGATGGTCCCGATGTTTACGTGCGGCTTCGTCCGCTCGAACTTCTGTTTGGCCATTCCTGCCTCCTTACGCCGTCATGCCGGTGGCGCGCGCGACGATCTGATCAGCTACTTGCTGCGGCACTTGGTTGTAATGGTCGAACTGCATACTGTAGGTGGCCCGCCCCTGGCTCTGCGACCGCAGATCCGTGGCGTAACCAAACATTTCGGACAACGGCACATGCACCGTCGCCACCTGGTATCCCGCACGGTTTTCCATGCCGAGGACCCGGCCCCGCCGCCGATTGAGGTCCCCGATGACATCGCCGAGATACTCCTCGGGCGTCACCGCCTCGACCTCCATAACCGGTTCCATGATCACGGGCCCGGCCCGCCGCGCCGCGTCCAGAAGGGCCATCGAACCGGCCACCTTGAACGCGATCTCCGACGAATCGACATCGTGGTACGAACCGTCATAGAGGGCGGCGCCGACACCCATCAAGGAATAGCCGGCAAGCACTCCGCGCTCCATCGCCTCGCGGATGCCGACCTCGATCGGAGCGATGAACTCGCGCGGGATCGCACCCTGTTTGATCTCGTTGACGAATACGAAATCGCTGCCGTCGGCGAGCGGCCAGATCCGGATCTTGGCGTGACCGTACTGTCCGCGGCCGCCGGTCTGACGGACAAAGAGGCCCTCGCCGTCTGCCTCCTTGGTCACCGCCTCGCGATAAGCAACCTGCGGCCGTCCGACCTTGGCGCCGATCTTGTACTCGCGAGTCAGCCGATCGACGATGATCTCGAGGTGAAGCTCGCCCATCCCGGAAATGATGGTCTGGCCGGTTTCTTCATCGACGTGGACTCTGAATGTCGGATCTTCCTGGGTCAGCTTCTCGAGAGCTGGGCCGAGATTGTCCTGATCGGCCTTGGTTCGCGGCTCGATGGCGACTGCAATGACCGGCTCGGGGAAGTGCATCGCCTCGAGCACGATCGGGTGCTTGCGGTCGCACAGAGTCTCGCCGGTGCCGGCGTTCCGCAGACCGACTACCGCACAGATGTCGCCGGCAAAGACCTCGTCGATCTCCTCGCGCTTGTTGGCGTGCATCTTCAACAGCCGGCCGACGCGATCGGACTTGCCGGTCACCGCGTTGACCACCGAGCTTCCCGTCGCCAGATGCCCGGAGTAGATGCGAATGAACGACAGGCGGCCAACAAAGGGGTCGGTCATGATCTTGAAGACCAGAGCCGCGAAGGGCTCGTCGTCGGCGGCGCTGCGGCGCGTGCTGCCCTTGACGCCCTCGGGTAGAAAGCCTTCGATCGGCGGGACATCGAGCGGCGAAGGAAGAAAGTCCACGACCGCATCGAGCAGGGGTTGCACACCCTTGTTCTTGAACGCCGAGCCGCAGAGAACTGGAACGATCGAACCGCCGATGGTGCCGGCTCTCAGACCTTGGAGGATCTGCTCTTCGTCGAGCGTGCCGTTGGCCAGATAGAGGTTGAGAAACTCTTCTGAGGTCTCGGCCGCGGCCTCGATCAGACGCTCGCGATACTCTTCGACCTCGGCACGGTAGTCCTCGGGAATATCCTCCTCGTGGTACTCCGCCCCGAGCGTTTCGTCATGGTAGTGGTAGGTCTTGAGGCGCACCAGGTCGATAACCCCGGCAAAGCCGTCTTCACAACCGAGGGGCAGCTGAATCGGGACCGCGTTGGCCTTCAGCTTGTTGTGGATCTGATCGACCACACCGGCGAAATTGGCGCCGACGCGATCCATCTTGTTGATGAATGCGACCCGTGGGACGCCATAACGATCGGCCTGACGCCACACCGTCTCCGATTGCGGTTCGACACCGCCCACCGCGCAGAACACGGCGACAGCGCCGTCGAGCACCCGCAGGCTGCGCTCCACCTCGGCCGTGAAGTCAACGTGACCCGGGGTGTCGATGATGTTGATGCGATGATCGCGCCAGAAGCAGGTGGTGGCGGCGGAGGTGATGGTAATGCCGCGCTCTTGTTCCTGCGGCATCCAGTCCATGGTGGCGGTCCCGTCGTGAACCTCACCGATCTTGTAGTTAATGCCAGTGTAATAGAGCACACGCTCGGTAGTCGTCGTCTTACCGGCATCAATGTGGGCCATGATGCCGATATTTCGGACCTGAGCGAGAGGGATGACACGGGACATATTTTCAAAGATCTCCTACGAACAGCTGTCGTTAACCTGGGACTCTCCGTTACCAGCGATAGTGGGCAAAGGCCTTGTTGGCATCTGCCATGCGATGGGTGTCTTCGCGTTTCTTGACGGTGCCGCCGCGATTCGAGGCCGCATCCAGGAACTCACCCGCAAGCTTCTGCATCATGGTCTTTTCGTGGCGCGCCTTGGCGTAGCCGATCAGCCACCGGATGGCCAGTGCCTGCTGCCGATCCGACTCCACCTCGATCGGCACCTGATAGGTGGATCCGCCGACGCGCCGCGACTTGACTTCGACCTGGGGCTTGGCGTTTTCGACTGCGCGCTTGAAGACCTTGACCGGGTCATCGCCGGTGCGTTCTCCGATCAGATCGAGAGCGCCGTAGAAAAGACGTTCAGCGGTTGACTTCTTGCCCTGGACCGTCACGTTGTTGATGAACTTCGTGACCAGGCGCGAGTTGTAGACGGGATCCGGCAGGATCTCGCGTTTGTCGATGGTTGCTCGCCGAGGCATGCCAGTCTCCCTAACCTAGTTTTTGGGGCGCTTCGCGCCGTACTTCGACCGCCGCTGACGCCGGCCTTCGACACCTTGGCTGTCCATGGTGCCGCGGATGATGTGATAGCGAACGCCCGGCAGATCCTTGACACGACCGCCGCGGATCATCACCTGGGAGTGCTCCTGCAGGTTGTGGCCCTCTCCCGGGATATAGGCCGTGACCTCGATGCCGTTGGTCAACCGGACGCGGGCTACCTTGCGGAGCGCCGAGTTCGGCTTCTTTGGCGTGGTCGTGAAGACTCGGGTACAGACCCCGCGCCGCTGCGGGCACGCCTGCAACGCCGGGCTTTTCGTCTTCTCCGTTGCGATTTTGCGGCCCTCGCGGACCAGCTGCGAGATCGTCGGCATAGTCGCTCCCTGTTCGGGGTTCATAAACCCAAGCGGAACATCCACTTGGCGGCTTCCCTGTGAGTGTCGCTCCAAACCTGAGTCAGAGCCGCGGAAGAATACCGAAGATGCCGCGTGCTGTCAAGCGGTTATTGGGTTTTGCGGCGACCCCGCGGCGGGCTCCATGAGTCCGGATGCTCGAGGCTCGGATGTCTGCAGATCCGGCTTCGAATTCTGGCGACTTCGGCTCCACACTACGCCGACACGAGTCGGACTACGCCGGATTGGTTGTCCGCGCCCGATGGCTCGGCACAACCAAAAAACGGCCGCCCGTACGGGCGGCCGGGTTGGAAGCTATTGAAAAGGCTCTACTTCTCGGCGACCGGCAGGACGTCGCTCTTGGCCCCAATCAGCGCCGTGGCGGCCTCGGTCATTTCACGGTAGAGATTGTCGGGTTCTTCCCGCGGCTCCATCTCGTCCTCGGGAACTGCATCGATGATGGTGCGTCGGTATCTCGGGGCGCCGGTGCCCGCGGGGATCAACCGGCCCACGATGACGTTTTCCTTGAGACCGTGCAGGTTGTCGACCTTGCCCGAAACCGCGGCCTCGGTGAGTACGCGCGTGGTCTCCTGGAAGGAAGCGGCCGAAATAAAGCTCTCGGTCGCCAGCGAGGCCTTGGTGATGCCGAGCAGCAACGAGCTGGCGGTGGCGGGCTCGCCTCCGGCCTCGATGACCCGTTCGTTCTCGCGCTCGAACAGATAACGCGGGGTCTGCTGCTCGAGGAGGAAGTCGGTGTCGCCGGGGTCCACCACCTTCACGAAGCGCATCATCTGGCGGACGATGACCTCGATGTGCTTGTCGTTGATGGCAACGCCCTGCGAGCGGTACACCTCCTGGATCTTGTCCACCAGGTGGCGCTGCATCTCCTTTTCGCCGAGAATCGACAGGATGTCGTGCGGGTTGACCGCGCCCTCGGTGATGGGATCGCCAGCCTGGATGAACTCGTCCTCCTGAACCGACACGTGAGCGTAGCGTGGGATCGAGTACTCGCGGGACTCGTCGCCCTCGCCCTCAACCACAATTCGCCGTTGTCCGCGCACCGGCTCGGTGATGCGGATCCGCCCGTCAATTTCCGAAACCACCGCCGGGTCCTTGGGCTTGCGGGCCTCGAACAGTTCGACCACGCGCGGCAGACCGCCGGTGATGTCTTTGGTTTTGGACATCTCGCGCGGAATCTTCGCGAGCACGTCGCCCGGCGCCAGGTCGTCGCCCTCGGCCACCGCGAGGTGGGACCCGATCGGCAACTGGTACCGCCGGGTTTCCTTGTTGCGGCCCTTTCCGACCAGTTCGAGGGTCGGGATCCGTTTGCCCGAACCGAGCGGCTCGATCACGATCTTGTGGGCGTGACCGGTGAGCTTGTCGATCTCCTCGCGGACGTTTTCACCCTCGACGAGGTCGTGGAACCTGACCTTGCCGGCGATCGCGGTCAGGATCGCCGAGGTGAATGGGTCCCACTCGACGAGAGGCGTCCCCGGCTGGACCTCCTGGCCGTCCTCGACCAACAGGTGCGAACCATAGGCCACTGAATAGCGCTCCTTTTCGCGCTGCCGTTCGTCGTGAATCACCAGCTTGCCGGTCCGCGAGATGGCGACGGTCTCGCCGTCCTTGTTCTCGACCGCAGCGATGTTGAGGTATTTGATCTTGCCGGCGTGGTTGGCCACGTGGTGCGAGGACTCGGTGCCGCGGGTCGCCGTACCACCGTAGTGGAAGGTCCGCATGGTGAGCTGCGTGCCTGGTTCGCCGATGGACTGGGCGGCAATGATGCCGACCGCCTCTCCGATTTCGACCATACGCCCGCTCGCGAGCATGCGGCCGTAGCACAGCTGGCACACCCCCCGCTCAGTCTCGCAGGTGAGCGCGGAGCGGATCCGAACCCGCTCGATGCCCGCCTCCTGAATCTGGCTGGCGACGAACTCCGTGACCTCGGTGTTTACCGGGCAGATCAGGGTGTCCTCGATGGGGTCGTAGACGTCTTCCGCGGTCGCCCGGCCGACAACGCGGTCCCGAAGCTGCTCGAGGATTTCGCCGCCCTCGGTGATGGCCGACACCTCGATGCCGTTCTCGGTGCCGCAGTCGTGCTCGACCACGATCACGTCCTGTGACACGTCCACCAGCCGCCGGGTCAGGTAGCCCGAGTCGGCGGTCTTGAGGGCGGTGTCCGCGAGGCCCTTGCGCGCGCCGTGGGTGGAGATGAAGTACTGCAACACCGACAGGCCTTCGCGGAAGTTGGCGGTAATGGGCGTTTCCATGATCTCGCCGGAAGGCTTGGCCATCAGGCCGCGCATGCCGGCAAGCTGCCGCACCTGCTCGCGGGATCCGCGGGCGCCGGAATCGGCCATCATGAAGATCGGGTTGAACTCGCCGGTTTCGACGTCCACCGACGACATCTGGTTGAACATTTCCTTGGCCACCGTCTCGGTCACGCGGTGCCAGATGTCGATGATCTTGTTGTGTCGCTCACCGGCGGTGATCAGACCCTTGCGCCGCTGATCCTCCACCCGGTCGACTTCTTCGTAGGCAGCGTCGAGCTTGGCCGCCTTGGTCTCGGGAATCACCATGTCGCTCGATGACAGCGAGAGCCCGGACCGGGTGGCGTACTCAAAACCGATTTCCTTGAGGTTGTCGAGCAGGATGACGGTGGGCTCGTGGCCCGCTTTCATGAACGAGAAGGCGACCAGGTTCTGCAGGCCCTTCTTGCGCAACTGACCGTTGATGAACGGCATTTCTTCGGGCAGCCGCATGTTGAAGAGCACCCGCCCGACGGTGGTCTCGAGGAGCATGTTTTCGACCTCGATCATGTCGGCGTGCAGCATGTCCTGGCTGCTGCCCTGCGCCACGAGGTCGATCAGTCGTCCCGAAAACCGCAGCTGGATCGGCGCCTGCGTTCCGACGACGCCGGCGTTGTACGCGAGGAACACGTCCTCGGGTGAGGCAAAGGTCTTGCCGCCGCCCTTGGCCATGTAGTTCTCGGTGGTCAGATAGTAGATCCCGATGACCATGTCCTGTGAGGGCACCGCCAAAGGTCGGCCGCTGGCCGGCGACAGGATGTTACGGGCCGACATCATGAGCACGTGGGCCTCGAGCTGCGCCTTGGGCGACAACGGCACATGGACCGCCATCTGGTCGCCATCGAAGTCGGCGTTGTAGGCCGCGCACACCAGAGGGTGGATCTTGATGGCCTTGCCCTCAACCAGCACCGGCTCGAAGGCCTGAATGCCCAGTCGATGGAGCGTCGGCGCGCGGTTGAGGAGCACCGGGTGCTCTTTGATGACCGTCTCGAGCGCGTCCCACACCTCCGGCGTCTGCAGCTCGACGAGCTCCTTGGCCATCTTGATGGTGGTGGCGAGTTCGAGTCTTTCGAGCTCCCGGTAGACGAACGGTTTGAACAGCTCCAGGGCCATCTTTTTCGGTAGTCCGCACTGGTGGAGCTTCAGATCGGGACCAACGACGATCACCGACCGGCCCGAGTAGTCGACGCGCTTGCCGAGCAGGTTCTGGCGGAACCGGCCCTGTTTGCCCTTGAGATTGTCCGACAGCGACTTCAAAGGCCGGTTGTTGGAGCCCTTGATGACGCGGCCGCGGCGGCCGTTGTCGAAGAGCGCGTCGACAGCCTCCTGCAACATGCGCTTCTCGTTGCGGACAATGACCTCGGGCGCGCGCAGGTCGAGGAGCTTTTTGAGGCGGTTGTTGCGGTTGATCACCCGCCGGTAGAGATCGTTGAGGTCCGAGGTGGCAAAACGGCCGCCATCGAGGGGCACCAGCGGCCGCAGCTCCGGCGGCAGCACCGGAATAACCTCGAGGATCATCCACTCGGGACGGTTGCCCGAACGCCGCAGGGCCTCGATCAGCTTGAGCCTCTTGGCCGCCTTCTGGCGGCGCATGATCGCGGTTTCGGTGCGCATGATCATGCGCAGCTCGGCCGCCATCTCGTCGAGGTCGAGGCGTTCGAGGTGCGTGCGGACCGCCTCCGCGCCCATCTGGGCGACAAAGGCCTCGCCATAGTCCTCCTTGGCCTGACGGTACTCTTCTTCGGTCAGGACCTGCAGGCTCTCCAGCGGGGTGTCGCCGGGATCCACCACGATATAGGCCTCGAAGTACAGCACCCTTTCGAGCGAACGCATGGTCATATCCAAAAGCAGACCGATTCGCGACGGCAGACCCTTGAAAAACCACACGTGAGAGACCGGCGCTGCGAGCTCGATATGGCCCATCCGCTCGCGCCGCACCTTGATCTTGGTGACCTCGACGCCGCACTTGTCGCACACCACGCCGCGGTACTTCATACGCTTGTACTTGCCGCACAAACACTCCCAGTCGGTGACCGGGCCGAAGATCTTGGCGCAAAAGAGGCCATCACGCTCGGGTTTGAATGTCCGATAGTTGATGGTCTCCGGTTTGATGACCTCACCGTGGGACCACGAGCGGATCTTCTCCGGGCTCGCGAGTCCCAACCGAATGGCGTTGAAATCGTTGAGGGGTTTGGGCTTCTCGAAGAAGCTACGGACCTCGCTCAGGCTCGAACGCTCCATGATCCAACCCCCTCTTTACTCGTCGTCTTGCTGCAGCAGCTCGACATCGAGACCAAGCGCCTGCAGCTCGCGAACCAATACGTTGAATGACTCTGGCAATCCGGGCTCCTCGGGCACCTGGCCCTTGACAATCGCTTCGTAAACCTTCGCGCGGCCTTCGACGTCGTCCGATTTGACCGTCAAGAGTTCCTGCAGGGTATGCGCCGCGCCAAAGGCCTCGAGCGCCCACACCTCCATCTCGCCCAGACGCTGCCCGCCGAACTGCGCCTTGCCGCCAAGCGGCTGCTGGGTGATCAGCGAGTAGGGGCCGATCGAGCGCGCGTGGATCTTGTCGTCCACGAGGTGGCTCAGCTTGAGCATGTAAATATAGCCGACGGTCACACGCTGCTCGAACTCCTCACCCGTCACTCCGTCGTAGAGCAGGCTCTTGCCGTCCTCGGGCAGACCCGCCTTCTCCAACATCTCGCGGATCTCATCCTCGGTGGCGCCCTCGAAGACGGGAGTTGCAAAGGTCATTCCGAGCTCGTGACCGGCCCAGCCGAGGTGGGTTTCGAGGATCTGGCCCACGTTCATTCGTGACGGAACTCCGAGCGGGTTGAGGATGATCTCCGTGGGCGTCCCGTCCGGCAGGAACGGCATGTCCTCTTCCGGCAGAGTCTGCGAGATCACGCCCTTGTTGCCGTGGCGCCCGGCCATCTTGTCACCCACCTGGAGCTTGCGCTTCATGGCGATGAACACCTTGACCTGCTTGATGACCCCCGGCGGAAGATCGTCTCCCTTTTGCAGGAGTTCGATCCGCTCCTGGTTGAGTTGATTGAGGACCTCAACCTGGGACTCCGCCTGACGGATGATCAGACGCACCTTGTCGAGAAGGGCCGCTTTCTTCAACGGCAGGTTCTTGATCTGGGCGACCTTGAGACGCCTCAGCGCGTCCACCGTGACCTTCCCGTTCTTCTTGACAACAACGTCGCCGCCCTTGCGGACCTCGACGTCCTCCGACACGGACGCCCCGGCGAGCAGCCGTTCGATCTTGGAATCCCGAACCTCGAGGATGATCCGTTTCTCGTCCTCCGAGTTCGTGCGAATACGCTCGATCTCGTCGTTTTCGATGGAGAGTTGGCGCGAGTCCTTCTCGACGCCCTTGCGGGCGAAGATCTGCACGCCGACCACGACGCCCTCGATGCCCGGTGGGCACCGCAGCGAGGCGTCGCGGACGTCCCCCGCTTTCTCTCCGAAGATCGCTCTCAGGAGCTTCTCCTCCGGAGTCAGCTGGGTCTCACCCTTCGGCGTCACCTTGCCGACGAGAATCGAGCCCTGGCGGACCTGCGCGCCGACGTGGATGATCCCCGCCTCGTCGAGATGGGCGAGCGCCGACTCTGAGACATTCGGAATATCGCGGGTGATCTCCTCCGGACCGAGCTTGGTGTCCCGGGCCGAGGTCTCGAACTCCTCGATGTGGATCGAGGTGTACTTGTCGTCCTTGACCAGGGCCTGCGACACCACGATGGCGTCTTCGAAGTTGTAACCGCGCCACGGCATGAACGCCACGAGCACGTTGTGGCCGAGAGCGAGCTCACCCTGTTGGGTGTTGGGTCCGTCGGCGAGGACCTGGCCCTTGACAACCTGCTGGCCCTCTTCGACCAGTGGCTTCTGGTTGATCGACGTGTTCTGGTTGGAACGCCTGAACTTGGTGAGCTGATAGATGTCGGCGCCGAACTCGCCCTGGCCCTCGTCCTCAACCCGGACGATGATGCGCTGGCAGTCCACCTTGTCGACAATACCTACGCGGCGGCACACAACCACGGCGCCCGAATCTTCGGCGACGACCGACTCCATGCCGGTTCCGACCACCGGTGCCTCTGGGCGAACCAGAGGCACGGCCTGACGTTGCATGTTCGATCCCATCAACGCACGGTTGGCGTCGTCGTGTTCGAGGAACGGGATCAGCGCAGCGGCGACCGACACCACCTGTCGCGGCGAAACGTCGATAAAGTCGACCTGGTCGCGATCGATGACCAGGAACTCGCCACCGGACCGGGCGATGATCTTGTCGTCCAACAAGGCGCCCTTTTTGTTGACCCGCGCATTGGCCTGGGCGATGTTGAGGTTCTCCTCCTCCCAGGCAGGAAGATAGAAAGCGTACGGCTCTCCCCAGGCCTCGGTCGTCTTCGTTCTCGACCTGCGGATGGAGGCATTGGCCGCCTCGAATTCCTCGCGCACGACCACCTCGCCGAGTCGGTACCCACTGTCCCCGACTTGAGTGATCTGAACGTGGTCGAGGACCTTGCCCTTCTCGACTTTCTTGTACGGCGATTCGATGTAGCCCATCGGGTTGAGCCGAGCGAAGCACGACAGCGACGAAATGAGACCGATGTTGGGACCTTCCGGCGTTTCGATCGGGCAGATCCGTCCGTAGTGGGTCGAGTGCACGTCGCGCACCTCGAACCCCGCGCGTTCACGAGAGAGACCGCCCGGCCCGAGCGCCGACAAACGCCGTTTGTGGGTCACCTCCGACAACGGGTTGGTCTGGTCCATGAACTGGGAGAGCTGCGAGGATCCGAAGAACTCGTCCACCGAGGCCATCACAGGCTTCGAGTTGACCAGGTCCCGCGGCATCGCCGAGTCGATGTCCGGATGAATCGACATCTTTTCCTTGATCGCCCGCTCCATGCGCACCAGACCGATGCGGAACTGGTTTTCCATCAGCTCGCCCACCGTACGCACCCGGCGGTTGGCCAGAGAGTCGATGTCGTCCACGCGGCCGAGGTCGCGGTGCAGCCTCAGGAGATAGCGCACGAGGTGCATGAAATCGTCGACGTCGAGGGTCCGCCGCTCGGGGTCCTTCTGGAGGCTCAGTTTGGCGTTGAACTTGAATCGACCGACCCGAGAGAGGTCGTACTTCCGCTCGTCGAAAAAGAGCCCATTGAACAGAGTTGTCGCTGACTCTTCGGTGGGGGGGTCGCCGGGCCGCTGACGGCGGTAGATTTCCATCCGCGCGGCCATCTGCATCGTGGTCGCGTCCTTCTCGATGGTCTGGTGGAGTATTTCGCCAACCGGGTCCCACTCGGGAAAGGCGAGGCTGATCACCTCGATGCCGGCCTCGTCAGCCTGGGCCAGCACGTCATCGGTCACCCGTGCATTGGCGGCAACGATGACCTCGCCGGTTTCCTGGTCGACGAGATCGTCGACCACGATCGCTCCGATCAGGTCCTCGCGCGACACCGCGACCTTGGCCGGTTTGGCGACCGTCTTGTCCTTGAGGCGCTTTTCCATCGCCTTGTCGAGGGTCAGACCGCAGAACAGCGTCGGCTCGGAGACTTTTCGGAACCGCAGGGCCTTCTGCCGCTCGACCTCGATGTCGAGGATTCGCGAATCGAGGTGCAGGGTCGCCGACCCCTTTTTCGCGCTCCCCGAGCCGATCCGAACGTCGAACACGGTGTGGAAACCGCGCAGGATTTGGCTGTTGGTCTCGAGCTCCGGGCTGAGGGCGCGCAGGAAAACCGTGCCCGGCAGACGCCGCTTGCGGTCGATGCGGACCCACAGGATCTGTTTGGTGTCGTACTCGAACTCGATCCATGAGCCGCGATAGGGGACCACCTTGGCCAGATAGTCGTTCGGGCCTTCGAGGGTGAAGAACACTCCGGGCGAGCGGTGGAGCTGCGAGACGATGACCCGTTCGGTGCCGTTGATGATGAACGTACCGGTATCGGTCATCAACGGCATCTCGCCGAAGTAGAGCTCTTCCTCTTTGACGTCGCGGACCTGGCGGGAGCCGTCCTCTTCGGTGTCAAAGGTGACCAGTCTGAAGGTCAACCGGACCGGCACCGAAAAGGTCATTCCGCGCTGGCGACATTCCTCGGCCGTGAACGGCAGCCGCAGCCCGACCGAAGTACCGCACACGCCGCAGGTCTCGATCCGGTTCTTGTTCGCCTTGCCGCAGTGCGGGCAGACGACCGAATCTTCGTGAGGATCGCCCGCCTTGAAGCTGCCGCCGCAGAAGTCGCACGAGAGCCGCAGATGATGCAGGCCATGGAGCCGTCCGCAACGGCACGTCCAGTTCCCGATCTCGTAGCGTACGAACTGCAGTTCGCAGGTCTCGCGGAAATCGGTGAATGGAAAGATCGAGGAAAGCACGGATTGGAGGCCGAACTGCAGACGTTCCTCCGCCAGGAGGTCCATCTGGAGAAATTCCTCGTACGACGATCGCTGCACCTGGATCATGTTCGGCAACGGAATCGTGGAGAGGTGTTTCGAGAAGCTCAGCCGCCCATTGGGGCTCGTGGTCATGAACGTACCCTTTCGACAAATGGCGACACGGGGAGACGCACCCCTCCCCGTATCTTCAAGTTATGGCTTCTAGCAGCCGGGATCCGAAAGTCGCGTTCTGCGTTACTTGATCTCCATCTGAGCGCCGGCTTCTTCGAACTTCTTCTTGATCTCTTCGGCCTCGGCTTTGTTGATGCCTTCTTTGACCTTGGTCGGGGCGCTTTCGACGAGGTCCTTCGCCTCTTTCAGGCCAAGCGACGTCACCTCGCGAACCACCTTGATGACATTGATCTTCTTGTCACCAATTGAGTTCAAGATGACGTCGAACTCGGTCTGCTCTTCGACCGCCTCGGCAGCGGCGCCGGGGGCTGCCGCCATCATCATGGGGGCCGCGGCCGCCGCGGAGACACCGAATTCGTCTTCGAGAGCCTTGACGAGCTCGTTGAGCTCGAGCACGGTCATCTCTTTGATCTGCTCCATCAATTTCTCTGTCTGAGCCATCGTTCTAATCCTCCTTAGGATTCTTGATCTTCTTTTTGTTCGGCAATTTGCGCCAGCACGCTCGCGAGATGCTGCAGCGGCGCGTTCAAAGCTACGGCCAGGCGACGGATCGGCGACTGCAGCAGCATCAGCAGCTTGGCCACCAGTTCTTCGCGCGACGGCAGATCGGCGATCTTTTCGGCTTCCACTCCCTCGAGGACCTGGCCCTCGAGAAAGGCTTTTTCAAAACTCAGCTCGGGGTGCTTCTTGATGAAGGTCTTGAGCACCTTGGCGAGCGCGACGCCGTCACCGGCTGTGTAGGCGAGCACCTTGGGCCCGACCAGATACGGCGCGATCGCCTCCTTGTCGGTCCCCGCGATCGCCAACCTGGCCACCGAGTTCTTGACCACCCTGTAGGTAGCCTCAGTGTTCCGGACTTCCGACCGAAGGACGTTGACATCGTTGACTTTGAGGCCTCGGTTGTCGAGGAGAAACATCGTCTTCACGTCCGCCAGATTGTCGCGAAGCTGCTGCGACTGTGCGAGTTTCTGCTCCTTGGTGAGCATGTTCCTCCTCCTACTTCATGTCGAGGCTGACCAGATCGATCTGGACGCCCGGCCCCATGGTCGAACACATGTAAACGGTGTGGACATACTTGCCCTTGGCGGTCGACGGCTTGGCCTTTTGCACCGCATCGATCAGGCTGCGGGTGTTTTCCACCAGGTTCTCGTGGGTGAAACTCACCTTGCCGACCGGAGCGTGGATGATCGCCGTTTTATCGACGCGGAACTCCACCTTACCGGCCTTGATATCGGCGACTGCGGCGCCCACCGCGGCGGTCACGGTCCCCGATTTCGGGTTCGGCATCAGGCCTCGCGGACCGAGGACCCTGCCGACCTTGGAAAGGTTCCGCATCATGTCCGGGGTGGCAACGATGGCGTCGATGTCGAGCCATCCACCCTGGATCTTCTCCACCGCCTCGTCTCCGGAGAGCACGATGTCGGCGCCCGCCTCTTCGGCCTCTTTCTGAGCCGGGCCCTCGCACACCACCAATACCCGGAGGCTCTTGCCGGTACCGTGCGGAAGCACCACCGTGCCACGAACCATCTGATCCGCGTGGCGTGGGTTCACACCGAGGCGCATAGCCACCTCGACGGTCTCGTCAAATCCGGCGTAGGCGGTCTCCTGAACCAGACCGACCGCTTCCTCGAGAGGATACGGCCGCCGTTCGATCTTGCCGGCCGATTCACGATATTTCTTACCCTTGTGTGCCATCGAACACCCCCTCAGCCTGTGACCTCGATACCCATGGATCGTGCGGTACCGAGAATCGTGTTGACCGCGGAAGCGAGCGAATCCGCGTTGAGGTCGGGCATCTTGGTCTTGGCGATTTCTTCCACCTGGTTCATCGAAACCTTGCCGACCTTGAGGCGGTTCGGCTCACCCGAGCCCTTGTCCAGACCTGCGGCCTTACGCAGCAGGAAGGACGCCGGTGGGGTCTTGGTGATGAACGAGTAGGTTCGATCGGCGTAGACCGTAATGACGACCGGAATGATAATGCCCTGATCCTTCTGCGTGCGGGCGTTGAACGCCTTGCAGAAGTCCATGATGTTCAAACCGTGTTGCCCCAGCGCCGGACCGACGGGCGGGGCCGGTGTGGCCTGCCCGCCTGACAACTGAAGCTTGATTTCTCCAATGATTTTCTTGGCCATCGCTGCTCCTAAACGAGTTTCTGCACTTGGCGAAACTCCATCTCGACCGGGGTCTCGCGACCAAAGATCGTGACCATCACCTTGAGCGTCGAACGATCGAGGTTGACCTCCTCGACGGCGCCGTTGAACGAGGCGAACGGTCCGTCCGTGATTCGGATGCGCTCACCCTTCTCGTACATTTCCGTGGGTTTCGGCTTCTCCTGGGTCGATACCGCCTGGTGCAGGATCTGGTTGACCTCTTCTTCGGTCAACGGCGTGGGCTTTTTGCCCGCACCCACAAAACCTGTGACCTTCGGTGTGTTGCGGACCAGGTGCCAGGCGTCGTCGGTCATTTCCATCTCGACGAGAACGTAGCCCGGGAAGAACTTCCGCCGGATCTCTCGTTTCTTGCCGTTCTTGACCTCGACCACCGTCTCGGTGGGCACTTCGATCTCGCCGAAGAACTCCTCCATCCCGAGCGCCTCAACGCGCTGTTCCAGGGTTTTCTTCACGCGATCCTCGAATCCCGAGTACGTGTGGATGATGTACCACTGTTTGGCCATGAACTAAAGCTCCTACGAGAAGACCTTGAAAATGTCGAAGAGCTCATTCCTCAACACCAGAAAAACCAGATCACAGAGGTACAGGTAGATGCCGAAGATGAAAGAGGCAATCACCACCACCGTCGTCGTGTTGATGACCTCCTGCCTCGACGGCCAGGTGACCTTCTTGGTCTCGACCACGACCTCGGAGAGAAAGGTTTTGAGACGCTTCCACCACTGCATGTCGCCGACTCCAGTCGAACGATTTTGGCAGGCCAGGAGGGACTCGAACCCCCAACAACCGGTTTTGGAGACCGGGACTCTACCGATTGAGCTACTGGCCTACGCGGATGAATCGAATGCACCACACCCCGCAGCAGACGTCGACACGACGCCTCGGGATGGGATGAGTGCTACCGCGAGGCAACAAACCCTACTCCAGGATGTCCGTAATGGAACCGGCACCGACGGTGCGGCCGCCCTCTCGGATGGCGAAGCGCAGGCCCTTCTCCATCGCGATCGGCTGAATCAGCTCCACTTCCAGGTTCGTGTTGTCTCCCGGAATCACCATCTCGACGCCCTCGTCCAGGTTCACCGATCCTGTGATGTCCGTCGTCCGGAAGAAAAACTGCGGCCGGTAGCCGCGGAAGAACGGCGTGTGCCGACCCCCCTCTTCCTTCGTCAACACGTACACCTCGGCGCGGAATTTGTTGTGCGGCATGATCGACCCGGGCTTCGCCACCACCTGGCCGCGCTCCACGTCCTTGCGCTCCGTGCCGCGCACCAGAAGGCCGACGTTGTCTCCCGCCTCGCCGCTGTCCAGCAGCTTGCGGAACATCTCCACGCCCGTCACCACCTTCTTCATCGTCGGCCGGATCCCGACGATCTCCATCTCCTCGCCGACCTTCACCTTGCCGCGCTCGATCCGGCCCGTCACCACAGTGCCCCGACCTGAAATCGTGAACACGTCCTCGATCGGCATCAGGAACGGCTTGTCGATGTCGCGCTCCGGCTGCGGAATGTAGGTGTCCATCGCCGCCAGCAGCTCCCAGATCGACTTGCATTCCGCCGAGTCCGGGTCGTCGCTCTCGCCGGCCTTCAACGCCGATCCGCGGATCACCGGAATGTCGTCACCCGGAAAGTCGTACTCCGACAACAGCTCCCGCACCTCGAGCTCCACCAGGTCCAACAGCTCTTCGTCGTCCACCATGTCCACTTTGTTCATGTACACGATGATGAACGGCACGCCCACCTGCCGCGCCAGCAAGATGTGCTCCCGCGTCTGCGGCATCGGTCCGTCCGCCGCCGACACCACCAGCACCGCCCCGTCCATCTGCGCCGCACCCGTGATCATGTTCTTCACGTAGTCGGCGTGTCCCGGACAGTCAACGTGCGCATAGTGCCGCGCTTCCGACTGGTACTCCACGTGCGCCGTGTTGATCGTGATCCCTCGCGCCTTCTCTTCCGGCGCCTTGTCGATCTGATCAAACGGCGTGAAGTCGGCCAGCCCCTTCGCTGCCAGTGTCTTCGTGATCGCCGCCGTCAACGTCGTCTTCCCATGGTCCACGTGACCGATGGTCCCGATGTTTACGTGCGGCTTCGTCCGCTCGAACTTCTGTTTGGCCATTCCTGCCTCCCTCTTGTATTTTTGGGCTTCAGGGGCTCGCGAGGTGACGTGCCCGCCCGGTTTTCAGATCGTGTCGATGGAGCCCACGACCAGACTTGAACTGGTGACCCCGTCCTTACCAAGGACGTGCTCTACCACTGAGCTACGTGGGCTGATCTCCCTGTGTTCTGGAGCGGGAGACGGGACTCGAACCCGCGACCAACGGCTTGGAAGGCCGAGACTCTACCACTGAGTTACTCCCGCGACGATCGGTTATCGCTGACCCTCGAATTCATCAAATTCAATGGTGCAGGCGGATGGGTTCGAACCACCGTAGGCATAACGCCGGCAGATTTACAGTCTGCTGCCTTTAACCACTCGGCCACGCCTGCCTCCTCAAATCGCTTCGCCAATGGAGCTGGCGATGGGAATCGAACCCGCAACCTGCTGATTACAAATCAGCTGCTCTACCGTTGAGCTACGCCAGCTGCCGCGCGACTCCCGTTTCCCGTAAAATTGCAAAGAACACACCTCTGCCTTTGGGCAGTGGGTGAGGGACGATAACATAAGAACGTGCTCTACGCAAGCATCGGAAAGCAAAATTGTTGCCGAAAATGCTGCCATCTCCGGCTCCCGATATTGGAACTTGAATACTGAACGCCCCGGGGTTCAGGTCAGACATCAGAGATCAAAATTCTATGATTGAGAGGGCTGGCGGGAAAGCTCCCACAGCAAAATACCGGCAGACACCGACAGATTGAGCGACTCGACCCCATCGGCCATCGGGATCGCGACGAACTCATCCACCTGCGACCTCGTTTTGGCACGAATCCCCCGCTCTTCGGCCCCGAGACACAGCACCCATCTCGCGGTCGCGCTGACATCGGAAAGTGCCGTACCTGCGGCATCCGCGCCAAAGACCCAGTAGCCTGCATCGCGAAAACGGGATAGGGCATCCGCGGCCACTTTCACCCGCGCCACCGGCACACGGCCGAGAAGACCTGCCGCGGCCTTGGCAACGGCGCCCCCAAGGGGCGGGGCCGAGGGACCGGCGATCACCAGGCCGTCCACTGCGAGCGCCACCGCGGTGCGGATCACGGCCCCCAGGTTGTGGGGGTCATCGACGTCATCGAGGAGCACGATCCGTGCCGGTAGGCCCTCTGCCGCCATCAGATCGTCGAGGTCCACAAATGCCACCGGCGCCGAACGCACGGCGCAGCCATTGTGGACGACGCCGTCCGACACCCGGTCGAGACGCGCCCTCGGCACGACGTCGAAGCGAACTCCCCTTCGCCGAGCTGCGGCGATGATCTTCTGCGCCCTCTGGTCACGCCGGTCCTGCTGCAGCCACAAGGCATCCACCGGCTGATCGCTTTCTAAAACCGCGAGCACCGCATGGTAGCCAACCGTCCAAAGCCCTTCACTCATCGTCACTCATCCTCTCCATCAACACGATGGCGACCGCGCCCAGCCCTTCCCCCCGCCCCAGAAAACCGAGCCCGTCGGTGGTCGTGGCTTTCACCGAGACCACGTCCACCTCGACATCGAGAATGGCAGCGAGGGATGAGCGAAGTCTCGGACCGGTGGGGCGCGATCCGAGGCCGCTCACCGACAATGGTCAGATCGCAGTTGACCACCGTGAACCCGGCCGCCGCCGCCCTCTCGAGGGCGCCGGCCACGAACACCGACGAATCGGCCCCATGAAACACCGCATCGCCTGCAGGGAAGTGCTCACCGATGTCCCCGCCCGACAACCGCCCCGAGGATGGCATCTGCCACCGCGTGCAGCGCGACATCCGCATCCGAGTGTCCGTCGAGGCCCGGTTCGCCCTCGATGCGGTGACCACAGAGAATCAGCGGCCGCCCCGTTTGCAAATCTGTGAACATCGATGCCCTGGCCGATCCGCAACCGGGTCACCCGGCCACCTCCGAGAGGGTCCGGATCTCGCGGAGGTCCGACGGCGTCGTGACCTTCGGGTTCGGGTAACGCGCGACCACGCTGTGAACCCGCATTCCTGAGTTTTCGAGCAGGATCGACTCGTCCGTCCACTCGCTCTCGCCGCCGGTCGCACTCCCACGCCCTCTGTAGGGAAGCCACCCGAAAGACCTGAGGAGTGAGCGCCAGACGGAGGCTCTCCCGGTCCAGGGTCTCGGTCACGAGATCGTCTTCGCTGATCCGTCTTGACCGTGTCGGAAACCCGCGCCGTCAAGATGGCGCCGTCCGCCTCGCCGAGTCCGTTGACCACGCTCAAGACATCCCGGGGATCCACCAGCGGTCTGGCGGCGTCGTGGATCGCCACCACCTCGGCGCCGAGACCAATTGCGGCGTCCACGCCGGCGCGGACCGAATCCTGTCGCCGCGCGCCACCACCCACGAACAACGCTTCGGGAAAATCCGGGCGAAGTCGATCGCGCCACTCCTGCAGACGTTCCGGTGCGACCACCACGACCAGCGGGGCCGCCGGGATCGCCGTCACCAGAGCGCCGAGGGCTGACGCGAAAACGGTTCGCCCACCGAGCGCTTGCGCCAGCTTCTCTCCGCCGAATCGGGAACCCTGACCGGCGCCGACGCACACGAAGCACAATTTTGAGTTTTGAATTTTGAGTTTTGAGTTCTTAGTTTTTGGTTTTGAGTTAACGGTGCGAGCGTTCTGAGGTAAACCTTCATCCGACCGGTTGGAGTGGGATGGGATGTCATAGCTCATAACTCATAGCCCACTCTCATCGCCACTCAACACACGCCGCTCGCACCAGCCTCGTCAGACCTCGAGGATCTCGGTCTCTTTCTTTTTGAGAATCGAGTTGATCTTTTCGATGTAGGTGTCGGTCAGCTTTTGAATCTGCTCTTGACCGTCGTGCATCTGGTCCTCGGAGATCTCTTTTTCCTTCTCCATGTGCTTGAAGCGATCATTGCCGTCGCGCCGGACCTGGCGGATCGAATTGCGTGACCCCTCAGCCACCTCGTGGGCAACCTTGACGAGTCCCTTGCGTCGGTCCTCGGTGAGCGCCGGTATGTTGAGGCGAATCACCCGGCCGTCGTTGTTGGGTGTGAGGCCTAGGTTGGAGCGCAGAATCGCTTTTTCGACCTCCGCCAGCACCTTCGGTTCCCACGGTGCAATGGTGATGCTCGTCGGATCAGGAACCGACAGCGTCGCGACCTGGCTGAGCGGAGTCTGGACGCCGTAGTAGTCGACCTGGATCCCGTCCACTATCGCCAGCGAAGCGCGGCCGGTTCGCAGCTTCGCCAACTCGTGTTGATAAGCCTCGACCGTGGCAACCATGCGTATTTCAACTTCGGTCAGGACGTCCTTCATGCATCCTCCCCGGGGCCGACCCACGACCCCACATTTTCACCCAGAACAACCTGCTTCATAATACCGGTTTTCCGGATATTGAAAATCTGGATCGGGATCTGGCTTTCCATGCACAACGAGATGGCCGCCGCATCCATCACCCGAAGACCCCGCTGCAGGACCTCGCCGTAGCTGAGCCGTGGAATCAACCGGGCGTCCTCGTTCGTGACCGGGTCCGAGGTGTAGACACCGTCAACCTTGGTCGCCTTCATGAGGATTTCCGCATCGATCTCGTTGGCCCGCAGGGCCGCCGCGGAGTCTGTCGTGAAAAAGGGATTGCCGGTTCCACCCGCAAAGAGCACGATCCGCCCCTTCTCGAGGTGACGGATGGCCCGCCTGCGGATAAAAGGCTCGGCCACCTCGTTCATTTCGATCGCGGTCTGTACACGCGTCGGGACTCCCATCTGTTCGATGGCCGAGGACAGGGCGAGGGCGTTGATCACCGTCGCCAACATCCCCATGGAATCACCCGTGATGCGGTCGATCCCCTGCTCGTGGGCAGACACGCCACGGATGATGTTGCCGCCGCCGACCACAACCGCAATCTGCACCCCGAGAGACGCCACATCGGCGATCTCTCCGGCAGTCTTCCGCACCACCGCGGGCTCGATACCAAAGGGCTGAGAGCCCATCAGTGCCTCACCCGAAAGTTTGACCATCACACGGTGGTAACGGGGTTGTGCATCGCCCATGAGTTACTCGCCGCTGCCCTCACCGAGTTTGTAGCGCACAAACCGGACCACGGTCGCATCCTTGCCGGAGTTCGCCTTGAGGTACTCGCCCACGGACACGTTGGAGTCCTTGGCAAAGGGCTGCTCGAGCAGCACCTCGGACACGAAGAACTTCTCCATCTTGCCCTCGACGATCTTTTTAGCGATCTCCTCAGACTTGCCCTGCTCCATCGACTGCTTGAGTGCGATTTCACGCTCGGTCGCCAACAAGTCGTCGGTGACCTCATCGCGAGTCACATATCGCGGTTCGGCCGCCGCCACGTGAAGAGCCACGTCGTGCAGCGCTTCGGCGGATGCGCCGCCCGATCCCTCGACGACCACGCCGATCTTGCCGCCCATGTGGACGTACGAGGCGAGACTGTTCCCCGGGGCCGCCTCGATCAGTGCGCACTGGTTGAGAACGATGTTCTCGCCAATCACCGCGACCTTGAGCGACACCATCTGCTCGACGGTGTGCCCCGGGTCGCCGGCAAACGGCTGCGCCTTCAGTTCGTCCGCCGACTGTGCCCCGGAATCGAGGACCTGTTGGACCAAATCGTCTCCAAAGCCGCGGAAATCATCCAATTTCGAAACCGGCTCGGTTTCGCAGTTGAGCTCGAGAATGGCCTTCTTCTTGTCGTCACCGACGATAGTGATCATGCCATCGTTCGCCGCACGCCCGGCCTTCTTGGCCGCCGCCGCGAGACCCTTGGTACGCAAGAACTTGACGGCCTCGTCCATATCGCCGTTGGTTTCAGTCAGTGCCTTTTTGCAGTCCATCATGCCTGCCCCGGTGCGGTCCCTGAGCGCTTTGACTGCCTGTGCTGTGATTGCCATGTTGACCTCTCTCTTGTGATCTCGCTACAACACGGGGCCAGGCGCTCTATGCTCCTGGCCCCGTCCAAATAGTCGTTTTATCGACTCAGCTCTTGGTCGGGGCCACCTCGTCCTCGGGTTTTTTGTCGGGATCGGCGACGACATCGGCGACTTCTTCGATCGATGTCTCGGCGGCCTCCCGCTCTTCTTCGGCCACTTCGGCGTCGGCGGCCGCAACCTCCTCGACGAGGATCTCGTCTTCTTCGGCGGCATCTTCCGCCATCAACTCGTCAGCCAGAACCGCGGCCGCTGCCACCTCGATGCCACCATCCAGGTCTTTTTCGGCCGCTGCAGCTTTGCCCTCATCACCGACAAATCGCTCGTCGGCAAGGTTGAGGCCCTCGAGAACATTGTCGGCAATCCTCGACGTGAAGAGACGGATCGCTCGAATGGCATCGTCGTTGCCGGGAATCGGGAAATCCACCTCTTCGGGATCGCTGTTGGTATCGACCACGGCCACCACCGGAATGCCGAGACGGTTGGCCTCTTTGATCGCGATGTGCTCGTGCACGGTGTCAACCACAAAGAGGGCGTCCGGGAGATTCTCCATATCCTTGATGCCGGCAAAGGCGCGGTCCATCTTGCGGCGTTGGCGCTCGAGACGGATGACCTCTTTCTTGGTCAGGTGCGACTCCTCGTTGCCGAGAATCTTCTCGATCTCCTTGAACCTCTGAATCGACTTGCGGATGGTCTTGAAGTTGGTCATGGTGCCACCGAGCCAGCGGTGGTTCATGAAGAACATCCCGCAACGCTCGGCCTCTTCGCGGATCGCATCCTGCGCCTGCCGCTTGGTGCCCACGAAGAGCACGTTGCGCCCATTGGTCGCGAGATCGCGGATGAACTCCGCCGCGTCCTCGAAATGGTGCAGGGTCTTTTGCAGGTCGACGATATGGATCCCGTTGCGCTTGCCGAAGATGTACGGCTTCATCTTCGGGTTCCACCGCCGCGTCTGATGCCCGAAGTGAACTCCGGCTTCGAGCAGTTCCTTCATCTGGATGTTTGCCACGAATCTCTCCCTTACCGTTTCGAGAACTGGAAGCGCTTACGGGCCTTGGGCTGCCCGTACTTCTTGCGCTCGACCTCACGCGCGTCGCGGGTCAGGAAGCCGACGGACTTCAACCGCGGGCGCAACTCGGCGTTGTACTCGAGCAACGCGCGGGAAATGCCGTGACGAATCGCGCCCGCCTGACCGGAGGGACCGCCGCCCTCGACGTTGATCAGGATGTCGAACTTGTCGTCGGTTTCGGTCACCAACAGCGGCTGCCGGATGATCATCTTGAGCACCCGGTTCGGAAAGTAGTCGTCGAAATCGCGCTTGTTGACCACGATCTTTCCGCTTCCCGGCCGCAGGTACACACGGGCAATCGACGTCTTGCGTCGCCCGGTGCCGTAATACTGGATCTCAGCCACGAACTCCCCCTCTCAGATCACAGGGCATGAATTTTCGGTTGCTGCGCCTCGTGCGGATGCTCGGGACCGCTGTAGACCTTGAGCTTGCGCAGAAGCTTTCGGCCGAGCCGGTTCTTGGGCAGCATGCCCCACACGGCAGCTTGAATCACCCGCTCCGGGTACTTCGACATCCGTTCGCGGGCAGTTTCGGATTTCAACGAACCCGGCTTACCGGAATGACGGTAGTACACCTTGTCGTCGAGCTTGTTTCCGGTCAACCGGACACGCTCGGCGTTGACGACCACCACGAAGTCACCGGTGTCGAAGTGGGGTGTGAAGGTGGGTTTGTGTTTGCCACGGAGCAGACGCGCGGCTTCGGTGGCCAGCCGCCCCAACACCTGATCCGACGCGTCCAGGACAACCCAGTCGCGCGTAATCTCATCCTCTTTCGGCATATAACTTCGCATGATTTCCAATCCTCACGTACCAGTTCGCCACCCCTGTGGGCACAGGGGAACAAGACTCTACCCAAGCAAACCTCGCCTGTCAAGGCGTTTCAGGCCGGATTTCGGCTGGCTACGCGCTGCTTCCGGCGGGCAATCGAGCCGGACCCCGCCCCGGCAGATCCTCGAGCCGGCCCGGGCCGAACCACACATGCAGTGACCGGAGAGTGGCCTGCACCGTCACGACGTTCACCTCGAGTTGGGTCGGCAACCAGCGGCGGAGGTCGATCACCACGATTCCGTCACCTTGAAAAACCCTCATGATCGGGCTGTCGAGCGCCTGCAAGGCGAGCTCGACCGCGGCCCTCGGCACCGGAATCCCGCCCAGGGCGCGCAGCCGCCGCATTCTGAAACCGATGTGGCGGTGGTGCAGCCTGATTTCCGCGAGCTCGAGACCGACCCGGGCGGCCACACCCTTCCAGACCACCGAGACTTCCGCTTCGAGGGCGTCGCCTGCGCCTCGCAAGCGGAGGTCCCGCATCCGGTCGCTGCCCGACAGCGCCCGATTGAGGTGGCGCTCGGCGAGCTCCAGGTCCACCACCAGGTGGAGCCCGTCCCAACGGGCAAGGGGCGACGACAAGAGTGGATTGGTCACGGGAGAGAGTATAGACCCGACGATTTCGGATTTCGGATTTCGGATTTCGGAATTTCCACCCACCTTCCCCACCGATCATTGGATTTCGAGTGCTCAGGGTGGGTGGCCTCCGTGTGGCGGAGGTGCCACTTGTCGCATTGTTCGGGCAATACCGATTCACCCGAACGACAACCCGCGGGCGAACAATGCGACGGGTGGCTCCTCCCGGGAAGCGAGCCCTGAAGGCCAGGCGCTCTCGAACACGCTGGTACGATCGGTTCCGGCCGAGCTGCGGGCGGGCACGGAGCCGTGGTGATGGGATAAACTCTGCTGCACGATGAGTGACACCGCACACCTCCTCGAAATCATCGATCGATTCGCCGCCGTCAGGGTCGCGATGTACGGCGATCTGGTGCTCGACCGGTTCATCCTCGGAACGCCCAAGCGCATCTCCCGCGAGGCGCCGGTCATCATCCTGCGTTACGAAGATCAGCGCGATGTTCCGGGCGGCGGCGCCAACGCCCTCGCCAATATCGCCGCCCTCGGCGCCCGGGTCTCGATCGTGGCCGCCGTCGGTGACGACGAACCGGGCGCGGCCCTGCGGACGGCGCTGGATCGACTCGGGATCGCGACCGAGGGCATCGTCACGATCTCCGGGTACCGCACGCCGACCAAGGTCCGCATACTCGGCGGCGGCCCGTCGTCGCTGAAACACCAGGTGGCCCGCTACGACATCGAGGACAACCTCGACCCCAACGGGGCCTGGCGAACGGAGATCGCCCGCAACCTCGCTCGGGAATTCGATCGCGCGGACGCGGTGGCAATTTCGGACTATGGCTACGGGTGCGTGATCCCCGAAACCCTCCAACAGATCACCAGGGAGAAAGCCGCGACCTGGACCTGCCTCGACTCGAGGCACCGCATCGGCACCTTCGAAGGGGTGGCGGCAGCAACACCGAACCTCGAAGAGCTCGAGGTCTTTTGTGGGCGGCGGCTGCTTGGTGACGACGATGTCGCCGACGGGGCCGAGGATCTTCGAAAGAGGCTCGGCGCCCGCTTTGTCCTGGCCACCCGGGGCAATCAGGGCATGACCCTGGTCGAGGCGGGCCGGGAAGCCCGCCACATCCCGGTCTTTGGGACCGACCAGGTCGCCGACGTCACCGGCGCCGGCGATACGGTCCTTGCGGTCCTCGCCGTTGCCCTCGCCTCGGGCGCCGAACCATTCGACGCCGCCAGGCTTGCCAACATTGCCGCCGGACTGGTCGTCATGAAACTCGGGACCGCCACGGTCTCGGTTGCCGAGCTGCGTGACGCGGTCGCAACCACAAGGGGGGCGAGTGACGGCGCCTGAAGACAAGCAGAGGTCTCTCGACGACCTGGCGGTCGAATGCGCCTCGTGGCGCGAACGCGGGCTCGAGGTGGTTCTGGTCAACGGTGCCTTCGACGTGCTCCATGTCGGCCACCTCCGCTACCTCGCGGCGGCACGGGCGCTCGGAGATCGTCTGGTGGCGGCAGTCAACTCAGACCTCTCGGTGCAGTTGAGCAAAGGTGAGTTGCGGCCAATCATCCCGGAGAACGAACGGGTGGAGATCCTCTCCCACCTGTGGATGGTTGACCGTATTTGTCTGTTCGACAGCCTCACGGTGGCACCGGTCCTCGAAAGACTCCGGCCCTCGATCCATGCCAAGGGAACCGACTATACCGTCGATACCGTCCCCGAGCGGGAGGTGGTGGCCGCCTACGGCGGGCGCACCGAAATCTGCGGCGACCCGAAGGACCACGCGACGACCGATCTGATTGGAGTGATTGTCGAGAGATTTGGCGACGGGAAGTGACGAGGACATCGTGCGGAGGCTTCCGAATACGCCGTAGGCGGGCCTGCCTTTCCAGGGCCCGCTTCCCGTGAGGAGCCACCATATTGGACACTCTCGTTCGGGCGGGCCCGTAAACGACCCCGCCTACGCGCTTTCAAGGCACGCGTGGCGATGGCGATGGCACCCAACAATGTCAAAAATGGCACCTCCGCCGCACACGGATAGGCGGGCATCCGACAATGTCAGAAGTGGCACCTCCGCCGCACGCGGGCCCACCCGCCCTGAACGCGAAGACGTCCATCTTCGGCGGGGGGCCGGGCGGGAAATCCGAAATCCGAAATCCGAAATCCGAAATTGTGGCCGGGCGAGTGGGCGGTCATGAGGGTCATCCTCGTCCGTCTCTCCGCCCTCGGGGACATCGTTCACACGTGGCCGCTGGCGGTCGCCCTCCGCGGGGCTGACCCTGGGATTCACCTCAGTTGGGTCGTCGAGGCGCCGTTTTCGCCCCTGGTGGAGGGGCACCCCTCAATCGACGCCGTGTTCACCACCCGCACCAGGACGTGGCGGCACAATCCGCTGTCGTCATCGACACGCGCCGAGATCGCGCTTCTCAGGGGGAGGTTTCACGAACTGCAGCCCGATCTGGCCATCGACTCCCAGGGCCTCGTCAAATCCGCACTGATCTGCCGGTGGACTGGTGCGCAGCGGAGGGTGGGTCTTGCCCGCCCCTGGCGCCGGGAGCGGCTGGCCGGGCTCGCCTACACCCAGACCGTGCGCGGGTCTCCGATCGGCACCCACGTGGCTGCCACCAATCTCGAGCTGGTGCGTGCGGTTGGGGGCGAACCACCGGCACTGACTCCACCCGACGGCTCGTGGCTGTTGGACAGAGCGCGAGCACTTGAAACCGCCGACGTCTCCCCGAAACACCCGTACGCTGTCGTTCTGCCCGGCGCTGGCGGGGCCCACAAGGTCCTTTCCGAGACCACGCTCGCGGCTGTCAGCCGCGAGCTCGCCGGTTCGGGGCTCGAGGTCGTGGTGGCCTGGGGCCCCGGTGAGATCGACCGCGCGCGCAGAGTGGTCGAGGGCGCCGGTACTGACGTCCGGATGGCGCCGCCTACAAATATTCTCGAACTGTCCCTCCTCCTCGGCGGGGCCGCCCTGGTGGTCGGCGGAGACACCGGCCCCGTCCACCTGGCGGCCAGTTTCTCGGTTCCCACGGTCGCGGTCTTTCTCGCCAGCGACTCGCGTCGAAACGGACCGCTGGGAGCGAAGACGGCTGTCATTGCCGCCGCCCAGGAGGTCACCGGCGCACCCGGCGGCTCGGCCCGCGCCCGTCCCGCCCATCAAGTCGGCAGCGCCGAGATCGTCGACTCGGCCCGGAAGCTGCTCGAATCCTCGAACTGAGGATCAACCGCGGGTTGAGCCTGCATTTCTCACCAGCTGTCGACTGCGGCCGACGATGCATCCTACCCAGACGTGTTTTCTCGCCTTGGGGTGCTCAACGTACCGCAAAGTACGCCTCCGCGCCCCAAGGCGAGAAGACCCGCCTGGCCACGGCGCCTCGTCGCCCTCGTTACGAAACCTGGTGAGATATGCAGGCTCGGCGACGATTTCGCAGTCCTTTTGTTACGATAGATAGGGTGTGTCATTGACGCCGAGTCATTCGTCGATTTTTACTTCGCCCCTGGTGCTACAATTTTATTTGAAAACGTCTGTGGAATTGGACGGCTTGTATGGCTCTAAAAATCGGTGAACTTCTCATCAAGGCGAAGCTGATCAACGAGCATCAGCTGGCGAAGGCCCTCGAAGAGCAGAGGGCCAGCGGCGGACGTCTTGGTGAGCATTTGGTGACCCTCGGATACGTGACCGAGGAAGACATCCTCGACTGCCTTTCGCAACAGTTTGGCGTTCCGTCAATCAACCTCAAACATTTCGATATCGACGAGTCGATCATTCGCCTGATTCCGGCCGACGTTGCGCGCAAGTACCAGTTCATTCCGGTGTCCAAGACCGGCGCCACCTTGACCGTCGCCATGACCGACCCTTCGAACGTGTTTGCGATGGATGACATCACGTTCATCACCGGCTATCGGGTCGAGCCTGTTGTTGCGTCCGAAGAGGCGCTGCGCGAAGCGATCGACAAGTACTACGGCACCAGCCACTCCATCGAGCTGAAAAAGGTGATGGACGATTTGTCGACGGTGGATGAAGCGTCGCTCGAGCTTCTCGAGGAAGAGGAAGAACCTCGACGTCCAGGACCTCGAGGCGAGTTCTGAAGAGGCCCCGGTGGTCCGTCTGGTGAACCTGATCCTGACCGACGCCCTCAAACGGGCCGCTTCGGACATCCACATCGAACCCTATGAGAAGACCTTTCGTGTTCGCTTCCGCATCGACGGCATCCTGTACGAGATCATGAATCCACCCCTCAAGCTCAAGGACGCCATCTCCTCGCGCATCAAGATTCTCGCAAAGCTCGACATTGCTGAAAAACGGCTGCCTCAGGACGGCCGCATCAAGCTCAAAATGAAGTTCCAGGGCAAGGTCAAAGAGCTCGACTTCCGGGTCTCGACCCTGCCGACACTGCACGGTGAAAAGATCGTCATGCGGCTGCTCGACAAAGACCAGCTCATGCTCGACATGACCAAACTCGGCTTTGAAAAATCCAGCCTCAAGAATTTCGAGGAGGCCATTTTTCAGCCCTACGGCATGGTCCTCGTGACCGGGCCCACGGGCTCGGGCAAGACCAACACCCTGTACTCGGCCATCTCCCGGATCAACACCTCTGAGGTCAACATCATGACCGCCGAGGACCCGGTCGAGTTTCAGATGATGGGCGTCAACCAGGTTCAGATGAAGGAGTCGATCGGACTCAACTTCGCCGCCGCCCTGCGGTCGTTCCTCCGCCAGGACCCGAATATTGTCCTCGTCGGTGAGATCCGGGATTTCGAAACCGCCGAGATCGCGATCAAGGCGGCGCTGACCGGTCACCTCGTCCTGTCAACCCTGCACACCAACGATGCGCCTTCGTCCATCAACCGTCTGATGAACATGGGCATCGAGCCGTTTCTCGTGGCCACCTCGGTCAATCTGGTCGTCGCCCAACGACTGGTGCGCCGGGTCTGCGAAAAGTGCAAGCAGCCTGAGGACGTGCCGGTGCAGGCGTTTCTCAACGTCGGCTTCTCTGAGGCCGAGGCGCCCAATATCGAGATCTACCGCGGGCGTGGGTGTGATGAATGCAACCAGCGCGGCTACCGGGGACGGGTCGGCATTTACGAGGTCATGGTGGTCGGCGAGGACATCCGCGAACTCATCCTCTCCGGCGCTTCGGCCGTCGAACTGCGTCGCAAGTCCATTGAGGAAGGTATGATCAGTTTGAGGCAATCAGGACTTCAGAAGATTCGCGACGGCGTCACCACCATCGAAGAGGTGGTCCGCGAATCGGTCCTGTAGTCGAGAGGAAGAACTCATGACCGTCAGTCTGCATCAGCTGCTCAAGACCATGGTCGAGAAGGGCGGCACCGACCTTCACATCACCACCAACTCTCCGCCCCTGATCCGGGTGGACGGGACCCTGGTCACCCTGTCCCACCCGCCGATGACGGCCGTGGACACGAAGAAGCTCTCCTATTCGGTGCTTACCGACGCCCAGAAGCACCGCTTCGAGGAGAGCCTCGAGCTCGACATCTCGTTCGGTGTCAAGGGGCTCGCCAGATTCCGCGCCAACATCTATATGCAGCGCGGCGCCGTGGCCGGCGCGTTTCGGCGCATCCCCTACGAGATTCTGGGTTTCAACGAGTTGGGGCTGCCGGCATCGGTGGAAGCGCTGTGCAACAAGCCGCGCGGATTGGTGCTGGTCACCGGCCCGACCGGGTCCGGCAAGTCGACCACGCTGGCGGCGATGATCGACAAGATCAACCGCGAAAAGTCGCTTCACATCCTCACCATCGAGGACCCCGTGGAGTACCTTCATTCGCACAAGAAATGCATGGTCAATCAACGAGAGCTGCACGCGGACACCCACAGTTTTCCAGCCGCCCTGCGATCGGTGTTGCGTGAGGACCCCGATGTGGTGCTGATCGGCGAGATGCGGGACCTCGAGACGATCGAGTCGGCTCTCCGCATCGCGGAGACCGGCCACCTCACATTTGCGACCCTGCACACCAATTCGGCCCCGCAGACCATCAACCGCATCGTCGATGTCTTCCCCGAACACCAACAGTCGCAGGTCCGCGCCCAACTGAGCCTCGTGCTCGAGGGCATCATCTGCCAGTCGTTGCTGCGACGCGCGTCCGGCAAGGGTCGTGCATTGTGCGTCGAGATCCTGATTCCGAGCGCCGCCATCCGCAACCTGATCCGCGAGGACAAGATCCATCAGGTCTACTCGATGATGCAGGCCGGTCAGGTCAAGCACGGCATGCAGACCTTCAATCAGGGCCTCGCGACCCTGTACCACCGGCGCATGATCTCTTTGCAGACGGCGCTCTCCTACAGCTCCTATCCGGATGAGTTGCAGGACATGATCAATCGGGGCGTGGGAGCGGTGACCGCCAACCCTGAGGCCCGTCGAGCAGGAAGGAGCTGAGATGCCCAGTTACGAATGGAAGGGTCGTGACAGGAACGGCGCCACCCAGACGGGTGTCCTCATCGGCGACAGCAAAGACGCGGTCATCGCCGCTCTCCGCCGCCAGCAGATCGTGGTCACCACGGTCAAGGAAAAGGGCAAGGAGATCGCCCTGCCCAAGTTCGGCGGCGGCATCAAATCCAAGGACATTGCGGTTTTCACACGGCAGTTCTCGGTGATGATCGACGCGGGGCTGCCGCTCGTGCAGTGCCTCGACATCCTCGGTCAGCAGCAGGAGAACAAGTCCTTCCAGAAGATCATCCTCCAGATCCGGCAAGATGTGGAAGGTGGATCGTCGCTCGCTGAGGCGATGCGCAAACACCCCCAGGCGTTCGACGACCTGTACGTCAACATGGTCGCCGCCGGTGAAGCGGGCGGTATTCTCGACACCATCCTTCAGCGCTTGGCGACCTACATCGAAAAGACGGTCAAACTGAAGTCCCAGGTGAAATCGGCAATGGTGTACCCGGCATCGGTGGTGACCATCGCCGTCGTCGTCGTCTACGTCATCCTGTGGAAAGTCATCCCGGTATTTGCGACCCTCTTCGAAGGCCTCGGGGGCCAGTTGCCATTTCTGACCCAGATGGTCGTCAACCTGTCGCGTTTCATCGGCAACTTCTGGTGGCTGATCGCGATCGTCGTATTTGGTGGCGTGTTCGCTATCAAGCAGTACTATGCGACTGACGCCGGGCGCTATCAGATCGACAAAATCATGCTCAAGACGCCCGTCCTCGGGTTGCTGTTGCGCAAGATCGCGGTGGCCCGGTTCTGTCGCACGCTCGGCACGCTGCTCAGCTCGGGTGTGGCCATCCTCGAGGCTCTCGACATCACCGCCCGCACAGCGGGCAACGCGGTCATCGAAGAGGCCATCCTTCGCGTCCGCAAGGAGGTCGAAGAGGGCAAGACCATTGCGGAGCCTTTGACGCGTTCGGAGCAGTTCCCGCCGATGGTCTGTCAAATGATCAACGTCGGCGAGCAGACTGGCGCCATGGACACCATGCTGTCGAAGATCGCGGACTTCTACGAGGACGAGGTTGACTCGGCTGTCGAAGGCATGATGTCACTTATCGAGCCCGTGATCATCGCCTTTCTCGGTGTCGTTATCGGCACGATCGTGGTCGCCATGTACCTGCCCATGTTCACGTTGATCAGCCAGATCGGCTGATGGCCGAACGGTCGCCGATGACCGATTCACCGCGGATCCAGACTGCGGCGTCGGCGGTTCCCTATCCGTCGCAGGACGCCTTGCGGTGGGCGATCGGGCTGCGGCTGGTTGTGATCTCGACGCTGTTCCTCGGAATCCTCTTGATCCAGATCAACAGCGAGAAGATCCTCCCATTGAGGAACTTCTACGGCCTCATTCTGTTCAGTTTCGGTCTTTCCCTGCTCTACCTGATCCTCTATTCACGAAAGGCTCCGCCGCGTCTGCAGTCGTGGATTCAGCTTCTCGGCGACATCGCGGTGGTCACCGGTTTTGTCTATTTCACGGGGGGCCTCTACTCCCCCTTTTCCTTTTTGTACCTGACGGTGATCGCCGTCGCCGCCATGCTCATGCGGGGCGGTGGGCTGATCTTTGCCGGGCTTTCCGCAGTGGCCTACGGGTTGCTGATCGACCTCATGGTCTTCGAGGTGCTGCCGGTGCCCGAGAACCTGACCGGGATCCAGATCGCGGTGCCCACGTCGAGGATCCTGATCCAACTCCTGACCAACGTTGTCGGTTTTGCACTGGTCGCCGTCCTCGTGTCCTATCTCGGAGAATCGCTGCGCAGCGTTCACTATCGACTCAGGGAAGAGGAGGAGCGCACCCGGCAGTTCGTGGCCCTCACCGACCACGTCGTACGATCGGTGGGCGCCGGCATCATCGCCACCGACCTCGAGGGCCGGCTGTTGCACCTGAACCCGGCCGGCGCCCGCATGCTTGGAATCGCCGACAGCGACACGGTGACCGGAAATACACTCGACGAGACCATGAACCTCGTCGACCAGAACTGGGGGCTCTTGAAGACCCGGGCGCTCGACCGCAAGGTGATGCGCCTTGAGGGAACGGTGGCGGCCTCGGGGGCACGTTTCGGTCTCACCGTCGGTCCGCTCGCCGATGAGGAGGAAAACGTCGTCGGATTCATCGTCACCTTTCAAGACCTCTCCGAGATCAAGGTCGAAGCGGAGCGCCTGCGCATGCAGGAGAGAATGGCGGCGGTCGGAGAGCTCGCCGCGCGGATGGCGCACGAAATCAAGAACCCGCTCGCGTCGATCTCAGGCTCGGCCCAGGTGCTCGCCTCGGCGAAAACCCTGGATGACAAGGGCCAGCGCCTGCTCCACATCCTGGTCGACGAGTCACGCCGTCTCTCCGGCATCCTCGATGGTTTTCTGGCCTACACCCGCCCGCAGAGAAACGACTTCTGCCATTGCGATGTCTCGGCCATGCTGCGCGACTGTGTCGACCTGCTCGGCCGCTCCGACGAGCACCAGGAGAACCACAAGGTCCACCTGACCGTCCCGGATGGCCTCTCTCTGCGGGGCGAGGAACAGCTGCTGCGCCAGATCTTCTGGAATCTGTCGCGCAACGCCCTCCAGGCGATGCCCGACGGCGGTGATCTCGTAATCTCCGGTGAGCTTGTGGCCGGCGACGTCGTTTTGCGGTGGCGCGACAGCGGGGTCGGTATGACCGAGAACGTCCGGCGTCAAGCCTTCGAGCCCTTTGTGACGACCCGACCCGGTGGCACCGGTCTCGGTCTGGCGGTGGTGTACGCTGCCGTCGCCGAGCATGCCGGCACCATCGCCATCGACAGCGCCCTGGGGCGCGGCACCGTGGTGACCGTGGAGTTGCCGGCGAACAGGGAGACCGGATGAGTCCGAGCCGCATTCTGGTGATCGACGACGAGCGGTCACTGCGCGAATTCTTGACCATTCTCCTCGAACAGGAGGGTTACGAGGTCACCACCGCTGAGTCCGTGGCGACCGGGATCGAGCTGCTGCACGACCACACCTTCGACCTCGTCATGTGCGACCTCAAGTTGCCGGACGGCACCGGTCTCGAGGTCCTGGCGGATGCCAGGAGACATCACGTTGCCTCTCCGTTCATCATCATTACCGCCCACACCACCCCCCAGCACGCCCTCGAGGCCTTGCGCGCCGGCGCCGCGGAATACCTCTCGAAGCCGTTCAACGTCGAGGATCTCAAGCTGATTCTGAACAAGCTTCTCGACACCTCGGAAGAGCCCAAAAGCGAACGAGAGGTCCCGAACTTCATCGGGTCGAGCCCCGCAATCCGTCGCATCCTCGATATGGTGCCGCGGCTTGCGGCAACGCCCTCGACGGTGTTCATCACCGGCGAGAGCGGCACCGGAAAGGAGCTCCTCGCACAGGCCGTCCACGCCTTTTCGGCCAACGCCAACGGGCCGTTTCTGAGCGTCAATTGCGGCGCATTGCCGGAAGGGCTGCTCGAATCCGAGCTCTTCGGTCACGTGCGCGGCTCGTTCACGGGCGCCATTCGAGACAACAAGGGCCTGTTTGTGGATGCCGAGGGGGGGACCGTGCTCCTCGACGAGGTCGGCGAGCTGACCTCGCTGATGCAGGTCAAGCTTCTCCGGGTCCTCCAGGAAAAGCGGGTCCGGCCGGTGGGAGCGAGCCGCGAGGTCCCTGTCAATGCTCGAGTCCTCGCCGCCACCAACCGTGACCTCGAGGTGGCGGTCAAGGAGGGCACATTTCGTGAGGACCTCTATTACCGCCTCAACGTCCTTCACGTTCACCTGCCGCCTTTGCGGCAGCGGATCGAAGACCTTCCCGAACTCGGGCGGCACTTTGTCGAGCGAACATGCAGGAACTTCGGTCTCGAGCCGAAGAGACTGACTCCGGACGCACTGCGGGTCCTCCAGGCCTATGCGTGGCCTGGCAATATCCGCGAGCTGGAAAACGTGATTGAACGGACGGTCGCTCTCGAGTCCTCCGCGATCATTACATCCGGAAGCCTTCCCGAGCACCTTCGGGGCGCACCCTCGGGCCCGCGCACCGAAGGCGTCAGCCTGCCCGAAGAGGGCCTTGATATCGAAGAATACCTCGACAACGTCCGGCGGTCCCTCATGCAACAGGCCCTGGCCCACACAGGGGGCCATCAGAAAAACTCGTCCGAGCTTCTGCGCATGTCCTACCGGGCCTTCCGCTATCATGCAGAGAAGCTCGGTCTCGCAAAAGACGACTGAACGGGCTCAAACCACAGCTGGAGCAGCGATGCATCTCAAGGCCACACGTCTGAAAACGAACCCGAACCGGGCACTCGGCCCCTGCGCACTCTTCATGGCGTGCCTGGTGGCCACCGGCTGTTCGCAGTCGGCGCCACCGCCTGCGGCAACCGCTCATTCCAACCCTGTGGTGGCGAAGGTCGAGCTGCCGCACGCCGTGCTGCCCGACGGATTCACCGTCGACCTCGAGCTCGCGGTCACGCCGCAGGAGGTGACGCGACGGCCTCATGTACCGGCCCTCGCTCCCGGAGAAACGAGGGATGCTCTTCATCTTCGGCGCCGACCGCTACCCGTCGTTCTGGATGAAAAACACCCTGATCCCCCTGGATCTGGTCTTTCTCGACAGCGCCGGATCGGTCGTGGATGTGGTGGCGAATGTCCCGCCGTGCGCGTCGGACCCGTGTCCGACCTACTCCCCGGAGAGCCCCGCCCGTGCGGTGCTCGAGGTTGCTGCCGGCGTTGCGGCAGCCCATGGGGTCGGCGCCGGCGTTGCCATCACTTTTGAACGGATACCCGGCTATCCTGTCGAATTCGCCGATACCACCGGAGTCCCACCGGAATCCTGATCGACCGTGTTCCTGACAGCGGTGGCGTCCGCGGGTCACGACGTGTCGGATGATTTCTTCGCAGGTTTCGTAGGGGTATCGCTGCTCGTGGTACCGGAATCCTTGTTCTCGGTCTTGGCCAGCGCAGTCGAGCGTCCACCGTTTCCCTTGCCGTAGTCGGTCACGTACCAGCCGCTGCCTTTGAACTGCAACGCGGGCGCCCCCAGCAGGCGTCGGACCTTGCCCCGGCACTCCGGGCAGTTCCCCGACGACGCATCGGCGACGCTTCGGATGCGTTCAAATCGATGGCCGCAGAGAAAACACTCGTACTCGTACAGAGGCATGCAACACCTATCCCCGAACCTGAATCAGGATCTTCCCGCTCGATGTCGGATCCATGGTCACCATCTGGAGTTCGACCAAGGCGTAAAGAATTCGAGCGTTGGCGCCGGGGCTCAAGGGGCCGCTCTCACAGAGCTCGTAGAGATTCCTCTTGCCGTCGACCAGTTCGAGAAGCTCCAACTCATCGGCCTCAAAGCGGAATTTCTCAAGGTGAGGCGGTCGTGGCAGACGCTTGAAAACGGCGCCGCGGCCGCCGAGCCTGGCGGTGATGATCTTCGGATCCTCGATTCGCCGACAACCGGCCAGGACCGCACGTGCGGTAGGGATCTTGATCTTGAAGGTCTCATCTTCTCTCGATGTGCCGACCTTGAAACACACCGTCCCCTCGATCCAGTTGAACAGGCTCCACATGATGCTCTGAACCTGGCGGCGCACCGATTTTCCGAGCACTCCCTGGCTCAAGAAACCCATCCGGACGAGGACCTCTCCGTGACGGGCTCCGGGGGTGCCGGCCAACTCCTCGGACGAACGCGCAAGCTGGTCCCGGGTGATCTCACCGCTGCGAACGAGATACTCACCCAGCGACTCACGGCGGTCGGTAGACGTCGCGAAGATCACGTCACCATCGAGAAAAAAGACCTCCTTGGTCACGTCATCGCGACTCACCTCGAGGACACCCGGAACACCATAGCGATTGATGGTCGCGAGAATCTCGGGCAGAGGAGTCTTTTCAAGCTCGCTTCGATAAACGAATTCTTCGCCCGCCATCAACGGTTACCTTTGCAACAGATAGAGCACTCGAATCGCCTCCGCCACGTCACGACGAGGTGGCGGAAGCGCAAGGGAATCGAACCCTCCGACCGACCCTACTGAGGCCGGCCCAACGGATTTGAAGTCCGCGGAAGCCACCAGGCCCCATGCGCTTCCTCGCAGAGGTCATTCTATCCCATTCCGAGGCCGTCACAGAATCGGCTCCGATTGACACACCCCCCGTCCATTTGCTACAACTACGCTCCCTCGTGGGGCCGTAGCTCAATTGGGAGAGCGCTTGAATGGCATTCAAGAGGTCGTCGGTTCGATCCCGATCGGCTCCACCAGACTCTTCAATTCGCCGCCCTCCGGGCGGCTTTTCTCATTCCTGGTGCCGCCTCCCGGATCTCAGCCTTCGGTTGCTCGCGCGCAGGGCGCGCGGCGTCCCACCAAAATCCGCAGGTGGCCCTACGCCAACTGCCCTTGGCTTGCGCCACGTCCGCGCCTTTCGGCGTGATCGATCCCGATCGGCTCCACCAGCAATTCGCCTCGGCTGCGAACGCAGCCGAGGCGAATCGCTGTCACGGCGTAGCCCGAAGGGCGAAGCCGGACAATACCCTCGAGACTCCGCGCCCGCTTCGGCGGGCTTTTCGTGAGAACCACGTCTGGATCGGTCTCGCGGTTCATCGCCGCGATGCGCGCTGGTCGGCTTGTTTGCTGACCCTATCGGAATAACATCTGATAGCTGACCTGGAACATCTTGTAGTCTCCGCCCGATTCAGTGACCACCCCGGTGCTGTAGCCAGCCTTGATAGCGTAACGACCCTCGAACGGCAAGGCGATCGTCGCTCCGAATCTCGAATTTCGCTGGAGGTCGCCGAGCTGAATGCCGTCGATGGTCGAGCGACCGCCGGTGAAGAAGTTGGCGTCCAATGCCGCCCAGAACCCGGGTTTGAACCGCCTCACGAGATGCAGTTGAACCGCAGCCACTGGTTGCTGCTCCCGAGTGACTCCCAGAAAATCGTCATTGTCACCGAAAAACCAGGTTCCGAGTTCCATCTCGAGCAGCCACCGCGGTTTGAGAGGGAAGATGAATCCGAGCTCGGCCTTGACCGCCCATCGGTTGCCACTGACGTTGATCAGCTTCTCAGGGTCGTAACTCCCGGTAGGGGCGAGAACTTTGAGGGTCGCACCAAGGATCGTCCGTGGTTTTCGGCGCATTTCCTGGAAATCTGCCGGGGTCATGGTCGGCGCTCCCAGGAGGTTGACCGAAAGCGTGACCCCGAGGTCGGCGAAGCCGGAAAAATCGCTCCTTGCGGGTTCTCCGTCCAGAGTGCCCAGGGTCGTTCCCCACGAGTACGGCAGCTCGAGGAGAACATTCGCCGTCCGACCCCACAGGTTGAGAGTCTGCAGGTAGGCCACGTAACTCGAGTGGATTCCGGAATCCACTCCCAAAACGGGCAGCGAAGGATCAGTGACAACATCGCCCGAGAGTACTGGTACCCGACGACCGCCACCTTGGTCCCCTTCGGAGCCGGCCAGTAGGCGCGGGGCGAGAGCTCCTGCGCGCCACCACCCACGGCGACGAGGCAAAACATCGCGGTCACCACAAGAGTGTGCGGCGATACCGTGCTCAATCCCGACCAGTTTCTCGTCACCCCCGGACTCTACACCGATTCTTGAAAACCCGCGGACGGTTGCAACCCCTCGGCGACACCATTGCCTTCACCAGACACGGGTCTGCCGTGAAATGGCGGAATGAGACTGTGTTTCATGTATGTTACGGTGAGAGTCAACCCCGAGGGAGAGAAACAATGGCCAAGTACGACAACATCCTGGGTACGGTCGGCAACACGCCGGTCGTCCGAATCAACAAGCTCGGACCCAAGGGGATCAACCTCTACGTCAAGGTCGAGTCCTTCAACCCCATGGGGTCGGTCAAGGACCGTTTGGCGCTGGGCGTCATCGAGGATGCCGAGCGCTCCGGCGCGCTCAAACCCGGTCAGACGGTGATCGAAGCCACCAGCGGCAACACCGGCATCGGGCTGGCCATGGTGTGCGCCCAGAAGGGCTACCCGCTGGTGGTGACCATGGCCGAGAATTTTTCGATCGAGCGGCGCAAGATGATGCGCTTCCTCGGCGCCAGGGTGGTGCTGACGCCGGCGTCGGAGAAGGGCACCGGCATGCTCCGCAAGGCCGAGGAGCTGGCCAGAACCCACGGCTGGTTCCTGTGCCGCCAGTTCGAAAACGAGGCCAACCCCAATGTCCACTCGCGGACCACCGCGCTGGAAATCCTCGAGGACTTCAAAGGCGAACGTCTGGACTACTGGGTGACCGGCTTCGGCACCGGCGGCACCCTCAAGGGGGTCTCGCGGGTGCTCAAGAAGGAGCGGCCCGACACCAAGATCGTGGTCTGCGAGCCCGACAACTCGCCGCTGCTGGGCTCGGGTATTGCTCAGAGCCGAAATGACGACGGCTCGATCGCCGAGAGCCACCCGTCCTTTCGCGCTCACCTCATGCAGGGCTGGACACCGGACTTCATCCCCAAACTGGCCGAGGATGCGCAGGCCTCGGAGCTGCTCGATATCTTCGTGCCGATCAAGGGCAACGACGCCCTCCGCTGCTCACAGGAGCTGGCGCAGAAGGAAGGCATCTTTGTCGGCATCTCGGCCGGAGCCACGCTGGCAGGGGCGATCCAGATCGCGGAGTCGGCGCCCGAAGGCAGCACCGTGCTCGCCATGCTGCCCGACACCGGCGAACGCTATCTGTCGACGCCGCTGTTCTACGACATCGCGGAAAACATGACAGCCGAAGAGATGGAGATCTCGAGGTCCACCCCGAGCTTCCGCTTCGACGCGCCGCCGCCGGCGCCACCCGTCGAAGCCGAAGCCGAACCACCGCGGGTAACACCCGAGGCCGAGGCCTTTCTCGACCAGGCCATCAACGACCCCGAACACCCGGTCGTCCTCTTTGCCTTCGAGTGGTGCGAGTTCTGCTGGTCGGTGCGCAAGCTCTTCGGCGAGGTCGGCATTCCCTACCGCTCGATCGACCTCGACTCGGTGGAGTACCAGGACAACGACTGGGGCGGACAGGTGCGGGCGGCGCTCAATGCGCGATTCGACGTCAAGACCATCCCTCAGATCTTTGTCGGTGGCAAGCTCATCGGTGGTGCAACCGAGACCTTCGACGCCTTCAACGAAGGTGAGTTGCAGAAGCTCCTGGGGCAGAGTGGTGTCGCGTACAACCAGGCCGTCCAGGTGGACCCCTACTCGCTCCTGCCGACCTGGCTGCACCCGCGGTAGCGAAGAGACAATCACCGCCAGCCGATACGCCAGGTGTCGGGGTCCTCGAGTTCGCGCCAGAACATCTCACGAACGACCCCGGTCAGCACCGCTTCGATCTGGAGATGATCGGTCGGGATGCCGTCGACATCGCGCACCCAATCGAGGACGAGGAAGTGCTTTTCACGGTTGACGGGACGGTTGGCCGTCCACTTCGAGTTCGGCAGCTTTTTCCGGTTGACCGGGTTGCGCACCGACACGGTCACGAGGCTCCGTCTGCTCCGGCCGCTTTCGAGATAGGCCCGGATGCTGGCGATGTCGATCCGGAAGGGCCCTTCCTGACGGCTCACGATGAGACCGAAGTGGTCACGATGGCGGGGTCGAGAGGCGGGTGATCCGCCACCGGACGGCCCCGCCACACCGGCACAAAATCAGAAAAGAAAATCGTGACGTCCGTCCACTCGCCCGGCGGTGGCGCCAGTGGCGCCTGGTAGCTGACGCCGTCAAAGGAGGCGCTGGTACGGATCCGGAAACCGTATTGCTTGCCGTCCGAACGAACCCGCAGGATGAGTCCGTCGAAGGCCGAGAGGTCGCGCACCTGCGGCCGCGAACGCACCGAGGCGAATCCGCCATTGTTGTCGAAGGACACCAGTCCTCGAAAACTGGCGTGGTCTTTTTCGACGACCATTTCGCTCGATGACAGGCCACCCATGACGGCGTCATCGATGTTCGGCCAGCTCTCAGACCCGCTTGCGAAGTCGACAATCATCACAGTCTCGTTCCTTTCCGCGGTCCCCGCCCAGGCCGCAATCACGCACATCACGACGGTGACGATGAGCCACCTCACCGTCACGAATCACCCTTCAAGCCCGGCCGTGGTCGCAGCAGGGTGTGGGCCACATACCACTCGTTGCCCTCGCCATAGGAAAAGAGCTCGGAGCAGGCCATGAAGAACATCCGCCAACGCGCAAACCAGCGCCCGGCGTCGTCGTTGTACGTCATCTCGAACAGCGGCATCAGCTGTTTCCGTTGGGCGTCCATGGCCTCGAGCCAGGCTTCGAGAGTGCGGCTGTAGTGGAGACCGTTGACCCGCCACTGCTCGACGACCTCGAGATCACTGTCGTACAGGCGTGGCAGGTCCTCGGACGGCATGATGCCTCCGGTGAAGAAATACCGCGCCATCCAGTCGGTGGTCCCGGTGTCGGTGTAACGATAGGCCAGGCTGTGGTGGCAGAAGACGTGCAGAAAGAACGCGCCATCGGGTCGCAACCACGACGCGACCCGAGCGAAGAGGCGTTCCCAATTCAGCATGTGTTCGAACATCTCCACCGAGACCACCCGGTCGAACCGCCGACTCGGTGGAGAAATCATTCATATCCGCCGTGACCACCTCCACCCGATCGATGCCACGCTCGGCACTGCGCCGACGGATGAAATCCGCCTGCGTGCCCGAGTTGGAGACGGCCACAACCCGGCACCCAGGATAACGTTGGGCGATCCACAGCGAGAGTGAGCCCCACCCGCACCCGAGATCGAGGATCTCCATGCCGTCGGCGATGCCGGCGCGCTCGCACGTCACGGCCAGCATCTCCTCCTCCGCCGCGGCAATGTCCTCCACACCGTCCGACCACAGACACGACGAGTATTTGAGTGCGGGGCCGAGGACGATCTCGAAGAACTCGGCTGGAAGCTCGTAGTGTTGACTGTTGGCGGTATCGGTCGCCACCGCAATCGGCTGACGGCGCATTTCGTCGGCGAAGGCCCGCAATCGACGCCCCTCGCTGTGGTTCTCGGCAAACCCCTCGGAGCGCAGCCGTTGCCCCAGAATCAGCCGCATTCCGGCCCGCACCAACGGGTCGGGCAGCACCCGCCGCTCGGCGAGATCGATCGCCCAGTTCACGAGCCCACGCTCCCCGACGCCGGTTCGCGACCCGTCTCCCCAGCACGGCTGAGTTGCAGCTGGATGTTCCCGATGTGGTGTCGACGAAACGCCGCCTCACAGGTCGCGAGGTAGAAGTCCCACATCCGCACGAACTCCTCGTCAAAACCGAGTTCCCGGACCGCGTCAATCTTGATCCAGAAACGCCGGCGCCAGTGGCGCAGGGTCGTGGCGTAGTGGTCGCCGATGTTGTCCAGTCGGTCCACCACGAAGGCCGTGCGCCGTGCCATCGATGCTTGAACCGCTCCCAGCGACGGCAGGTGGCCACCGGGGAAAATGTATTTCCGAATCCAGTCATTGCTACGGCGGTAACGGTCGTAGACCCGGTCCGGGATGGTGATGGTCTGCAACGCCACCCTACCACCCGGCCTCAGCACACGGTCGCAGACGGCAAAGAACGAATCGAGGTATCGGTGACCGACGGCTTCCAGCATCTCGATGGAAACGATGGCGTCATAAGACCCCTGCATGTCCCGATAGTCCGTCAGCCGGATATCCACGAGGTCGGTCAGACCGCGCGCTTGCAAGCGGTCTCGCGCGAATGCCGCCTGCCGTTCGGACAGGGTGACGCCGGTGATGCTGCAACCGAGCTCGCCGGCGGCGTACTCGGCAAACCCGCCCCATCCGCACCCGATCTCGAGGACGCGGTCGCCCTGGCGAATCCCCGCCCATCGAGCCAGACGCTCGTACTTGGCTTTCTGCGCCTCCTCGAGGCTGATGCCCGGGCGGTCGAAAAGCGCCGCCGAGTAGGTCATCGACGGATCGAGGAAGAGGCGATAGAGGTCATTCGACAGGTCGTAGTGGGTGCGAATATTGCGGCGTGCCTGCACGCGGCGGTTGCTCCGCGCGAGGTGCAGAAGACGGTCCCGCATCCTGCTCAGAACACCGACCAACCGCGGCGGCGCGAGCACGTCTTCGTTGTCGAGGAAGAGCCGGGTCAGAGCCACCAGGTCGGGAGTGCTCCAGTCGCCGTCCACATAGGACTCGCCCGCGCCCACATCGGCGCCGCGCAACAGACGCGAAAAGAACCGCCATCGGTGAATCGTCATTTCAGCGTGTGCAGAATCGGTGCGTGCCGAATGACCGGGACGACCCGTCGGGAAGATGGACCGTCAGCCGACCCTCGCGCAATTTGTCGAATCCGGTGATCACGACCCTCGCCGCCAGAGGGAGGCCGTCGCGGATCGCGCCACTCCCGGGTCGCGACGCATCTTCCAACACGGGCGACCGTCCGGCGACGGTTTCCTTTGAATTCACGACCGAAAATGTGGGGTCAGCCATGGCGGGTCCTCCAAGTCCCCGGTGGGGGCTCTGGTTTCGAATAGAACGGTGCGCGTTTGAGCCACAGCCGCAGGGCCTGAAAGTGGATCAGCCCCAGGGTCCGCAGACCGGTGTGCGGATGGCGCGCCACGGTCTTGAGCACCGACGGCGTAGTGAACGGCCTGCGCTCTGCGGTCAGGGTTGTGTCGAAGACGCGTTCGCCATCGCGAATGACGTCGATGTGAGCCGACATTTTCGACCCGGGCGCGGAGAGGAGGAAACGGTAACGACCATCGACCGGTTGAAAGGGCGACACGTGAAAGACCTTGTCCTCTTCCTGACGGACGACACCACACTCGGCGGCGAGCAGGTAGCAATAGGTCTCGCCAAAGGTGTTGTTGACCTCGGCCACGACGTGGCGCAGGACATCGTCCTCGTCCCGGCAGAAATAGAAGGACACCGGGTTGAAGACGTGGCCGAACACGCGAAGGTGGGTCAACAACGAGATCTTCGCCAGACCCGTGACGACCCCGCGACCGCGAAGCCAGATTTCGAGCTTCTTCCGAACCGGTTCTCTGACGGGACCCATGTGGTCGCGATCGTCGAAGGCGGCGAGGTTGAAGCGATTGTGAGAGAACCCCCGGACGTTCGCCGCCAACTGAGGCAGCTCGTCGAGGTCGATCAGGGCGTGCCAGACTCGGTAGGTGAAGCCGTGTCCTGGCGCGCCCAACCTGCGGTGCCGGATCGTGCCCACATAGAGGGCTGAGCGATCCATCAGAAGGCCACCCCGAGGTCGCCCGCCACCGCGATCGCCGAGTTGAGTCCGTCTTCGTGAAAACCGTTGCCGAAATAGGCGCCGCAATAGTGGGTTCGGTTGCGACCGTTGAGGCCTGGCAGCTCGGCTTGGGTCGCCACACTCTCGCGGGTAAAAACCGGGTGGGAGTAGGTCATTCTCCGGATCACCGATTCAGCTTTCGGTTCGCGCTCCGGATTGAGGGTCAGCAGGTACTCACGCTCCTCCGACAGACCCTGGAGCCGGTTCAGGTGGTAGCTCATGGAGACCCTGTCACGGGGATCGTCCCCTCCGGAAACGAGGTAGTTCCACGACGCCCAGGCGGCGCGGCGGCGGGGCATCAGCGAGGCGTCGGTGTGCAGCCAGGTGTCGTTGGCGGAGTAGCTCCAGCGGCCGAGTAGATCGCGCTCGAGCGGTGTCGGCTCCGCCAGCATCGCCAGTGCCTGATCCGCATGGGCTGCGATCACCACGTGGTCGAAGCGGTGGGACGAACCGTTTTCGAGACGGATCTCGACCTCGTCGGCTCCACGAGCGATGCCGCTCACCCCGCTTCCGAGATGAATCCGGTCCCTGAACCCGCGCACCATCGCGTCGATATAACTCGTGCTTCCGCCCACCACCGTCCGCCACTCCGGCTGGCCGGTGACCTGGAGCAGACCGTGGTTTCGGAGAAAGCGCAGCAGGGGATCGCGAGGGTAGGAGGAGGCCTTCTCGGAACCGGTCGACCAGATCGCGGCGATCATCGGCATCAGGTAATAGCGGGCGAAGGCCTCGCTGAAGCGCCCTTCCTCGAGGAATTCGGCGATGGTCGCATTGGCGTCTGCGGATGCAGCGAGCACCCGGCGGCCGCGGCGGCCGAAACGAACAATATCTACCAACAGACGAAGATAGGTCGCCGAAAAAACCAGCGACCGCTGCGCGAAGAGGCCCCGCAGCCCATGGGACGCGAACTCGATGTCCGGGTCCGGACAGCTCACCGAAAAGGACATATCACTTGAGCGCGTCGCCACTTCGAGCTCGGTAAAGGCTCGAGTCAGGTTCGGGTAGGTCGTTTCGTTGTAAACGATGAAGCCGGTGTCAAGGGGGAGTCTGCGGCCCTCCACGTCGTGAACCACCGTGTGAGTGTGGCCGCCCAGGCGCGTCCGGCGCTCGAACAGGTGCACCTCGTGCCGGCGATCCAGCAACCACGCAGCCGCCAGGCCTGAGATTCCACTTCCCACAACCGCGATCTTCATCGGGCTTCCTTTCGACACCGCTCGTTTTCGAGGCACGATCAAAGTGTTGACCGTGGCGAAGGCGCACGCGTTCGATTGAACGACCGGTCAACCACGGGCCGGGAGTCGAGAATTCCAGACCACAGCCAAGTCGACTCGGTGCGAATCGAATCCGAAGCCCAATGGTCGATCGAATAGACGCTGCAAGGAATGATCTGTTACGAAGCCCAATTCCCCGAGAGTGTCCCGCCGGCACACCGGAGTCGACGGCAGACGATACCCGGGAGGCTCCAAATGGACCGCAATGCCCTCATCTTCACGATCGGCGCTGTTCTGAGCAGCCTGCTGCTTCTCACCCAGCGATCACGATTTCGCTGGCGGTCTGGCGGTTGCGATCATCGCCTTTGCGCTCCTGTGGGGAGTCAGCCTGGTGCTGAAGAACGCCGGTATCGTCGACATCTTCTGGGGCCCAGGATTCATCGTGGTCGGCGCCTTCTACGGCCTCACCGTCCCGGGCGGACCCACCGTCAGGGGGCTTGCGGTCCTTCTGCTGGTCATCGTGTGGGCTCTCCGGCTCGCGCTTCACATCGGCCTGCGAAACGCCGGCGCCGGTGAGGACTTCCGCTACAAAAAGTGGCGGGACGAGGCCGGCCCCAACTTCTGGTGGGTCTCATTCCTCAAGGTATTTCTGCTCCAGGCGGTGGTGTTGTGGATCGTTTCATCTCCGCTGCTGCTCGCCCACCTCGGCCATTCTCGACCCATCGGCGTCCTTGATGGGCTGGGCCTGGTTCTGTGGTTCGGCGGGTTCGCCTACGAGGCAGTGGCGGATTGGCAGCTGCGACGGTTCAAGAAGGACCCCGCCAATGCGGGCCGCGTCATGCGTTCCGGTCTCTGGTCGTTGTCCCGCCACCCCAACTACTTCGGTGAGGCGGTTCTGTGGTGGGGCATCGCGCTGATCACGCTGCCGGCCGGCGGGTGGTTGTCACTGATCGGGCCCGCCATGATCACCTACCTGTTGCTCAAGGTCTCCGGGGTCGCCCTTCTCGACTCCGCAATGGTGGAGCGCCGACCGGATTACGCGGCCTACATCGCCTCGACCCCCGCCTTCGTGCCGCTGCCGCGCGCGCGGCAGTCGCGGTGACTGCAGGCAGACAGACCGGCGACTGAGCCCTTTCTCCCTGCGGTAGCCCCTGCACGAGCCTCTCAACTCCCTGTCCGTTGAATCCCCCAATCCGACGTCGAACCCCGGAACCTCCAGTTCTTCAAGTTCTCTGTTTGCAGTGATTTCAAAAATTAATCTAGAAAAAATCAAGAAAAACGAGAAAAAAGCTTGACAAAACCTGCAATCGAACCCATATTGAGTCCAAGGAGGCGGACATGACCACCACCAACGAAACGACTTCATGGGATTTCAACTCGGCCAAACTGCCGTACTACGACCAGCTGTACAAGACCGCGTTGCGCATGACCCGCTCCGTCCCGGAGTCCGAGGACCTCTTGCAGGAGACCTATCTCAAGGCCTTCCGCTACTACTCGGGGTTCGAGGAGGGCACCAACCTCAAAGCGTGGCTCTTCCGGATCATGAAAAACAACTTCATCAACGGCTACCGCAAACGCAAGATCCAGCCGCCGCAGGTCGAGCTCGACGAGCTGCGGGACAGTGGCGAAGTCGGCGGTCTGGTGGAAGAAAGTCCCGAGGCAGCGACGCTCTCCGAGGAAATGGACAACGACGTGGCCCGCGCCATCAACGCTCTTCCCCACGACTACAAAATGGCCCTGCTCCTGGTGGACATCCAGGGCCACACCTATCAGGAGGTGGCGGACATCCTCGCCGTACCCGTGGGAACCGTCATGTCACGGCTCTACCGCGGGCGCACCAAGGTAGAAAAGGCACTCATGATCTACGGGAAGCGACACAATTACCTGTCGCGGGCGCCCGAAAGAATCCGGGATGATTCCATCGACGTGGAGGGCCTCTTCGGGCCCGCGAGCCTCTGACGCGGCACCGAAGAAGCCGGCGAGAGGACCTTCGGGAAGTTCGACCCTACCTTCCGAACACCAGGGTGCCGCCGACGTGGCCGAGGGTCGCGATGACCACCATGCCAGCGGCGAGGGCGGCGACTTCCGCCGCGGCGAGGACCACAGCGAGTGGTGACGTCAGATCGATGAGTCCGGTGGATGTCGAGAACACGGCTCCCGATGCGTGGAGCGCGATCGCCGCCCCGCCGAGAATCAGGAAGAGTACCGAGAAGGCGATCTTGAGCCTGACCTGCCAATAGGGTCTGCGCCGGTAGCGGCGGTTCCAGTCCCAGAGACCGGACGCGAGAGTGATGATCGACAACCCGACCGACAGCACCAACAGCACGAGGGTCGCGTCGGCAACAACAGGCGCCCTGGTGAGCAGCGGGGCCAGGGCCGGGACAACCGGCGCCAGCACCGACGCCACCAGCAGGAGACCCACCCCGAGGAACGCAAAGGGATACAGCCCGATCGGCGCGTGGGTGGCCAGGGGATGCAGCCTCATCTTGGGTTGGGGTCGATAGAGCTCGACTTCGAGGACGACCGGAACGGCGTGGCCGTAAACCTCCTCGACGTCGAGCACCACCCCGCACAGGGGGCAGACCATCAACCGGTTGCCGTCGGCGTCGACCATGGCAAGTTCGAGATGACAGACGGGGCAGCGGAAGGTGCGGCCGTAGAACCTGCCTTTGAACCGTTCCGCCACTTTCCGGACCAGAGTGCGGACGTCGCCGATCATTCAGTGGACCTCCTTGATCCGCATCAGCTTGCCGACGATGATCATCTTCTGGATCTCGGTGGCGCCCTCGTAGATCTGGTAGATCTTGGCGTCCCGGATCAGCTTCTCGGCCGGCATCTCCGAGGTAAAGCCGTAGCCGCCGAGAACCTGGGCACACTCGATGGCGGCCTGCATGGCGACGTCGGCGGCGAACCACTTGGCCTCGGCCGCTTCGCGGGCGTTGTCCTCGCCGCGGTCGAACAGCCACGCCGCCTTGTAGGTCAGATACCTGGCGGCATCGAGACGGGTCATCATCTCCGCGAGCTTGAAAGAGATCCCCTGGTTCGAAATCAGCTTCTTGTCGAAGGTCCGCCTGCGCTTGGCGTAGGAAAGGGCGATGTTGAGCGCCGCCTTGGTGATCCCGTTGGCGCCGCTGGCAACGCCCGGCCGGGTGTGATCAAAGGTCTTCATGGCGATCTGAAAACCGTCGCCTTCCTCGCCGAGGCGGTTCTTCATCGATACCTTGACGTCCTCGAAGGTGACCCTCACGGTGTTGGAGGCGTGCTGCCCGAGGTTGATCTCCTTGGGCCCGCGGATGATCCCCGGTGAGTCGGCGGGGACGATGAAGGCGGTCGGTTTTTCGTCGGCGCGGGTGAGAACGAAGTACCAATCCGCCACCGACCCGTTGGTGATCCACCACTTGATTCCGTTGAGCGCGTAGTCGTTGCCGATCCTGGTGGCGGTGGTCTTGACCCGCGAGACATCCGAACCGGCCTCGGGCTCGGTCACTGCATAGGCCGAGAATTTCAGCGTCTCGGTCATAGGAGCGAGGAAACGCCGCTTCTGATCGTCGGTCCCGGCGAGGATCACCGGGTATTGCGACAGACCGTTGGCGTCGATGGCGGTGGCGATCCCTGAACACCCGGTCGCAAGCTCCTCGAGGACCAGACAGTGGTCGAGAACGGTGTGCGGCGTGCCCCCGTACTCGGCCGGCACGTGGGGATTCATCAATCCCTGTTTGAACGCCTCGCGACAGATTTCGAGAGGAAACTCACCGGTGCGATCGTACTCGACAGCCTTCGGCGCGATCCACTCCTTGGTGAAGGCGCGCGCCTTTTCCACCTGCTCCTCTTGTTCGTGGCTGAGGCTGAAATCCATCATCAGTTGTGCTCCTCCTGGACGTCGATCATCTTGGGCGGGTCTCCCGAGTAATCGGCCACACAGGCGAGAATGTCGATCGGAGGCTCCCAGTCCATGTCGGGGAGGTATGAGGTCTTGCCGAAGGCCTGGCGACCGAGGGTGATTTTCAGACCGAAGAACGAGAGACCGAACACGACCAGACAATTGCCGACGATGACCGCGAGACCAAACCACGAAAGGACGACCGGCGGCTCAACCGCTCCATTCAAGACCACCAGTTCGCCCGCCACCAACACGACCAACGCCATCGAGAGCACCAACTTTGCCCGGTGGCTCGGCGGCCACCCGGCGTACATGTGATTGCGTTCGGCGATGCCTGAAATGGTCGACGGCACCGCGAGCACCAGTATCGCCAGCAACGACCCGCGGAGCAGCAGAGCCCACACCTCAGGCCCGGCCGGACCGATGGTTGACCCCATGGCTGCGAGCATCAGGGCGAGCGCCGCCAGCGGCGCAAAAGCAACCACCCCATGCACCATCATCGAGTGGAAATGCAGCGGTCGGTGATTCACGAACTCCCTCCTCGCGGGGCTGTGCGCAGGCCATCCATCGTTGGTTCGCCGGTTGATCATATCATCCACTATTCAAATGAGAACGAGGCTCTTTTACGGTTTTCTTTTCTGACATCAGCTGGTCACCGGGCTGACCAGGCGGCCCGTCGTGCCCGACCTCTGACTTCGGCGCTGGAACACCGTCATCGGCAGGAGCGGGGTATACTCACGCCACGAACGTCGTATCGGGAGGAAACATGCGTGGTTCTTTTGTTTCAGGGAGCACCGTCCTCACCATCGTAGGACTCGCGCTCATTTTCTGCCTGGTCGCTCCGGCTGCTGATGGTCTGGGCCGAGGACGAGGAACCCGGCACTGCTGTGATTCCCACCGTCTATCGCGACAGCTGGAAGGTCACCATCAACGGCAAACCCCAGGTCAACGGCACCTTCACCATGGTCTTCAAGACGCTGGATGGAGAACCGGTCAAGTTCACCATCAACGTGGTCGCCAAAATGAAGCCCAAACAGATCGCTGAAGACCTCTGGAAGGAGCTCTCCCTCGCGGCCGGCGCCAACTACAAGGTGAAAACGAAGGGCGACAAGGTCGTCACGATCAGCAAAAGCAATAAGAAGGTGCCGAGTATGGCGCTCGAGATCACCGACCAGAAGCTCTCTGGCATGTCCCTCACCATCTCCGCCAACTGAGTCCGACCGGTAGGCATCAGATCGAGACGCGAGGCGTGATCAACCAGGACCTGTTGGGGCGCCTTGATGGCCCGTCACCTCTGCGGCTGGCGGCCGTGGAGTGGGCCGCCGTTCTCGAATCGGCCGGGATCATCCGTGAGGAGAACACCGGTGTCGCGGGCATGTTGCGCGTGCTCGACCTCGACGGAACCGTCTACGTCCAGGAAGAGACACCAGACCGGCAGATCCTCCTTCGCCCGCGCCCGACCGTCGGGGAAGCAATGGTCTTCGTCGATCACCGGTTGCAAACCTACGAGCGCATGTGGGACGGTTGAGGGTGCAAGGTAGACTATGCGGAACCGTGATGTTCCGCCTGCAGAAGAACCAGACGTTGTGACGACACGGCAAAGAATGTTGCCAATCCCTGCTTTTCCGGTTAGGCTGGACGTGGTGGTTCGTGGATGACGCCCGCCCCTGATCGCGGCGACGGCGCCCGGACCGCACAGTTCCGGATGATTGAGCATCGCTCGAAGACCGTGTAGGTCATCCGGTTCGCCCGAAGAGACCGAAGACCCGAGTGTGCTCCAGGAGTGTGTAGTGCATAGGTGGTGGATGGATTTCGGAGCTTGTTTGAGGCCATTTTTGGGCGAATTCGCAGGTTCATACCGGGGGTATGGGGCCAAGAGTTCGCCAAAAAATGGGCCAAACGACACCCGAAAGGCGCCGCCAATCCTATGCACTCCACACTCCTAGAGGGCACCTGCTTTTCGTCAGATCGTGAACATACGGCCATCCTGCACCATGAGGGAGAATATGAGCGAAAAAGAACAGCAACACCAGCACAATAACGAGGGTCAATCCCAGCGACGCCGGAGGCGCCCCCGCCGCCGCAAAAAGCCACAGGGGCCGCCGATCCAGGTCGAGGGCTACCTCTGGGTGCGGGATAACGGAAGCCCCCTGCTGGTGTCACCGGTGCGCAACTTCGTCGCCGACCGGAACGACCCGACCGTGCCGGGAGAGCTCTTGAACCCCCTCCACCTGGAAAGCGGTCTCTTGCTCACCGGACAGGCGGTCTCGGGGGATCGTCCACGGATGTCCGGGATCGAGACGATCGAAGGGCTCGAACCCGACGACTATCGCAGCAAGGCGATACCCTTTTCCGAACTTGTCAGTATCGATCCGATCGAACGATTCGAACTCGAGACCGATCCCGAAATCGTCGAGCCCCGCGTCGCCCAGCTGGTTGCGCCCCTCGGCAAGGGCCAACGCTGTCTCATCGTCTCCCCACCCAAGGCGGGCAAGACCACGCTCCTGCAGCAGATGGCGCACGGAATCGCCATCAACCACCCCAACACCAGGATCTTCGTCCTGCTGGTGGACGAACGACCCGAAGAGGTCACGGATTGGAGACGCAACGTCGTACGGGGCGAGGTGTACGCGTCCTCGACCGACCAGTCGCTCGAGTCGCACATTCAGGTCTCCGAGATGGTCTTCGAACGGGCCCGCCGTCTGGTCGAGATGGGCGAGGACGTCGTCGTCTTCATGGACTCTCTGACCCGCATGTCCCGCGCCTTCAACAATCTCCAAAAGGGCTCGGGACGGATCCTGTCGGGTGGTATCGACGCCCGCACGATGGAGAAGCCCCGCCGGTTTTTCGGTTCGGCTCGCAAGATAGAGAACGGCGGCAGCCTGACCGTGGTCGCCACCTGCCTCATCGACACCGGCTCGCGCATGGACGAGGTGATCTTCCAGGAGTTCAAGGGCACCGGGAACATGGAACTGGTGCTCGATCGCCGGCTCTTCGAAAAACGGATCTTCCCGTGCATCAACATCCCGCAGTCCGGGACCCGCAAGGAGGAGAAGCTCTACCCGAAGGATCAGGTGGAGAAGCTCTACCTCATGCGGAGGGCGCTGTCGACGCTGTCGCCAGAGGCCGCGATGGAGCTCCTGTTGCAGAAGGTTCGCGAGTTCCCCACCAACGAAGAATTCCTGTCCTCACTGCAGCTCAAGTAGAGAGAGCCCGCATGCATCCTACGGGCCGGTATTGAAAAGAGATCCAATCGCAAGGATAATGACCCTGTGATACGTTCCGTCGACGACGTCCGCCTCATTGATTCCGCCCTCGCGCCGGTGGCGGAGAAAGTGATCGCCGGAGAGCGGTTGGATGGCGACGAAGGACTGCTGGTGGCCACCACCCACGATCTGCTCGGGGTCGGGCGCCTGGCCAATCTGGTCAGAGAGCGCCTGCACGGCGACCGCACCTACTACAACATTAACCGCCATCTCAACCCCACCAACGTGTGCGTAGCCTCCTGCAAGCTGTGCGCCTTCTATGTCCCATGGCGGGAGCGGGAGGAAGGGTGGACCTACACGGTCGACCAGGCGGTGGAGATCGCCGCCCGCGATGTCGACGAGTCGGTCTCAGAGCTGCACATCGTCGGCGGATTGCACCCGAAGCTTCTGGTCGAATACTACGAGGATCTCTTTCGGGCCCTGAAGCAGCGCTTTCCCTGGGTCCACCTCAAGGCCCTCACCATGGTCGAGCTCGACTTTCTGGCCAAGGCCTCCCGCCTCAGTCTCGAGGACACGATCGTTCGGCTTCGCGATGCCGGACTCGACTCCTGCCCCGGCGGCGGCGCGGAAATCTTTGCACCGAAGGTCCGCGAACAGATCTGCGACCACAAGACCGATGGCGGACGCTGGCTCGACATCGCTCGAACTGTCCACCGGGCGGGCATCCGCTCGAACTGCACCATGCTCTACGGTCACGTCGAGACCGCCGCCGAACGCGTCGATCACCTCCTCCAGTTGCGGCAGCTGCAGGACGAGACCGGCGGTTTCCAGTGTCTGATCCCGCTCGCCTTCCACCCCGAGAACACCGAACTCGACCACCTGCCACCGACCGGTGGCCGTCTCGACCTGCAGACCATCGCGGTCTCGCGGTTGGTGCTCGACAACGTGCCGCACCTCAAGGCGTACTGGATCATGCTCGGTGAGAAGGTCGCCCAAGTGGCTCTCGAATTCGGCGCCAACGATCTTGACGGCACCATCGTCGACGAACGCATCACCCACGCCGCCGGGGGCACCGCCGGCACCGGTATGGCCCGTCAGCGGCTCGAGGATCTGATCACCGAAGCGGGCCGTGTACCAGTGCTTCGGGACACGCTCTACCGTCCGATCGAGGTCGAGACTATCGTCGCCTGAAGGTTGAGATCAGGTGCTGAGTGTTTCAACCGCGCCGAGCAGTTTCTCCGATATCCACAAGAGATACTGGGCGACCACCGACTCCCGGCACAAGTCCGCAAGCCCCGGTGAGAACTGGATGGCGACCACCACCACCATGCCCAGAAAGGCTGCTGCAATTCCCCCCGCCAGAGCGGCGCCGAAAAACCGGTTCACCCAACCGAGCTTGAGCGACGTCAGCGTGTGCTCGATCCCCCACCCCGCGAGCAGGCTCAGACCGGTACACAACACCACCAGCAGCAACCGACCGAGAACGGCGGCCATCCAACCGACGCCAATCACCCCCTCGAGAGCGGACTGGGCGTCAGCGCCCGCGATGATCGCCAGCCACACGCCGGCCAGCAACCCGCCGCCGCCGAAGATCAGGCGCACCGCGCCCTTCCAAAAACCACCCAGGGTGAGGCCGATCCAGAGGATGATCAGGACCCAGTCGAGAACGCTCATTTCAAGAGACGCACGGTGAGCCGCAGGAAGTCGGCCTCGGTCACGATCCCGACCAGTACTCCCTGACCATCCACCACCGGCAGACAACCGTACTTGTTCTCGAGCAGTATGCTCGCGGCCTGGGAGACGCCGAGATCGGGCGACACCGTGACCACGTCGCGATGCATGGCCTCAACCACCCGGACGGTGTCGAAGATCCTGCGTTGTTCGTTGCGTTCGACCTCCGCAAAGATGGAGAACGACGCCGCCAACAGATCACGGTGAGTAATGAGCCCGGTCAGCAAGCCGTCCCGCACCACCGGAAGGTGGCGGATGCGGCCCCGTGCCATACACCGTTGGGCGTGGGCAAGGGTCTCGTCCTCGGTCAGAGTCACCAGATCGGTGGACATGAGATCGGCGACTTTCATGCGACCAGGCATCGGCTGTCTCCAGCTACAGTGTAACCCGAACAACGGCTCGCAGGCCGTCCGCCGGTGATGCGACTTCGGTCGATGCCAGGCCGTCAACCGGAAGCAGTCAATAGGCAGCTTTCCTGATCAGAGGACCGTGAACGTCGTTTTGATCTGGACCTCGTCGGCCCGCTCCCAGTCGGCCCGTTTGATCTTCATATTGATCGGGAATTCCTGGTGGTCGGTACTCGATTTGACGACCACGAACTTCTTCGTCGACTTCAGTTTTTTGCCGGCACGATCCAGGACATGGAGCTCGATGATGACCTTCTGGACCATCGGACTGGAGCTGCTGCCGATCATCGTCCACACCACCGGCACCGGGTCCGCGGCCTGATCGGGTTTGACCTCGAGTTGCACCGCGGTGAGAGCGACCGTCCACCCTAGCGCCCGCTCGGTTTGCGGGTCCGGCGAAGGGTGGGTCTTGGCCTGCCTTCAACCTCTGATACCCGCCGCGCCAATGGTCGGACTGTCACCCACCCTGTCGTGCGCGCTCATCGGCGGCCCTTGCCTCGCCCTCGCGGCCCAGACGCCGGTTGGCGTCTGCCAATCGCCGCCACAGATCAGGGTCGTCACCGGCCGCAGCCGCGGCGCGATCGAGGTTTGCCGCGGCCTGCTCCGGCAGCCCTTCCAGAATTCCGAGCTCGCCCGCCGCGAGCCAGGTCTCCGCCCATCCCGGCGCCCGCCGGTAGGCCTTCACCAGGGCCTCCCGAGCGGACTCGAAATCCCCGGTCGCCATCCTCAGCCTCGCAACCAGAACCTGCATCGCCGCATTATCGGGGTTGTACCGCAGACCCGCCTCGATGATCGTCCGAGCCTCTTCGATCGTCCCCTTGGCGAGAACGCGCGGGCCGACGATCAATACAGCATTGAGATTGTCCGGGCGCTGTTCGAGAACCTGACGGTAGAGCACAAAGGCGCGGTCTTCGTCACCCATACCGGCAACGCGCGTCCGCCAGCGCGGCGGTCACTGCCGGGTCCCCGGGGAGATCGGCGAGCGCGTCGTCCAGAGCCTGCACAAGGGCCGCAGACGGTTCTGGGCCGTGTTTGGCCTGCTCCAGGAGAGCCCGCGCGATCCCGTCTGTGGGGTCCTCCGATACAGCCCGCTCGGTCTCCTGAATCAGGGTCTGTTTTTGGCCCATCCGACCCAACAGGCGCCACCGGATGTCTCTCGAGCTGATGCGATCAGGCTCCACGGCGAGCGCCCTCTCACAGGCCTGGAGTGCGTCCTCAAACCTCCCCAGACGCTCCAGGGACACGGCCTCGAGTTCGCTGTAATGGGCGTGCTGCGCGAGCGAGGCGTGCCGCACGACCATAGGCGTCGGCCGCCCCGGCAAAATCGCCGATCCGGAACCGGAGGTTGCCGAGCATCGCCACTGCGCTGTGGTTGGCGGGTTCGTCGGCGAGGAGATCATCCATTTCGGCGATCGCCCCCGCCTCGTCCCCGCCTGCAAACCGGGTCATGGCGGAGTACATTCGATTCAGGCCTTCGATCCGTTCCCGGGGATCCGGCAGGTCACCACCTTCGCCCTGGACTCACAGCCCGGTCCACCGAAGTGATATAGCCGAGAGCCGCGAGGCGGCTGCGCTGGGCTTCGTCGACCTCGAGCGTCGTGGCGGTCGGAGATCCGTCGTGTTCGAGGGTTCGAGCGAGGTCCCGGGACATCTGAGCCACCACCTCGGCCCGTTTGAACGCCACATCTTCGAGCTCGGCAGGATCCGTTTCGAGATCGTACAACTCCACGGCGGCGCCCTGGATGAACTTCCAGCGCTCGGTCCGCAGCCCCCGCAACGGACTCCACCCAAAGCTGAGCTCGGGGAGCAGGCTCTCAACGTAGATCATCCGGTCATCGCCGTTGGCCGCACCACCCCTCAGCATCGGTTCGAGATCGCGCCCACCGACCCGCGCGGGAACCTCCATCCCCGCCAAGGCGAGCACGGTCGGCATGACGTCGATCAAGCCAACCTGCGAGGTGACCCGTGCTCCCGGGTGCGATCCCGGCGCCACGCATGACGAGAGGGATTCTGACTGTCGCGTCATAGACAAAGACTCCGTGAGCTCTCTCCTGATGTTCGTTCAGGCTTTCGCCGTGATCGGCCACGATGACCACCAGCGCATCGTCGTACCGCCCGAGCCTGCGATAACCATCGAGGAGTCTGCCGACCATCCGGTCGGTAAAGGCGATGGCGCCATCGTATGGGCTGTCCGGATAACGGCTTCTTTCAGGTTCGGGGGGTTCGTACGGGGCGTGGGGGTCGTAGAGGTGGACCCAGACAAAGGTCCGATCAGCCTTGTGCAGAACCGAGCCAGCTCAAAGCTGCGTCCACCACCTCATTTCCCGGCCGTCTGGCATACGCGACCATTCCGGTGGCGTCGATTCCCGTCATCGTGTCGTCGTAGGTGAGAAAACCCTGATCGAGACCGTAGCGACTGTCGAGCACCGCCGCTCCGACAAATGCGGCCGTGGTCCATCCCTCGGCGGCGAAGAGCTCGGCGAGAGTGATGGCCTCGGGGGCGAGCGCGAAGTCACCGTTGTTGCGGACCCCGTGCACGAAGGGATTCTGTCCGGTGAAGAGCGACGCGTGGGACACCAGGGTGATGGGCGAGGGGGCCACCGCCGTGAGAAAGGCCACACCTTCGGCCGCCACCGCGTCGGTCGCCGCGGTCGTCACAGGCGACGGACCGGCATAGGAAAAACGGTCCGCGCGGGCGGTGTCCAGGGTCACGATGAGAACGTCGCCAGGGGAGTCGGGCCTCTTCACCCCGGGCGCGCACGCGACCATCGTCGCGAGCAGACCGGAGACCAGAGCCCGACCGAACCACCCGTGCCAGCCGCTGAGTTGCTGCCGGGAGTTCTGCGACGTCGTCACAGCGCCGATCATACCACCCGAAAAAACCTCACAAGTCGCCATCGCTTCAGGCTCCCCTCCCTCGTCCTGATCCGGGGGTGGGTGGGTGGGATTCCGAATTCAAAATTCAAACGAATTCAAAATTCAAAACTACAGATGTAGAGCCCACCCGAGATGTTGAGCACGACGCCGGTGATGTAGGAGGCCCCGGGACCGGCCAGGAACGCCACCGCCTCCGCCACATCACTCGGGGTGCCGAGGCGCGGGATGGCGACGTTCTTGAGCAACGCGTCGCGTTGGTCCTCGCTGAGCTTGTCGGTCATCGGCGTCGTGATGTAGCCCGGCGCGACCGCATTGACCGTGATGTTGCGTGGTCCGAGTTCGCGGGCGAGGCTCTTGGTGAAACCGATCAGCCCTGCCTTGGAAGCGGCGTAGTTGGCCTGCCCGGCGTTGCCCATGAGACCCACCACCGAGGCCACGTTGACGATGCGGCCGGTCTTCGCCTTCATCATCATCTTGGCCACCGGTTGCGTCACCTTGAACACGCCGTCGAGGTTGATGCCGAGGACCAGGTCCCAGTCTTCGGGCTTCATCCGCACCAGCAGCTGGTCGCGGGTGATCCCGGCGTTGTTGACGAGAATGTCGATCCGTCCGTGCGTATCGTGGATTGCCTTGAGGCACTCCGCTGCCTGTTCGGCGTCAGTGACGTCGAGGTGATGGCCCTCGGCCGCCCCGCCGGAGCCCATGATCTCGGCGACGATCTCCTGAGTGTCGAGGACATCAACGCACACCGCCGTCGCGCCACCGCGGGCGAACCGCCGCGCGATTTCGGCGCCAATGCCGCGCGCCCCGCCGGTGATCACTGCAATCTGTCCGTCGAACTCTCCCATGTGGCCCCCCGTTTTCCAGTCCACTCTCAGGTCAATTCTGCGATCACCTTTTCGACCGTCTCCACCGTCCCCGCCGGGTAGCACACGGCGTTTTTGTCGATGCGACGAACCAGACCACAGAGGACGTTGCCGGTTCCGACCTCGACAAAGGTGTTGTAACCGTCGGCCAGCATCCGGCGGACGATCTCGGACCACAGGACCGGCGCGTCCACCTGCCGTATCAGGCCGTCGCGGACATCGTCGGGAGCCGTCACCGCCGCCGCGTCGACGTTGCGGTACAACGGCACCTCGAGCGGCCGGAAGTCGAGCCCGTGGAGGGTCGGCTCCAGGCCTTCGCGAGCCGGCGCCATCAGCGGCGAGTGAAACGGCGCCGACACCGGCAACGGCAGGACCCGTCGCGCACCGAGCTCTTTGCAGCGCTCGCCGGCGCCGCCAACAGCGGCCGAACTGCCGGCGATCACCACCTGGCCCGGCGAGTTGAAGTTGACGGCGGCCACGGTTCCTCCGCCGGCCGCCTCTTCCGCCCGGCAGGCCGCTTCCACCTGATCGTCCCCGAGTCCGATGACCGCGGCCATCGCGCCTTCGCCGACCGGAACCGCTGCCTGCATCAGCCGGCCGCGACGCCTGACCGTGCGGGCTGCATCGTCGACGCCGAGACCACCGGCGGCGACTACCGCCGAATACTCGCCAAGGCTGTGACCGGCCACAGCACCGATTTTCAGACCGGCGCCGGACAGTACCGACCACGCGGCAATCGAATGAGCGAGCAGCGCCGGTTGGGTGTTCTCCGTCAGTCGGAGGTCTTCTTCCGGTCCATTCCAACAGAGTTCGGAGAGCGGGCTTTCAAGCCCGCTATCCACGGCCTCGAAGACGGCGGCAGCCGAAGTCCACCTCTCGGCGAGATCGCGGCCCATACCAACGGCCTGGCTCCCCTGACCCGGGAACAACGCGGCAACGGCCTTCATCTCATTCCTTTCCTTCGGACGAGGTCACCAGGACATCGGAGATCGTGTTGCCGATGGTCTCGATGACGCCACTTTCCGCGTAGGAATCAGCGAACCGAATCGCGTTCCGAATCGCCTTGGCGGTGGATCTCCCGTGGCAGACCAGGCATGCACCGTTGACCCCGAGCAGCGGCGCACCGCCGTACTCCGAGTAATCGACCTTGCTGCGGAGATTCCGGAAGGCGCCTTTGGCCATCAGGAGGCCGGCTCCGTACATCGGCGACTGCCTCGCCTCGTTCATCAGCATGCCGACGACCATTTCGCCGAAACCCTCGGCCACCTTGAGGATCACATTGCCGGTGAAACCGTCGCAGACGATCACGTCCACTTTGTCGTTGAAGACGTCGCCGCCTTCCACGTTGCCGATAAAGCGGATTCCGGCCGCCTTGAGGACGAGGTTGCGCTGGCGCGCTCTCGGCCCGCCCTTGGTCTCCTCCTCGCCCACCGACATCAGGCCCACCCGGGGGTTCTTCACACCGAGAACCCCGGTGGCGTAAAGCGATCCCATGACCGCGAACTGGACGAGCTGGTGAGGCTTGCACTCGACGTTGGCACCGACATCGAGAATCAGGGTCTGGCCCACGCTCTTGGGGACGACGGCAGCCAGGGCCGGGCGGTCGACGCCTTGGATCATTCCCAGCGCCGCCTTCGCCGCCACCCACGCCGCACCGGTATTGCCGGCCGTTACCATGGCTCTCGCCGTGCCATCCTGGACGAGCTCTGCGCAGACGTTGAGCGATGACCGCTTTTTGCCTCGCAGCACGCTGACCGGTGGGTCCTGCATGCCCACCACATCCGGCGCATCGATCAGCTCGAGCCCTGACGGCAGCATCCGGAAACGCCCCAGTTCGCGCCGCAATCTCTTGAGAGGCCCGACGAGCCGGACCGGGATTCCAAGGTCGGTGACCGCTTCGAGGGCGCCGCGAACGATCGCATGGGGCGCTCCGTCGCCTCCCATGGCATCGACGGCAATGGGGCCCTTAACCCGCATACCTTACCGAGGTTTTGCTTCGGGGCGTCGGTTCACGCCGCAAGCCGCACGGGAAATCGTGGCGGGATCCCGGGATTCCGGCACCCCTCGCCATCCCGTGTGATAAACGATGAGCCACAGGCCCCGGTCGTCAGTCGAGCTCTTGGACCCGAATCACCTCACGGCCCTTGTAGCTTCCGCAATGTGGACACACGTGGTGAGGCGGCTTGGGCTCGAAGCACGACGTGCAGAGGCTCTTGCCAGGCGTGGTCAAGGCATCGTGAGAACGTCGGTTGTCGCGGCGCGTTCTTGAAATTTTGTGTTTCGGATTTGGCATCTTCAGACTCCAATCGAGTTCAGTTCATCAGCTTTCGGAACGCGGGCTCTTCAAATCCGCCAGAGCCAGCCACCTCGGATCGACCTCCGGTGGGCACTCACAGGCGGCGGCCCGGTTGCGGTTGGCGCCGCAGGTCGGACACAGCCCGGCACAGTTTTCGTCACACAGAATTCGCATCGGCAGAGTCAGCAGAATCTGTTCTGCCGCCAACTCCAACAGATCGATCTCGTTTCCCTCGAGAAACGAGACATCGAGATCCTCTTCCTCGAGACCGATCTCGTCATCACCAGGCGTTTTCTCAGGCCACCGGTACTCCACGGTAAAGGGCTCGTCGGCCATCCACTGCACGTCGTCGAGACATCGCGAACAAGCCATCGTTCCCTCCGCGCGAAAGCGGCCGAAGACCGTTACGGCCTCGCCGTCGGCCCGCACCTCGCCCTCGAGTCGGACCTTCACCGGCGTGGCCACAACTTCATTATCGAGCCGCTCGGGCTCCACCGTGAACCGCTCGTCAAACAGCAGCGGTTCCTGCTCGAGAGATGAGATATCGATCTTCACACGCACACCTCTCCCCGAAGGGAACGCGGAGTATAGCATTTCAAGGCAAGAATCGTCTCGTCGCCGACCCGAAACGAGGACGGTTGGCGGCTTTGCGCGCGCCTCAGGATCGTGCGGGATCGGTCGCGGTTTCGCCCGGCCCGACACCGATCACCGCGATGCTCGCCCCCAACGCCAGGATCGACAGCAGGGACCACAGGGTCTCGCCCGCAAATGGGAGAAACCGCAGAACCAACAACACCAGCATCCCGACAAAGACCTCGAGGGTGATGGGCAGAGGATGGTGCAGCCATCGTCGCAACACGGCAGATCCCGCCGCACAGCTCAGAACGGTGAGACCCGCCGCCTTGCCGGCGAAGAACAGGACCATCAACCCCGCGATCATGGGCACGCCGAGGGCCGGTCCGAGTCCAAGCGCTGCCACCAGCGATGCGGTGACGGTCACAGCGACGAGGGCCCCCAGCGCCGGCACCTTGTAGCTCAGGGGCGGCAACGCCCACGCGCCGTAGCGCAACCGAACGGGAAAGAGGAAGGCGAGACCGGTCGTGACCAGCAGCCACCCCCCCGAAGCCAGGAGCCGTACCGCCACGCTGACCCGCGGCGAGGAGGGCCCAGCACCCTGGACATCGGAAAGACTCGCCAGGGATGCAAAAGAAAGCACCCTTCCGTCCACCGTGGCGCCGGTGGCCACCTCTGTGGTGCCCAACACCGCCAGCACGTGGCGGCCGACCTCGGCGCCGGCCTCGAGTTGGATACTCCCACCCACGGCCACCGCGTCCCCGGTCACCCGGGCGTTCTCGCCGAGAACCAGATCGGCGGCAAACACGACCACATCGCCATCCACAGGTCCATCCACCACGAGGTCGGCAAGAATCGCGGTCCGGCTGGGCAAGGCCTCAGCCGGTGCGTTGCTCAAAGACCAGCAGAAGACGAACGTCGAAAGGAGGATCAGTCGCTTTTGCGCCATGGCGAGATCTTACGCCATCGCCGGGCAGTGGCAACCACGCCCGCAAGACCGATCAAACCGATCATCCCGGCTGCCGCCAGGAAGGCCGGGTCGATTGCTGCGGTCGCCGCCGCGGCTACGGTCGAGGTCGCGCTGTACCAGTCGGAGACCCCGCCCAGCACGGCAGACCATCCCTGCGTCGACCAACCTGGCAACAGCGAGACGACCCCGCTACCGGGGACGCCGCCGACCAGCACCGCGCCGACCACGGCGAGCAGCAGCGATGCCGCGACGGGCACGAATGCCACAACGCGACGGCGAATCCGGACCGGGCGCAGCGCGGACATCACACCGGCGACCACCGACGGGTCGGCCGGCGCCACCGCCTCGCGAAAGATGAGACCGAGAGCCATTTCGGCGGCGGCAACCTCCGAACATCCCGGGCAGGCGTCGACGTGCTGCCGCTCGGTGGCACCGAGACGGACAACCTCACCGCGGTATTCGGAGAGGGCCTCCTGGATTGTCTGACATTCGCTCGCCACGTGCGCCTCCTCTGCGATCATCCCGCCGCCGCTACACGAAAGCGGCCAACGCTCTACGTAATACGGAGTGGGCTCGAAAAAGTTTGTTTTTCACCGTGCCCAGGGGCATGTCTTTGAACTCCGCGATTTCCTGATAGCTGAGCCCGCCGAAATGACGCAGCAGAACCAGCTCGCGGTACTCCGGCCGCAGGTTGTCGATGACCTGGTGCAGCTCCTCGGCCAGGGCCCTGTTTTCGAGGTGACCGAGGGGGTCCTTGTCGAGGGCGGCAACCACCACCTCCACCTCATCGCCATCCGAGTCTGTCCGGTACAGACCCACGGTCTGCAGCCGCCGCCGCCGGAGGTGGTCGATACCCAGGTTGTGGGCGATCCTGAACAGCCAGGTCGAAAAGCGGTAACGGGGATCGAACCTCGCGAGGGCGGACCAGGCGCGGATGAAGGCCTCCTGCGAAAGCTCGCGCGCGAGCTCGATGTCACCGACCAGTTGCCCGAGAAACGCCGTCAGGCGCCGCTGATAGCGTCGCACGAGCGCGCCGTAGGCATCCTCATCGCCGTCGAGAGCGAGCTCGACCAGCTTTTCGTCCGACAGCTTCTCAGTCTTTCCGGTCACGGCCATCGATCATACCGCGGCAACGAAGGCGCCATCCATCAGGATACGGATTTGACGAGCGTGGGTTTGCTAGACTCGCCACGGAGGTGCGCGTGGAAAAACTGCGTCCCTTGGCGTGGCTGTTGATCGTGATGCTGGCTCTGCCGATATCGGCCGGCACCGACGAAGAAGAACCGCAGGTAGAGAACCCGATCCGCCCCATCGGCGGTCTCACCTTTGTCGATGAGTATGAACTCACGATCGCCAATCTGGTGGTCTATGTGACCGACAAGAAGGGCATCGCCATCACTGACCTTACGGCGGACGACTTCGAGGTCTTTCAGGACGGCGAGGCCAAACAGATCACCAACTTCAAGCTCTACACGGACGAGATCATCCGCACCCAGTTGGCATCCCAGGCGGACGACACCTTCACCCTGGCCACTCCGACGCCGGCCCCCGACGACGAGGCGGGGCCGATCCCGGTCCACATGGTGCTCTACATCGACAACCAGAACCTCGACCCCCTCGACCGCAACCGGGTGCTCTCCCAGACACGGGAGTTCGTGCGAACCAGTCTTCACCCGCCGGCCCAGATGATGGTCGTGGCCTACCAGCGCTTTTTCGAGGTGCTGCAACCCTTCACGTCGGATCCGAACAAGGTGATGGATGCCCTGCGCGCTGTGCGCCGCTACACCGGCGGGCGCACCGAAAACGAGAGCACCCGCAAAGACATCATCGATCGCATCAAGTCGATCGAGAACGAAAAACGGAGCGGCACCGGTGGCTCATCCGGTGGTTCTGACCTCGGTAGTGAGTGGAACGAGGCCTATCAACTGATCGACAACTACGCCAGAGAGGGCGTCAACGACCTCAAGTTCACCATGGACGCCCTGCGCCAGATCATCACCAGTCTGTCGGGGCTGCCCGGGAAAAAGGGCATCATCTACGTCTCCAACGGCCTGCCGATGGTCCCGGGGATGGATCTGTTCTACGAGCTCAACAGGGTCACCCAGAGCTCGTCCATCCTGACCCGGATGTACGAGTTCGACCAGACGAGGGCGTTCGCCGGTCTGGCCGCAACCGCCAACGCCCAGGACGTGGCCTTCTACTCGATCGACGCGGCGGGTTTGACCATGGGCGGCATGGGCAGCGCCGAGTTCGCGAGCGCCCAGGACCCGCTCTCGGCCTCGGTGGGGCGTCACAACCTGACCGACAGCCTGCGCTTCCTGGCCGACGAGACCGGCGGTATCGCCATCATCAACACCAACGATGTCGGCCCAAGGCTCAGCCTGGTCACCCAGGACATGTTCACCTACTACTCCATCGGTTACCCATTGCAGGCCAGCGGCAGGGACAAGGTCCACAAGGTCAAGGTCAAGCTCCGCGATGACCCGGCGTTCAACGACTACGAACTGCGCTACCGCGCGCGGCTGGTCGAGAAGTCCCTCGAAACCCAGGTCCAGGACACGGTGGTCTCGAGTCTGGTCTTCGAGGTCGAAGACAACCCGATGCAGGTCGAGGTCGAGGCCGGCACGGCATCGACTGCGAGCGAGAAGCGGTGGTTGTTGCCGACCCACATTTCGTTTCCGATCCGCAAGATCGCCCTCCTCCCCGAGGGCGAGAACTACGTCGGGCGGATCGTGCTCTTCGTGGCCGCCCGCGACAGCAACGGCAAACAATCGGATCTGGTCCGCCAGGAGCACGAGATCAGTGTCCCGGCGAAAGACTACGAAGATGCCCAGAGACAGCGTTGGGGGATCGACACTACCTTGCTGATGGAATCGGGTCGCTACAAGATCGCGGTCGCCGTCCTCGACCCCCTGACCCGGCAGGACTCCTATCAGACCATCGCGGTCGCCGTGAATCCGGACTGAAAGCTTTTAGCTGTTAGCCTTTAGCTGTTAGCTTTTGTTGAAGCTGGGTGGGAGGATGGTGAGTTTCAGCGACGTGGAGCGCGTCAGATCACAGGTGGTGGGTGGGCGAGGCTTCTGGTGAGAGACTTCACGAAACTCAAGGTCTGGCAGAAGGCACATCAACTTGTCCTCGACATCTATCGCTCGACAATAAAGTTTCCGCCGGAAGAACGATTCGGCCTCGCAGCCCACCTGCGAAAGACCGCCACGTCCATTGGATCGAATATCGCCGAGGGCTGCGGCCGAGACAGTGAGGCGGAATTGGCGAGGTTCATGAGCATCGCCGCCGGCTCGGCCAGCGAGGCGGAGTATCAGTTGTTGCTTGCGCGTGATCTCGGGTATCTGACGCCTCGGACTCACGAAGACCTGCACACAGAGATCAGCGAGGTCAAGAAGATGCTCAACAGCTTCATACAGAAGCTGAACGCAGCCAAAAGCTAACCGCTAACAGCTAATAGCTAACGGCTAAAAGCTAAGAGCTAGCTGCCGCCGCCAGGCGGCAGCTGCCCGAGCGCCTCGCGCAACATCGGCTGCTGGGGGTTGATCTCGAGCGACCACTCGAGCTCCCGGCGGGCGATCTCGGCATCGCCGACGCAGGCCGCGGCGAGGCCGTAGAAGGCGTGAACCGGACCGCTGCCGGGGAACTTCTCGGACGCCACCGCGCCCACCGGCATGGCATCGGCGCAACGATCGTCGCGGACCCGCAGCACCATCAGGTGGACGTAGTAGGGCTCGTGCTCCGGGTAGCGCGCGATGGCGCGCGTCAACAGCGCCTCGGCGCGTTCCGGCAGGCTCAGGCTTTCATAGTCGGCGGCCGCGCGGTCGAGCGTCCGTTCCGGGTCGCGGAGGCCCTTGTCGACGGCGATCCACAGCTGCTCGTCGGCCTTTTCCCACTGCTTGGTCTCCATGTACATCCGGCGCAGGTTGAAGTGCGGCGACGCGTACTCGGGGCTCATCGCGATCGCCTGCCGCAGCAACCGCTCGGCCTCGTCGTACTTCTTCTCGTTGATCTTGATGACCGCCAGGTTGTTGATCTGGCCGCGGGTGGCGCTGGCCGGCTGCGGGGTCGGTGCGGCGGGCAGGTCGCTGTCGGTGCGGCGACCGGCGCGGACGGTTCCGCTGCCGTCTCGACCCGCGCTGGTGCCGTCCTCGCCGATATAGCCGAGGGCCTTGAGCTTGGCGATGAACTCGGGGTCGACCGGCGCCACCCCACCACCGCTCTGGCTGTAGGAGGCCGGCGGCACCAACGGCGCCCACTCCACCGGGGCCGCGATCCGCCGGCGGCGAACCGGGGAGCAGTGCGGTCGGCCAGACCGGGTCGGCGGGCACCCCGAGGAGAGCGGCCAGGGTCGGCGCGACGTCGTATACCGAGGGTTTCTCCTCGACCCGACCGCGGCGCGCGACCCCGGTGCCCGCGATCACGAAGACCGCGTCGTCGGCGTGCCACAGCGGCGCCGTCGGACCGGCGGTCCCGGACAGACCACTGGGCCTCTCCCGGCCCCACTTGAAACCGTGGTCCGAGACCAGGACCACCGCATACTCGTCGAGCGGGCAGGTCTCGAGGTAGCGGCCGATCCAGCGGTCGACGATCTCGAAGTAGATGGGCACGGCGGCCGCATACGACGGCGGCGGTGGCATCGTCGATCTCGAGGGTCGGCGGCGGCAGGTACGGGGCCAGCAGGTGGCCGATGGTGTCGGTGCCCTCGAGGTAGACCATCATCAGATCCGGCTTTTCGGCGGCCAGGTCCAGACCCGCTCCCAGGTAGGTCCGGGTGGCGCTGAGGATGCGGCGCATCCCGTCGATCGGGTCTTCCATCCCGAGGTTTTCGGCGACGGCCCGGTCGAAGACGTCCTCGGGGACATTCATCAGAAAGCGCACCGCGCGCCAGTCGGTCTCGGCCACCGCGCGGTCGCGCAGGGCGGTGAACTCGGCGGTCCGCTGGGGCGGGAACACGAGATCCGGAGGATCTTCGTGAAAGACCTCCTTGGGGATCCCCTGCTGCAGGGTGTAGTACAGACGGTCGGAGACCATGGTGCCGTTGATCCGCTCGGCCGGCCAGGTCGCCCACCACCCGACCACGTCGACGGAGAGCCCGAGCGCGGAGGCGATGTTCCAGACCGCCGGCACCTTGCGGCTGCGCCCGGTGATCGGCGCCATCTGCCCGGTCTCGGGGTCCTTTTCAACGAAGTCGAGCACGCCGTGCACGTCGGCCGACACCCCGGTCGCCATCGTGGTCCAGATCAGAGGCGACAGCATCGGCACCAGGGTCGTCATCGTGCCCCAGGTCCCGGCATCCATCAGTCGCTTCAGGTTGGGCATTCGCCCGGCCTCCACCCACGGCAGGACGAGGTCCCAGTCGAGACCGTCGAGACCGAGGACCAGCACCTTGTGGCGCGGCAGCGAAAGCCCGGCCGCGATCTCGCCGAGCAGACCCGCGCGAACCTCCGCGCGGTCGGGCTCCAGGGTCACTGCGACCGCCCCCTCGGGGACGCCGAGCGACATCGCCAGCGCCTGGCGCAAGAAGGCCGCGGGGTCCGGCGGACAACCCGCCGGGGCGGGCGAGCCCTCGACAAAACAGGCCAGCGGCAGACTGCCAACCGTCTGCCGCACGGTGTCGGCAACGCTCCGCCGCAGCCCCTCACCGGGCGTGTCAGCCGCGGCGAGCTGCCACACACCCACCGGGGGCGCAAGCTCGATCACGGTTTCGACCTTGGCGCCATCGGCAGTGGCGGCCGGCACCTCTGCGGCCAACCGGTGGGCTTCGAGCCGCTCGCCCGACCACCTCGGAGCGATCGCGGGCCCACCCTCCGGCACCCGCAGCCGACCCGTCTCGGCGTGTCCACACCCACAATCCGCCTTCGGCGGGGACCCAGGCCACCGTGGCCCACAGCACGGTTGCAAGAACCAGGACGATGGCGCAAACAACAACGAGATTTCGTCGCGACATGGCGGTCATTCTAGCACCGGCGGGATCGCCCAGACATCAAAAAAGGGAGGGCCCGAAGGCCCTCCCGGTAATGGCTCTGAAAGCCTGATCAGAAGGACAGACGCACGCCGAGACGGACCGTGGTCGGATCCTGCCAGTTGTTGGCCGTGTTGAAGGCCGGGTTGTCCGACGGGCGGTCGGTGTCACCCGGTCGGATCGGCGGTAACGCTACGCCGGTGTCCCAGTCGTACACCCTGTACTCGGTATCGGTGGTGGTGTAGCGCTGGCTGCGGCTCGTCTCGCCCTGCATGTTGAACAGGTTGAAGATGTCGACCAGGACGTTGAGCTCCAGGCTCGAGCCGAGCTTGATCGGGTAGCCGAGGTGGACGTCCGCCTCGTAGTACGCATCCGCATTGCCGAAGGCGCCGCGTTCCGACAGGTAGTACTCCCAGTTGTTGTAGGCGCTGGAGAAGCCCATAGCCGTGATCGGTTTGCCGTCGGTGTAGTAGAGGGAAAGACCGGTCGAGAGCCCGAAGTTGAAGCGGTAGATACCGTCGAACTTGAACTGGAACGGAATGTCGTTCGACAGGTTCCCCTGTGTTGTTGACCTGGAAGTCGGCGTAGTCAAAGGCCGAGTTCAGGTTGGGGTCGAGCTGACCGGTCGAGGCCTGGAAGGTGCCGTCGTAGTTTCCGGTCATTTCGGAGAACAGGAACGAGGTGATGAACTGGAAGTTGTTGGAGAAACGCTTCTTCAACGTCAGTTCGATACCCGAGAACTCGCGGGTCGGGACCGGGATCGGGTGGAAGTTCGGGCATTCCTCGGGAGTCGGGCAAGGGTTGTAGCCGTAGGCATAGCCGAGGTCGTAGGTGCCGGTCATCTGGCCGTAGGCCGGGTTGCCGATGTAGTAGTTGCCGTCGGCCGACAACGCATCCTCGATGACCCGGTTGAGTTGACGGTTGATGTACTTGATACCGGCCGCCCAGTCGGAGGCGAACTCGTACTCGAAACCGACCACGTACTCCTCGAGGTTCTGGCCCTTGGTGCCGGGGTCAACATCCGAGAAGCCGCCGCCCAGGATCCGCGAGGCGCGGACCGTCGGGTCGTTGGCGACGTCGTTGGGGTCGTCCGAGAGGTTGTAGCTGAAGACCGAGATCTCGCCGCCGAAGGAGCGGATCACGATGTCCATCGGGATGGTCTCGTAGAACTTGCCCCAGTGGCCGAAGACCTTCATCTTGCCTGTGCTCGAGGGGTCCCAGACAAAACCGAGACGCGGTGCGACGTTGTCGTTGATGTCGGCCGAGACTTCGCCGTCGGCGTTGTAGAGCTGCTGCGTGCTGAAACGCACACCGAGCGCCAGCGACAGATTGCTGGTCACCTGCCAGGTGTCCTGAACGAACCAGGCGTCGTTGGTGGCCTTGGTGTCGACGGTCAGGGGCGCCTGGATGTCGGCGGTGGTCAACTCGGTCGCATCGAGACCCGCCGAGTTGAGGTAGATCCGGTGGTTGAAGTAGTAGGCGTTGCCCTGGCAGTCGCGGGTGGCTGATTGAACGCAGTTGTAACGGTAGATCCGCTGACCGGCGCCGCCGTTCCAGTTGTCGTTCTTGACGCCGATGTCTTCATACTCGTAGCCGCCCTTGAACTCGTGCGAGCCGGCGAAATTGCCGACAAACCACGACAGATCGACGTTGTACTGGTCGCGCGAGAACTCCTGGTTCTGGAAGAAGCCAAAACCAGCCACCCGGGTCGTTGGCGTTGGAGTCCGCAGACCATCCGTAGACGGTGGTGCCGTCGCCGAGCGGGTTGGTCTGGTCGATGATAGCCGACCACGTGGCGCCGGCGCCGGTCTGAATGCTCTGCTCGTTGTGCTGCGCGGCGCGCGCGCTGAGGACGACGTTCTGACCGAAGATGCCGTCGTAGTTGAACGAGTAGTTGGTGCCACCGGTCTCGATGTCGCCCATGTAATGGAGCGGCGTCGCGGCGAGCCCGATCCCGGGAAGCGGGCCGGTCTGGGTGGACGGGTCACCGAAGCCGGAGCCCGACAGCGAGTGGTTGGCCGCGATCCGCCAGGTCAGCTTGGCCGCCCACAGGTCGCTCTCGGTGGTCTGCGCCGAGAACGTCGCCTTCCGCCGGCGCACCTGCGACCGGGGCCGATTTGAGGACCTCGTTGTTGTTCTCGTTGGAGACGAAGTCGTAGGCTGCGAAGAACCACAGCTTGTCCTTGACGATGTAGCCGCCGAGGTCCACACCAACGTCGTAACGGGTGTAGTCGACGGTCTGGAAGGTGCCCGAGACCGCGCCGTCGGCCGGCGCTGATTTCAGGCTGGCCTGCAGCGAGGCCGAATCCCAGTAACCAAACACGTCGCCGTGGAACTCGTTGCCGCCGGACTTGGTGATCACGGAGATCACCGAACCGGTGGCGCGGCCGTACTCCGCGTTGTAGGAACCGGACTTGACCTGGACCTCATCGATGAACTCGAAGTTGAGAGTCGTGCCCTGCTGGCCGAGCTCGACGCCGGTGGTGTTGGCGCCGTCGATGTAGTAGGCGTTCTCGGCGCCGGACGAACCGTAGAAGGTCGTGCCCGAGGCGTCGGTCTGAGCGCCGGGGGTCACCGCGGCGACCGAGGTGTAGTTACGGCCGGTCGGCAGGCCGCTGTAGAAGTCCGACGACAGGTCGACACCGATGGTGGTGTTCGAGGTGTCGACGAGCGGCGACTCCGAGGTCACCACGACTTCGTCGGTGAAGGCCGAGGTCATGACCGAGTCCACGCGGGTGGTGGAACCGATCTTGACCGCGATGTTTTCCTGCGAACGGGTCTGGTAACCCGACAGGCTGAAGGTCACCGTGTAGGCGCCCGGGGGCAGCACGAGGAACTTGTAGGTGCCCTGTGCGTCGGTGACGGTGGCCTGTTTCCCGATCAGCGCGTCCGAGTCGATGGCAACGGTCACGCCCGGCAGGGCGGTGCCGGCCTCGTCGCCGACGCGGCCCTGGATGTCACCACGGGTCGTCTGGGCCAACAGGGCGCCGGACGCGAGTGTGCATGCCAGAAACGCAATAAGAATCTTTCCCGAAACTTTCATACCTTTCCTCCTTGAATCCAGATCTGTTTTCTGAGGGGCACGTCATTCCACCGACCACCCCCGTTACACTCCGGTCCCCTTGTCCTCCTTTCCCTTGTGTTCCAGAATTCTCATTATTTTAGAGACAAATTCACAATGCCCTAGATTGCAAACTCCCTGCCAACATTCAGGCAGCTTTCAGGCCTCATGAGGGCAACATCCTCACCAATTAATCCGGTATCTCGTTCACGGCATCCGGAGATCCGAACATGTCGCCAACGATCAGTCGCCCACCCCGGGTGTCAAATACCGCCCGGTAACGACTCAAGAGGGCATTGCCGAGGATCCCGTTGAGGTTCGGGATGTTGCGCACAGCCGGTATCTGGTACGGCTCCATCCAGGCGGTCTCGAGGTTGGTGGTGACGCTGGCTCCTACCGTCAGCCGTGCGACCGGCGCCACCGTCACCAGAGTTTCACCAACCACCCCCGTGCTGGCCCCGAGCGAACGTTCCTCCGGTGGCCTGAGACGCCGCCTGGACCCGTTGATCAGGGTCAGGTAGCGGCTCGAACCCGTGTCGACGACCAGCCGCACGGAGAGCGGTTTCTTCCCGATCTCGGTCACCACCTCCGCTGCGACGATCGGTCGCCGGTCGACCACCTCGAGGGGAAGGACTTCGCCCCATCGGGTGTCGATGTCGGTCTCCGGGTCGTAAAGGAGCAGGCGGCGCCTTGATGGATCGATCTCCACCACCCAGCGCTCGAAAAAATCGGCGCCGAGAAAGCCGTGGATGTCCCGGCCAGCCATCGCCGACAGTCGGACGCCGATATCGTGCACCACCAGCGGCCCGTGGAGCACCTCAAAACCATCGGCTCGAACCGAGGCGTCATCCACTATGAGGACCCGCGTCGCTCCGGACCCCATGCCGCGGGCGAACCCGGCCTCGACCACTTCGAGACCCAGTGCAGCGGCCAGATACGGATCGGTGATCGAGCTCTGGGTGGCTCCGGAATCGAGCACGAAATCCATCGGCTGCGATCCATTGATGGTCACCGAGACCAGGACAAGCCCGGCAAAGGGCTCGTACACGAGTTCGTGCACGCAAGGCGGCCCGTCCGCGGGGTCCGCAGCAAATCCCGATCCCCCGCCCGCAACCATCGCGAACACGAGGGCGCTGCCGAGTGCAATCCAATGTGCAACGATCCTGGTTGAAATCACTGATCGGAGAGTCTATCACCTGCCTCGTCAGAGAGCACAGCCTCTTGCAGCCTTCGAAATCAATTCGGCAAAGATTTCTCTGACAGGCGTAGGCGGGTCGTTTACGGCCCGCCCACGAACGCAAAAGTCTTCATGATCGCGATTCGTGGTCTGAAACATTGTGGTGGCAGGCCCTGAAGGACCTGCCTACGGCTTTATCGGTGGTCGGGGTGTTTCTGAAAGGCGTAGGCGGGTCGTTTACGTGAAGGACCCGCCTACGGCTTTGAGAAAGGTCGGGCCGATTCGCCCCGCCCCTCCAACCCTGAGGCGGTTTTCATTCAGGAGCGGCATACATGCCGCCCGGGGTGACAGTTCGATGGCTTCTGCAAGAGACTGAGCACGCAACCGAGTTGTTTCGAACGTCGGGCGGGCCCCTGACCAAGACGGTTTTGGTCAGTCGAGCTCGATGACGGTGGTGCCCCAGGTGGAGGTCACGAGCTCCTCGACCACCACCGCGACGCGGTGGGCGTTCTTCGGCCAGCGGAAACCGGAACCGTACTGCCAGTTGGCACCCACATCGTCCCACTCGATCGGAAATTCCCGGTGGCTGACAAACGGCGACCCGGCGCCGGTTTCCACCACCAGGGTCATCCGGATCTCCCCGAGGTCGAGCGGCTGCAACGTGCCGCGAAGCTCGTTGATCCCGGCGGTCACCCTCAAATCGCCGGTCTGCATGCCCTTGGGCTGTTGGGAGACATTGACGACGGACGCCGAGATCTCGAGCCCGCCGGAGAGGTCTTCCCCGGCCAGGACCCGGCGGGCACGGGTCGTGGACACGCCGCGCAGGCTCCCAGAGGCGGCGTACTGACGGGCGCGCAATCTCACCCCGGGGCGCGTACAGCGGATCTCCAACGCGTGCAGCTTGCCGTCCGTAGGCCGGTCGGCCTGGTAGGTAACGAGGTAGGCACCCGAAAGCAGATCAAGGGCCATGCCGAACTGGCTTGTCACTGGCGATCAGCTCACCACCCGTCGCGCGGGCCATGATCTGGAGCGGGATAGTTGGGGGCGACCTGCTGAAAGTCGCCCTGCTGTGCATCGACCGAACCGGCGCCGACCCCCATGTGGTGCTGAGCCTTCCCGGTCCCGCCGACGTCGGCGCCGTAGGCGAATGTGGCGTGGGTCGCGTTGACGGGCATGACTGTCCAGCCGTAGGCGAGCGCCACCTCCACCACCTGGCGGACGTCACTTTCCAAACTCAAGGCCGCGTAGTCGGTTCGCATTTTGGCCGCCATGTAGGGGTCGATCTGCGACACCAGCGGGATGTAGAAATCCGAGGGGTTGAGATCGAAGCCACCGGTCATCCACAGCAGCAACCCGCGCGAGGCCGGCGGTTGCGACTGCAGCCAGGCCACCAAACGGTCGAGCTCGCCGCGGATGATCGTGCGCTCGCGGTGGATCGACGATCGCGCCTTGGCCGCACCGGCCGTCGGGCTCGGCTGGGTTGAGGTATAGGTGACGTCAAAGCCGACCCCCGGTGTGAACTCGCGGGTAAAGGCATTGCGAATCGCATCGACGGTGGTCGCTCCCGAAGCTTCGTGTGCAAGACGATTCAACGCCGCCTCGACGTCTTCCGGGCGGCGGCCTGCTTCGCTCATCAAGGTCGGGGTCGGGTCCGCCAGGACCACGTCGACCGGTCCGAGGGCGGTCAGACGGGCGGCGTTGTCCGCCGTCTGCCGGCACAGGGTCCGCAGTACGAAACGACCGGCAAGCTCGGTGCTGACATAGACAACAACCCGCCAGGGAGTTGCTTCAACGGTCTCATCCATCGTCCCGGACGCGGCGATCTCGCCCGTTTCCTCGCCGGGCGCGGTGGCCGTCACGGGTCCGATTCCGTGCTCGAGACCGAGGAGCCGAACCGGTTGTTGGTCCTCGAGCACCAACAACTCGTCGGGGCGGAGGTCGAGCACGGGGTGCCCGTCGGCGTCGAAGGCGATCAGGGTCGTGCTGACGGCGGTGACATCGACGACTCCGCCATAGGGCGACGATTCGCCGTGCTGATCCTGCATCTCCGCCGCGATCGTGCCCGCCGGAGGAGGCGGTGGCACCTGCGCCGAAGGCCGGCCGGCCACGGCTACCGACACCACCAACAGAAAGCAGGATGAACCTGGTTTTCTTCATACGTCGATTCTGGCGCCCGAAAATACCAGCCGACGAGGAGATCCCTCCGTTCGCTCAGCTGGAGACACTCTGATATACGGCGATCCGGCGCGCCAGGTTACCTATTCGATTTCCACCAGCAGCTGGCCGCTTTCCACCGTGTCACCAGAGGCCACGTGGACAGCGGCCACGCGCCCGGCCTGTTCTGCGGCGAGCTCGTTTTCCATCTTCATGGCTTCGAGCACTATCAGCGACTGTCCGGGCACCACCTCATCTCCAGGGGCCACCTTGACCGCCACCACCTTGCCCGGGATCGGCGCCGTCAGACGGCTCGGACCGCTCTCGCGCCCACCGCTGACCGCCTCGACCGCCTCCGCGGGGGACAGCACCGCGAGGTCGAACTCCCGTTGCCCCACGCCGACTCTCCAGCTGCCGTTGGCGCGGTGGTGGTAGGTGATCTGAAAGCTGCGCCCGCTGTCGGGGTAGCGGAGCGAGGCAAAGGCGCCATCGAGCCGCACCAGTTCCACCCGGCGCGGCTCACCGTCTACCGTGATTTCGAAGACCTCGCCGTGCCGTTGCACGTCAACCTCGCGCTCCGCCTCGCCACCGCGGATGACCCACCTCATCGCGGAAACCTCCCGTGCGCCACCCGGATGCCGTCGTTCCACCAATTGCTGTCCTCGCCGTAGGCGAAGAGATCGTCGGGCAGGCCACCCGCTTCGGCGGTCGCCAGACAGGCCGCGGCAATGGTGGCGGCGATCTCCGCCTCCGGATCCTGTCGTCCATGGAGCTCCGCAAGACCGCCGGAGGCCAGCAACTGATCGAGGAAGCCGGTGTGAAAATCGGCGTCGCGGAAGGCCGCCATCTCCACCAGCGCCCTGAACAACGTCAGGGTCGTGGAGACCCCGCTCACCTGGTACTCCGACAGAGCACGCTCTCAACCGGCTGACCGCCGCTTCGCGGTCCGGCGCCCACACCACGAGCTTGGCCAACATGGGATCGTAGTCGAGGGGCACCACGCTGTCGGTGATAACACCCGAGTCCACGCGCACCCCCGGGCCCGCGGGCCGCACGTAGAGCGTGATCCTTCCCGGCGATGGGGCAAAGTTGCGCAATGGGTCTTCGGCGTAGATCCGGCACTCGATCGCGTGGCCCCTGGGCACCAGGTCCTCCTGCCGCAGCGACAACGGCTTGCCGAGGGCGAGATTGATCTGTTCGACGACCAGGTCGACGCCGTAAACCTCCTCGGTCACCGGGTGCTCCACCTGCAACCGGGTGTTCATCTCGAGAAAATAAAAACGACCTGTCGGGATCGAGCAGGAACTCCACCGTGCCCACCGAGTAGTAACCCGATGCCCGGACGAGGGTGAGCGCGGCCTCACCGAGGCGGTGGCGCAGATCGGGCCCGACCACCGGAGACGGACATTCCTCCACCACCTTCTGGTGGCGGCGCTGGATCGAGCATTCGCGCTCGCCGACGTACACGGCGTTGCCGTCGCGGTCGGCCGCCACCTGGATCTCGACGTGGCGCGCCCGGTCGACCAGCCGTTCCACATAGACGCGAGGGTCGCCGAAGTACGCCTGTCCCTCGGAGCACGCGCGCTCCCAGGCGTTCGCGAGTTCGCCACGTTCCGACACCGCTCGCATGCCCTTGCCGCCGCCGCCCGCCACCGCCTTCAAGAGAACCGGCAGCCCGTGTTCGTCGACGAAGGCCTCGAGCTCGGAGATCTCCCTGATGGGCTCCATCAACCCCGGGATCAGCGGCACCCCGCAGGCGACGGCGAGCTTGCGCGACTCGGTCTTCGAGCCCATCAACCGCATCGCGGCCGGCGGCGGCCCGACCCAGGTCACGCCCGCGGCCTCGACCCGTTCCGCGAAGTCGGCGTTTTCGGCCAGAAAGCCGTAGCCCGGGTGGAGGAGGTCGGCGCCGCTTGCAGACGCGACCTCGAGGAGACGATCGACGTTGAGGTAGCTCTTCGAGGCCTCAGCCGGGCCGATCGGAAAGCTCTGATCGGCCATCAAAACGTGGGGCGCGCGACGGTCCACCTCGGAGTAGACCGCGACGGTATTGATGCCCATCTCCCGGCACCCGCGGATGATCCGCACCGCGATCTCGCCGCGATTCGCGATGAGGAGCTTCATGTCGGCGTCCCGGAGAATGCAAGATTTCGGATTTCGGATTTCGGATTTCGGATTTGTCCCCGACCCAACCCGCGAGCCGGGGGCGGGCGGCCGGAAATTCGAAATTCGAAATCCGAAATCCGAAATCCGAAGAGGCGGGTGGGTGGATTTCCTAATTCAAAATTCATAATTCAAAACTCAAAATTCCTACAAAGGGATGTTGCCGTGCTTCTTCGCCGGCATGGTGTCGCGTTTGGTCTGCAACATGGCAAAGGCGGACACCAGGTTTCGCCGCAGAGTTCTTGGCACGATGACATCGTCGATATAGCCGCGCTCGGCGGCCACGAAGGGGTTGGCAAAAAGCTCCTGGTACTCCGCCACCCGCCGTGCGCGCTCGGCTTCGGGGTCGGCGGCCCCGGCGATCTCGTCGCGGTAGAGGATGTTGACGGCCCCCTGCGGGCCCATGACCGCGATCTCTGCGGTCGGAAAGGCGAGGTTGAGATCGGTGCGGATGTGCTTGGAACCCATGACGCAGTAAGCGCCGCCATAGGCCTTGCGGGTGATGACGGTGACCTTGGGGACCGTGGCCTCGGCGAGGGCGAAGAGGAGCTTGGCGCCGTGGCGGATGATGCCGCCCCACTCCTGTTCGGTCCCCGGCAGAAAGCCCGGCACGTCCTCGACGATCCACAGCGGGATGTTGAAGGCATCGCAGAAACGGACGAACCGCGCGCCCTTGACCGAGGCGTTGATGTCGAGGACCCCCGCGAGAAACGCCGGTTGGTTGGCGATGACCCCGACCGGGTGGCCGCCGAGACGGATGAAGCCGACTACCAGGTTTTTCGCGAAGTGTTCGTGGACCTCCAGGAAATCGCCGTCGTCGGCCGCCCACCGGATCAGCCTGGTGATGTCGTAGGGCTTGTTGGGGTCGGCCGGGACGAAGTCGTCGAGTTCCGGGATCTCGCGGTCGAGGGGATCCGAACTCTCCGCGACCGGTGGTCGCTCGGAGTTGTTGGAAGGCAGAAACGACAGCAGGCGCCGGATGAGGGCGAGACACTCGGTGTCGCCCCTTGAAGCGAAGTGGGCCACGCCGGAAACCGAGTTGTGCGTCATGGCGCCGCCCAGCTTCTCCTTGGTGACCTCTTCGTGGGTTACGGTCTTGATGACCTCCGGCCCGGTGACGAACATATAGGAGGTGTCCTCGACCATGAAGACGAAGTCTGTGATCGCCGGTGAGTAGACCGCACCGCCCGCGCAGGGACCCATGATCGCCGAGATCTGCGGCACCACTCCCGAGGCGAGGGTGTTGCGCAGGAAAATGTCCGCGTAACCTGCCAGAGAGGCCACACCCTCCTGGATGCGGGCGCCGCCAGAGTCGTTGAGCCCGACCACCGGCGCCCCCACCTTCATGGCCAGATCCATGATCTTGCAGATCTTGGCAGCGTTGGCCTCGGACAGTGACCCGCCGAACACCGTAAAATCCTGGGCGAAGACAAAGACCGGGCGGCCGTTGACCCGGCCGTGTCCCGCGACCACACCGTCGCCGGGGGTCCGGCGGTCGGCCATGCCGAAGTCGGTGCACCCGTGCTCGACCATGGCGTCGGTCTCCGCAAAGGTGCCCTCGTCGAGAAATTGCTCGACGCGCTCGCGGGCCGTCAGCTTGCCCTGCTGGTGCTGGCGTTCGATCTTGTCCTCACCGCCACCGCGTCGGTTGGCGGCCAGCCGCTTCTGAAGACGTTCAACGACCTCGCGGCTCATGGGACCTCCCTCGGGGCCCAGCCTGCAAAGCTGGGGCCCCGTGCATTCTACCGTGGCCTGCGGTACAGGTACCATGTCAGCATGCGAGGCCAACCGCGACCCGAACCACCGCTTGACGCGAGATGGCTGGACCTCCTGTCAGAAAACTGCGGCGAGCTGCGAGGTGGCGGCGCCCGTTTCGAGGATCTGTACCTCGAGCAGCGCCTGGAACTGAAGGTGGCGGTCACAGGCGGCGAGCTGGAGATCGAGACCTGTCGCCTCGAGGGCGTGGCTGCGCGCTGGCGGTCGCCTTCCCGGGTGATACTTTCTGCCCGAACCGGGATCTCGACGGCTGCGATCGGCGAGTTGCTCGCCCGCCACGCCGACCGTGTGCCGATGCCGTCGACGCGGTTGATCCCCGCGCCCGAGATGGACCCCCCACGAGCCTGGAAGGACTGGGCCCGCAATCTGGCACAACAGTTGGCGGCGTTTCACGGCGTGGTCCGCTATATCAGCCGGCGCGCGGCCGTCGTCCGCGCTGAGGGTTGGACACCGATTTCGACCCCTGCACTGGTCAGGGTGGAGCGCCGGGGGGAAACGTCGTCGGCCCTGCTGGCGGTGTGGGGCCATCCCCGGTTGGGCTCCTGGATCGAACGGCTGCTCGAGGGGAATCCCACCAAGACCTGGGCGGCGCCGGCCGGCACGCGGCTGCCGGTTCTCTTCACCGATGGCACCGCCGGCATCTTTCTCCACGAGGCGGTCGGCCACATGGCCGAGTCGGACCTGGCGAGAGCCGGCGGGTCGCCGTTCTCGGAGTTGCTCGGGGCAGCGGTGAGCTCGCCAGGGCTCGAGGTCATCGACGATCCCTCCCGAACCGACCTCCCCGGCAGCTTCGACTACGACGACGAGGGAGTGCGCGCAGCACCTGTCACGCTCATCCGGAACGGCCGGTTCGAGAGCTTTCTGTGCGACCGGGAAGGCGGCCGCGGTTTGCGCTGCGACGCTGGACGCGGGCGGCGCGCTGTGTGGTCCCTGCCGCCGGTCGCGCGCCTGTCGAACCTGGTCATCACCGCCGGGGCCACGCGCCCCCAGGATCTCGAAGCCGACCTCGAGCACGGGCTTGTGGTAACGCGGGTCGGCGGTGCGAGAGTTGACCCGGTGTCGTTGCGCATAGTGCTCAAGGTCGAACGCGGGTGGGAGGTGCGACACGGCCGCCGCCGCCGGCCCCTGGCCCCGTGCGAGCTCACCGGCAACGTTCTCGAAAGCCTCGCCAACATCGATCCACGGATCGGCGACGACCCGACCCCCGACTGGCGGCTCGGATGGTGCGTCAAGGACGGCGTGCCCCTGCCCACCGGGTCCGAGGCGCCGAGCCTGCTGGTGGATCGCCTGGAGGTCTTGTGAGCCAAGGCTCCGATCATCTCGATCGTCTCCACGCGACAGCCGCCGCCGCCCGCACCCGGCTCGAAGCCGCCGGCACCGCCCGCTGGGAGGTCTTCGCGAAGGCGTCGATGTCGCGCGAGGTCGCGGTCGCCTCGGGCCAGCCGCTGCGGGTCCTCGAGATCGAGGAGACCGGGGTCGGAATCAGGGTCTGGGACGACAACCGGGCCGGCTTTTCCGCCGCATCCGGGCTCGAAGAGGACGCTTCCCGGCGTGCAATCAACGCCGCCCTTTCGACCGCGACACCGCTCGCGGCCGACCCCCTGCCGCCGGAGCGCCTGCTCGGTCTGACCGAGACCCGGGCAGCGCGCGAGTTGCCGGCGAAGGGGTGGGCGACCCACGCCGGTCAAGAGCTCGATCGGGCGGTGGCGAGCCTGGGCTCAGGACACCTGCGGCTGCGCCGCGCGGTGCTGCAGGAGGGCAACTACGCCTGGGTCCTGGTCACCGGCGACGGCTGGGTCGCCCGGCATCAGGACGCCACCACCTCGCTCATGGCCGAGGTGGAGGTGGTGGGCGAACGGGCGGGCGTGTGGCGTGATTGGCTTCACATCAGCGATCCCCAGACCTTCGACATCGAGGCGGCGGCGGCGCAGATCACCGACCGCGCGCTGCTCATCCGGCGCCGCGTCGCCACCGACTCCGGTCTGCGCGATCTGATTCTCCACCCCGAGGTCGCGGCCCAACTGCTGGCCGCCATCTCGCCGCTGTTCGTGGCGGTTCGCGAAGAAGAGGACCACTTGTCCGCTCTGCTGGATGCCCACGGACGACTGGCGGGGCCGGCGTTGACGTTGGTCGACGACCGCTGTGATCCGGAGGCCCCGATCACCGGGCCCTGCGACGGCGAGGGCTTTCCCTCCCGCCGGACGGTCCTCCTCGACGAAGGAATCCCGCGCTACCGATTGGCGTCGTTTCGCGACGCAACGCGCTGCTCGGAACCCGCACGCGGAGGCGCTCTGAGGGTGTCCTACCGCGACTACCCATCCACCGGCGCCGCCAACCTGGTGGTGGACTCCCGCGCCGGAGTGGCCGCGGCCCAGCTTCTGGGTTCGGCCGACCACGCCCTCTACCTCCTGCGGCCGTTGTCCGAGATCGAGGTCGATTTTGCCGCCGACACCTACCGGATGATTGCCTCCGGCGTCTGGCTCGACGGCCCGCGGGTCCGCGGTTGGCACCCGGTGGTCGAGCTTCAGGGCAGCCTCGGGCAGCTCCTGCGCCGCATCGAGGCGGTGGGCAACGACCGCCGGTGGTTTCAGACCCATCAGGGATTCATCGGCGCGCCGTCGATCCTCGTCCGCCGCCAGCCCGTGGTGGGGTGAAACACGAATTCGGAATTCGGAATTCGGAATTCGGAATTTTCCGGCCACCCGCCCCATCGAGAAGCGCGCGCTGATACGAGTCGATGCCAGCGGCGGGGACAGCGACAGTTGACAGAGGCAGGAACAGGATTCAGCGACCGCGACAGCCTCAGCAGCCGGCGACGGCGACCGGCCCCGGTACGGAGTCGTGGTCATTCAGTCTTCGGGTTGATAAGCCGCCAGGTCATGGCGCGGACCTGATCGAGTGTCTCGAGCACTTTCTCGGCTTTACCGGTGTTGACGGCCCCAGCTCGTTCCAGAAGTCGCAGGTGGCTGTCGACCTCTTTGGCCGATGCGTAGGCAATCCTCCAGAAGTGCACCCGATCGCGTCCGGACCGGCCGTGGCCTTCGGCGAGGTTGGCCGGGACGGAACTCGCAGAGCGGATCACCTGATCGGCAATCGACTTGAGGGGAGCCGGCACCCGCAGGACGAGCGAAATGGCATCACCAGCTGCCGCAAGAGCCTTCTCGTGGGCGATGAGTTTGGTGTTGGCGAGGGCGTTGGACATGGTCACCTCCGGGTCGTTCATGCCCTCTCTTGAGCCGGTGAGGTAGCCGATGTCAAGGGTGCACCGCACCGGGCTCCGAGTCCGGCTTGCCCTTGACATCGGCTGCCCACCGGCTACTCAACCGATTTGAACGACCCGGAGGTGACCGTGCCACGGTCGCTGTACCCGAGCGCAGCCGCTGTGGCGGTGCCTGTGGCGGTGGCTGTCGCGGTCGCTGCCGCTGCAACCTGTTGCTGACCCTGGTGACAGCCGCTGTCGCTGCATCGTGCTATCGTGACCCGTCTTTGGCTGAGTACGCCAAAAACTGGAGCATCCTATGGACGTCGGTATTCTGGGGCTTGCGGCAAGCGGCAAGTCGACCCTTTTCAAACTGCTCACCGGCCAGGAACCGGCTACGGCCGGCGGCCGCCGTGACAGCGCCCAGATCGGCATCGCTCGCGTCCCGGACCCCAGGCTCGATGTGCTGACCGAGATGTACAACCCGGCAAAGACCACCCCCGCCACGGTGCGCTATGTGGACGTGCCGGGAATCCCGGAGGAGCACCGCCACGAAGCGGCCTTCAGCCTTCCCGAGCTGCGGGCCACCGATGTGTTGATGGTCGTTGTCCGGGCATTCGCGAGTGACTCCATCGCCCACCCCATGGGTGAGGTGGATCCGCTACGCGATCTCCATCACATCGACGAGGAGTTCATCCTCCAGGACCAGATGGTGATCGAGCGCCGCCTGGAACGCATCGACCGCGATCTCGCAAAACGAAAGAGCCCTGACCTGGCCCGGGAGCGCGAGATCCTCGCCCGCTGTCTCGAGGTGCTCGAGGCGTCAACGCCGCTGCGGGTGGAGAGCTTCACCGCCGACGAGGAACGGGTGCTCCGAGGTTTCACCTTTTTGTCGCTCAAACCGATGCTGGTCGTGCTCAACGTGGGCGAGGACGATCTTGCCGGCGATCCATTCGCTGCCGCCGCATGGCAGGAGTGGGGAGCCCGACCCGGCGTCGCCCTGACCTGGGTCTGCGCCACCCTCGAGGGAGAGCTCGCCGAACTCGATGGCGATGATGCCGCCGCCTTTATGGCCGACCTCGGCCTCGAGGAGAGGGCGCTCGACCGGGTGATCCGCGACTCCTACCGGCTGTTGGGCTTGATTTCCTTCTTCACCGTCGGCGACGACGAATGTCGGGCCTGGTCGATCCGCGCCGGTACGCCGGCGGTCGAGGCCGGTGGCGTGATCCACTCCGACATCCAGCGCGGCTTTATCCGCGCCGAGGTGGTGCCGTACGAGGAGTTGATCGACGCCGGTTCGCTGGCCACATGCCGGCAGCGCGGGACCCTGCGGCTCGAGGGCAAGACCTACCTCGTCCGGGACGGCGAGGTCGTGCACTTCCGTTTCAACGTCTGAGAAACGCGGTCTAGATCAGAGCTTCACTCAGACGGAACAGCCGGGTCCACCCGGGCAGGAGGTGCGCCTCATCCGAGGTGTTGGCAATCGGCGCCAGAGGCACACCATAGGGCGTTTCACCACCCGAATTCTCGGTCTCGCTTCCAGTGGGCGCCGGCGCTGCCGGCGGACGGGTGGGCACGCGGCGGGCGGGCGGCGCAGGCGCCGGTGCGGGCGACACCGCCGGCGGGGTCGGTTGCACCATGGGGGCCGCGATCACTGCCGACGGCTCGGGATCGGGCCCCGCTGTCGGCGCCGGGTCCGGTTCCGCTTGCCCCGCAAAGGACTTGCGGACCTCGTTAAGCTCGTCCGGCCGGAGGTAGCGCATGGGAATATTCTGGTCGAACCTGTCCTGGTCGTAGTGAGCGCAACCAAGCGCCCAGCGCCAACTGCGACGACATGACTTCGGGATTGAAGGCAGGGTCGGCGAGCCGTGGGGCCTCCTGGAAGGCCTGTTCGTAATGCTCCAGGGCCTTCGTCGTGTGACCGAGCTCTTCCTCGAGCAGGCCGTAATAGAAGTTGCACCAGGCGTGCCCCGGGCGTTTCTTCAAACAACGGCTGTAGGCCTGCTCGGCGTTGTTGAGGTCGCCCCGGTAGTGTTCGACGAGGCCGATCCGGAACCACGCCTCGTACATCTCGGGGTCGAGCTTGAGGGCCTGTTTATAAAAGTCGATGGCCTCGTCGGGGTGGCCGCGGTCGAAGATCAAGGTCCCGAGATCCACCAGACCGGTGGCATCGAGCTCGCCACGGTCGGCGCGCTCCCAGAAATACCGGATCGTCTCGTCTCCGGGGTCGTCCGCAACCAGCCAACTCGGAAACGTCGGCTCGTCGGTCGCCGACCCGGCGCGAACCGCGGCGCAGGCAACGACCACGAACACACACAGCATCCCGACGGCGACTCGATTCGATGTACCCATCCCGTTATGTCCTTTTGATCTTCCTAGCAACGACCCTGACCTTATCACCCTCGACCTGGACCTCGAAACGGACCTTTCGTCCCAGTCGTTCCTCGATCCGCTGCCGTTGCGACGCGATCTGCGCATCGAAGGTCTTGCGGTCGACCTTGACGTCGATACCCGTGTGCCATCTTGGCCTCGCGATAGCGATCGAACAGAGCGTCCTCTGTCCGTTCCTTGTACGGCCGGCGGGGCGGGAGCGTTTGTCACCTCGGGCGCTCGCAGGGCTGGATTGGTGTGGCCGCTGGCGCTGCGCCCCTCCTCGCGCTCCCGCAGCATCCGTTCCCAGTTCATGGAGTAGGTCTGGAACCGGTGCTGCAGCTGTTCGACCCGGAAATGATCGGCACGGCGGTTCATAGTCTGCTCGGAAAGCATCCGGATGCGGTGACTGAGACGTTCCCGCTCGATCTGCGGGGGGACCTTCTCCACACCCGCGAAGAAACGATCCCACTTGCGGATGTGCTCCTGCAGGACCCGATCGAGATAGGCGATCTCTTCGCTCAGCTCCACCGATGCCTCCCCGACACGCCCGGGTTAGAATGAGCTTTGTGGAAAACCAATACCGAAACATCCCCGCGGTTCATGCCCTGCTCGACCTTCCTGCCCTCCGCGCCGCCGCTGATCGTTACGGCCATTCAGCCGTTACCGAGGCCTGTCGCTCCGCAGTCGACCGGCTCCGCCAGCGAGTCGCCGCCGGCGAGGTGTCCGGGAATGCGACCAACGATCCCGGTGACGCCCTCGAACGCGAAATCCTCGACGCTCTGAGAACCGCCGGCGACCCGGCCTATCCCGCACTGATCAACGCCACCGGCGTGCTCCTGCACACCAATCTCGGCCGGGCCCCACTGCGGCGAGACCTGCCGCCATCACTCAAATCATACCTTGCCCTGGAGTACAACGTCACCGCTGGAAGCCGGGGCCAGCGTCTGGCGCCGATCGCCGAACGGATCGCCGCCGTCTGCGGCGCCGCCAGCGCGGTGATGGTGAACAACAATGCGGCCGCACTCTTTCTGATGCTCCTCGCCCACGCCCGCGACCGCGAGGTGATCGTCTCCCGCGGGCAGTTGATCGAGATCGGGGGCTCCTTCCGCCTGCCCGACGTCATGTCCGCCGCCGGCGCAAAATTGGTGGAAGTCGGCTGCACCAACCGCACCCATCTCAAAGACTACGCCGCGGCGGTCAATGAGCACACTGCGGCCATTCTTGTCGCTCACCAGTCCAACTTCCGCATCGTCGGTTTTACCAGTGAACCAACGACCGCGGAGCTTGCCGAGCTCGCGCACGCACACGGTCTGCCGCTCTTTGTCGATCAGGGCTCGGGGGCCCTCCACGATCTCCGCCGGTGGGGCTTGCCCCACGAGGAGACGGTGGGCGATCTCCTCGGCGCCGGCGCCGACGCAGTGTGTTTCTCGGGCGACAAGCTCCTCGGCGGTCCGCAGGCGGGCCTCATCGTCGGCAGCGCCGAACAGGTCGCACCGCTTGCCCGCCATCCCTTGTATCGCGCGCTGCGGCCTGACAAGACGGCCCTGGTCCTGATGGACGAGGTGCTGGCGTCGCACGTGAGCGGCCGGCTCGACGAGATTCCCCTGTACGCCATGCTCGGCGCGCCACTGGAGAGCCTGAAGAACCGCGCTCGAGCCATCGGTCGCCGACTGCGATCAGCCGGCGTCCCGGCCCGTGGGCGCGCCACCCGCGCCGCTCTCGGTGGCGGCACCACCCCGGAAGAGACTATCGCCAGCTATGGGCTCTCGTCTGACCGGGAGGTCAGAGCCTGGCGGATCGGCTGCGGGCGACCTCTCCCGCGGTGATCGGGAGGATCGAGAACGACGAGGTGGTGCTCGACCTGCGCTCGGTCTTCCCCGACCAGGATCGAGTGCTTGCGGACGCAGTCCTAGCCTGCATATCTCACCGGGTTTCGTAACGAGGGCGACGAGGCGCCGTGGCCAGTCGGGTTTTCTCACCAGGGGGCGCGGAGGCGTACTCTCTGCAGTACGTTGAGCACCCCCTGGTGAGAAAACACGGCTGGGTAGGATGCATCGTCGGCCGCAGTCGACGCTGGTGAGATATGCAGGCTAAGGCCTACAACAGCGTGGTCCAGGCAAGCCAGGACGCCGGAGCGTAGAGCCAGAAGATCACGGCCAACGCGAGGAAGGTCCCGAAGGGGAGTCGTCTTCCCCGACCCCGCCCGCAACGATCAGCCCGAGCCCGAACACCGCACCCACCGTTGCCCCGATCACGAGGACGCCCACCACCCCATGCAGCCCGACCACCGAGCCGATGGCCGCCAGGTACTTGACGTCGCCCCACCCCATGCCCTCGATGCCGCGCCACAGCTTGTAGATGACGATCACCAGGGTGGGCAGCAGGGCGCCGACGGCGGCGCCGAGCACCGAGTCGAGCCACCCCGTGTACCCGCCCAGCAGAGAGCACACCAACCCGAAGAGGATCGACGGGTAGGTCAGGGTGTTGGGCAGAATCTGGTGGTCGTAGTCGATCAGACAGAGGGCGAGCGAAACCCACGCGAAGACCGCCACCTCGACCCCCGTCACCGTCAGGCCCCACCGCAGCAGGGCGAGCAGCCGACAAACAGCCGGCCGCCGCCTCCACCAGGGGATAACGGATCGAGATCGGATTTTTGCAGGTGCGGCAACGGGCCCGGAGCGCAAGCCACGAAAGAATCGGCACATTGTCGAACCACCGGATCGGGGTGCCGCATTTCGGGCATGTCGACGGCGGGTCTTTGACCACCGAGATGTCCCTCGGCAGGCGGTAGATCAACACGTTGAGGAAGCTCCCCACCACCGCTCCGAAGACGAAGGTCATGACCATCACGAACGGTACGTGCGTCCAATCCATCTGTAGAGCTCCTCCTGTTGTCGCACCATGAAATCGCGGTCGAAATCTCCCAGCCCCTCGCGCGCGGCATCCGCCATCCGCGCCCGCTCGTCGGGGTCGTTGAGCAACCGGCACACGAATTGTGCCAGGGCGCCGATGTCTCCCACCGGCGCCAGGTAGCCGTTCACCCCGGGGGCGATCACCTCGGGCGTGCCGTCGACCGCCGTCGCCACCACCGGCACCCCCGCGGCCAGCGCCTCCACCACCGAACAGGGCAGACCTTCGTGGACCGAGGTCAGGACCGACACCGTGGTGGTTTCGAGGAGCGCCGGCACATCGTCCCACCACCCGCAGAACACCATGCGGTCGGCGACACCCAGCGATCGCGCCAGCTCCTCGGCGGCGGGGCGCAACGGGCCGTCGCCCACCATGACGTACCACGCCTCCGGGCATTGGGCCGCCACCGCCGCCGCCACCCGCACGAAATCGAGCGGCGCCTTCTGCGGTTTGAAGTTGCCAATCTGGGTGACCAGCGGCGCCTGACTCGGGATGCCCAACAGTTCCCTCACCGCGGCGCCGCCGGAGGCTGTACTGAACGCCGCGAGGTCGATCCCGGCCCGGATCACCGTCGCCCGTTCCTCGGGAAAGAGACCCAGCTCGACGCCGCGCCGGCGGTCGCATTCGGACACGGTGACAAAGTGGTCGGTCCAGCGGGCCAGGCCTTCTCGACGGTACGAAAGGCGACTCGCATGGGTGGCGGTTGCAGCGGCGTGAAGCCGAACCCGTGAATGGTGTGAACCACTACCGGCACCTTCTCGCGACGAGCCGCAAGTCGACCCAGGATGCCGGCCTTGGAAGAGTGGGTGTGGACCACGTCCGGGCGAAAGGTACGGATGACCCGGCGCAGGCCCGCGAAAGCACGGAGGTCGGAGACCGGCGCCACCGGGCGCACCAGCGGCGGTACCTCGAACAGCCGGAGGTCGTCGATGGCCGCTGCTTCGGAATCGAGAAGATCACCGGGGCCCCACGCCAGCGCGACCTCGAAGTCCTTCCGGTCGAGCTTTCGTGCGGTATGGAGGACAACCCGCTGCGCCCCACCCAGTTCGAGCCGGGTGATGACCAGGAGAACCCTGGTGCGTCTCGGGGCCGAGCCCACGGCAGAGACTACGCTTCCTTCCCGAGGCTGCGTGCCGCCCGCATGCCGTCGAGAACCGCGTCCTCCATGGCCGAGTACTTCCATTCCGCCCACCGGCCAGCCAAGATCACCCCGCGCTCCCGCAGAAACCGCCGCAGCACGGCCACGGCCTCGCGGCGTGGGTGGTCGAAGACCACGTATGCGGGGTCGAGCACCGTCACCCGCCGCACTCTCACCGCAGAGCGATCGACGAGCCCGGCGGCCGCCACCGCATTTTCGGTGACTTCGGCCAACTCGGCCACGTCGCCTTCTCCCGGGTCGAGGCTCACCTCGATCGAAACCGTGTGGTGACCGGGTGGGGCAAGCTGGCCATGGTTCGATGGGAATCCGACCCGGTAAAACGGCAGCGCGGGGTCGGGGAAGTACAGCCAGTGCTCGGGGCTCGGGGCATCGCCCTCGACGCCGAGGGCGAGGTTGAGGCAGCGCACCCACCGCAACGCCGCCCGCGCTGCCCGGACCTCGTCGGGCAGGTCGTCGGCGAGCCTGTCGATCAGCGTCGGCAGGGAGATGGTCGAAAGCATGCGCCGCCACGGCAGTCTCTCGCCGTCAGCCACCTCCACCCAGCCCTCCCCGAGATGGACACCTGTGACCTCGCGCCCGAGCTCGAGACCCGGTGTGTGCTCGGCCACCAGATCCGGCAGCAGCCGGATGCCGCCACGGCGCGGATAGCGGAAGACCGCGTTGTAGCCGACCGGGTCGCGGTAGAGACCGAAGGCCCCGTTGACCACGTCCTCGATCTTCGGTTTCGGCACGTAGCGACCCACCCAGTCGAGACTCAGATCTTCCGGCCGGGCTCGATAGAGCTTGCTGTTGTAGGGAAAAAAGAAGTGCTCGCCCAGGCCCTCGCCGAATCGGTTCAAGACCCATTGGCGAAAATCGGTGGGCTCCTCGCCATCGCTCGCCGCCCACGCCTTGACGAAACCGAGCAGGCAGTCGCGCCGCACCTCGGGAGCCAGACCGTTGGTGTTGATCTGCACCGGGTATGGGGTCGTCCGCCCGCCGATGACCACCGCTGCCCTTCGCTCGTGAACCGCGAGCTGGTCCCAGATGCCGAGCTCGGTCAGATACGCCTGGGTTTCCTCCCTCGCCACGTGCAGGAGGTGGCCCGTGTAGTCGAAGGTGAAGCCGTCGCACTCGATGCTGCGGCAGGCGCCGCCGGCCTCCACCTCGCGCTCCAGCACCACCGCCGCATCGCCGTTTCGCGCCAGTTGCTCGCCGGCAACAAGGCCGGTGAGACCACCGCCGATGATCACGACACGATCCATCAGCCCTCCATGGGGACCATGGCGAGCCAGGTCAACAGGCCGACCACGACGACACCCACCACTGCCGTCAAAATCAGAGTCGACGTCGGGTCGAGGACCAACACCACGAGACCGAGGGCGCCGAAGATCACCGCCACCGCGTAACTCGCGACCACCGTCCCCGCCGTCCAACCGTCCAGCCGACGCCGGACCCGCAACGGAAAATGGTCGGGGCTGCCGTAGTAGATCTTCTTCCCGGCCCGGAGACGCAGGACGATCACATACAGGGTATCGATGATCGGCACCGCGAGAATGTAAAGCGGCGCCAACCAGCCGAGGGGGTTGTACATCGTGTAGTCCATCACCATGGCCAGCGCGCCCAGGGTGAGACCGACGAACAGGCTGCCGCAGTCTCCCAGGTAGATGATCGCGGGGAAGAAGTTCGAGCGCAGGAATCCGAGCAGGGCGCCGATCAGAGCAACCGTAAAGGCGGCCACGATCCAACGCCCGTTGAGCAGCGCCACCACCAGAAGGAAGGTCGCCGCGATGACGCCGAGCCCGCTCGCCAGTCCGTCCATGATGTCGACCAGATTGAAGGCGTTCGACATCCCCACCAGCCACACCACGGTCACCACAAGCCTGAGCCACAGCGGCATCACCGCGACCTCGATCATGATCCCGGACTTGAGCAGCACGAAGACTGCCACCACCTGACCGATGACCTTCGGCATGGGTGTCAGAGCTCCGAAATCGTCGATCAGCCCGACGGTGGCGACGATGGTCGACGCCAGCAACAGCGCCAGTAGCTCCTGACTGAACTCGAAGGTCATGCCGATGGAGAGCAGAAAGGAGCCGAACACTGCCAGTCCGCCAAGATAGGCCACCGGCTCACGGTGGTTCTTGAGTTTGCCGTCGGGTGCGTCAACGACGCCGAAGCGAAGCGCCGCCTCACGCGCCAGGGGCGTCCCCCGGAGGGCGAGAAAGAAGGCGAGGAAGAAACCGAGTATCAGGCGAATGGTCATATGAGTTCGCGCAACCTCCGTCGTGGGTATCGGCTCCTGCTGCGCCACTCCTTCATGACCAGCGGCCATCGCCGTTTGAGGTGACCGATGAGCGAAGGGCGCCGCACGGCCCCCGCCGCCACCGTCGCCGAGTCCCACAGCAAGAGTAGTGGCAGGCGTGGCGCCAGATCAAGGGGATGCAGGTGTCGGATCAACGTCATCCAGCGATTGGTGAGCATACACGCCTCGAGGTGGGCCGGCCTGCGCCACCGCAGAGGGACCACGACCAACGGCTGCACCGCCGCCACGGCGGTGGGTCGCCACCGCCTCCGGACAGGTGAGGATTCGCCGGCCGCGGTTGGTCAGCCGCCACCCGAGCTCCAGGTCCTCCCAGAAACAAAAATAGTGCTGGGCCCAGGGACCGTGCTCGTCCGCCACCGCCGCCAGCGCCGAGGTACGAAAGACCGCCAGCGCACCACACGCCGCGAGCACCGGCCGCGGCTCGTACAGATCGGGCGATGGCGGCAGACCATAGCCGATGTCCCTGACCTCGAGGTTTGCGCTTTTCAGAACCTGGCCGGCGCTGTCGACGGTGTCGCCATCGGCTCGCATCAGCAAAGGGGCAACCCCGGCAAGCTCGGGATCCGCCTCGAGAGCTTCCGCGCAGCGGGAAAGACAGTCACGGCTCACCACCACATCGGGGTTGAGGAACGCGAGGAAATCGTACCGGGTCGCGAGTTCGCGAAAGCCACGGTTGCAGCCGCCGGCAAAACCGCTGTTGACCGGTTCCGCCACGACGGCGATCCGGGGATCGCCGACCGATCGTGCGATGTCGCGGCTGGCGTCGCGCGAGACGTTGTCGACGACCACTATCTTCTCGACCCCCGAGGCCCGCCCCAGGGCGTCGAGGCACGATGGCAGGTCGTCCGCCGAGTCGTAGCTCACCACCACGACGCCCACGCCCGTGCTCAAACCACTGCTCCGACGAGCGGCGAACTGAGGGGGGTTCGAAAACCTAAGCCGCGGGCCATCAATTGATTATAGAGGGTGACGGGCAAAGCCTGTCCGGAGCGGGAGACGATCACCTCGCGGCCGCCTGCAGTACCGCCTCCATCCGGTCCACGTGGCGTTCGACGCTGAAGAACTCGCGTGCGCGGACGCGACCGGCTTCGCCCATCCGCCGCCGAAGATCGTCATCTTCGGCGAGCCGTCCGAAAGCCGCCGCGAGGCCGTCAACATCGCCCGGCGCACACAGCAGACCGGTCTCGCCATCCACCACCATCTCGGGAACGCCACCGCCGGCATAGCCTGCCACAGGCTTCCCCACAGCCATCGCCTCCATCACCACCCGCGGAAGCGGGTCGGGCCACAAGGTCGTGATCGCCACCACGATCCACCGCCGCCAGCAGCGGCCAGATTTCGGGCTGCGGCGGCACCAACCGAATGCGGTCCGCGGCCGGCCCATCGGCGATCGCGCGCCGCAGCCGCTCGACGAAACGCGCCGGGCCGTGGCCCGCGATCAGAAACCGCATCTGCAGGTTTCCAGGCCCTGCCTGATGCGCAGCCCGCACGAAATCGAGCGCACCCTTGTGCTCCACCAACTGGCTGAAGAGCCCCACCACACATCCGTCGACCGGAAGACCGAAGGCCTCGCGCGCCGCATCGCGATCCGGCATCCGACCCGGCGCCTCGACGCCGTTGTGGACCACCTCCACGAGATCACCGAGCCCCTCGTCCCGGAGCCACCCGGCCACCGCCTCGCTGACCGCCACGATCCGCGTCGCGTCCCGCCGCAGGCGGCCGGCAAACCACCGGCGACGACGACCCGGCGGCAGGATCTCGTGCACGTGCCACACAACCGGGCGACCGACATGCGCGCGCCACGGCCGCACCCCGAAGATGCGGCAGGCAATTGACGTGAACGACATCGGGATCAAAGTCCGCAAAGAACTCCCGGAGCTTCCTCGCCCCCGGATCCGGCAGCAGGAATCGGCGCCGCGCGCCACCTGGAGCCACGGGGGTTGGCGCTCGGCCTGCACCAACCAGCAGCATCGAATCGGAATCGACCTCACCTCCACGTCGCTACCGCGGTTGGGATGCGGCCAGGCCCCAAGGACCCGGAGCCACGACAGCAACTCGATGACCCCGGTCACTCAAGCCACACGCCAGGAGATCGAGCACCCGCTCAGCACCGGTCGGTGCTGTCGTCGAGGCGAGGTGCGAAAGGTGGACGACTCTCATTCACCGGGCCCGTTTCTCGGAGTCCCCGATGCGGCGATCGATCACCGGCCACACCTTGAATGGACGAGCGTTGAGATCGTCGAGCTCATAACCGAAAATCCGCCGCGTCAGATACGGGAGGTCTTCGCCTTCCGCGTACCACACCGACATCCCGTCCACGCGGTCGAGGTACCAGGGTGGGAGGAGACGGAAGAGCATCAGCCCTCGTTCCGGGGCCTCGTAGAGATAGGTCGCCAAATCGCGCTCTGGAACCCCCAGCGCCTGCTGCGTCGCCATGAACGGGCTGCCGAGGATCACCGCTGAACCGACCGGATACGAAAACCCGGCGGCCGTATCCGCGTGCCGGATCTGGGTGACTCGCTCCACGTAGTGCTCGGGGATTTGACCCGGCTCGATCCACACCGGCCGCAGCTCGTGGCGGCTCCTCCAGGAGTCAAGATCGAGAAGCCCGATGCCGATCGCTGAGGGAGCCATCGCAGCCGCGAGGAGCCCGATTGCCCACGATTCACGAACGACCCGTCGGCGCACCGACCCCGCCAACAGGATCACGCCGAACGGCACCCACGGCAGGAGATACTGCGGGTCCGTCGGCAGGATCACAAACGGGGTTGCCAGCACCACCACGGCGGTCGCGCCGAGCACCACCAGGGGCTCGCCGATCAGATCCCGCGTTCGGCGGCGGCGTTCGCCCGACACCAGCACGGCGCCTGCCACCATTACCGATCCGACGACGAGCGGTAGGCCGATCAACTCCCGGTAGACCTTGTACCCTCCGGTCACGAAATCCCTCTGAATCACCGGTTCGTAGTCCAGAAAACCAATTCCGTGCGCCAGCAGCGGCAGGACAAAGAGTGACGCTCCAACGATGCCTCCGGTCACGACCGTTTTCGCGGCGGTGCGCCACCCCCCGGTTTTGCCCCTCGCGAAGAACGCAATCGGAAGCGCTGCGAGCGCATCGGTCAGACGGCAACCGACGGCCAGACCCAGAAATACCCCTGCGAGAACGGGGCGCCTTCGGCTCACCGCAGCGACCGAGAGCACGAGAAAAGCCGCCCCGAAGATGGGGTCCAGCGTCGTCACCGACGCCGTCCAGACCGCGGGGTGGAAGGCGACGGCACACACGGCGAACAGCCGCATCGTCTCCGACACCTCGCCGTCCAGGACCACCCACAGTGCAAACATCAGCGCCAGTCCCGCGAGCGATGCGGAAAGGTTCCCGAGCACTGCCGAGGTGCCGAACAGGCAGAACAGGCCTCCGACGATCAGCTCGACCGACGGGTAGCCGGGGAGGCGCGAGGCCACATAGCCGCCCCCGTTGGCCAGGATGTCGGCGGCACGGGCCAGGAGCCAGGCGTCGTCATCCAGGCCGTAGCCGAGAGGCAGAAACATGACTCTCGAGACCGCATAGACGATCGCGACTGCAAACATCGGACCGTAAGCTGCGGCCCGACTCTGCCGTGAAGGATCGAGTGTTGCCAAGTAGTCTGAATCGACTCCGACTTCGAGCCTACCATGAGGAAAATCCGTTTCGCGACGCGCCTGAGTTCTCATAGGAAGAGACCCGACCACATCCTCCGACTCATGGCCGACCATGCGCCGGTCGGAAATCGGACATCTCGTGGGCCGAGAGCAACGTGCACCCGAGATAGGGCGGAAACGAGCCTACCTCCCGGTGCGCCCAGTCTCGTCAGCGTCGTTCACTGCGCGCCGATTCCAGAATCGGCAGGAGCATGTCGACGACGACTCGTTCCCATGTGAGGTCCCGAACTCCGTCGGCAACCGCTCGAGGGTTCCAGCTCGGCAGCACGTTCCGGACACGATCGAGGCCTCGGGCGAAGGCCTCCGCGGTGTCGTCGACCAGGATGCCATTGGCATCGGAAATCACATCTCGATTGGCGCTGGTGTCGGTGGCGATGCACAACAGCCCGGAATGCAGATATTCGAAAATTTTGGTCGATGGTTGGTGCTCAAACCACGGCACCCTGCGGGGTGAAGGCGACACCGACGTTGTGATCTGCGAGGAGCGCAGCGACAGCCCCGTGATCGACCCGGTCGCGAATCAGGACCGTGTCCTGAAGACCGGTGTCGATCACGGCCTCGCGGATCGCTGCCACTTCGGCCTCAGATCCGAACCCCACGATGGTGTAACGAATCGGAATGCCGGGGTCACGTTCGGCGAGAAACCGACCGAGGCCGTGCACGGTTCGCTCCAGATGACGATTTTGAAACGTCCCGACATAGATGAGTCGGATCTCATCCCGCCGCAGCGGTGGTCAGATGAGGCTGACGATCCGCGGCCAGCGGCAGAACGCGCGCCCGTCGCGGCAGATGAAGCTGCCGCGCCAACCCTTCCGAGATGACAGTGATGTCGCGGAAAAACCAGGAATTGAACCGCACCAAGAAGTTTTCCACGCCCCGTCGCCACGGGTCAGTTTCAACGCTGCCGCTGCGGATATCGAAGACCATCGGTGTCCGCGGGTGGCGCAACCGGAGGAGGAAGCTGAACTTGGTGCGCCGCAGGAAGACCGCATCTGGCTTGATATTTCTGATGGCGGCGCTGGACTCGAGAAGAAGCCCGAGCTCGACCTTGCCCAGTGGCGGCCGCCCGCAATAAACAACCTCGACACCCGTCGAACTCGCACCGCGGCAGCCCTCGATCGGGGCAGAGATACGTGATCCGATAACGGTCTCGAAGGTGGCGGCAGTACTCGAAGGTGTCGATGTGGTAGCCGAACTGCTCGAATGACACGAGGAGAAGCCTGGGGCGCAACTCGTCTGGTCGTGAGCACGAGCGATTCATCTCAAACAAGGGTAGCACCGGAGCTCAGAAGCACCGCGGACCGTTGACGGCAGGTTCGCTGTCTCACCAGCTTCTCCGTTAACATGGGAGTCCATGGACGACGTCCCTGTCACGAGCGCTCCGCCACGCTTTGCACGCCACCCGCTCCGCTGGTTGGGCAACCGGTACCGTGTCCGGCTCCTCCGGCGCGCGCTCGGTCGGGGAGCGGAGATCCTCCGCTACAGCCTGGTCAGCCCTCGCGTCGATCAAGTGTTCCACGTCGTATCCGCCCAGCGCAACATGGGGGAGATCGCACTGCAATGCCTCCAGTCGGTCCACGATCAGAGATATCCCAAGGCACCTAGTCCGCCACATATTCATCGACGACGCGTCGACCGATGACACACCTGCACTTATCGAGGGCTGGTTGCAGAACCACCCGGACCACCGGGTGGAGTTCATCCGCAATCCCGAGCGGCGGGGGATGTTGGCCAATAACCTCGCCGGTTTCAGGATGGCTGAATCCTCGGCTATCGGCATCGAGCTCAACGGCGACGACTGGCTTCCCGATCCCGGTGTTCTGGCCTTCCTCAACAAGGTCTACAGTGACGACAACGTATGGATGACCTATAACACCCTCCGGCAGACCGACGGCACCATCGTGTATCAGCTCCCGCCGCCGCGGTCCATTCGAAGCCGCCGAACCTACCGGCATGCACCGTGGACGACGAGTCACCTGCGCACGTTCCGAGTCGGGCTCTATCACTCAATCCCTGAGCACCACCTCATCGATCCGACAACCGGGGAGTATTGGGACATGGCCCCGGACATGGCGGTCTACTTCGCGATGCTCGAGCTCGCCGGGAACCATGCCCGTCACATCTACCGGATCACCTGCACCTACCACCCGCACGCCATGTCAGAACACATTCGGGATCGCGAGGCCCAAATGGCAGCCGACGGTCGAATCCGGTCCTTGCCGAGCCTGGAAGCGCTGAGGTCGATCTGAAACCCGCCACGAAACCTGGTTTGTCGCACGAAACATCAGATCGGAACGCCGACCTGAAGGATCACGACCGCGTGCACGGCAGCACGCCCCCAGTTGGCGATCGGGCGCCGACCGGCCAGGCATCGCTGGTTTACAATGCGTCGATGGGCGACGAAGTGACATACCGGGGCGTCGGACCGAGTCGTCGTCATCGAACCCTCACGAGGCTGGGTACCGGTGAGGCTGCGAGACCTCTGGGAATACCGCGATCTGCTGTACTTCCTCGTCTGGCGCGACGTCAAGGTCCGCTATAAACAAACGGTTCTCGGCGCCGCCTGGGCCATTCTCCAGCCGACCATGACCATGATCGTCTTCACGATCTTCTTCGGCGGTCTCGCCGGGATATCCTCCGAGGGCTTACCCTACCCGATCTTCTCATTCGCGGCGCTGTTGCCGTGGACCTTCTTCGCTCAGGGTCTGACCCAGTCCTCCAACAGCCTCGTTGGTTCTCAGAACCTCATCACCAAGGTTTACTTCCCTCGGCTGATCATCCCTCTCGCGACTGTTCTGGCGGGAGTCGTGGACTTTGTCCTCGCGTTCGTGGTGCTGCTGGCGATGATGGTTTTCTACGGGATCTGGCCCGGGACTGAAGTCCTCTGGCTGCCGCTGTTGTTGGCCCTCGCGTTTGCGACGGCCCTCGGCGTCGGGATGTGGATGTCGGCACTCAATGTCGAGTACCGCGACGTACGGTACGTGGTGCCGTTTCTCGTACAGATCTGGTTGTTCGTCACGCCGGTGATCTACCCCGCCTCGGCCGTCACCGCCCGTCTCGAATCCCTCGGGCTGCCCGGGTGGATATATGGTCTCAACCCAATGGCAGGCGTCGTCGAGGGTTTCCGCTGGGCACTGTTGGGGGTGGACTCGAGGCCGGGACCGTTGATTCTCGTCAGCGCCGTCGTGACCGCGCTGCTCGTGGTTTCCGGCGCTGTCTATTTCCGGCGCATGGAGCAGACCTTCGCCGACGTGGTGTAATGAGAGGGATGGAAAACGTCGTCATTCGCGCCGAAGGACTCGGCAAGCGGTACCGTATTGGACGCCACCAGGCTCCCTACAAGACCTTGCGAGAGTCGCTCACCGACGTCGCCTTGGCTCCAGCGCGCCGGCTCAAGGCTCTTGCGAGCGGTGAGGCCCTCCGACGCGAACCCGAGACCATCTGGGCCCTCAAGGACGTCGCCCTCGAGGTCCGCCGAGGCGAGGTACTCGGCATCATCGGCCGCAACGGCGCCGGCAAGAGCACCCTGCTCAAGATCCTGGCTCGGATCACCGAGCCGACCACCGGCCGGATCGAACTCAGAGGCCGTGTTGGATCCCTCCTCGAGGTCGGCACCGGCTTTCACCCCGAACTCACGGGCCGCGAGAACATCTACCTCAACGGTGCCATCCTGGGGATGCGAAAGGCCGAGATTGACCGCCGCTTCGACGAGATCGTCGCCTTTGCGGAGATCGATCGATTTCTCGACACGCCCGTCAAACGATATTCGAGCGGCATGTACGTCCGCCTCGCCTTCGCCGTCGCCGCCCACATGGAGCCGGAAATCCTCCTCGTCGACGAGGTCCTGGCGGTCGGAGATGCGGCGTTTCAGAAGAAATGCGTCGGAGCCATTGGACAAGCCGTGGGTGAGGGAAGGACTGCACTCTTCGTTTCGCATAACATGATGATGGTGCAGCAGTTGTGTGGGACGGGCGTCTTACTCGACAAGGGCAGGGTCTCACTTTTCGGGCCGATCTCGGCGGTCGTCGATCGTTATCTGGAAACGGCCGCATCAACTGTCACTTCAAATCGAAACACTCGTGAGATGGAACGACGCGCCGGAGAGGGTACGAGTTTTCACTTCACCCGAGTCTCCCTGGGCGGCCATGGATCGAGTACCTACATGTGGGATCCGCTCACGATCACGATCGAGTACGAGTGTCGCCAGCAGGTTGAAGGCGTTGTCGTCGGCCTCAGCGTCATGAGGCTCGACGGCTCAGCAGTTTTCAGCGCCGAGTCCGAAGACGATGGAAAGGCTCTCGATCTCAACGACGGTGAGAACGGGGCGCTTGTTGTGACGATTCCGGCACCGAATCTCGCTCCTGCGAGGTATTCCCTTCGAGTTGGAGCTCGGTCAGGAGGACGTGTGATTGATTGGCTTGACAGTGTGCTGACCTTCGACGTGGAACAGCGGGATGGATCGCTCATCGCGGCGCAGGCGCATCTCGGGATGCGCCCGAGATCAACCTGGCAGGGCATTCCGACCGGAGCAGCCACGGAGGGTGCGGAGCTTCCGGTGGGCGGACCATGAAAGTCGCAATTCTGGCTGGCGGTCTGGGAACCCGGCTGCAGGAGGAAACGGGCGTTAAACCGAAACCGATGGTCGAGATCGGTGGCGAGCCGGTCCTCCGCCACATCATGAAGATCTACAGTAGTCAGGGATTCAACGAGTTCGTGATCGCGTTGGGCTATCGAGGCGACGTGATCAAGGACTACTTCCTCAACTATCGATATCACTCGAGCAGCATGACGATCGACCTGGGCAGCGGAGAAGTCGAGGTCCACGAGTGCCGTGCGGATGCATGGCGGGTCCACCTCCTGGATACAGGACTCCACACAGAAACCGGCGGCAGGGTCCGAAGGGTCGCCGAATTCATCGGCGATGAGACCTTCATGCTGACCTACGGTGACGGCGTGGCGGACATCGATCTGGACGCTCTGATGCACTGCCACCGCAATCAGAGCAAGCTCGCGACGGTGTCTGCCGTTCGCCCGCCTGCACGTTTTGGGGAGATCGGTTTTTCCGATGACGGGGTGCAGGTCACTCGGTTCGAAGAGAAGCCGCAGCTTGGCGAAGGTTGGATCAATGGAGGTTTCTTCGTGTTGGAACCCGGCATCGCAGAGTACATCACCGGAGATGCGTCGGTTTTCGAGCGCGAACCCCTCGAGCGTATTGCCAAGGACGGACAACTCGTCGCGTATCGCCACCACGGTTTCTGGCAGTGCATGGACACGCTCCGCGACAAACGCCAACTCGAGGCTCTTTGGCAGAACTGGAAACGCGCCCTGGAAGGTGACAGAATGAAGAGCAGCTTCTGGTGCGACCGGCCGACCCTCGTCACTGGCGCAACCGGGCTCCTCGGCTCGTGGCTCGTCCCTCGCCTTCTGGACGCGACAGCGAACGTCGTGTGCATCATCCGCGACTGGACTCCAAAAAGCCACCTGATCTCAGGGAGGGTTCTTGACGAAGTCACCGTAATCCGGGGCGATATCTGCGACAGATCGATGATCGAGAGAGTGTTGGCGGAGTACGAGATCGACACCGTCATTCACCTTGCAGCACAAACGATCGTGCCGATAGCAAACCGAAACCCAGCATCGACTTTTGAGTCCAATATCACTGGAACCTGGCGTCTCCTCGAGGCCTGCCGGCGCAGCCCTGCCGTTCAACAAATCGTTGTCGCGTCATCTGACAAGGCATATGGAGAGCACGCAACACTACCATATGATGAATCGTGTGCCCTCAGGGCGGTGCACCCCTACGACGTTTCGAAGGCGTGCTCGGACCTGCTGGCACAGAGCTACGCTCACACCTTCGACCTTCCGGTCGTGGTCACTCGTTGCGGAAACCTTTTTGGCGGTGGTGACCTGAACTGGAACCGTATCGTCCCTGGAACGATTCGCGCGGTCCTGAGAGGACAGAGGCCGGTGATTCGATCGGACGGCCAGCTCGTGCGGGACTATTTTTTTGTAGAAGATTGCGCTGCTGCATACATGCTGTTGGCCGAGAAGTTGGCTGAAGATCACGGGCTGAGTGGCGAGGCGTTCAACTTCTCAGCCGAGCAGCCGCTCACCGTACTCGAGATGGTTGACACGATTCTCCGAGTCATGGGTTCCGACCTCCAACCGGACGTCCGCAACACCGCAAACAACGAGATCAACGAGCAATACCTCAGCGCCAGCAAAGCGCGATCCGAGCTCGAGTGGCAACCTCTATACACCCTCGAAGAAGGAATTGATGTGACTGCATCATGGTACAAAAGGTTGTTGGGCGACGGCGCGGTACCCGCCAAATGAAAATTGCCGACGTTGAAAGCGGCACCCAAGAGTTGGAGTCGGCGCACGCTGTTCTGAACAAGTCATCGTTGACTCAAACCTCAAGGTGTTTGTGGCTCATGGCCGCCTTTGACGCAACTGGCCTGCCTCACGCGGGACTGCTGACTGGAAGCGTTTCTCCACGAATACGATGCCTGGCGCGGAGTTCTGGACGGAGGATTTGTGAATATTGAAGGAGTTGCAGTTACGTCGCTGAAGAAGATCCCCGACGAACGGGGGATGGTGATGCACATGCTCCGCTGTGACGATCCACGCTTCGAAAAATTTGGCGAGATCTATTTCTCTGTCGTCAACCCTGGCGCAATCAAGGGCTGGCACAAACATCGGGAAATGACCTTGAACTACGCAGTGATATCCGGAATGGTCAAGCTTGGTTTGTACGACGACCGTGCCGAATCACCAACCCAAGGAAATGTTGCCGAGCTTTTCATTGGCGACCACAACTATGTTCTTGTTCGAATCCCGGCGGGTGTTTGGAATGGTGTGAAGGGGATTAGCGCCGGCCCGGCGATCATCGCGAATTGTGCCTCTCTTCCGCACCACCCTGACGAACTGATCCGGTTGGATCCATTCCACGAGTCAATTCCCTTTGATTGGCGGCTCAAACACCAATGACAGTTCACCTGGTGATCGGGGCATCGGGCCAGGTCGGCGAACACATTCTCCACCAGGCGGGTTTGGCCGGTCACGGAGCCCTGGGCACCTACCATGAGAGCGAACGACCAGGTTTCACGCAGCTCGATATTCGTGACTCCGGTCAGGTCGACCGTCTCATTCGTCAAACTCGACCCGCGGTGGTATGGCTTCCGGCCGCAACAACTAATGTTGACTATTGCGAGACCCATCCCGAGGAGACTTTCGCCACCAATGTGGCGGGGGTGTACCACGTACTAGAGGCAACCCATCGAGCCGGCGCAAAGCTCGTGTATTTTTCGTCCGACTACGTTTTCGACGGTCACGCTGGACCGTACGCAGAAAACGATGTGCCGCGTCCGTTGTCGGAGTATGGCCGGCAAAAACTCGCCGCCGAACACGCCGTGGCCGTCCATGCCTCCGATGCCCTCATCGTGCGGACGACAGTCGTGTACGGTTGGGAGAACGGTGGAAAGAACTTCGTCGTGCAACTGGTGCAAAAGCTCCGCCGCGGCGAACGAATGCGGGTCCCGTCGGACCAGGTTGGATCACCGACCTACGCTCCAGATCTCGCGCGAACTGTGGTTGCTCTTGCCGACTCCCCGTCACGTGGACTTTTTCACCTCGTCGGCCCGGACCTCGTGGACCGCCTGGTGTTCGCGCGGGCGGCGGCCGAGGCGTTTGGGCTGGATCCCAGTCTGATCGAGGGAGTTCCAACTCGTGAGTTGGCCCAGGGTGCACCACGACCATTGGAAGCTGGAATGATCACTCAGAAGGGTTCTTCAATTCCCGGGACCCTCAGAGGCATCACCGAAGGGCTGCGCGAAATGGCGGAGGAGGAGCCTCGATCATGAGTACCGACGATCTCCGCTCGCAGATCCTGGAACTCGTCTCGTCCTACGCGGACGCACGATGGGGGGAGCGTCCTTTCGTTCCCGGCACGACCCAAGTGCCCTATGCGGGCCGGGTCTTTGACCACAACGAACTCGTTTCGCTCGTGGATTCAGCGCTCGACTTCTGGTTGACGGCCGGGCCGTTCAGCGAGAAGTTCGAGCGCGAGTTCGCCGCCTTTCAGAATATCAAGCACGCGACCCTATGCAACTCGGGCTCTTCAGCCAATTTGCTGGCCGTGTCGGCGCTGACCTCGCCGAAGCTCGGTGAGCGGCAGCTCCGACCGGGTGACGAGGTCATCACAGCAGCGACAGGTTTCCCGACGACCGTCAACCCGATTCTCCAGGCGGGTTTGGTGCCCGTTTTCGTCGATGTGGAACTGCCAACCTACAACGTCGCCCCTGATCGGCTGGCGGCGGCGGTGGGTCCACGTACCCGCGCCATCATGCTCGCCCATACCCTCGGTAACCCTTTCGACGTTGAAGCGATCGGTCGCATTGCCGCGGAGCACGAACTCTGGCTCGTGGAGGACAATTGCGATGCGTTGGGATCCAGATTCGCGGGGCGCCTGACGGGCACCTTCGGCGATCTCGCCACGGTGAGTTTCTACCCCGCCCACCACCTCACGATGGGAGAGGGAGGGTGCGTCCTGACCAACCAGGCCTCGCTGCGAAAGATCGTGGAGTCTTTTCGCGACTGGGGTCGGGACTGCTGGTGCGCACCCGGGGCTGACAATACCTGCGGCAAACGGTTCCAATGGCAGCTCGGCGCCTTGCCGCTCGGCTACGACCACAAGTACACCTACTCCCACATCGGGTACAACCTCAAGGCAACCGATCTCCAGGCCGCGGTCGGCCTCGCTCAGCTTCAAAAACTCCCGGGATTCATTGAAACGAGAAAATCCAATTGGCGGTTCTTACGAGACGGATTAGACGACCTCGGTCAATACCTCGTCCTTCCTGAACCGACCCCACACAGCGATCCGAGCTGGTTCGGCTTCACCATCACCGTGCGCCCCGAGGCTTCCTTCAGTCGCGGAGAACTGGTTCAGTTCCTCGATCAGCGCAAGATCGCAACTCGGATGCTGTTTGCGGGAAATCTGACCCGCCAGCCAGCATACGCTGGAGCGCCCTATCGGATCGAAGGTGATCTCACAAACAGTGATCTCGTAATGGAGAACACACTGTGGCTCGGCGTCTACCCGGGGCTCAGCACTGCCATGATCGAGTATGTTGTGGAATCGGTCAGGAGCTTTGTTCGGGACGCAGAAACGAAGACATAGGCCGAGGAGTCCTCCGCTCATGCCAGACCTCCCCCTCGTCAGCATCTGCATTCCGACCTTCAACCGGGCCGGATGGCTGAAAGAAGCGATAGCCTCCTGTCTTCGGCAAAGCTACACAGATATTGAGGTGGTCGTCTCAGACAACGCCTCCGAGGACGCCACCGAGTCGGTTGCAGCAGGTTTTGCGGACTCCAGAGTGCGGTATCTGCGCCAGCAATCTCCGATTCCGCCAGTAGCGAATTGGAATGCGAGCTGGCAGGGCGCGAAGGGGGACTTCCTCACCTTTCTATGTGACGACGATTTCCTGGAGCCCGACTTCGTCCTCTCGCTGACAGATCTGGTTCGTCGAAAACCCGACGCATCCCTCTACAGGTCCGGCATGAGGGCGGTAGATCCCCAGGGACAAACGCTGTGGGAATTCACCGATATCCCCGTGTCCGAAACCCCGCAGGATTTCCTCGAGCAACGGGTCCGGTTCGGACGTCCACAGTTCCTTCCCGGTTTCCTGTTTCGCCGGGCTGATATCGAAGCCATCGACGGCGTCCTCGAAATCGATCTGCCGGGAATGCTTTATGCCGACGACTACTTGTGGTTCAGGCTGGCCTTTCGCGGGGCCCAAGTGGCGGCCGTGAATGAGCCTCTGTGGTGCTATCGCCAACACCAGCAGCAGTACGGAGGAAAGACCGGTCTCGACCTCGACAGATTCGCGGCGGGTCTCGACCACTACGCGGGGCTCGTCGCCGCCATTGCGGAGAGGAATGGATGCTCGTCCGAGCTTGTGGAGTTTCTCACCGGGGAGTACGAGGAAGAACTCCTCCGAACCCGCATTCAAATCGACCTTCAGCGAGCGCGCTCCCATTCTTTTGCGACATATCTCGCACGGCTCTTTCACTGTCTTCGGCTGGGCCGTGGACACGGCATCAGTGGAATGTCACTGTTATGGAGCAGCTGGTCGTGAGGGGGCAACTCTCCGAGACAGACTGTTCATCGTGGACGAGGGGCCGTCTGTCTTCGCCACCGGGAAAGAAGGAACGGAAGGAGGAGAGATGGCTGATCTGAAATCGGAGGTGGCAGAATGAACCAGGGCTTTGGGCCACTGCACGTCGCAAGAGAGGTTTTGCGACACGGTCTGTCTTCGGCCGGGACGATGTCGAGAGGCTGGCTTTCCCCCTCGATGTGGCGCAGCTTGCGGCGCTGCGAGGCGCTTCGCAACCGCCATCTGGGTCAGCGCTGCTTTGTGTTGGGAAACGGTCCCAGCCTCCGTGAGACAGATCTTTCCCGACTTCACGGTGAGGTCATCATCGGCACGAACCGGATCTACCTGCTTTTCGAAGAACTCGGTTTTTCAACAACCTACTACGTCTCCGTCAACCGGCTCGTCATCGAACAATGTGCCGATGAGATCGCCGGGCTCTCGATGCCCAAGTTCTTGAGTTGGGAGTGCCGAGATGTCGCGGTGTTTTCGAAAAGCACGATTTTTCTGCGGCGCGCCCCCGGACCCGCCTTTTACACCGACGTCGGTCAGGGCTACTGGGAGGGCGCAACCGTCACCAATGCTGCCCTCCAGTTGGCCTTTCATCTCGGATTCCAGGAGGTGGTGCTCCTCGGTGTCGACCACAGCTTCGCCACCAAGGGGACACCGCACCAGGAAGTCGTATCCACCGGAGACGACCCGGATCATTTCGACCCGAAATACTTCGGAACCGGATTCCGATGGCAGCTGCCGGACCTCGAGACCTCCGAACTCGCCTACCGAATTGCTGACTATGTCTACCGCGAGGCAGGACGCAGCATCGTCGATGCGACGGTGGGCGGCCAACTCCGCGTCTTCCCACGGGTCGATTTCGATTCGCTCGAGATCTGAGGGCGGGACGAAGGAATGTCGAATGAGACACTCGAAATCGGTGGCGTGAGCGGAGGTCGCTCTTGAGCCATGGTCCCGTATTTTCCGTCGTCATGCCAAACCTCAATGGCGGACAGTTTCTCGCAGAGGCGCTCGAGTCCATCCTGAAGCAGCAGGGCCCAGCTTGCGAACTGATTGTGGTTGACGGTGGCAGCACGGATTGCTCGACGAAAGTCCTGGAGCGCTATCGGGATCGCATTGACACCCTCATTGTCGAACCGGACCGGGGACAAGCCGACGCGATCATGAAGGGTATCGCCGTCGCCCGCGGCGCGTTCTTCAACTGGATCAACTCGGACGATGTCCTGCTCCCGGGGGCCCTCAACACCGTCGCCGAAGGGATTGGCGACGCCGACTGCTTCGCGGGCGCGGTGCAGGAAATAGACGAGTCGGGAAAGCCCATCAGGTTGGTGCTGCAGCGCCGACTCACGGCCGAGGCAATCCTTCGTCACCCGTGGCGGGGCTCTTCGTACCACCAGCCGGGAGTCTGGCTCCGACGACAGAAATTTCTCGACTGTGGCGGGCTTGACTGTGGTCTTCACTTCGCATTCGACCGCGAGATGATGATCCGGTTTCTCGCAACCGGTGCCGTCGTCCGCATCTCGGATCGGCCCCTGGCAGGTTTCCGCCTGCATGCAGACTCGAAGACTGTGGCTCAGTCCGACCGTTTCAATGAGGAACAACTGCAGACACTGAACCGATTCGCCCACCACGGCCCGCGCTGGCTGCAGACGACTCGCCACTTCTCATCTGGAACGGATGGACTGGTGGTCACAGCTCGAAAAAATTCAGGAGGTGGCGGAGGGCGAGGATCGGCTGAGAGCGGCAACCCGTATCGTCAGAGGGGTTGCGGCCCGGCCCAGCAGCCGCTTCGGTCGAGCTTCGTTACGGGCCCTGGCACACGTACTCTTTGCGAGTCGTTGAGCTCATTCCTCAAGCCGTTTCGCCTGGGAGCCGGGGGACTGGCAGCGGAACGCGGAATGACTCCGGACTGGGTCTGGAGCGCGGATCGTCGATCTCCCAACGCGGTACTTCGCCAAGGAACGCCGCCCAAGTCGAGAAGGTGCTGGGCGGTCCGATCATGAGATCGCAGCTGGAGAGGGCCCAGAGGTCGTGTACAGGGCCCATAGTCGAGAACGTCACTGGTAGATCTCTCGAGATTAAGAGATCCTGCTCCTCATCAGCGCAGATGAGAAAAGCTGCGCGGCGGGGAGCGACATTTTCAGCGACGGATCGCATCAGGTCAACGTAGGTTGGGAAGCTGTAGAAATACTTCCCGTCCATGAAGTTCCGGTAGTCCCGATGCCGGACATGAACACCAACCAGGAGATCGCCTTTCTGCCGCGCCGCGTCGACCACACAATCGGCATGACTGCGAATAGAGGGTACCGGCCTGAAAAAGCCTCTGAGCATGTCGGTGTGGCGCTCGATGCCGGAACGGTTACAGAAAAGCCAACCCTTGAGCAGCACGAGGCTGCGGCGTTGAATATCGGCAGCGGTTTCTGGAGCATCGAGTTCGCAATGCTCAGGCCAGCGCAGCGAGATTGCCCGAACCGGCCCGATGCTGGGAGTTCTCGTGAGAAACCTGGAGATCCGATACGAGAGAGACGCAGCGATCCTAGAGGGCAAAGGGCCGCCAAAATGCGGTCGCGGCCGCTGAGGGAAAAACGAACACAAGTCACCCGCGGTCCCCTCGAAGCTTTCCGCCCAACGGCGAAACGCCGGATTCGCTACCCGGTGCCCGGTCGCAAGACCGGTGGCGATCACGTTTGCGAAGACGAAGAGCCGATTGGCAAGCCCGCCTCCATCCTCCACGATAACCAGCATGTCAGCTGCTTCCCTGAAAACCCTTCAAATCGCTACCCTCGGTCAATCGTCCAGATCGGCCTTCGTCACGGGGTTGACGGGGCTTTCTCCGGAGAGCACTCGGACGCAATCCTCTGCGGCTCCGAGTTCCATGAGAAATCGACTCCGATGCGCGGAGGCGCCCATATGTGCTGTCAGAATCACGTTATCGAACTGGGTCAACAGCCCTTCGTATGGCTCGTTTTCAAAAACGTCGATAGCGGCCCCGGAAAGATGTCGTGACTGCAAAGCGTCAATCAGAGACGCCTCGTCGACAATGCCTCCCCGGGCCAAATTGATGAGATAACTCCCGGGTGGCATTCTTTCGAGTTCCTGAGCAGCCACGAGGTGATAGTTCATCTTGTTCAGAGGGACGTGAATTGTCACAAGATTACATTTTTCGAAGAGCTCTTCCTTCGCCACCCATCGAAGATTGTGCGCCTCACCAAATTCACGATCAGGCTTGAGATCACAGCCATAGAGTTCAGGCTGAAAGGAACTCAGGAGCTTGACCACGCGTTTGCCAATTCTGCCTACCCCGAGAACACCAATTTTGACTTCCCGGATGAGGAAGCCCAAATACCGGTTCCACGCACCTTCGCGGATCGACTTGTCCGACTCATGGGTCTTTCGTAGCAGGTTGAGAATCTGTCCAAGGGTGAGTTCAGCAGCCCCGTCGGCCGGCGCTTCCGGCGTAAAGGTCACCGCGATATTGCGATCACGGCAGATTTCAAACGGAATATTGTCGAGGCCGACACCAACCCGAGAAATGACTTCCAGATTCTGTGCCGCCTCCATGATCTCCGGAGTGTATTGTTCGGTTCCGGCAACGAGCCCGTGAGCATCCCGGACAAGATCCAAGACCTCGTTGGATTTGAGTCGCCTCCCATATGGGTTGTATCGGATCTCCCATCCCCGTTCTTCGAGGACGCGACGAGGCTTCTCTCCGGATGCGCCGAACGGGTGGGTCATCACTTGGACAATTTTTTTATCCATAGTTGCTTTCCCCACCGCTACTGATGGGCGTATCCGGCCAACATCTCAGCCAGGCGAAATGTGAATTCGTCGTCAATATCGATGGATTCAATCGGGTCAGTTTCATACATCAAGGGATGGCTCCCAATCCGACGGTTGTTCTTTTTGAAAGACTCCGAGGTGAAGATGTACAGGCAGGAGTTCTCCTCGAACAGCGGCGGCAGATCCTGAGTTCGCATCAAATCCTCTGGATCATGATTGACGGGCTGACCGTCCGAATCGTAGAGGCGCGTCTGCACGCGGTTGACGGTGAAGAGCGAGTCATATTCTTCGGATTTTGCGAAATCGCGGAGCGCGTTCGAAATTGTCTTGGAACGAAGAAGCGGATTCGTGGCATGGGTCTGAACATAAATCTCGGCAGGAACTTCAGTAATGTCGTAGGCTATCAGCTTGTTCATGCTCACAAAATCGCCCCTGAGGATCTCAGGACGCTTGATCACATGGACCTTGGAGTAGGCAGATTGGCTCTCCTCTGCAATTCTCTCGCTGTCGGTGTTCACGACAATGGTGTCGATCGTATAGGTTGCTTCCAACGTCGCGAGGATGTGATGGAATAAGGGCTGCCCTGCAAATGGCTTTGTGTTCTTGCCGGGGACGCGTTCACTGTGCTCCTTCATCGGCACAAGCGCAGCTACCTTCTGATTGAATATCATCTTTCTCCCTGGCCCTCTCTGGTTTCAAATAACGACTCTTCGTTTATGAAATCCGTTGACGGATCTCCGCGAGGCCATCCACACACGCCCGTTGAAGCATGACGATGTCGAGGCTGTAGGCAATCAAACGGTATCCCTCATCAAAGCGTCGAAGCACTTCCTCCGGGTCAGGCTGGACCACGTGAATGCCAGCGGCAGTGCCGCTCTTAAGACAGGCCGCGAGGACTCTCTGCATCGCCCCCTTCACTTCTGGATGATCGAATTGGGCCGTCACGCCCATCGAAGCGGTCAGGTCGTATGGGCCGATAAAAACAGCGTCCACTCCCGGCACCGAAAGGATTTCGTCAATATTTTCGACAGCCTTGATGTGTTCTATCTGAGCGCAAACAAATGTCTCGTCGTTTGCCGCTGCGGTCGCCCGATCAAAATCCATGCCGTACATGTTGGCCCGACAGAAACCAACGCCCCTGTCGCCCTCGGGCGGATACTTGACCGCTCGGACGACCCCTCGCGCTTGTTCTGGGGAGTTGACCAGAGGCGCGATGACACCGGTCGCACCGACGTCCATGAAACGCCTGATGACGTCGTGCTCGATTCCCGGCAACCTGACCAGTGGGGCGCAGTGCGGGTTACCCGAGCGAATTGCCTGAAACAAGGCTCTGCGCGCCCGCAACATCAACCGCGGAATGCTCTGCGTCCACGGTCAAGAAATCGAACCCGCCGCGCTCATCAGCTCCGCCGCCACCGAGCTGACGGTGTTGATCCAGCACCAACAGCGCAGTGACCAGTCTGCAGGGTGTGTCGGAAACTACTCACTCATGTTCCCCCGGGGTGGCCGGAGTCAGGTCTTGTCGGACATCATCATATCACCCGAGCCACTGGCACATTGAACAAACTCCGTGCCGGGAAGCGCTGCAACAAACAGTCTGGGCCACTCTTCGTGAACGAGCCCTATGAACACCAAGAAAGCACCAATCGCCGGGAAAGCGAACCTCGGCGGCTCCCCGCGACACTGCTTCCCCTAACAGTCCCTGCTTTCCTATATGTCGCGCCAGAAGGTCGACAGACGGTCGCTCGACCAATCGCTCAAACCCACTTGCTTCTCCTCGTTCGGGTCAGAAAGGTGGTCAAGGACCCTCTTCGCATCACCCTCCGCATTCCGCTTGACAGGGTATGGCCTGCGTGTCAGCTTGAGGCGACGACTCCGATGGTGGCGTCCTTGAAAAAAGGTTTCAGTGCCAATGATGAACACAACAAGTTCCGTTGGTCGGCGTCTTCGGCGGGCTGTGAACCGATTAAGAACTTGTTGTGGCCCCTGCCCGAGATCACCTCGGGGGAAATCGATGCGGAGACCCTCGTGTCGCTATTGGGACGCACGGATCCGGTCATTCTGGAAATCGGCTGTAACGACGGTGCCCACACTCGTTGGTTCCTGGAGACGTTTCCAGGGGCCCGCGTCTACAGTTTTGAACCCGATCCCGAGCCAGGGAGAGATTTGCTCACCACGTCGATGACGATCGGGCCGAACTCAGCGAAATCGCGATCTCCGACCGCGACGGAACCACACGGTTCTATGCCAGCGGTGGATGGCCGGACGGTTTACGATCACGAGCCCAATCCGCAAGGGTTGGGACTGCTCGGGCTCGATTCGCAAAGCCGAAACAGCCACCTCGAGATGCATCCATGGTGTCGCTTCGACGACAGTTTCGAAGTCACCACGATGCGGCTGGACACCTGGCGGCAAAAACGAGGACTCGATCATATCGATTTCATTTGGGCGGACGTTCAAGGGGCTGAAAGTGACCTCATCCGAGGCGCCGCTGAAACGTTATCCAAAACGCGATATTTCTACACTGAATACAACGACGAAGAGCTCTACGAGGGTCAGGTTGGTCTACGTCGGCTCCTGCGGATGCTTCGCAAGATCGGTTTCGAACTGGTGACACGATACGAAAACGATATTCTGTTGCGAAATCTGCATCTGCCGGCTCTTTGAAAAAGCACGTCGCCCGGCCTCGGGGCAGAGCACATTCTTCAGAGGGCTTAAGTTCTGGCCATCGGTCGCTCAATGCGTGATTCAGCTGATCATTCTTCCACTGACTCGCTGCCGAGCCCTGGACACGGCGGTTTCTTGAACCGCATCGGTGGACTCCCCCATGTTACCGATGGGCGGATACGGGCGTTACCCGGTCCCAGTACACGTCGGGACTATCTTTGAGAAGGAGCATTTTGTGACCCAGGTACTCGACTTTGACGTAATTGGCATCCGCCCACTCGGTCACGTCGTCTGACCCCCATGATGTGGTCTGGATGTATGTGGGTCGTCTTCTGACAATCGACTCAGCAAGGTTGTACTTGTTGTGCCCAGGTACTGTGGGCATACCGGCCCATTGTATTGGGCCCCTCAGCTCGGGATCCAACGCCGCGATGTCCGGATCAGATTTCCCAAGGAAGTCGATAGCATAACGCTCCGTGTAGAATGGAATACTCCCGGCCCAGACGACCCCGACTGACGCGGTGCTCTTCGTGACGTCCCTCAGAGCGAACGCGATGTTCACGTTTTCTTTGTTCGCCTCCACCGTGTAGGGACTCACGAGCAAACCCAACTCCCGGATAAATGGCCTATCGTAGGAATGAAGAGCTCCGACGAGCATCACCAAGGAAGCGGCCGGGATCAGGAGCTGGGATGACTGCCGCTCGAAAATTGTCACTGAGAGGCGAGCAGCTCCATCGGCAGCCAGTGCCATCAACAAGGGAATCGTTGGCGTCATGATCCGCCAATAGGGCCACGGATCTCCCCCGACAAAAACCTGGTAGCTGACGGAAAGCCCAAACAAAATGAGCAGGAGCCCTCGCTTCCAACCACGCGCGAAGGCAAAGGAAAGCACGGCGAGCGCGAGCATCGCGTAAATGTTCTCGAGAAAGGGCAGGATAAACCCGGTTCCGCCCAGGATGCGGCGTGGGAGAGGGAATCCCCCTAGCTTGAGGGTGGCGGTGTTCGGCAGGAGTTCTCCATAAAAAGCGTATCGCAAAGCGATATGAGCGATCACGATGCCTGCGACGCACAAAACTGGCAGGAGTTCTTCGCGGAATGGCCGACGAGGGGGAGCGAGCCAGTGGAAAAAAAAGAGAACCACGGCGTAGGCCAGCGCGTCGGGCCGGCTGAAGTACAGACCGGCGGCCGTGACGACGAGCAAGAGCGAGGAGGCAGGGAACTTGCCCTGTGGAAGCGCCTCCTTGGTCAGGACGATGTTGACGCCAAGGGCGAGAAACATAGCCACCAACCCGGTTTCCATTCCCATTAGGGACCAATAGGACAGCGTGTAAATTCCGAACACAAGGGGTAGAAAAAACCAGGAAGGCAATCGATAATCCGCATCCGATATATTTTGGTATGTCCTGAGAGTCAGGAGTGCTGTGCAGACCACCAGCACCACCCCGAGGATTTGCACCAGCACGGTGGCTGTCGACTTGCCAAAAACTGCGAGCATCACCGCCATGACGGCGACCATCAACGGGTTTGTGTATCCCTCGACGCGCTCGCCCGCATTCCACACGAGGCCGTGCCCGCGGACCAAATTATCCGCGTATCGCATGGAAACCATTGCATCATCAAACAGACAATAAACCCTTTCCCCGGAGCTGAGTGGAATCGAGGATTTCCAAATAAATGCCGCCGACCAACACAGGAAGAGACCGATGACGAGATAGGTCAAGAGGCGTGGCAAATAAGGTCTAACCCGAAGAAGCATGTCGCAATCCTGTTCTGTCTGCCGCCCATTAGCTGTCAGGGAACGCGACCTCGAATCGATTCAACTCGCGAAGCTCTTGTGTCGTCGAGCCCATTCCTCTTGGGGCGTCAATAACATGGTATTTCATCGCGGCGGTCAGATCACTATTACGGGTCAGTCGTGCAGCCGAGACCTCCGGATTGCGGTGAAGACATTGCCGCGGATTTCGATCTGTGCCGCTCGCCGATCAAACCCGCTTCAGGATTTCGAGGCTCGAACCACGTCAACGTCGGCCCACTTGGCCCTCGGACATTGTGACATTGTTCGTCGGCGAAGTTCCTTCCTCGCCTGACGGCGTATCGCTCGCACCGGGTTCGAGTCCGCATTCTCGGACGCTGAACATCACGGTGTTTCCGAACGCTTGAACAGTCGAAGGGGGCCTCAATATCTCTCTCAACGGGTGCCCGAATTCAGAACCGCTGAACACTACTTTCCAAGACAAATCCTGAAACAGGTCTGGCCCTGCCAAAACAAAGAGGTTATGAGCTGGTTGTGGGCTTTTTCGAGTCGAGGTCCCACCGTGGACGAAGAGTGCTGTCCAAGACACGATTCGAGCGACGAACGCAATCAGTAGGTTGAGAAGCCCTTAAAATAAGGGAGAATTCAGACGATACCGCCGAGAAGCTCCTATTCCTCAGATCCTGTTCGGCTGCCCAAAATGCTGTTTAGGACAAGAGAGACCGCTGAACAGGTGTACGAGCTTGACCTCACGAGGCACCGATTGACACGTCATGCCTTGGGTGCGGCTGAACGACCAGGCCTCAGCCAGAAGACATCGTTGAATGGTGGGTTTGGTGCAAATGATGAGAGCTGTGAGATCCGCGAAACGGAGGTTCCTTCGAGCCGCGCACCGGGCGGAGGATAGGAAATGGCCTTTTACCCCACGTCACCGCGGGAGAGATCGATTCGAAAGTGAAAGCATCGCTGTCGAGGTATGCAAGCTGAGATCAACAAGTATCCTCCTCAACTGTTTTGTGGAGGACTCTGGAAACGCCTGGCGGGAAACGGAACCGCAGCGCGGGTCCAGGGGAACCTCATCGCCGAGTGAAAAGAGATAATCATTTGTCGCGCTCTTTGCGCGATGGTGGCAACAACAGATCGACCGCGATGATCGGAGAGGTTCCCATTCGAATACGCTGCCATCCTGCAAAAACAGGGAAGATCGTCCGCTCGAGCGGCAGGCCAGGACTCCACACGAGCCAGATCCTGTGGGCGTTGCGCCATCCCTCGAGCTCGAGCACCTTTGGCTTCGATCGCGAGGGCGGGGGAGACGGCCGCCTCGCGATCGAACCAGCCTGGATGGTCGGCCTGCGACCGCGGCAGGGTCCGAACCCTCTTCAGTCCCGGCGCCACACCTTTGGTGGCTAGTTGTGCCTCCGCCAGACCGTGTTCGACCTCGAGTTGCCAAAGACCGGTGACCACGATCATGTCATCCGCGCCAAGTTCGGGCACAAGCTCTCGGCCGACCAGGACGCCCATTGGCGGTGGCCAATCAGGCAATTCGATCAACCACGTCATGGCGGTGAACAGGCCGAGCGTCACGAAGGGTCCGACCGCGAACACCCGCCACCTTCGGGGCAAGGATGACACAAGGGCGGCGATGAATGCTGCTGCGAGAGCCCAGACCATCGATTCCGTGCGACCCGCAAAGTACGCGGGTATCCCGTTTAATGCCAAGGTACCGAGCACCACAATCGGCAGAAGGCCGAGCATGGGTTGGGCGATATCGGAGCAGTCAGAGGGGGACACCCCATCACGGAAACACAGCCGCACGGCGCCGATCAGGCATCCGCTCAAGATGAGCGTGAATGCTGCGATTGACAACAGGGGCGGCACCGAAACCAACGAAGGTTCGAAGAGCGCAGGGAACGGACCCGCCGGAGCAAGCACCTGGAGCGTCTCACGGCCGGGTCGACCGGGCCCGGTGAGCGTGTCCACCCACCCCATTGACTGGCTCGGTGCGTTCAGCAGAACCGGGGACCACATCGCCAACGGCAAGACCGCCGCCCCGAGCGCCGTAGCAAATGATCGCCATCTCGACCGCGGAATGAAAAGAGCCAATGCAGGAAGAAAGCAAAAGCTCACGATCCCCGCGTAGTGCAACATCGGCAGCGCTGCCGCCAGCGCTGCAAAAAGCACGAGGCGGCGCCCTCCGGATCCTACGAGGTCAGGGCCGAGCAGCCACAGCACCGCGTTGACCAGCGCCAACAGGGCGTAGGCGCGGGCTTCGGTAGAGAAGTAGAGCATGGGCAGCCAGACGATCGTCAGAAGCGCTGCCCAGAAATACCTTTCGCCCTGCCCTCGCGCCCATCTCCACAGAACCCACGGCATCAAGGTGTACCCCAACACCGACGGCAGGCGCACCAGGAAGGTGCCCAGAGCCGAGCCTTCCGGCCAACGAAAAATCGAAAAGAGCGCATGACAGATGAGGTAGTGAAGAGGCGGCCCGGAGTCGATTCGAAGAGCCGCAACGAGTTCACTCAGAGACATGCGCGCGAGCGCCAGGGTGTAGAGCTCGTCGTGCCATACCGGCCTGGTCAACGATCCCGAGACGGCCAGCGCGCAGGCCAATGCCGAAAAGACGACAGCCGACCAGAGCGGAGGCGCACGGTTCAAGGTTCGGTCCGTTGTCATACCTGGTCTCGCGCGAGATGTAAATCGCGGCCCCGCCGTCCCTCGAACCACGCCAGACCAACCATCAGGAGCACGCCCGCCAACGACAAAACACCCCCCACACTTCGAGATCGTGACGGCAGCAGCACCGCACGCATGGTAGATGCGCCGCCCGGGCCATCGACGGCGACGAGACCATGGTGGTTCCTGTAGTTCACCTCGCGACTCATCGATCGAAATGCTCCACTCGGGCCACCACTGGATGGGCAACACCACCGGCGCAGGTGCGGCCGCCGTCACGCGCCAGGTCCCGCCCATCTCGTTTCTTTCTTCGGCAACGATCGTCGCCTCCTGGGCGCCCAACTCCTGCAGACTGGCCAGACGGTCGAAGCCGGGGGCGTACAAACCCCGTGCCGAGGGCAGGACCGGGGCCAACCCCCAGTTCTCCTGAGTGAAACGTGCCAGCTCCGCGGGCGAGGCCACCAACCGGAACATGACCACTCGGCGGTGTCCAGCCGCAGCGGCACCGCAGCACCCGGCAGGAGCAGGAGAGCAACCGCAATCCAACGCCATCGCCCCGGAAGACTTCCAACCGCCATCACGACCAGGATCGTCGCGGGACCCAGGAATCGCCAAGGAAACTGGAGACCGTTCATCCCGGGCAGATGCCACACCGGGGTCGAGAGGCCAACCGTGAGAAACAGCGCCACCACCGCCGCCGTCGCCAGCGGAAAACGAGCCACGTCCTTTCCCGCGCACAAACACGAGGAAGATGATGAGACCGAGACAGACCGCGATCACCGAGAGAAAGACTGTCAGCTCCGAACTTCCCGGCAGAAAATTCCGCCTCCAGTCGAACGGACCCTCCACCAACTCGCCAAGGGCAAGATTCCGCCCGTCCATGAACAAGGGCAACCAGAACACGGCGCCAGCCAAGAGGCCTGCCGATGCCCACGCCATCGTTCTCAACCCGTCACGCCCGAAGCCCGGAGAAGGGGTCGCCAGGTCCCCGGGCGACACCACGATCCAGGTGACCCACGCGACCGCGAGGAGCCAGCCGAGCTGGAGCAGCATCCCGACCTGGGATCCGGCGATCAGAACCACGCCGATTGCCAGGCCCAGACCCCCTCCGGACGGTGACAGCTGCGCCGGGCATACCCAGGGCCAACACCACGGCGGCGCCGGCAAGGGCCCACGCCTCGGTGGTGGTCGCGCGCGTCACGGCCACCGCCAGGACGTAGGGGGCAGCCACGAGGAGGACCGACTCGGGCTTACCGGTCGCCAACGTGAGGAATACGGCTGCGGCCAGCACAGCCAGGGACAGGGACAGCCCGACGGCGCGCTGCCCGTCTCCGACCAGCCAGGCCAAACCCGCCCTGGATCGCCATCGGGATGGGTGCGTAGACGGTCGGAGCAAACGAACCGGTGCCGCCGTTCCAGCCGCGGTGGTAGCCGGGGAAGACGGCGCCTTCCTGCCACGCGCGGACCTGTTCGACGGCACCGACAGAATGGTAGTAGGCGTCGTCACCACGCGGAGGGAACCACCAGAAGACCACCGCCAGGACGATCGGCAGCAACCACAGCACACCACGCAGCAACTTCATGACAAGACTTCACCACGCGCTCGTTGCCGGATCATCGGCAGCGAAAGCAGTACGCCAACAAAAAACGCAGCGGCCACGCTCGTGACCGCCGCTGGCACGATGCCCGGCGGACGATACCGTCCCACAAGCTGCCGGCGGCCCTCGGCCACCTGGATGTATTGGACGATGCCGGGTCCCTGCTCGATTTCGGCCCGGACGCCGTCGAGAAACCAGCGCCAGCCTCCGACCGGCGCGAGCGATATCCATGCATAACCGTCCTCGGATGGATTCAGGGTGGCGCGGCAGTTGTTGCCATCGAGGACGATTTCGTCCACCCGGCCGTTCGTCCGCCGGTCGACGTCCGGGCGTGGCTGCTCCAGGGCCAGACTCACGACCGAAAGGGTCTGTCGATTGCGGAGCAGGCGCATCCCGCCCCGCACGCGGACGGATTCCATGTCGTCGGGAACGCCCGTCCCCTCGCGAAGGACCAACCACGGCGCGGCCAGTACATTGAGCCACCAGCGATTCTCCAGTCCCCGGTCGGCCATTTCGAGGTGATGTATGAGACGTCCGTTCGCCACCGGCGAATCGGTGCGGGCGACGGTCAGTCCCTCATCCAGATTGAGGTAGCCGACCGGCCACAGACGCCTCGGCTCCATTCCCGTCGCGAGCCACTGCAAGACATCACTGGACGGCGCCGGCGCATAGATCCGGCCTCCACCCCGGGCCTCGGGCCACATGGTGCCGTCCTGGACGAACGAGCTGATCGGCTCCAGTCCGATCAGCGGCAGGGCAGCCGCAACAGTTCCGGCCAGCCCCGTGATGAGGGCCGCACGGCGGACCCCCCGCCACGCCGGGAATGTAGCTCCGGCCAAGACGAGTGCAGCCGGTAGACCTGCCACCCACCACCGCAGCGGATGCGTTCCGGGGATACACAGCGCGAGTGTCAGAGTCGCGACCGCCGCCGCCAACAGCCGACCTCGTCCTTCGATCCACTCTTCGGCCCCGGAGCCCATCATCGGCAGCAGCAACGCGAGGCCTGCCAGCGCGAATCGCGATGGGTATCGAACCAGCCCGCCGGTTAGGGCGAGAAAAATCCCGCCACCACCAACCTCGGGCAGCGTCGCCAGGAGACCGAGTAATCCGACCGCCGCGAGCAGCCATTTTCGGCGCCAGGCACCGAGCAGTCCGCAGATCATCAGGGGCGCCCCGAAGAAGAAGCTCTCGACATAGACCATGCGGTCGGGATCAACCGGGAGGCCGGGCACCAGGAGACCGCTCCAGTCCGCGGGTGTCATCGCGCCCCGCAGCGCCCACGAGGCCGCCTGCGGTCCCCGGTCACCCTCCAGCACCCAGAACGCAAACGGAACCATCTGGACGGCCACAACCATTGATCCCAACGCCACGCCGGCAACGGTCCGGACTCGAGACCGCGCGGCAGCCACGGTCAGAACAACCGCCAGCGCCCACATCTGCGGTTCGCCCCCCAACCACGCAAAGGCGGTCGCCACGGCCACCAGCCCGACCGCCCTGTTGCCGGCGACTCGAGCTGCCAGGACCATCCACGGGACCCAGGCAAGGGTCTCGAGATTGTTGAGGACGCCGGCCGTGACGATCACCGGGCCCACCGACCAGGTGGCCATTTCGACCACTGATCTACCGATTGACCCACTGCCGAGGTCGCGCGCCAGCAACCCGGCCCCCAACGACATCCAGGCCAGGTGGAGGGCCACTTCCAACGCCAGCGCCCACGCCGGCGGCGCCACCAGATGCACCCACGCCGGTGGGTAGAGCACGGCGGTCTCCGGGTTTGCAAACCAAGCTTCACCGCAACCGTTGGCGAGGTTGAGCCACGGCACGACGCCGGCGGCGAGCGAGGAGGCCGTCATCGCACGCATTGGCGCAAAGAAATCAGCAATGTCGCGAGGGGCAGGCGACAGACCCACGACCGGGGTCAAAGCCAGCAACAGCGGCACCCACCACAGGGGCACGTACCGCGAATTGCCGCTCATCGCAAGGCCTCTTCGAGCTGTCGGAACTGCCACATCGGCGCCGCCAGAAGCTCCTTTTCGTAGATCGTGAGACCGGCGCGCTTTCGCAGAACCGTCGACGCTGCGGCCGACTCGAGAGCTTCACGAGCCGTGCGCACATTGCCTCGGTCGAGCTCCACCCGGGCGAGGAAGAGCCTGGCAGGAATTGCATTGGGCTCTGCTTCCAGGGCACTCCGCACCAGTTCGGCCGACTCACCGAGATTGCCGAGACCGCGCTCGAGACGGGCCCACTCCAACCAGGGCCATGGCTGGAACGGCTCGAGTTCGCTCGCGCGCGCAAAGGCCCCCCGCGATTCCGCCACGCTGTCCGGCCACGGCCCGAACTCACTGACGACGCGGGAGTCCACCTGCCCCAACAGCATCCACAAACGTGATCTACCGGGGTGGATCCTCACCGCCTCGCGGCTGCTCGCAAGCCCTTCGGCCACTAACGGCCAGGTCCATACCTTTTCATCGAGCAGCGTCCGAATCCGCCATTCAAGCGGTTCGTCAAACCACGGTTCCGCGGCCAGAGCCCTGTCCGCCAGCACGGCATCATGAATCCCGGTGCGCCACACCCACTTCGACCACGCCGGCTGAACAATGCCCCACAGCACGATGAAAGAGAGAACGAGCCCGCGAGAAGTTCTCGTCCAGCACCGTTCTGGCGTCCGATCACAGTCCCTCTCAGTCGACCGTTGAACCGCCTCGATGAACCCGAGTGCGAGAACCCACCACCACATCAACAACCTCAATGTTCACGAAATCGTGAAAGGTCGCCATGACCGCCATTCCCACCACGACGGAACCGAGAGGCGCAAAGGCCAGCGCACCATCGCGACGCACTTGACGCAACCAAAGACCAGCCGCGACGACAGCAAACCCCAGTCCCACCAACCCGGTTTGCACCAGCAGTCCAAGTGGGGAAGATTCGGCGTAGGTGACCAGAAACTGGTGTTGACCCACGTGGCTTTCGTGGAGGAGTCGTACCGGCCCCGCCGCGTCCGCGAGACCGCCCGGACCGACGCCGAGAAGCGGGTGGGTCGCCCATAAACGCACCACCGCCAGCCAGATTGCCGGCCGGAACCAGGCCAGGATCTCCGGATGGCTGAAAAATCTCCAGACCAGAACCGCCGTTGTCGCGCCGATGCCGATCGTCAAACCGACAATGCGGGTCCGACCTCTGGGCAACAGCACGACGCCCGTGGCCAATACCGCCAGGAGCCCGGCTCGAGACCCCGTGAGAACCACCCCCCCGACCAGACCTATCGCGACCAGGACGAGCCACCTGCGTTGAGGACCACTCCAGAACAGCCCTGCGAGTGGGACCGAAACCACCAGCAGCGAGGCAGCCACGTTGGGATTCTCCAGAAGACCCCCGACCCGCAGATCGCCCCGTCCAAATGCCTCCAGTCCTATACCGCCCACAACCAACAGTGCGGCCGCGATCAACACCGTGGCCCCCATCGCCGCGGATCGCGGACTCGCCCTTCGCGCAGCGATCCAAAGGCACCACGCCACGACCCATCCGGTGAGCACCTCCTTCGAAGCCAACGGCGACATCCCGACCACAGTCGCCGAAACGACTCCCCACCCGACCATTGCCAACAGGGCCCACTCGAACGGTGCCAACGACTGCCGCCATTGCTGGCTTCCAAACAACCCGAGCAACAGGGCCAGGAGCACACCGATCACCAGCCGCGGCCCGGGGAAAAACGCTCCCCCGAGCACCGCGGCAACGGTCACCGCGACCGCGCTGCCGACCGCTACGCCCTCAGCGATCTTCGCCAATGCCGTCATCCTGCAACTGACGAAAAAGCTGTACCAACCGCTGCGAATACACCGGGTCTTCGGGATGGGACCGCTCCGCCGTCCACGCTTCGACAACCGCGGAGGGCGCGTGGCCACGTGCCTGTGCGAGATGGCTGCGAAGATCGGCAAGAGATGCCGAGTACGGCCGCAACCACCGACCCTGTTCGAGTTCTGCCGAAGCCTCCGCAATCACTTCGAGGTTGCCGGTCTCGAGAGCCGCGACCGCGATCATATCGAGAGGATCTGCCCGCCACGGCGCCAACCTCCGCGCTTCGAGGGCGCCCGCGTAACGCTCCTCGGGTTGGGCCTGCTGTCCCGCGGTTTCCAGGACCATCGCCGACGTTGCATAGAGGATGGTGGCCGCCAGCGCGAGGGCGGCCGCGGCCACCACCGCCGGCCTGCCCGGAGACCCTGTTTCGGGGGCCGGCGTTGCACTCCTGAATGCGACCGCCCACCCCATAAGGACGGCCCACGGGAGGGCAACCCCCGAGCCGTGCATCGAAAAGTCCACGAGGTTGTGCACGGGCACCACCGCAATCGCTACCGCCAGATCCGGCCGGTGCGGCCACAGGTCGCGAACCAGGCGCCCCAGGGCGAGACCACCCACCAGGATCGTCACCAACCCAACCGGACCAAGCTCGGCCAGCCACTCGAGCGGCAACGAGTGGGCAAAGCGAGGCCGGTTTCCTACTGCGAAGGGCACCGTCTGGGCCACCTGGCCAAAGCCCCCGAAACCGACACCCGCCGCCGGCGACGTCGACCACACCCACACCGCCGTCCTCCAGTTATCAAGCCGCAACGTCACCGGTTCGAGTTCGAGCACATCACCACGAGCCACGACAACTATTGCCATCACCAGCGCCAACACGACCACCGTCAGACGTGTGGAGCGCCCGCCTCCGGCCACGGCCAGCGCAGCACAGGCGACCAGCGCCAGACCGACACCGATCGGCGATCGGGTCAGCGCGAGACCGATAACACATAAGACGACACCGGCGAACCACGGCAGCGCCCCCCATCTCCGGCGGAGTCGAAAGAGCATGAGCGGGAGAGCCGTCGCGAGCAGAACGGCGAGGTGTGAGGGGAGAGGTTGCGACGCGAATGCGCGACCGGCGGCCAGCCGTTCGGCGCCGGCTGCACGCAGTGGCTCCGGAAGTTGGAGGAGAATTTCCTGGGCGTGTACCGGCCCCGCGGTGAGTTGGAGGGCTCCCCAGATTGAGAGACCGCTGATCGCCAGGGCGAAAACAGCGGGCACATACCCGGGAGGGGTTTCCCGCGAGGCCAACCAGATCAGAGCTGCCACGGCTGCCACCAACGACGCTCCGGAGATGGCAGCCGACGGATCGTGTCCGGCCATGCCCGATGCCACC
>CAVQQV010000003.1:0-189881 GCA_963714885.1 Candidatus Sulfomarinibacteraceae bacterium | reverse complement strand
TGGAAATTCAAAATTCAAAATTCAAAACTTCTAATTGGTCCTACCTGTCCCGCACCAAATACTTCAAAAACTCCCCGTCGGTCGAGAGCATCAGAATCGTATCCTTATCCATGGTCGTGGTGTAGACCTCCATGGTCTTCAGGAAGCGGTAGAAGTCGGGGTCCCGGTTATACGCGGCGGCGTAGATGTCCGCTGCCTGGGCGTCGGCTTTGCCCTTGATTTCCTGAGCCTGGCGGTACGCTTCGGATGTGATCTCCTTGAGATCGCGGTCCTTGTTGCCGATGATGCGGGCTGCCTCGCCGGCGCCCTCGGATCGGTACTCCTCGGCTATCCGCTTGCGCTCGGAGATCATGCGTTCGTAGACCTTGGGGCGATCAACCTGAGCATAGTTCGTGCGTTTGAATTGGAAATCGAGGATCTCAATGCCCAACACCTCGGTACGAGCCGATGCACTGGTAAGGACCTGCTGTTCGAGAACCACCCGACCGGCGGTAATCTGCCGGGTGCCTTCCCCCTCGATGGCGGAGCTGACCTCGAACTCGCGGTTGGTCGAGCGCACCACGTCGATGAGGTCGTGCTTGGCGATGGTGTTACGGGTCTCGCCGTCGAGGATGTCGTCGAGGCGCGATTGGGCGCCACGCTCGTCGCGCAGGCGTTGGAAGAACAGGAGCGGATCGGTGATCCGCCAGCGCGCGTACGTGTCCACGTAGATAAAACGCTTGTCCCTGGTGGGCACCTCGTTGGAGTCGCCGTCCCACTCGAGAAAGCGCTTGTCGAAGTAGTTGGCTTTTTGGATGAACGGCATCTTCACCTTGAGCCCCGGGGTGAAGATGGGTTCGCCCACCGGTTTTCCGAACTGGGTGATGATGACCTGTTGGGCTTCGTTGACAACGAAGAAGGCTCCACCGAGAGTTGCGACCACCAGCAGAACAGCAACGGCAATGAGAAGGAGTGAGATCTGTTTCATTCTTTCACCCCCGCCCCGTCCAGTTGCATGAGCGGCAAGATGCCCTCCAAATTGCTGTCGAGCAGGATCTTGCGCTGCATGGCCGGGTAGATAGTCGCCATCGTCTCGAGGAAGATGCGCCGGCGGGTCACCTCCGGGGCACGACGGTAAGCGGCGTAGACATCTTCGAAGAGCATCGCGTCACCCTTGGCGCGGTTGACGCGGTCGATGGCGTAGCCCTTGGCCTGTTCGATGACCTGCGCGGCCTCGCCGCCGGCCCTGGGGATCACCCGGTTGTAGTCTCCGCGGGCTTCATTGATGGAGCGTTCGCGCTCCTGCTCGGCCTGGTTGACCTCGTTGAAGGACGGTTTGACGGGGTCCGGTGGGTTGACGTTTTGGAGCACGATCTGATCCACCACGATACCGGTCTCATAGCGGTCGCACAGCTCCTGCAGCTTGAGCTTGACCTGGTCTTCGATCTCCAACCGGCCGACGGTAATCACTTCGTCCACCGAGCGATCGCCCACCACCGAGCGAACCACCGCCTCGTTCATGTCGCGAAAGGTCTTGGAGACGTTGCGAACCCTGAAGAGGTACTTGAAGGGGTCATCGACCCGATACTGGGCGATCCACTCAACCACAGCGACGTTGAGGTCCCCCGTGAGCATCAGGGACTCGCCTTCGAAATCGCGGTCGGAGTAGACGGTGCGGACCCCCGCCTCGACCGTCTGGAACCCGAACTCCTGCTTGAGCTGGCGCTGGACCGGGACCTTCATGACCTGTTCGATGGGGGCGGGCATTTTGAAGTTGAGCCCCGGGTCGGCGGTGCGGGTGTATTTGCCGAAGCGGAGCACGATGCCGACCTCCTCGGGCTGGATGGTGAAGACGATACTGAACAACAGCAGAGCGCCGATGAGGACAAGTGCGCCGACGAAGATCAGCTGCGTCGGTGGCTTGCCTGGTCGGAAGTTCCCGATGTCGATGACTCGCGGTCCCTGGTTTTCCATGATTCTCCCCTTCAGTTATCGGTTTGCGGTGCCGTCAGCACCAGGGTGACATCGCATACATTGGTGCCGGTGGGCCCGGTTCGAATGGCATCGCCCACGGCCTCGAGGGCGGTGCCGCTGTCGTTGGTCGTCGAGGAAGGCCTCCGGGTCGAGTCCGAATTTTCGAAAGCGCGAGACGGTGGTCGGTGTCGACGACGCGCCGGCGTTGTTCGAGCGGCCGTCGATACCGTCCGTGCCTGCGGCCAGCACGACGATCTTGCCGGCATCTTCGATCCCGATCGCGGCCGCGAGGGCCAACTCCTGGTTGCGCCCGCCGCTGCCGGATGCCCGGACTGTGACCGTAGTTTCACCACCCATGACTACGGCGGTGGGCGTGGTCGATTCCATCGTGCGGGCGGCGGCTGCGATCTCGCGGCCGCGATCGGCGGCCTCGCCCACCAGAGGTTCGGCGGCCACCTCGACCTGATAGGCGCGGGATCGCAGCTCGATGACTGCGGCCTCGACGGCGGTGCGGTTGTTCGCGATCACGCGGGTCGTGCACGCCGCCGCCCAGACGTCATCGTCGGGCGGGTCGTCGCCGGCGACGGCGAGAAGGGCGACAACGGCTTCCGGGACCGCGTTGCGGAGGGCGAAGCGATCCAGAACCTCGAGTGCATCGTGCCGCAGTCGTGGGTGAGACCACCGTCGGTCCGGAGGCGATGTCCGCAAGCGGGTCACCGAGCACGTCCGACACGATCAGAGTTCGTACCTCGCCGGTGAGGCGGTGCGCCCGAGGCCACCGCCCGCCGCCGCCAGGAGCTGCCGGCGCACGGTGTTGATTTCGGAAATCGACGCGCCGGCCGTGAGAAGGAGCTCGGTGGTGGTGCGGATGTCGCCGAGGGTGAGCCCTGTCTTGGGCGCAGCCAGCAGGGCCGACCCGCCACCCGACAGCAGCACCACCAGCATGTCGTCCTCGCCGAGCGAACGGGCGATGCTCGAGCAGAGTGTGGGTTGAGGCCTCACCGTCGGTGTCGGGGTAGGGGTGGGCGCCTCGAAGGACGGTCGCCGCCTCCTCGACCTCAATCGGGACCGGCACGTCGTGGGGTGCGAGCACGAAGAGCTCGTCGGTCCAACCCGATGTGGCTTCGAGCCACGCGGCGGCCAGACCGGGGGCCGCCTTGCCGATCGCCATCACCACGCGGCGTCCCGCGGTCCGGGGCAGCGGCTCACCATCGATGAGCACATCCTCGCCCGACAACCGGACCAGTGAGGGCACGAGACGCTGCGGTTGCACGGCCGCGACCGCGGCGTCGAAGGCGGCGCGGGCATCGCGCCGCATGTCGGCAAGAGAAACCATCGCCGACAGTGTAGCCGACCCGGCGCAGCCGGGTCGGCAATTCTGAATTTTGAATTCTGAATTTTGAATTCCCATCACAACTCCCCGCTGCCTCGAAAGGGCTTCGAGTGCTCAGAGCGTGCAAAACCGCGTGCGGCGGAGGTGTCCGAGCGGCAGCCGGGACGGCTGCCCCACAAACGCCCCCGTGCGGCGGCGGTGCCACTTTTGACATTGTTGGACTCCCGGCTGCTGGACGTCGGAGAGAACCCGAGGCCAACAATGTCAAGGGTGGCTCCGCACGGGAAGCGAGATCGGAACGGCGGGACCTTCAGAGATCTCCCCATATGAGAAACGGGCGCCCTCGAAGGCGCCCGTCATTCAAAATTCAAAACTCAAAATTCAAAATTATGAACTGATCTCCATCGGCTTTGCGGTCAGCACCAACTCATCGCCGTCGGCGTCGAGTTCGATCGTGGTGCCCGGGCCGACCTCGCCGGCGAGGACCATCCGAGCCAGCGGGTCCTGGACCAGCCTTTGGATGGTGCGTTTGAGCGGTCTCGCCCCGAAGTCGGGGTCGAAGCCCTTGTGCGCCAGCAGCTTGGTGGCGGCCTCGGTGGCCTCGACCACCAGTCCCTGCTCGGCGATGAGCCGGTTGAGGTTGGCGAGCTGGATGTGAGCGATCTGCGCCACCTCTTCTTCGGAAAGACGGTGGAAGATCAGCACTTCGTCGATGCGGTTGAGGAACTCGGGCCGGAAGTGCTTTTTGAGTTCGGCCTCGACCAGGGTGATCATGCGGTCGCGTTCGGATTCCGGAACCTCCTGGATGATGGAGGAGGCGATGTTGGAGGTCATGATGACGACCGTGTTGCGGAAGTCCACGGTGCGCCCTTTGCCGTCGGTGAGCCGGCCCTCGTCGAGGACCTGCAGCAGGACGTTGAAGACGTCGGGGTGGGCCTTCTCGATCTCGTCGAAGAGGATCACGGAGTAGGGACGCCGCCTCACCGCTTCGGTGAGCTGGCCGCCCTCGTCGTAGCCGACATAGCCGGGGGGCGCGCCGATCAGTCGCGACACCGCGTGTTTTTCCATGTACTCCGACATGTCGATGCGGACCATCGCCCGTTCGTCGTCGAACAGGAACTCGGCCAGCGAGCGAGCGACTTCGGTCTTGCCGACCCCGGTCGGCCCGAGGAAGAGGAAGGAACCGATCGGCCGGTTGGGGTCCTTGAGACCGGCGCGGGCGCGCCTGACCGCCGCCGCGACTGCTGCGACAGCGTCCTCCTGCCCGACCACGCGTTCGGCGATCCGGTCCTCCATTTTGAGCAGTTTGTCCTTCTCGCCCTCGAGCAGCCGCGACACCGGGACGCCGGTCCACTTGGAGACCGCTCGAGCGATGTCCTCCTCGCCGACCTCCTCCGCGAGGATGATGCCGTGCTCCTGCTGGTGGTTCTTGAGCGCCACGGAGGCGACCTCGAGTTCCTGGTTCAGGGACACGAGTTGGCCGTAGCGGAGCTGAGCGGCGCGCTCGAGATCGCCGTCCCGCTCGGCGCGGTCGGCCGCTTCGCGGGTCTCCTCGATCTGCTCCTTGAGTTCCTGGAGACGGGTGATGAGGTCCTTTTCAGCGTGCCACTGGGCCTTGAGCCCGGAGCTCTGCTCCTTGAGCTCGGCGAGTTCGCGCTCGATCCCGGCCAGACGTTCCTTGGAGGTCTTGTCTTTCTCCTTGGCCAGTGCCCGCTTTTCGATCTCGAGCTGCAGTGCGCGGCGCTCGAGCTGGTCGATCTCGGTCGGCATGGAGTCGATCTCGATGCGCAGCCTCGACGCGGCCTCGTCCATCAGATCGATGGCCTTGTCGGGCAGGAATCGGTCGGTGATGTAGCGGTTCGACAGCGAAGCCGCCGCCACCAGCGCGGCATCGGCAATGCGCACGCCGTGGTGGACTTCGTACTTCTCCTTGAGTCCGCGGAGGATGGCCACAGCCTCCTCGACCGACGGCTCGCCGAGCAGGACCGGTTGGAACCGGCGCTCGAGAGCGGCGTCTTTTTCGATGTATTTGCGGTACTCGGTCAGGGTGGTGGCGCCGATGGCGCGCAGCTCACCCCGCGCCAGTGCGGGCTTCAGGATATTGGCTGCATCCATGGCGCCCTCGGCGGCGCCGGCGCCGACCAGGGTGTGGAGCTCGTCGATGAAGAGAATGACCTCGCCCTCGGAATCGACCACCTCCTTGACCACCGCCTTGAGGCGGTCCTCGAACTCGCCGCGGTACTTGGCGCCGGCGATCAGTGCGCCCATGTCGAGCGACACGATGCGGCGGTTCTTGAGGATCTCCGGCACGTCGCCGGAGGCGATTCGCTGCGCGAGACCCTCGGCGACCGCGGTCTTGCCGACCCCCGGTTCGCCGATCAGAACCGGGTTGTTCTTGGTGCGGCGAGTCAGGACCTGCATGACGCGCCGGATCTCGTCATCGCGGCCGATCACCGGGTCGAGCTTGCCGGCGCGGGCGAGGTCGGTGAGATCGCGGCCGTAGTTGGCGAGGGCCTCGAACTTGTCCTCCGGGTTGGCGTCGGTGACGCGGTGCGAACCGCGCAGCTCCTGGATGGCTGTCAGCAGGCTGTTCTTGGTCACGCCGTGGACTGCGAACGCCCGCGCGGCCGCCGAGTCGGGCACCGCGACGATGGCCATCAACAGGTGTTCGACCGAGACGTACTGGTCCTGGAACTGGGGCGCGATCTTTGCGGCCTGTTCGAGCACCTTGCGCAGGCTGCGTGAGGCTTGTGGTTCAGCTCCGCCGTCGGCCGACGGCAGACGATCGAGAGCGTCTTTGAGTTCGGACTCGAGCTGGCCCGCCGGGACGCCGACCTTGGCCAGAAAACGGGGTGCGATGCCGTTCTCCTGCTGCATCAACGCCAGCAGCAGGTGGGTGGGTGTGGTTTCGGGGTTGCCGCGGCCGGCCGCGAACTTGAAGGCCTCCTGCAGAGCTTCCGAGGCCTTGACGGTGTATTGGGGTTGCCCATTCATGGGTTGAATGTCCTCCTTGAAACGGTCTGAAAGCCGTGATGTGAATATAATATCTTAGTGTTCTGTTGTCAAGTATGAATTTCATAGATTTGATAAAATTCTTATCAGATATTTGTTGAGCGTTGGGGAGATGGGCCAGATCGGCCCAACTCTTCGTCAAAGCCGTAGGCGGGTCCTTCAGGGCCCGCCACCACAGCAGCATCCTTCCGGCGGGCCGTAAACGACCCGCCTACGCCTGTCAGAGGATTTCCCGCCGCTTGATTTCGAATTGGGCGAGAGACTCAGTTGGAGACGGGCGCGGAGAACGGGGTAGGCGGAACACTTCGGCGTTCTGGGTTGTTCGCTCAACAGGTACAATGGCCATCCGAGAGAGAGATCGGGGGATTTCAGAACATCAATGGGTGAACATGACGTTCGCGAACAATCACAGGCCGAGGAGATCCGGGTCTTTCTCCGCCACCTTCTCAAGGACGTTCAGGCCTTCGAGAAGATGCTCGAGGAGGAGCGTTTTGAGACCGGCGTGCGCCGCATCGGCGCCGAGCAGGAGCTCTTCCTGGTCGATTCCTATTGGCGCCCGGCGCCGATCGCCACCGAGGTCATCGAGGCCGCAAATGACCCTCACTTCACAACCGAGCTCGCCCGCTTCAACCTCGAGTTCAACCTCGACCCCCACATCTTCGGCGGCAGCTGTCTGCGCGACATGGAGTGGCAGCTCGGCGAGCTGCTCGGCAAGGCGCGGGAGGCGGCCCAGGCCTGCGGCGGCAACGTGATCATGACCGGCATTCTGCCGACTCTCAAGAAGACCGATCTCGAACTCGTCAACATGACGCCGAATCCGCGCTACTTCGCTCTCAACGATGCCATGAACCGGCTCAAGGGCGGCGCCTACGAGTTCTATCTGCTGGGCAAGGACGAGCTCCACCTCCACCACGACTCGATCCTGGTCGAGGCCGCCAACACCAGTTTTCAGATCCACTTCCAGGTCTCGCCCAAGGAGTTTGCGCGGCTCTACAACGCGGCCCAGGCGGTGGCGGGGCCATTGCTCGCGGCGGCGGTCAACTCGCCGATGCTGTTCGGCAAACGCCTATGGTCCGAAACCAGAATCGGGCTTTTCCAACAGTCCATCGACACCCGCCGCTCGACGCCCCACATGCGGGAGCAGGCGCCCAGGGTGAGCTTCGGCCGCAAGTGGGTGAAGTCGTCGGCCCTGGAGATCTTCCAGGAGGACATCGCGCGCTTCCGGGCGCTTTTGTCGGCCGACATGGATGACGACCCCTTCGAAGAACTCGAGCACGGCCGCGCCCCGAGCCTCAAGGCCCTGCGACTGCACAACAGCACGGTCTATCGCTGGAATCGGGTTTGCTACGGCATCAGCGACGGAATGCCCCACATCCGGATCGAAAATCGCATCCTGCCGGCGGGACCGACCCCGCGCGACGAGATGGCCAACGCGGCCTTCTGGTTCGGTCTCATCAGTGGTGTCCTCGAGCGTTACGGCGATATCGCCGCGCACATGGATTTCGACGATGCGCGGTCGAACTTCCTCTCCGCCGCCCGTCACGGCCTCGACGCCCAGATGCGCTGGGCCGGCGGGTCGCCGGTGCCGGCGGACCGTCTCATCCTCGACGAGATGCTGCCGATGGCTCGCGAAGGCCTCGAGGTCCCGGGGCTCGACCAGGAGAACATCGATCTCTATCTCGGCGTCATTGAGGAAAGGGTCCGTTCGCGACAGACCGGCGCCCAGTGGCAGCTCGATTCCATGGCCGCAATGGCCGACAAAGGTCCGATGTCGGAGAGGCTGTCAGCCCTTACCGCGGCCATCGGCGCCCGCCAGCAAGACGGCAAGCCCGTCCACACCTGGGAGCTGGCAAAGTTGACCGAGGGCGCAGGCTGGAAGCAGAGCTACGCCACCGTCGAGCATTGCATGGACACCGACATCGTCACCGTCAACGAACAGGAGCCGGTCGATCTGGTGGCCAAGCTCATGGTGTGGAACAACATCCGCCACGTCATGGTGGAGGACTCCGACAACCGTCTGGTCGGTCTGGTGTCGCAGCGCAAGCTGCTGGGTCTGGTCGGCAACTACCACCCCGAACAGACCGAAAAGCCGCTGCCGGTGAGCGATATCATGCAGCGCGATCCGGTGACCGTGACCCCGGAGACCTCCACCGTCGAGGCCATCGGGCTGATGCGTGACAACGGCTGGGCCTGCATGCCGGTGATCAAGGATGATCACCTGGTCGGGGTGCTCACCGAAAGTCGGTTGATGGTGATCGCGGGTCAGCTCCTCGAGGAGAAACTCCGCGAATAAATTCGGAATTCGGAATTCGGAATTCGGAATTCCGGCCCAGCCTCCCACCCAACCCTGCGCAATTTCGGATTTCGGATTTCGGATTTCGGATTTGCCACCCAGCCTCCCACCCAACCCTGCGCAACGGCCTGGGAATCCAACGCAAAGGCGCAGAGGCGTTGGTGCCGGCGTGAGACGGTTCTGCCTTCGGAATGCCCGTAGGGTGGGCTTTAGCCCACCATCAGAGAGGTTCACTTACGTGACGAGTTCGAGAGACCCGCAGCCTTTCTGAAGGTGGGCCAAGGCCCACCCTACCCATCCCGGCCGCCGGGAAGCGCGTGCGGATAAGAGCCGCGTGCGGCGGAGGTGCCATTCTTGGCATTGTTTGATTCATTCGCCCCTTCTGATCAGCAAGATGCCTCGGGCAAACAATGCCTAGAGTGGCTCCTCGCGGGAAGTGCGCAGAAAAAGGCATGGCACGCATGGCGGGTCTGAACGTCCCGAGAGTCATTCACACAGGTGGCGGACTCGAGGGACGTGCGGTGGCCCTGAACATCCGTGTCGCCGAGCCGCGGAGCGGCGGAAGACAATAGCCTGGGGCGCGAGCCCCAGGATTCCGCACCAAACCAAATAACCAAGCCGCGGAGCGGCGACAGAGACACCGGCTATTCCTGTCGCCCCTGCCCGGGGCTTTTCTCTTTTTCTGCCCTGTTTCCTGGGGCTCACGCCCCAGGCTAAATTCTGTCGCCCCTCCGGGGCTCGGCCCGCATTGCCTCACCGCCTCACTGCCTCATTGCCCCATTGCCTCACTGCCCCACGCCGGATCAGCTAGAATCATCTCGTCCAATCCAGGGGGAGGGTTTCATGGCGGAGAAGAAGTTCGTTCCCTACGTGCCTGCCGAGACGTCGATGCCGGAGCTCACATTCAAGGCGCTCTTTCTGGGCGTCATCATGGCGATCATTCTCGGCGCCGCCAACGCCTACCTCGGGATGAAGGTCGGCCTCACCGTGGCGGCCACCTTCCCGGCGGCGGTTGTCGCGATGGCGGTGCTGCGGATCTTTCGCGGCAACATCCTCGAGGAGAACCTGGCGCGGACCACAGCCTCGGTCGGTGAATCGCTGGTGGCGGGGGCCATCTTCACCATCCCGGCCTTTCTGATTGCCGGTGCGTGGACCGAGTTCAACCTGCGTGACGCCATGCTCATCATGGGCATCGGCGGCGTGCTCGGGGTGCTCTTTGTCATCATCCTGCGGCGCCCGTTGGTGGTCGAGGCGGACCTGCCGTTTCCCGAGAGCGTCGCCGCGGCCGAGATCGTCAAGGCCGGCCAGAAGGGGCAGACCGGGGCCGGTCTGGTGTTCGGCGCCATGGGCATCGCTGCGTTGTGGGAGTTCATCAAGAACGACGCAGGCGTCCAGATGATCCAGGACAAGGCCTCGCACTTTGTCCAGTTCGGCCGCTCCGCCATCGACATCCTGGGGCGCAAAATCGAGTACACGGGAGGCATGCTGCTGTCGACACCGGAGGCCTCGCCGATGGTGATGGGGGTCGGTTTCATCGTCGGCCTCAAGATCTCGGCGGTGCTCTTCTGCGGCGCCGTCACCGGGTGGCTGGTGCTGGTGCCGCTGGCCATCTTCCTCAACCCCGAGCTTCAGTCCATTGGCGCCGAGAGCGGGTTCACCGCCCTGGCCATGGACGTGTGGTTCCGGCAGATCCGCCCGCTCGCCGTCGGCACGATGATCGTTTCCGCCTTCTACACGCTCTTCACCTTGCGTGGTGCGCTCATGAACGGTATTCAGAAGGCCATCGCAGCCCTCAGGGCCGGGACAGCCGAGGACACTGAACGCACCGAGCAGGACCTCAACCTCAAATGGGTGCTGGTGGCCATCGGGGTCATGGCGGTGCCCATGTTCTTCCTTTACCGTTACTTTTCGGCATCCAACGGTCCTGCGGCGGTCCTGACCGTGGTGATGCTGGTGCTCGGCGTTCTTTTCGCCGCGGTGGCCGGCTACCTCGTGGGTCTGGTCGGCAATTCGAACAACCCCATTTCCGGTCTCACCCTGTCCGCCCTGGTCATCTCGGCCCTCCTGATGGTGATGATGGGTGTCACCGGGGTCCACGGCGTGGCGGCGGTTCTCGGCGTTGCGGGCGTGGTGTGCTGCGCCGCCGGCGTGGCCGGCGACATGATGCAGGACTTCAAGGTCGGGCACATTCTCGGCGGCACGCCATGGCGGATGCAGGTCGGTGAGATCGTCGGAGTCATCGCGGCCGCTGTTGCGTTGCCGGTCCTGCTCATGGTGCTCAACGAGGCCTACACCATCGGTTCGGCTGAGCTGCCGGCGCCGCAGGCCGGGCTCATGGCGCTGATGGCCCAGGGCATCGTCGGCGGTAACATGGCGTGGCCGTTGGTGATCGCGGGCATGCTGTTGGGTGTTGCCCTGATTCTCATCAAGGCGCCGGCGCCGATGCTGATCGCGGTCGGGATGTACTTGCCGTTTTCCACGACCTCCGCAGTCTTTGCGGGTGGAGTCATCCGCGCCATCCTCGACTGGTTCCTGAAGAAGAAAGAAGCGACCGACGAGGAAGTGATGCGGGCCGAGAACTCCGGCATCCTGGTGTCCTCGGGTCTGATCGCCGGCCAGTCCCTGATGGCGGTGCTGCTCGCCTTCGTCGTGCTCTATGAGCAGGCCAAGCTGGGCATGGCGGAGACCGAACACCTTTTGCCCTCGTTCGGTCACAGCTTCTGGGGTGGGATGCTGGTCTATCCGCTGCTCCTCGGGCTTCTGGTGTGGCTGCCCCTGAGTCGCATGCGGGCGGGTAGCGCTGCGAGCGGCGAGTAAGACACGTGGGCGGGCCGTCCGGCGTCGATCGGGTGGTGGACCTGCTCGAGCTCGAGCCGGTCCGCTGTGTCCCGTGGCAGGAGAACATCGACGGCAACGTCGTCATTGACCGCCCGCGACCTCCGCTCGATGGTCTGCAAGGGCTCATCGAACGCACCAACTGGTGGCTCACGCCGCGCAGGATCCGCCTCGACGAGCTCGGAAGCTTTGCCTGGCGGCGACTCGACGGAGTGACCAAAGTGCGGACCCTGGCCGGGGTCATGCGCGAGACCTTCCCCGACAGCCGGCACCAGATCGAAGAACGGCTCGGCGTTTACCTGCGGGCGATGCGGCGGTTGCGGGTGATCGATTTTCCGCGGCTGGAGGAGCCTCGTTAAGCAGACCTCGATTGCGCCTCCCGCTGTGATATCTTTCGCCCTACCATGAGTTTGCAGGCGTTGCAGGACGCGATCACCGTCGACGGGCTACACAAGTGTTACCGGGTCTACGCCTCCCCCGGGGAGCGCATCAAGCGCCTGTTCGGCCGCCCCAGCCGCCACCTTGATTTTCGCGCGCTCGAGGATGTGACCTTCGGCGTTGCGCCCGGGACCGCGGTCGGCATCATCGGCGAGAACGGCGCCGGCAAATCGACCCTGTTGAAGATCATCGCCGGGACCACCACGCCGACCTTGGGATCGGTGGACGTCCGCGGCGTGGTGGCCGCCATCCTGGAGCTCGGTGCGGCCTTTCACCCCGAGTTCTCGGGGCGGGAGAACGCGGTGCTCTACGGCGCCCTCATGGGTCTCGACAAGGCAGACATGGAGGCGCGGCTCGACGACATCTTCGATTTCGCCGAGCTCGGCGAGTTCATCGAGCACCCGGTCAAGAGCTACTCGACCGGGATGGCCATGCGGCTCGCCTTTGCGGTGGCGACCCACGTCGATCCCGACGTTCTGGTGGTGGACGAGGCCCTCGCGGTGGGGGACGGATATTTCCAGAAGAAGTGCGTCGACCGCATCCGCGAGATCCGTGACCGCGGCACGACCATCCTCTTCTGCTCGCACTCCATGTACTACGTGTCGCTCTTCTGCAAGCGCGCGCTGTGGCTGCGTGCCGGACACATCGAAATGGACGGTCCGGCGCAGGAGGTGGTCAACGCGTACGAGGAGTTCCTGATCACCCGCGAAAAACGGCGCCTCGACACCAAGGGTGAAGGGGGCGGCGGGGAAGCCGCCGGCCCACCCGGCCAGCAGGCGCGGATCCGCGGCATCCGGGTCCTCGGCGCCGACGGCGAACCGACCGAGACCTACGCACCGGGCATGGAGTTGGTGGTGGAGCTCGAGTGGGAAGCCGTGGACCCCGAGGGCGGGTTCCACGTCGGCGTGTCGCTCGACCGCGGCGACGGCACCAGGGTGGTGGCGGTGGCGACATTTGTCGACGGGCTGCCGACCCGATCGGGTGCCGGCTGTACGTCGCGACCGGGTGCGGATCGAGGGGCTGCCGCTGGCCAAGGGCACCTACTCGGTGACCGGCTATATCTTCGACCCCAGCGCCCTCCACATCTGGGACCAGGCGGTCATCACCGATTGTCTTCGCCCGCAGGACGAGGGCTGGTCGCTGTCGCTTCTCAAGGTGGACCACCGCTGGGAGCTCGACGGGGGAGACCGGGGGTGAGCCCGGGTGGCGCCGAAATCCGCGTCGCGCGCGCCGGCGACGAAAACGGGATCATCGAAGGGCTCAACCGCTGCCGCAGCAGACCCCTTTCGTTGGAGGAGTGGAGCTGGTCCTATCCGCCGTCGGCGACCGGACGTCCGATCGTCGTCGCCGTCAAAGACGGCAGGATCGTGGCCCACGTCGGCGGTGTGATCTCGGCATTTCAGATCGACCGCCGGACGGTGCCGGCGCTGAGGGTGGCTGACGAGTTCGCTCTGGCCGAGGTGGGAGGGAACGGGGAGCAGAATCGCCTTCTGGCAGAAATGTTGAAAGCCTGGGTGAGCGAATTCGGTGGGGCCGACCGAATACGGATGATCTACCAGTTGGTCGGTGAGGATGAAAGCGGCGGGTCTTCCCGCTCTCACCGGAGGGCAACGGGTCGCTCTGCCGCCGGTCGATGATCCTGGCGCGAAAGGTGGCCGTCCGCTCTCCCGTTCGCCGCCTGGCCTTCCGAGCCGAACCGGCGCGCGACTGGGAACCGCGGCTCGACAACCTGTGGCGGCGCATCGCCCGTTCTTACCCCTTTGCGGCCGTGCGTGACGCCGAGATGTCGCTCCACCGCCACGCCGGCCACCCCGGGACCCGCCGCCACCGCTTTCTGGTCTTTCCACGTTTTTCCCGCCACGCCGTGGCCTGGGCGGTCTTCGAGACCGATGCCAGCCGCTGCCGTTGGGTGGATCTGGTGTGGGACCACGACGAGCCCGGCGCCCTCGACCTGCTGGCCCACCTGTCGCGGCGGCTCGCGAGCCAGGTCGGGGCGATGAACGAGCGGATCGTCCTGGGTGGCGACGCCGATGCGCGCGCCCGCCTCGAGGCCCTGGGTTTCCGCTCCGAGGGCGCTCTTGAAGACCTGAGTCTGACGGTGTTCTCTCTGCCGCAGATGCTGCGGCCCGCGGATCTCGACTCCCGCTTTTACGCCACCCAGACCGACCTCGACCCGCTGCGAAGAATAGGCTGAGACAGTGGTGGCGGTCCTCCTGTGGACGCTGGTCCCGCTCGCCGTCCTCCACGGCTGGATGTGGCGGCGGTCGCGGGGTCTCCTGCGGTTTCAGTTGGCGTTGGATGTCGGTCTCGCGGTGATCATCGGTCCCGCCCTGTTTTTGGGCGCCGATCTCAATCCGGTGCGGTGTCTGGAACGCAACCAGCCCTTCACCGACACCCGGTGGTCCGAGATCACCGAGTTCCAACCCACCCAGTCGGACCTCGTCCTCCAGTTTCACCCGTGGTGGGAGGCGACCCGTGAGCAGCTGTTGGACGGTCGTCTGCCGCTGATCGCAGACAACATCGGCGGCGGGCTTCCGCTGCTCGCCAACGGGCAGACCGGAGTGTGGGCGCCGGTGATGCTTCCGGTGTGGGCGCTCGGTGCGGAGCGCGGGACGACGGTGATGGCATTGTGGAAGATCGAGCTTGCCGGTCTCGGTGCCTTCCTGCTGCTGTGGCGCATGTGGCGGCTGCGGTGGGCGGCGGCCGCGGCCGGCGGCATCGCCTACGCCGTCGGCGCCTACCAGGTGGCGTGGTTGCTGGTACCTCTGACCTGGGTCACGGCCGCCGTGCCGTGGCTGTGGTGGCTGACGGCGATGACGCTGCGACGTCGGGCGGGGTGGCGCAGCGTCGCCCTCCTTGGAGTGGCGTGCGGTTGGCTGCTGGGTTGCGGTCTCCACCCGGAAACTGCAGCAATCGCCATCGGTTCGGCGTTTCTGGGGGCGCTCGTGCTCCACCCGCGGCGGTGGTTGCGGGTGGTGGTCGCGGCGGCTGTAATGATACCGGTGGCCCTGGCGCTGGCCTGGCCCACCGTGGGCTATATCGGCGCCTCCTCCCGGCTTGCCGTGGCGCACGACCAGAAGCCCAACTTGGAGCCGGTGCCGGAGGGTTTGCGAGGGCTGGCGATTCGGCAGTTGGCGCTGCCCATGGTCAACGGCCACCCCGGCCGGGGCGACTGGCGCGCTCCCTTTCCCTATGCCCCGGCGGCCACGGGGGTCGGCGGTCTGGCCCTGGCGCTGTTGGTCGCGGGGTCGGTGCGGCGCCGCTACCGGGGTCTCCTGTGGGCAGTGGTTGCATGCCTCGGTGTGGCGGCCGTTCTCTATCTGCGACTGCCGCCCCTCGACTGGTTGCTGGTGCGCGTCCCTCCGATCGATCGCATGACCTTGCCCCGGTTTGCGGCCCTCGTGCCCTGGGGTCTGGCCGTCTGCGCGGCGCTGTCGTTCGACGGTGCCCTCAGTGGGCGTCTTCGAGGCACTGTCTGGCGATGGTCGCCGGCGTTGCTGCTGGCCGGCTTTGCGGTCCTGTTCAAGCCCTGGCAGCTGGCGCCGACTGACCTGCTTCTCGTGGTCGTGACGGTGGTCGCTGCCGCCGCTGCGGCGCTGCTGATCCGCCGGCCGGCGCTGATCCTCTCGCTGATGGCGTTCGAGCTCGCGGTTCTCGCGGTGGGCATCAACCCGCTGGCGGCGGCGGAGGACCGTCTGCCCCGGCCCGAGATTCTCGAGCGTCTGGTCGAGCTGCAGGCCGCGGAGGGCGGCCGGGTCATGGGCGTCGACGGAGAGCTGCCGGCCAATCTGGCCGGTCGCTACGACCTCGCCGATCTGCGGGCATACGATCCCCTGAGGCCGCTGCCATATGCAGCAATGTTGAGGGAACTCGGTCAGACGGACCCGGTGCTCGGCGGACCGCTGCGGATCGCCCCTTCCGGCCTGTGCGGCGCCTGGTCGGTGCGTTTCCTGATCGCCGGGCCCGACCGCACGGTCGATGGGTGGGAACCGGTGTGGCGGGGGCGGGAGGGCACGCTGTGGCGCAACCCGTTGTGGCTCCCGAGGTGCGGGTGGTGGGCCGGACAGTGGCCGGTGGCTGGGATGTGCTGCTCTCGGGTGAGCGTCGATCTCTCCCGACCGCCGTGGTGCCGGAAGGCACGCCGGCGGTCGAGTGCCGATCGTGTCGCCCTTCAACTGGACGCGGTCACGGGATCGAGAATCGAGGTCCTCAGCGACTGCGACGGTCCGTGTCTGGTCATCGCGGCCCGCCCCTGGGCCCCGGGGTGGTCGGCCGCGGTGGACGGTGAGCCCGCGCCCCTCGTCCTCGCCAACCTCGCCGGTCTCGGAGTCGTGGCCCCTCCCGGTCGCCACCGGGTGGTTCTGGATTACAACCCGTGGCGGTGGGGAGATGGGGTACCCTGATGACCGTGAAAGCTCCCTCCGAGGCTGGTTGCGACCTGTCTGTCGTGGTGCCGATCTACAACGAGATCGACAGCGTCGATCCCCTCGTCGAGAGGGTGCGGGACGCCCTCGACCCGACCGGCCTCTCCTGGGAGCTGGTGGCGGTGGACGACGGTTCGACCGACGGGACCGGCGAACGTCTGGACGAACTTGCTGCGGCGGATGGACGCATCAGGGTGCTCCACTTCGTCGCCAACTGCGGCCAGTCGGCGGGGCTCGACGCCGGCTTCCAACACGCCCGCGGACGCCTGATCGCCCTGCTCGACGCCGACCTCCAGACCTACCCCGAGGACCTGCCCAAGCTGATCGAGACCCTCGAAAGCGAGGGGGTCGATGCGGTGGTGGGCATCCGTGCCGAACGCCGCGACACCGGGTGGAAGAAGTTCAGCTCGCGCTTTGCCAACGGGGTCCGGAACCGGCTGACGCGGGAGGATATCGAGGACACCGGGTGCCCCATCAAAGTTTTTCGGGGCGAGGCCATCCGGCAGGTGAAGATGTTGACCGGGATGCACCGCTTCCTGCCCACCCTGCTGCGGATGGAGGGCTTCACCGTTCTCCAGGTGCCGGTGCGGCACGCCGAGCGGGTGGCCGGTTCGAGCAAGTACGGCACCTGGGACCGCGCGTTTCTCCGGCCTCCGCGACGCACTCGGTGTTCGCTGGCTGCAGGATCGCCGCATGAAGTGGAAGCTGCGGTAGGCAGGCAGGTAGGGCAGGGAGTGCCGTATAAGGAGAGCGCCCGCCTGCCGCGGGCCCGGGGCCCGCGGCTACGGTCACTCAGATCAGGTCCGAGGAAAGCAAGCATTCCTCTGACCTGGATCTGAGCGCCCGGGCGCGACAAAGTCGCGCCGGGCGGGCTTTTCCCGGGCCTCCTGATCTCGCCCCTTTTCGGCCCGCCCCCGCCCCCTACCCACCCACCCTCTGAAATCTGCGCGCTTCGCGCTTGCAGATTTCAGTGGGGCGGGGATTTTTGACTTGGGCATTGCCGACGTTAACGTGAGCCACCTGGCGGAGAGCGGCAGTATTTTTGTGGGGCTCCGAGAGACGATAGACCCAAGTGATCATCCTGAGTCCGGGCCCTTTTGTGGGGCAGGCGTCCCGCCTGCCGTGAGTGTTCGCTCCGGGGGGCGGTTTCCCGACGTGATCATCCCGATGTTCACGGGGTCATTGCCCGAGAGTGCCCCCCTTGAGGTTTTGCGAACGAAACCCCACTCGTGTCGACGCGTGTTGATCGCAAAACCCTCAAGGACGGCACGTCCGGTGAACGCGAAAATCGTGCTGCTTTTGAGCGTCCGAGAGATCCCGCCTTTCTGAACACGCTCCCCGTGCGAAATCCGAAATCCGAAATCGAGTCTCCGCGTGATCTGCGGTTTCTCCGGGCCGCGTTCCTTGCCGTTCACCGCGGCCGCGGATATGCTCGCGGCGAGATGAATCCCAACCCGCATTTCTCACCAACTTCCGACTGCGGCCGACGACGCATCCTACCCAGCCGTGCTTTCTCACCTTGGGGTGCTCGACGTACGGCAAAGTACGCCTCCGCGCCCCAAGGTGAGAAAACCCGCCTGGCCACGGCGCCTCGCCGCCCTCGTGACGAAACCTGGTGAGAAGTGCGGGTTAAGGGCTACGAAACACTGCCGGGCACTGACGAGGTGTACCGCGACCGCAGTCTCGGGCTGGTGGTGTTCGGGGTGATCGAGATCCTGATCGGCGCATTCCTCGCGCTCATGGTTCCGCTGGCCCTGCTCGCCCTGTGGGTTTCCGGCGGGGGGGCGAGCGGGTCCTCCACCCTGCGGTCGACAGTACCGTTGCTTGGCATCTACGCGATCGTGGCGGTTCTCTTCGTCTGGCTCGGTATCGGTTCCATCCGGGCCCGCCGCTGGGCGTGTGACCTGATGCTGGCGATCTCACGGATCTGGCTCGTGACCGGAGTCTGCACCCTCCTCATCTCGTGGTTGGTGCTGCCTGGTCTTCTGCAGGGCTTCAGTGCTGCCGAGGGCCTTCCACCCGAGATCCTGGTCGTGGCGATCGGCGTCACCCTCGCGATCGTCAGTCTGATCTACGTCGTGCTCCCCGGGGCTTTCGTGCTTTTCTATCGTTCGCCGGCTGTCATCGCGACCTGCCGCGCCCGCGATCCGCGACCGCAGTTCACCGATGACTGCCCGCCCCGCGTTCAGACGTTGTCGGTGGTGTGGGGGATGGCGGCGGTGTCGGTGCTGGTCATGCCGGCGTACAACTGGGCCTTTCCGTTGTTCGGGGGGCTGCTCTCGGGCGCAGCAGGCGTGGTGCCGTGGATCGCGGTTGGCGTGGTCTGCGCCGGGCTGGCGTGGGGGAGTTGCCGACGACGGCCCTGGGCCTGGTGGGGAGCGGTGGCGGCGACGGTCGCGGCCGCGGCGTCGACCATGATGACGTCGATCCGGATGACCCCGGAGGATATTCTCAGCGGGTTGCGGCTCGCCGATGAGCAGATGCGAGTCCTGGGCTCGATTCCGTGGCCCGGGACCTGGGTGATAGCTCTGTTCTGGGTCGCCGTGTGGGGTTCCATGCTGGCCTATCTCCTCACCCTGCGCCCCTATTTTGTCGATGATTGAAACTGGTGACGCTTTGCGGCAGCCCGGACCGCGGGGCTGTCTCGCGACGGCTGCCGGGTTGGCGACGCTGGCGGTGATCTCGCCCTTTGCTCTGGTCATCCATCGCTGGCGCTGCTGGCGGCGGGGGAACCACATTCGGGTTGAAGTCTCAACGACTCCGTGGCCGGCGACCCGTGGTGTGGAGCGGCGGAGGATCGACGCCGTTCTCGACGTTCCTCTGACCCGCGAACGCGGTTTTCGACGGCGGACGACGGACGCCGTGATCCGGGTGGCCGAGGACCTGAGGCGTCCCGACGACGTCTACACCATGATCTACCGGTTGCCATCTGACGAGGAGGCCGTAGCGCTGCCGGTCGGCCCCCAGTTGCAGGAGCTCGGGGAGCGATTTTATCTGGCCCTGAATCAGGGGTCTCTGGCCGGCAGGACGGTGGTTTGGCTGACGCTCGGCCGCAGCACAGCCCTGGCCGAGGTGGTGGACCCCTTCACCTGCGACCCCGAGGGCGACGGCGAACCGGAGGGGCTTCTGGGAACGGCCGTGGCTCGATGGGCCATGGCCTCTGAATGGGCCCGCGTCGGTCCATCGCTGGTCATCCGCCTCATCCTCGTCGTGCCGGGATCGGCCGCGCCCACCGTCAATGATCGCCTGGCGCTCTCGGAGCCTGACGGCCTCGCAGAACGAGTCGCAAAGAGAAGACTTTGAAGGTGGGCTGCCGAGCCACGGCGGAGCGCCAAGCGAAGCCGGGAAGCCCACCCTACGGGCCCGCTCGGTTTTTGGGTCCGAAGTAGGGTGGGCCTTGGCCCACCTTCAGTCTCGCCGCTGGTGAGCAGGCTGCAACGGCAGAGCGTTGCCGCGTCGCGGCGGATGTGGTCAAATGCACAGCCGCTGGAGGACGTATGGACGTCGGGCTGATCAAGGACCGCAGACCCTTCGAGCACCGCATCGGTCTCACCCCGGGTGGAGTGCGCGCCCTGACCGACAAGGGCCACCGGGTCTACATCGAGAATGATGCCGGGCTCGAGGCGGGCTTTCCCAACGAGGTCTATCGCAACGTGGGTGCGACGATTGTCTACTCCGACGAAGAGGTGCGGCTGCGATCGGAGATGCTGATCCGCTTATCGCCCCCGACCCCGGAAGAGTGCGAGAGCTACCAGCCGGGCCAGGTGGTGATCGCGGCCTGGCACCTGGCGGTCGCATCCGAGGACTATTTCAAGAAGCTGCTCGAGGGCGGTGTGACGACGGTCGGCTACGAGATCCTCGAGGACGACGAGGGCCACGCGCCGGTGCTGGAGGCGATGTCCGAGATCGCCGGCCGGTTGGCGGTGACGATCGGCGCGGGGCTGGTGCTCAATGAATTCGGCGGCAAGGGCCTTTTGATTGGCGGCGCGCCGGGCATTCCGCCGGCGACGATGGTAATCCTCGGCGCCGGTACGCTTGGCTGCGAGGCGGCGAAGTTCGCCCGCGGCATCGGCGCCCACGTGGTGGTGCTCGACAAGAACATCAACGCGCTGCGCCGGGTGCAGAGCATGACCCCCGACGAGATTCCGACCATGGTGGCCACCCGGGCGCGGATCGAAAAGGCGCTCGCTTTTGCCGACATCCTGGTGTGCTCGGTGGCGGTGCACGGCGAGCGGACGCCGATCCTGGTCACCCGCGAAATGCTCAAGCTGATGAAACCGCGTTCGGTCATCATGGATCTCTCGATCGACCAGGGCGGTTGCTGCGAGACGTCGCGGCCCACCGATTTTTCGAACCCCACCTACGAGGTCGACGGGATCATCCACTTCTGCGTTCCCAACCTGCCGTCGGCGGCCTCGCGGGCGTCGACGCGGTCGCTCACCAACTCCATGCTGCCCTACGTGGAGGAGATCGCCGACAAGGGGTTCGACCGGGCGGTGCGCGAAAATCCGGCGATCCACCGCGGCACCTATACCTATGACGGACACTGCGTCCGCGAAGGCGTGGCGAAGATCTTCAACGTGCCCTTTCACCGTCTCGACGGCGACTGAGGGGGCGCGATGGACTGGAACAGTATTTTCCGAAATCGAGTGACGACTGCGGACGACGCGGTCAAGGACATCCGGTCCGGGGACCGGGTGTGGATCCACCCCGGTTGCAACACGCCGACCCTGCTCATCGACGCCATGGTGGCGCGCGCACCGGAGCTCGAAAACGTCGAGGTCGTTCACATCCTGACCCTCGCCCCGGCGCCCTACGTGGCGCCCGGGATGGAGGGTCACTTCCGCCACCGGTCCCTCTTCACCGGCGCCAACGTCCGCGCTGCGGTCAACGAGGGGCGGGCCGATTTCGTCCCCATTCACCTGCACGACGTCCCGGCCCTGATCTCGCGCGGCCAGATGCCGATCGACGTCGCCCTGATCCACATCTCAACGCCCGACGAGCACGGTTTCTGCTCCTACGGGGTCGGTGTCGACGCCACCAAGACCGCCGTCGAGCACGCGCGGACCGTGATCGCTATGGTCAACCGACAGATGCCGCGTACCCTCGGCGATTCCTTTGTCCACGTCTCCAAGCTCACCCGCGTGGTGGAGGTGGATGTTCCGCTGATCGAGCATCCGATGTCCGAAGAGGTCTCCGAGGTGGCGCGCAGGATCGGCGGCAACATTGCCTCCCTGATCACCGACGGCGCGACCATCCAGATGGGCATCGGCGAGATCCCCGATGCGGTGCTCGATTTTCTCGGCGACAAGAAGCACCTCGGCGTCCACACCGAGATGTTCTCGGACGGTCTCGTCGATCTCTTCGAAGCGGGCGTGGTGACCAACGAGAAGAAGAGCCTCCACCGCGGCAAGATCGTCGCCTCATTCGTGATCGGCACCCGGCGCGCCTTCGACTTCGTCGACAACAACCCGTTCATGGAGTTCCACCCCAACGAGTACGTCAACGACCCCTACGTGGTGGCCCGCAACGACAAGATGGTGGCGATCAACTCCGCACTGGCGGTGGATCTCACCGGCCAGGTCTGCGCTGACTCGATCGGCACGAAGATCTACTCGGGGTTCGGCGGTCAGCTCGACTTCATCCGCGGCGCGGCGCGGTCGGACGGCGGTGTCCCGATCATCGCCCTGCCGTCGACCGCCAAAGACGGCACCTTGTCGCGGCTGGTCGATACCCTGATCCCGGGATCAGGCGTTGTCACGACTCGCGCCGACGTTCATTATGTGGTGACGGAGTACGGCGTCGCCAACCTCTTCGGTCGTTCGATCCGCGAACGTGCGCGCAGTCTCATCGACATCTCGCACCCCGACTTCCGCGAAGAGCTCGAACGTGCGGCCAGGGAGCGAAACCTACTGTAGATTTCGGATTTCGGATTTCGGAATTTGGAATTAGGAATTCGGTTTCCTGTGTTGAAATCGTGAAGCGAGGAGTTTATGGCGTATCCGGGGTTCGACATGAAGACTGCGACTGTTCGGTTCGAACCATCGGGCCGTTCCGTCCAGGTTGTCCACGACTCCATCTTGATGGATGCCGTGCTCCAGGCCGGACTGCCGCTCGGTCAGTCATGCAATGGTGTCGCCCTGTGCGGCTTCTGCCGGGTACAGATCCTCGATGGTCTCGAAAACCTCACTCCCGCCTACGGCGAGGAGAAGAAGGTCCTGGCCTCGCTGCACGCGGGCGACCACGAACGGCTCGCCTGCTGTGCCCGCATCATTGGACCGGTCACGATGACCACCGAATACTGGTAAACGTTTAAACGTTTCAACGTTGAAGTCAGTTCAGCTTGTCGTTCTTCCAGTACTTGGTGCCGGCGACATCGGCGTTGGCCATCAGCCCTTTCTCGGTCATCTGGTAGATGGCGAGCCCGTTGGTGAAGTCGGTCTTGGCGTCGGCGGCGTGCGTGCCCGCCGCCGCGGTGGCGCCGGCGTCGGCCTGCCAGCCCTTTTCGACGAAGTTGTTGAAAGTCTGGGAATCCTGGAACAGGAAGACGATCTGGTACTTGTTGGCGCCGAGCCCGATGCCGATCCCGGCGGTGCCCATCTGCATATAGGTTCTCGCTTCAGTTTTCTTGTTGACGGCCACGCCGTTGCCGCCGCCGCCGGAAAAGCCGAACGCCAGCTTGAGATTGTCGAAAACCGCCCAGCCGTAGGAGTTCTCAAACAGCGCCTTGGCTTTCGGGTTGTCGGCGAAGAGCGTGTCGAGGGACTCCTGTGCCGTCTCGTCGATCTTCATCCGTTTCGATTCCTGCTTCAGGGACTTCCAGTCGTCCTCGGCGAACACGATGGTCGAAGCCAGGACGAGGACGATTGCGGCACACAGAACGGTCGCGCGCGCGATGGATTTCTTCACGGTGATCTCCTTGGATGTCAGTCTGTGGGCAAATCATAGCACGGGGGCTGCTAACCATCGTGACCGCCGTCACGTAGTGATTGGTGACAGACACACGAGGAGGACCTCATGAGAGAAGAACTGGTGATGTTGATCGTCATGCCGACCATGTTCGTGGTGACCGGCTGGGCCTTCAAGACCTTTCTCAACTTCATCCAGCAGCGGCAGCTGACCAAGCTCCACTACGCGCTGCAGGACAAGTTGCTGGAAAAGCTCGGAAGCTCGCCGGAAGCCGTCCAGTACCTGCACAGCGACGCCGGAGAAAAGATGTTCGCGCTCGCCACCAAGGAACGAACCAACCCCTACACCCGGATTCTCTCGGCGCTGCAGGCGGGTGCGGTGCTCAGCCTCCTCGGGCTCGGTTTCATCGTCCTGAGATACCTGACACCCAACCAGGATGCCGTCGAGGGCTTTTCGGTGATCGGCGTTCTCGGCATCAGCCTCGGACTCGGATTCCTGGCCTCGAGCGCGGCTGCCTACGTCTTTTCGAAGAACTGGGGCCTGATCAACGGGTCAGCGGCTCGGACCGAGGGCTGATACCGTAGGCGGTGTGGGAACGGGTGGTCATGATCCCGATGGCACTTTCTCTGCCACGAGCTCGGGCGGCGGATCCGGCGGGGCGGTCGGTGACGATGGATGAGGCGGCCTTTCACCGCCTTTACCACCGCACCGCACGCCCGCTGCGCGCTTACCTGATCCGGGCGTGCGGAGACCTCGCCATGGCAGATGACCTGCTCCAGGAGGCCTACCTGCGGTTTTTGCGCTCCGGGTTCGAAGGCGAGAACGAGGACCACCGCAAGAACTACCTCTTTCGCATCGCGACCAACGCCTTGCGCGATCATTTCAGGCGCAAGCGGCCCGAGACCGACGAGGTGCCCGAGCGCGACGATTCGCCGGGCCACGACGACGCCGTCCACCTCAGATCCGATGTCGGCGGCGCGATGTCGGAGCTGTCGCCGAATGACCGGCAGATGTTGTGGCTGGCCTACGTTGAAGGATCTTCCCACGAGGAGATCGCGACCGCCCTCGGGTTGCGGGCCGCGAGTATTCGATCCATGTTGTTTCGGGCCCGCCGGAGGCTCGCGGAAAAACTCCACAACAAGGGACTGCACCCCGGTGCGGAGGCATCATGAAGAATCAATTCTGTGTCCATGAAGATGCTGTGGCCGCCGCCGCCACCTCCGGCGTGTGGACTCCGGAGCTGCGGGCCCATCGCGACGGCTGCATGACCTGTGCCGAACTCACCCTGGTGGTCTCGGCGCTGGCGGCCGACGCCGAACAGCTTACGGACGAGGCCATCCATCTCCCCGACCCGGGTGTCATTTGGTTTCGCGCGCACCTGGCGCAACGGGAGCACGACTTTCGACGCGCGACCCGGGCGATAACGTGGGTGCAGAGGGCGACGATCGCTGTGGTGGCCGCTGTCGGGCTGACCTTTGCACCGGGTCTCTGGGCGCTGGTCGGGAGGTTCGTGGCCGGGCTGGATCTGGGATCGGCGGCGGCGGAGCTGCCGCGGGCGGCGGGTTCACCGACCCTGGTTCTAGTCACGAGCCTCCTCGTTCTCGGTGGTCTCGCCCTCTGGGAGCTGACGGCGGCGCACGAGAACTGACCCCCGGGGGCTCGAATCAACCGAACAACAGCCACCAGCCGAGCCCGAACACCGCGACGTCGGCCAGCACGTGGCTGATCCATCCCGGCCAGATCGAGCGGTAGCGCCAGTAGAGCCAGGCCCAGATCACCCCGCCGATGAAGACACCCGTCGACGCCAGGACGGTATGGAGAGGATTCAGGTACTGGCTCACCGCGATGATGTGGTGGAGCGTGAAGACGGCCGCCGACATCAGAATCGCCCAGGTCGCGGAGAAGAGTTGTTCGCTCTGACGCAGGACGAACCAGCGATAGACGTACTCCTCCATCAGCGAATTGACCAGGGTCCAGCCGGCTGCAGCTGCGAGATAGGCGCCGGGCGTTCCGAGCCCCATCTCCTCGACCGCAAAACGGAGAGGCGCCATATCCATTGTCCGGACCCCCATCAGCCAGGCGCCGGCCACGATCGCGGCCAGGACGGCCAAACCGCTGAGAGCGCCGACACCCAGTCCTCCCTGGCGCGGCGGAGACCAGCTTTGGCGTCCGTGCTCGACTATCAGGTACCAGGCCGCGGGGAACAGCACCAGCCAGATCTTCGCGACCAGAAAGACTGTCTTGCCCCAGAGGGCCGGGCGCCGCGACCATCGCCGCGATGACACCGAGGCTCGGCACCGGCACGAGAAGGGTCAGAGCAGCGATGGCTCGGCGGCGGTCTGGGCTTTTCAGTCGTCACCGTGGTCTCGTGGCGAGCGAAACGTTCAAACGTTTTAACGTTGAAACGTTTGAACGTTGTCCGGGTCACAGCCCCGGGATGCGAAGAATCAGGTTGGGATCGGGACACAGCTCGAGGTAACGCTCGCGTTGTGATGGCGCTGCGACGCCGGGGTAGTCGCCACTTTTGGTGGGTTCCTCGCAGATGATCTGGAAATGGAGATGGGGGGGCCAGCCGCCGTTTTCGTGAACATCGCCGACGGCGCCCAGCGCCTGTCCGGCCACCAGCACCTGACCTGCATCCAGCCCGAGGAGGGTATCGCGGCTGAGGTGGCCGTACAGCGTGAAGAAACCGCAGGCTTCCCAGCTCGTGTTCGAGGATGACGGCGGGGCCGTAGTCGCCGAGACCCGGGTTGTCGGCCAGCGAGTGAACGACTGCCGGCAACGGCGTCATGATCTCGGTTCCCTCGACCACGAAGAGATCAATTCCGAGGTGGACGCTGCGGCGCTCCGCGGTGCCGTCGAAGAGGGGCGAGTGGCGGTAGAGGACGCGGTCCTCGTTGTAACGGCCGATGCCCACCGGGATCTCCGAGGTCGCGATTCGTGCGAACAGAAACTCGGTGAATCCGGCGACGTCGTTGATATCGAGGTGGGTGAGTTCGGTGTTGGCCGCGGTGAAATCGAAGATCTCGAGCCGCCCCGCGCGAAGATCGAAGGGCACGACCGGGGCGAGGATTTTCCCATGCGCCTCGAGGGCGGCGGCAACCCCAATTATCTGCATGGCGTGATTGTAACGTGACACGAGGGAAATCATCCATCCCGGGTGGCCTCCTGCGAAGAGAGGACTCGGGCCGATCCCGCGGGCTGAACAGCAGACTGATTCGCACTGACGCCCACCTGGCAGCCGGACGGCTGCCCCACAAACGCTGCGGAGCCTGGTCCCTTGCGGCGGCATCGCGTCCCGCGTCCGTAGGGTGGCGCCGGGAGCCCACCGTTCCCGGGCATTTCGATACTCGGCCCGACGGCATGTGGAAAATCGAAGATGTCTCTGGCGCAAGGTCAGTGAGCACCCGGCTCCAGATCCGGCAGGACGAGCGTCGGGTGGAGGATGGTGGCTCGGCTTTCGGTCTCGTCCGCGAAGATCACGGTGACCGAACGGAAACGATCTTCTCGCCAATGGTCTTCCATGAGCAACCACGAGCGGACGAACTCGGCCACCTCGAGCCGGCAGCGCTCGCGGACCATCTCGAGGTGGCCCGGGTCGGACGCCCTTTCCGAGAGGACCTCGGTCAAAGACCGCTCGAGGCCCTCCATCTGTTGCGCCTCGTTGAACCGTAACCAACCGCTGTCGCTGTACTTCTCCATGCCGCCGGTGTCAATCGCGGGGGGTAGGGTGGGGCGGATCCGGGGAGCGTGGACCACGCACGACTGTTCCTCGACCTCGAGCAGCCAGGGTTCGTCGAGCCGCAGGTGGTAGCGGTAGGTCACCGGAACCCGGATTTCGGTCACTGTGGTCCCGAGTGGGATGAGGTCCCAGGCCACCCAGCGCTCATCGGTTTTACGCAGAATCTCGGTTGCCCGAAAGGACGCCAGTTCGAGTTTAACTCCGGTGTCGGGCGTAAAGCTGGGTATGGCCGCAACGAAGGTCGTGGTGATTCTGCCGCTCTGAAACGCTTCGGCAATGTCGACGACGCCGCTGCCGATCTCGCGAACGATGTCCGTCGCCGCCCTCCCGCCTTCCCTGGCGGTTTGCCCGATCTGGTGCACAACCAGGTAGCCCAGCAGCCCGAGCACAACGACCACGGCCGGCCAGCGCAGAGCCCGGATGGTGTCGAGCCACGTGGAGGAACGCGGATTGTCGTGGGTCTGGGTCATCTTCAGAACGCTACCGGTTTCGTGCCGGAGCCGCAAGACCCCCGGAGTTGAGGGGCAACCTTTTCGAGCCTTGCGGCATCTCATGAGTGACCGAAAAACAAAGGAGACACGCCGTGAAAATTTCCGAAAAAGCCGCCATCATCTTTCTTGCTCTGCTCATCGCCGCAGCGTGGGGGTTCACATACGAGAAATACGAGGCGACCGTTGACGAAACCGTCGCGTTGTCGCCCGGAGGCACCGTGTCGCTCGAGAATGTCAACGGCGACGTGACGATCGAGGTCTGGGACCGTGACGAGGTCTGGGTGCAGGCCCTCAAGAGCGCGAGCTCTCAGGAGCTCCTCGACGGCCTCAAGGTGGAGATCAAGGCGAGCCCGAGCGCTGTGAGCATCGAGACCGACTACCCGTCGTCGCGAGGCTCCGGGGATGAAGGACACGATCACTCAAAACGCGGTAACCACATGAAAGTAGAGTACACCCTGACCGTCCCGCGTTCGGCGGTGGTCGACGACGTCGATCTGGTCAACGGAAACCTGCTGGTCGTCGGCGTCCAGGGCGGCGTCGAGGCGGAGGCGGTCAACGGCAACATCGTGGTTCGTGATGGCGCGGGCGAGACCTCGTTGTCCACAGTCAACGGCGGCATTGAGCTGTACGTGGATCGGCTCGACAGCGCCGAACAGGTGGAACTCGAGACCGTCAACGGCACGATCGATCTCTATCTCTCCTCGTCAGTGGGCGCCGATGTTCGAGCTGAATCGGTGAACGGCAAGCTCGCCAACGATCTCGGGATCAATGTCAAAAAAGGTAAGTACGTGGGTTCGAGCTTTCAAGGCTCCTTCGGCGGCGGCGGATCAAAAATAGAGCTCGAGACTGTGAACGGCAGCATCACCGTGCATAGTTGGTAAGCAGCGAAAATCTCATGTTTTCAGGGCCTCATCGTCCAGCGATGGGGCCTTTGTTCATTTCATAATCAGTTGATCAGTCGATTCTTCTTGACCGCCCGGGTGCGGGCTGTACAATGAGTCATCGTGGCAAAAACAAAGAAATCGACGTCGATCGAGCGGCATCGTTCGGCCTCGCCCTACGAGAGCCTGGTCGGTTTTTCGCGGGCCGTTCGGCGCGGGTCGCGTATCACGGTTTCGGGGACCGCTCCCATCGACGACAACGGTGAGACGGTGACCGGCGGCGCCTACGAGCAGGCCACCCGGTGTTTCGAGGTCATCCTCGAGGCCGTCGAAGCGTTGGGAGGCACCCGCGAGGATATCTTTCGGACGAGCGTCTTTGTGACGGACGCAGCCGATTGGGATGCGGTGGGGCGCGCTCACGGTGAGTTTTTTGGTGAGGTCTACCCGGCGCTGACATTTGTCGTGGTCAAAGGCCTGCTCGATCCCCGCTGGCGGGTCACCATCGAGGCCGATGCCGAGTTGGTCGGCTGATCGAACGATCTTGCGACAGTGATTTCTCCTGCTGTGTTCATCACGAACACAGGTCATCATCATCGTGATATACTTCGCCCATCACGGTGAACTCTATCCGCCTGATCTATAGTCATAATTTTTCGTTGCAGCCAACGATGGGGAAGCGTGTCGCTCCAGGCTTTTCTGCCTCCAGAGTCCGGTCGCGGAGGCAGGCGTGAACAACCTGCCGCGGATCCTCCTCGTCGACGAGAGCCTGAGCGATCGGCGGCTGGCGTCCCTGGTGCTCTTGGGTGAGTTCGACCAGCTGAACCTGGAGGCGGTCGGCACTGCGGTCGAGTTTTCGGGTGCGCTGGCCGCGGGGCGGTTCGGGATGGTCATCACCGAGGCCCGCTTCTCGTGGGGCAACGGTCTCGAGGTCGTCCGCCTGGTTCGCGAGGCCCGGCCGGATTGTCCGGTCATCCTATTTACCGCCGAGACCGGTGAAGAGCTGTGGAGCGAGACCCTGCGGCTCGGGGTCGACGGTTACATCGCCAAGTCCTCCGATGGCTTCGTGCGCCTGCCGTCGGTCGTTCGCTCGGTCTTCTTCCGAACCCGCCGGCGGGCGATGTCGACCGCCCGCGACGCACCCTATCGCCGGTTGGTAGAGTCGCTGCCGGTAGGGGTCTTTTCAGCTACCCTCGATGGCGAGATCCTCGAGGCCAACCCGTCATTCGCGGCGATGCTGGGTCTCTTCGACCCCGAAGAGGCCGCCTGGTCGAGCTTTCCCGGGCTGTTTGCGGAGCCGGCGGCGGCCGAGACCTGGCGAGCCCAGATAACGTCCGCGAGGTACGTCGGCAACCTCGAGACCCAGCTGCGGAGGGCCGACGGTTCGTTGGTGTGGGTGCGAGTGTCATCGTGGGTCGTCAAGGACGCTCATTCCGGGGCGCATCAGATCCAGGGCATCATCGTGGGAACCGACGCGCACCATGCTGTTCGACAGGAGTTCGAGGAACGGATCCAAAGCCTGACGCGATCCAACGATGAGTTGGAGAAGTTCGCGTACGTGGTCTCCCACGACCTCCAGCAGCCCCTGAGCGTGGTCTCGAGCTATCTCGAGTTGCTTTCGGACAGCTGTCGGGAGAAGTTGTCCGACACCGAGGAGAGCTACCTCGACCGTGCTGCCGGCAGCGCGCACCGCGTCCAGGAAATGGTGGATGCCGTGCTCAGTTACGCGAGGGTGGATACGCGCGGGCAGCAATTCACCTCGGTCGATCTGACGGATGTGTTCGAGGAGGTCAAGGGCGGGCTGTGGAAGGAGATCACCTGCACCAGGGCCGAGATCACCAACGACCCGCTGCCGGTCATCCAGGGCGACCCGTCGCAGATCCCGGCGCTCCTGCAGAACCTCCTGTCCAACGCGCTCAAGTTTGCCGACAAGGTCCCTGCCAGAGTCCATCTGGGAGTCGAGGAACGGGACGACGAATGGCAGATTTCAGTTCGCGACGAGGGCATCGGGCTCGATCCGGCGAATTTTGGCCGGGTGTTCGTAATGTTCCAGCGTCTCCACACCGAGAAGGAATTTCCGGGCTCCGGGATCGGGCTGGCGATCTGCAAGAGGATTGTCGAACGGCACGGCGGCCGGATTTGGGTCGAGTCGGAGAGGGACCGCGGCGCCACGTTCTATTTCACGATTCCGAAGCGATCACCCGGCAAGGGGATGTCAATCCGTGATTAAACGGCTATCATCCTGGGGGCTTTGAATGGTTGATCAGGCAAAACGAAGGGCTCTGCAAAGCGGCGAGAAGGTGCGGCTGCTTCTGGTGGAGGACTGCCCGGATCACGCCGACCTGATCCGCGCCAAGCTCGGTCGTTCGAAACGGCTCAAGGTCGAGATCACCCACGTCGACCGGCTCGAAAAGGGACTTGCAAAACTCAAGGCGGGCGTTTTTGACATCGTGCTGCTCGATTTTTCGCTGCCCGACAGCTTTGGTCTCGAGACATTCAGACGCGCCAACGAGGCGGCGCCCCGGACACCCATCATCGTCCTCACCAGCCTCGACGACAATGACCTGGCGGTGCAGGCGGTTCGCGAGGGCGCCCAGGACTACCTGATCAAACGCGAGGCCGACACCCGGCTCCTTGTGCGGTCGATCCTCTACGCCATGGAACGCCAGGCGGCTGAAGAGGCGCTGAGAAACTCCGAGGAACGCTACGCGCTGGCGGTGCGGGGTGCCAACGATGGACTCTGGGATTGGGATCTCGAGGCCGACCGGGTGTTCTTCTCACCGCGCTGGAAATCGATGCTCGATTTTGGGATCAAGGACGTGGGCGACAGCCCCCGTGAGTGGTTGGACCGGATCCACCCCGATGACCGGCCGCCTTTCAAAAGGCACCTGGACGCCCACCTCGAGGGCGCGACCGAACACTTCGAGTTCGAGCACCGGATGCGCAACGCGGCCGGCGAGTACCTGTGGGTCCTGGCGCGCGGTGTGGCGGTGCGCGATCACCAGGGGAATCCCTACCGCATGGCCGGTTCGCAGACCGACATCACGGCGCGTAAACGGGCCGAACACCAGCTGCAGCACGATGCCCTCCACGACGGCCTGACCGGTCTCGCCAACCGGGTCCTCTTTATGGACCGCCTGGCCTGCGCTTTGGCCGATCTGCAGCGGCGCGCCCAACCCAACTTCGCGGTCTTGTACTTCGACCTCGATCGCTTCAAGAACGTCAACGACAGTCTCGGCCATACCATCGGCGACAAGCTCCTGGTGGGCATTGCGAGCCGCCTCGAGCACTTTCTCCGCCCTGGCGACACGGTGGCCCGGCTCGGCGGGGACGAGTTTGCGGTCTTGATTCACCGCGTGGACGACGCCGGCGGTGCCATCCACGTGGCTGATCGGATCCAGGAAGTTCTGAGCATGAACTTTTCGATCGGCGGGCACGACGTTCTGGTGACCGCGTCGATCGGTATCGCCCACAGCTCGACCGGCTACACCAATCCTGGGGAGATCCTGCGCGACGCCGACATCGCGATGTACCGGGCCAAGGCCCAGGGCAAAGCCCGCTACGAGATCTTCGACCGCGACATGCACCAGAGCGCGGTGGCCCTGCTCAAGCTCGAGACCGAGCTGCGGAGAAGCGTCCACCGCGGCGATTTCCTGATGAACTACCAGCCCATTGTTTCGCTTGGGACCGGACGCATCGTGGGGTTTGAAGGCCTGGTCCGGTGGCAGCACCCGGAACGCGGGGTGGTGCTGCCTGATCACTTCATCGCCATCGCCGAGGAGACCGGCCTCATCGTGCCTCTGGGCTGGTGGGTTCTCCGCGAATCGTGCCGTCAGACCCGGCGCTGGCAGAGCCAGTTCCCGGCTGACCCGCCGCTGTGGATCAGCGTCAACATGTCGGGCAAGCTCTTCATGAAGTCGGACATGGTCGACGAGCTGATGGGCATTCTCGAGGAGACCGGGCTCGAGCCTCGTAGCCTGCGGCTCGAGGTGACCGAGAACGTTGTCATGGACCACGCCGATGTGGCGGTAAAGAACCTCATGGAGCTGCGCGCGATGGGCCTCCAACTCTCCGTAGACGACTTCGGCACCGGCTATTCGTCCCTGAGTTACCTCCAGCGTTTCCACTACGACTCGCTCAAAATCGACCGCTCCTTCGTCTCAAAGCTGGGGATGGCCGGCGACTCCCACGCGATCGTCGAAACCATCCTCAACCTCGCCAACAGTCTCGGCATCGGTGTGGTCGCCGAGGGGATCGAGACCGCAGACCAGGTCGACCGCCTGCGCCGCATGCAGTGCCCGCACGGTCAGGGTTTCTGGTTCTCGCGACCGCTCAGCGTGTTGGCTGCCGAAGAGCTGATAGCGTCCTCACCGACCTGGTAACGCGCGCCCTTCGGGCGCGAATTTTGAATTCTCAATTTTGAATTTTGAATTTTCCACTCCAACCCTGGAGGGTGGGCGGTCATTAAGAATTAAGAATTCAAAATTAAGAATTCGGCGGCGGGCGTCAGCGAGCCCCGTCTGCAATGCGGACGGGAAGCCGCCGCGGGCCCCAGGTACCGGGCGGGCCGTCGAAACGTCCCGCGCACTTGGTACCGCAGTGCAGGCAGTGGCCGCAATCATCGAGGTTCCACCGGCCGAGGCGGTACCAGTCGCGTTCGATCAGGAGTTGGCCGCAGCTGTGGCAGGAGGTGCTGCCGCCGGTGGGGTCGACCACGTTGCCGGTGTAGGCGTAGCGGACGCCGTTTTCGATGGCGATCCTCCGTGCTCGGGAGAGAGTCTCCGGGGGCGTCGACGGGAGGTCGTTCATCTTGAAGTCGGGGTGGAAGGCGGTGAAGTGCATGGGCACGTCGGGGCCGAGCGTTTCTACCACCCACCGCGTCATCTCGTCGATCTCCGACGCCGAATCGTTCTCGCCGGGGATCAGCAGCGTGGTCAGCTCGACCCAGACGTCGGTCTCGTGCACCAGGTACTCGAGGGTCTCGAGCACCGGCTGCAGCTCGCCGCCGCAGAGCTTTTTGTAGAAGCGGTCGGAAAAGGCCTTGAGATCGACGTTGGCGGCGTCCATCTGTGCGAAGAACTCCGCCCGCGGCTCGGCGAGGATCTCGCCGGCGGTCACCGCAACCGTGGCGATGCCCTGTTCGCGACAGGCCGCGGCCACATCCACCGCGTACTCGAGGAAGATCACCGGGTCGTTGTAGGTGAAGGCGACGCTGCGGCTGCCGGATGCCGCCGCCGCTTTCGCGATCGCCTCGGGTGAGGCGGAGTCGGCCAAGGTGTCGGTCTCGCGCGACTTGGAGATCGACCAGTTCTGGCAGAAACGGCAGGCCAGGTTGCAGCCCGCAGTGCCGAAGGACAGGACGCCGGTACCGGGGTAGAAGTGGTTGAGTGGTTTCTTCTCGATCGGGTCGACGCAAAAACCCGAAGAACGTCCGTAGGTCGTGAGGACGACACCACCGTCGATATTCTGCCGCACGAAGCAGAACCCCCGCTGGCCCTCCTTGAGCTTGCACAAACGCGGACACACCTCGCACACCACCCGACCGTCGTCGAGAGACCTCCAGTACCGACCGGGCACCACCGAGTTCATCCAGTCACCATTCTCCATTGATGATCCCAACCGGTTCGGTTGTCAAGGCGACCCACGGCCACGCGACATCGGTGCGCCGAGATTTCCGCCGGCAAGCCCACGAATGAATATTAACGTCGTAGGCAGGTCCTTTAGGGCCTGCCACCACTGCTGCGTCCCACAGGCGGGACGTGAACGACCCGCCTAAGCCATTGAGAAACCTCCGCGGACGGTGTGTCGAGAATGCCCTCAAGCCTCAAGCCTCAAGCCTCAACAAGCGGGACGCGTCACGGCGTAGCCCGGAGGGCGAAGCTGGACGGAAGACCCGGACGGTGTAGATTTGTTCGGCCTGCATGACTGACTCCACCGACAACCGCGGCATCCCGTCTGACTACGACCCTGCCGACCTTCGCCCGCCCGCACGGTGGGAATTGCTCCGTGAAGGACGGGTTGTCTTCGAACGGCTGGCCCTCGCAGCGACGATTTCGCGGATTCGCGCGAGCGCCCCCCGTGGGTCCGGCCAGCCGGTCATGGTGGTGCCCGGCTTTGCCACCGACGATTCCTGGACCGCGCGATTGCGTCGATTCCTCGCGTCGATCGGCTACGAGGTCCACGGCTGGGGCCTGGGCCGCAACGACGGCCGAGTACCGAAGTTGGTCCCGGCGGTGGTCGAACAGACCGAGCGGTTGGCTGACGAGGCGGGTCAACCGGTCCGTCTGATCGGCTGGAGCCTGGGGGGCTACCTGGTGCGCGAGGCCGCCCGCGAACGGCCGAACCTGGTGGAACGTGTGATCACACTCGGCACGCCGGTGGTCGGCGGCCCCACCTATACCGCCTCGGCGCCGATGTACGTCAAGAAGGGCTACGACCTCGAGGAGATCGCGGCCACCGTTCTCGAACGCGAAGAGCGGCCGATCACGGTGCCGGTGTTCGCCGTCTACAGCCGCTCGGACGGCGTCGTCGCCTGGCGGTCCTGCATCGATACCTTCGACAATCCCCTCGTCGAGCACCACGAGGTCGCTTCGACCCACCTCGGGATGGTCAACTCACCGCGGGTCTTCCGCGTCGTCGCCAAACTTCTGACGCGACCTCTGCGGATTGTCGAACCTTCAAGCGTCTGAATGTTGAACGTTCGATCTTCCAGGTACGAGCGTTGCCCTCATTTCACGACAGCCGACCCAACTGGAGCTTGCGATGGCGATGGAGTCCTTCCCCAGTTTCCTGAACGCTTCGCCGAGACCATTCCGGGTATTGAGGGCTTCAGTCGATCGGCACGGCCCGCACGACCCGCAGGTGAATCTGCTGGGCTTTCAGGCGTGCCGCCTCTGCTGCCACATCCTCCGCGAGGCCTGTGACCACAAATCCACCTTCGCGATGGACGACGACTTCGCCTTCAGCTCCGTCATAAATGGAGACCCAGTCGTCGATATTCTCCACCCGTGTCCCCTCCTCGGAGAGAACCCACTCGAAGAGGGCTGCACTGTCGATCAGACCGTAGGGATCTTCGTGGCGGGTGAAAGGCAACTTGGGCACACCCTTCGGCTCGCCGAGGATCTCGACGAGCGGTTGCGCCCGCTCTTCGCGGACGATCAATACAGGCCTCCCCCCGGCAATGACATTCAGAAGTTCGGCAGCTTCCCGAAGAAGCGCCTCATGGGCGGCAGCCATCGCGCGGTAGTCCTCGAGATCCGCCCGAACGACGGACGCACCCGCAACCATAACCAACGCCGCAATCACACCTGCGAATACTCGGATGGTGTTGTGCCACCGCGGCAACCTGTCGATCAGGGCACCGGCCCACAGAGAGACCAACAATAGAAAGCCGGCGTAGGGGATCGCCAGGTAGCGCTGGGGCATGTAGGGAACCAGCAACGTCGGCAGTGTCGGCAGTATGAGGAGGGACAGCGCGACCCAGGTGCCCGCCACTCGCCACCGCAGACAGGCAAATGCGATCAGGACAACCGCGGCCAACCCAAGCAAACCCTCCCAGGGCACGCCAACTACGAAGGGTGAGGATTCGCGAAGATAGAGGAAGGCCGCGAGTTGATGCGGAATTCTGGCAAGGACGTGGGGCCCGAGTTCGTAATACGACTTGGATGATGGGAATGCAAAGAAGTAAACGATCACGTAGAGCGCCACCGCGATCCCGACCAAGGCCGTGGGCAGCACGGCCGCCCGCACCGAATTCCGACGTTCGAACTCGAGCGCAGCGACGAGCACCGGCGTCACGACCCAGGTTTCCTTTGCGGCGGCAGCAGCCAGTATCGCGAATGTTACGAGTGCGATCCGACTCCCGCTCCACGACACACCCGCTCGCGGCCACGCAGCGATCAACACCAGCCACGCCAACAGCAGCAGCGGCTGGAAACGGTAGGCGACGACAAAGGCCGACTCGTCGGTGAACGGCGAAGTCACCCATACCAGGGCCACGATCGCCGCCGCCATCGAACTGAGGCCGAGCCGCCGGCCGGCGCCCGCCAACGCCAGCGCGACCAGGCCGTGCAGCACGAGTGAAGTGGTGCGGTAACCGCGAGCATCAAAACCACCCCAGAAGAAGCGGTCGGCTACCAGCGTCCACGTCGTGGAGGGCCGCAAAAATGTATCGAGATCCGATAAGAGAAGAGCCGGCCGATGCGCCGCGTGGTGCGCATGCTGGATCCATTGGTAGCTGTCGCCAGTCAGTGCCAACGACACTGCCGGCCCATGAAGTAGCGTCACCGCCACTGCAATCAGCGCGGAAGACACCAAAGCCGCCATCAGACCGTGTCCGGGGACCTTGATGCGCGGGTCGTCTCCGAGGTCATTCACCCGACCATTTTACCCGACAGTACGTGGGGCACCCCGAGGCGAGAAAACGCCGATGGGTGCGGTGCATCGCCGCCCGCAGCAGAAAGCTGGTGAGATATGCAGGCTAGATATTTGCAGGCAGGAGCTTCCCGCTCACCTCGCCGAAGCCGACCCGAACGCCGTCGGCCTCGCAGTGGCCGCGTCAGGATGACGGTGTCGCCGTCGGCGAGGAACTTCCTCTCTTCGCCGTTGGCGAGGGTGATCGGCTCGGAGCCGCGCCAGCTGAGCTCGAGCATGGAGCCGCGTTCGTGTTTGGCGGGGCCCGAGATGGTGCCCGATCCGTAGAGGTCGCCGGGCCGGGTGTTGCAGCCGTTGACGGTGTGGTGGGCGAGCTGCTGGCACATGCTCCAGTACATGTATTTGAAATTCGAGGTGGCGATGGTCTCGGGCGCCGCTACCTTTTCCGGTCTGAGCTGGACCTCGAGCTGGATGTCGTAGGCGCAGTTGCCGGGGTTCTTGAGGTAGGGGAGGGGCTCGGGGTCGTTCTGGGCGGGGCCCGCACAGCGGAACGGCTCGAGGGCGTCCATGGTCACCACCCAGGGCGAGATCGAGGTCGCGAAGTTCTTGGCCAGGAACGGGCCCAGCGGCACGTACTCCCAGGCCTGGATGTCGCGCGCCGACCAGTCGTTGACCAGGACCATTCCGAAGATGTGGTCGGCCGCCTTGTCGATGGGGATCGGCGTGCCGAGGTCGTTGCCCGGGCCGACAAAGAAGCCCATCTCGAGCTCGAAGTCCATCAGGCGGCTGGGGCCGTAGCTCGGCTGATCGGCGTCGGGGGCTTTGGTCTGGCCCATCGGTCTGCGGACGTCGGTGCCGCTGACCACCACCGAGCTCGCGCGGCCGTGGTAGCCCACCGGGAGGTGGAGCCAGTTGGCCTGGAGCGCGTTGTCCGCCCCGCGCAGCATGATGCCGACGTTGGTGGCGTGTTCGCGGGATGAGTAGAAATCGGTGTAGTCGCCGATGGTGGCCGGCAGCTGCATCTCGACGCTGGCGGCCGGCACCAGGGCGGCGTTGCGCAGGCCGGCGTCATCGCGCAGGGCCGGCTCGTCGTGGCGGAGGATTCGGGAGAGCTTGGCGCGCACCTCGCGCCACGCCGGGCGCCCGAGGGCCATGAAGGCGTTGAGGCTGGACAGACCGAGGACCGCCGCGGTTCCCAACTCGGGGCCGGACAAAAGCCCGCGGTCGGCGAGCACCGACAGATCGAGGATCTGGTCGCCGATCGCGACCCCGATGCGGGGGCCTGCGCCGAAGGCCGGTTTGAAGACGCCGTAAGGGAGGTTGTGGATCGTGAAATCCGAGCCGGCTGGCACCTCGATGAACGAACGCAGTTCGGGGTCGGGACGGGTCATGGGGAAAGCTCCTTTGAGTGGTCGATGATATCGAGTGCCTGGAGGTCGTCGCGCGGCTCGGTAAAGCTGCAGCTGCCGAAGGTCGTCAGCACGCCGGACCGGGCTGCGGCCACCTCCGCTGCCGACGCTTCGAGATCGCGCCACGCCAGCCGGTCGGCCTCGACGACGAAGGACTGCGGGTCGGTGTCGGCGATGATCTCGGTGAGCCTTCTGACCGGCAGGTCGTGGGCGTGGGCCATGACCGAGGCCGTGAACAGGTTGAGAAAACCGTGAACGACGGCGCCGAGTGTTTCGTCGGTGTGGCGGAAGGGGTGGTGGAGGCCCTGGGTGGCCTTGAGCGGAACGCCGGTAGCGCGGCATGTGGCGATTGCTGCAGCCACCGCCATCGGTTCAGGGATCGCTGCCGCGTCGAGACCACCGCAGCGGATCTTGAGGCCGAGGCGGTGGTCCCCACCCGCGGTGCGGGTGGCGTCGCGGATGGCCGCTGCAGCCGCAGGCAACCGCGGCCGCCAGTCGCCGAGGAGCGAGACCTCGAAGTATGGTGTCACTGCGATCGATCCGTTTTCAGTGAGACTTCGCCACGCCTTCTCCACTGCCACCGCCGCACCGCCCGCCTCCGGCAGACGAACCTCGAACACATCGGCGGTCGCGAGGTCTTTCTGTCGGGTGAGGAACGCCCGGATCAGGGCAGCGTCCTCATCGGTGGCCTTCACGAAATCATCCAGAGTGGCGCCGCCGCGGCCGAGCACGGCGACCTCGATCTTCGATTCTCCAACCGCGGTGTCCGTCAGCAGCACTTCCAACTCCGCGAGGCGCCCCGCCGGGCACACGAACCTGGCCAGCATCCAACCGTCGATGGATTGCCGGTGGACGAGGTAGCGAGCGAAGGCGTCCTCCATCGAGAGGGCGGCCGGCGGGAAGAGACCGGCATAGTCGATGATGCCTTCAAACAGGGCCTGCGCACTGGGTTTCATGGGACCTCCGGTCGGGTTCGGGTATGGTACAGCAATTCAGCTGTGCGGAATCTGCGCGCAGATTCCCACATATGAATTGCGGTTAGAATGCGTGTTCGGAGGGGCCTTGTGATGATTGAGCGTACAGGTTTTGTATTTCGGATCGTGGTCGTCGTCGTCGGCATTCGTTTGGGGTGTCTCGACCCCGGCTGCTGCCGCCGATGTCGAGGTGGCTCGAATCCCGGCTTCGAGCGGTTGGAGCCGGGTGGTGCGATCGTCGGCTGGCAGCTCGCGGCTGTTGCGTCGAGCGTCGGTGCTGAGCTGGTCGGCGTCACCGATGCGATGCACGACGGCGTCGGCAGCGCGAAGCTGGCCGTCAGGGGGCACGGCAAGGCGACCGCCGTCTCCGAGCCGGTGCGGCTCGAGGTCGGCAAGCTCTACCGTTTGAGTGGTTGGATCCGCACCGAGGGCGTGATTTCAGATCCCATGGCCAAAGTACCCGACGGCCCTGCCCGCGTGCCTCAGCATGCAGGCCCTGCCCTTCACCATGCACTCCTCCGCGGTCGGCGGCGACTCGGACTGGACGCGGGTGGATCAGCTCTTCATCGCGGTCGCCGCAGAGGACCGGGTCGAGCTCCACCTCGGTTACAACGGTACCGCCCGCGGCACCGCGTGGTTTGACGACATCCGGGTCGAACGGGTCGAGGACATCGCCGCCTACATCCCGCCCGAGACCGTGCGTTGGTCGGGCGACGGCTTCCGCTACGACGACCAGGGGTGGATCTTCGTCCACATCGAGGGCGAGCCCTACGAGCGCGGCTACCAGTACGGTTCCCTGATGCCCGACGAGATCGCCGAGTACGTCCGCAAGCTCGGCGTGTTGCAGCACAAGGAGGACCCGGCGGCGGGGTGGCAGACCATCCGCTTCGAGACCGACGCACTCTTCTTGCGCAAGTACGATGACGAGTACCTGACCGAGATGCAGGGCATCGCCGACGGCGCCGCCGATGCCGGCGGTGAGGTATGGGGTCGACCCATCGATCTCCGCGACATCGTCGCTCTGAACTCCGTGGTCGATCTCGGCCAGCTCGAGGACGCCCTCGAGGTGACCCCGAACTCGCTCACCGGGCAGGCCTTCGCCTCTCCCGACGAGGAGCTGGATATCGAGGTCGAACAGCACAAGTGTTCGGCCTTCGCCGCCACCGGGCCGGCGACCAAGAACGGCGACATCGTCTTCGGTCAGATCTTCATGTGGGGCGGTTTCACCGGCGTCCACTGGAACGTCATCACCGACATCGAGCCCTCCGAAGGCTACCGCCTCGTCTACCACACCTTCCCGGGCGGCATTCACTCCGGCGCCGACTTCTATCTCAACTCGGCCGGGATCGCTTTCGGCGAGACCACCGTGATGCAGACGCCCTACGAGGCGGACTCGACGCCGCAGTCCAACCGCGCCCGCAAGGCGGCCCAGTACTCCGCCTCGATCGACGATGTGGTCCGCATCCTGTGGGAAAAGAATAACGGGATGTACACAAACGACTGGCCGATCGCCGACTTCAAGACCGGCGAGGTGGCCATCCTCCTCCTCGGCACCCACACCAAGAAGCTGTGGCGCACGTCCGAGGACATGAGCCCCTTTGGTACTCCGGGCTTCCTGTGGGCCAACAACAACAACCGCGACCCCGAGGTGCGTAAGGAGTACGTGGCCCAGCCCGACGACCGCCCCTTCGATCTCATGTTCTCGCCGTGGAACCGCGATGTGGCCTTCAACGAGTTCTACGCCGAGTACAAGGGCAAGATCGACGCCAACGCCGGAGTGGGGTTGTGGGCCTCGTCACCCGTCAACCGCGCCCACGCCTGCGACGGCAAGATCACGAACACTGAGATGGCTCTGCAGATGGTCTTTCTCGCCCACCACGGCAAGGTGACCCTGCGCGAGAAGTTCCCGACCAACGGCTGGCGCTATCTCCCCGATCTCCCCGGCGCCGAGCCCCACCTCAGCCTCGGCTACTCGGTGGTGAGCCCGATCTTTGTCGCCGACCAGCTCAAGGCGACGCGCCCGAAATCGGCCGCGAAGCCGGAGGCCCCGGATGAGGAAGCTCGAGCTCGGAGACCTGGCGCCGGAGTTCGAGATCACCAAGAAGGACCTCTGGCGCGGCACCGTCGAACCGGCCAACCCGGCGGTGAGCTGGTTTGTCAGCGCCACCGCGGCCTACTGGCGGATGCTCGACGGTCTCGACGACGAGGACGCGGCGGCCGCCGCCGGGCAGTTGGCCGACGACATGGCGGCCCTCGAGGCCCGCTACCTCTACACGGTGTCCCGTGAAGACGATCTCCCGGCCATCAACGCCCACCGCGCCTACGACCGCTATGGGCCCTATCTGCTGCCGAGGATCAAGGGCACCTTCGCCCTCCACCAGCTGCGGCTGTTGCTCGGCAACGAGGTCTTTTTCGACGTCATGTCGACCACCCACGACCGATTCCGTGGCACTGAAATGACGACTCTCCAGTTCATCGAGGTGGCCGAGGAGGTCTCCGGCAAGCTGCTGACGCCGTTCGTTCGCCAGTGGCTCGACCGCCCCGGTCTGCCGCGGCCCGTCCCGACGATCGAGGTCGAGAAGGTTCGGCGCGGCGGGTGGGACCTTGAACTGACCGTGGGCCAGGAGGGAGTGCCGTACCGCTTCGTCACCCACCTCGAGGTCGAGGTCGACGGCGAGCGACTGCTGCGCCAGGTGACGGTGGACGGCGACGATCCGATCCAGCTCCACTTCGACGAGCGCCCGACCCGGGTCATCTTCGACGCCCTTCACGACATCCCCGTCGAGCACTCGAGTTTCTACGCCTGGAACAACTTCATCGATGAATTTCACGACACCCTGATCGTGTACGGCACCGCGCGCCAGGACGAGGCCAACCACACCATGGCCCGGCGCTGGCAGGAGATGGTGGCGGATATCTATATCGAGATCCTGCCGCCGCTGGTCAAGGACGTCGAGATCGGCGAGGGCCAGGTGGCCTCGAGCGATCTCATGGTGATGGGGACCCTGGCCGACAACTCCTTCTTCGGCCGCATGCCGGAGAATGTGCCCGTGGCCTTCGGCCGCGATAATTTCCGGTGGATGGGGTCAGAATACGGCGCCTCAGACGACGGGCTTTTCCTGGTCGTGCCCAACCCCTGGAACCCCGCCAAGACCATGTACGTGATGGCCGCCAACTCGGGGATGCAGCTCTATCACATGACCCGGACCTACCACCGCGACATCCCGCAATGGGCGCGCTTCAAAGGAGGGGAGATCGTCGACAAGGGCTACTTCGACCGACCCGGGTTCGTGATCGAGCTCGGCGAGTGATGAGTTCAGCGCGCGGGATGTTCTTTCGACGGAAAGCGAACTCTGCCGTGGCCGCTGCCGCCCTTGTGGCGGGCGGTCTACGGGTATTTAGGCCCGCGAACGGTCCTGGTCGACGAGCTGCCGCGTGAGCGGCGACCCTCGGAGCTTGCCCTCCACCGGCCGGCGGACGGCCTCGAGCCGCTGGGGAGCGAGCTGACCGTCCTGTCGTACGACCGTGCAACGCGGTCAAAGGCTTGAGAGAGCTGTCACGACCATCGAGAAGGCGGTGCGAACGGCACCGGCCCGACCTCGTCTTCCTCCAGGAGGCGCCCCTCGAACTCGTCCGCCATCCGCGGCTCGAAGGCGATCCTGGCGAGCGCGCACTCTCTTTATCGCCCCTTTCCACCAGGTGGACCGGCCGGATCGGCGCTACCCCAGCCGACTGTACGGTCAGCTCATCGCCAGCGCAGAAACGCTCTGCAGTCACCCCACGTGATCGAGTTGCCTACCGTCAACCCGTCCACCCTCGGCAGCGGCCACAGGCATGAAACGGATCGCGCTTTGTGCCGAGCTGGTCACGGCCGATGGCCGATCCGTCGTCGTCGTCAACGTGCACAACGAGCCCTTTGCCAGACGGCGCGACAGGCTCATCCAGCCTCTTGACGTCGTCGGCAACGTCGCCTGTCGCCAGTACCGGCGGCAATCTTCGCCCGTCCTGCAGTACCGGGAATGGCAGCCTCCACCGTCTCGAACCTTCTGTCGACGGCGGCGCGTACGCGCCTTTCAGAGCGCTTCCCGAGAGGAGCCACCTTCACATTGTTGGCCGGTGTCGCCAACGTGGGTGTCGTGAGTCCAACAATGCTGAAAATGGCACCTCCACCGCACGCCTTCTGCCGACGGTGGTGGTAGGCCGCCTTTCAGAGCGAGCTTCCCGAGAGGAGCCACCCTTTGCATTGTTTGCCCGAGGCGGAACGCCAGCGTGAGGGTGTGAGAATCAAACAATGCAAAAAATGGCACCTCCACCGCACGAGCCCTTTCCGCAAGGTGTTGGTGACCGGGGTGGCTACATCGGCTCGCTGAGCTCCGCTACCGCCAGGGAGAGGTGGGCGTTGAATTCTTCAGGTATCTCCATCATCAGGAAGTGTCCCGGACCGTCGATGATCACGGCCTCGAAGTCCTCGTGGTAGGCGCGGTTGGCGTCTGAATTGGTGGGCCACAACCCGGCGTTGATGCAGCGCACGGGGACGTCGACGGCCTCGAGCGCGGCCTTCATGTCGTAGTCGAGGAACTGCCGAAACTGGGCGACGCTCGACTGTGCCGGGCCCTCACACATGGACGCTTTGACGCGATCGACCAGCGCGAGATCGGCGGTCTCCGGAAACATGGCGGTCACAAAGCTGGTGCAGGTGCCGGCAAAGTCCTGATTCCAGGCAGCAAGAAAGCCAGCTTTCTGTTCGGGGTCGTACTCGAAGTTGGCGTTGTGCAGGGCGTCGACGGCGATCACGCCGATCACCCGGCCCGGCATCATCCGTGCCGCTTCGAGGGCCACCGGCCCACCCATCGAGTGGCCGATCAAAATCACCTCGTTCAGACCGAGATGCTCGACCACGGTCTGAACGTCAGTGCCGAAGGTCATCAGGGACCACTCGTCGCGGTTCATTCCAGACTGGCCGTGACCCGCCAGGTCGATGGTGACGACCGTGTAGGACTCACTCATGGGCTCGACCTGTGCGTCCCAGAAGGACTGATCGCACATCCAACCGTGGATAAAGACCAGCGCGGGCGAATCGTTGGCGCGTATCGTGTACGCAATCGAAACCCCGTCAGGCGCGGCGACGGTGCCCTGGACGGGAGGCGCCGACAGTTCCTCAACCAGAACCGGTGTCCCCGGTTGGGGCGCGCCACCGCAGGCGAGAGCGATGAGGATGAGGCTGAGCACTGCCGCGTGTTTCATGTGGACCTCCCGGAAGATGCACAGTTTAGTCGATTTCGGATTTCGGATTTTCCACCCACCCATCCATCGGCACCCATCTGGCACCCATCCATACGGTAGCGTGCCGCACCTTCTGGTAATCCTCTTCATTGTGGGACTGTCCCCGTGCTTTTCCCTTGCGATTTCGAGACTGATACTGCAATACTTGAACAGTGAATCAACCAACAGGGCACGGCTATGACATTGTCACCCGGTGATCTCCTCGGTCACTACGCGATCGAAGGGCCACTCGGCGCCGGCGGCATGGGCGAGGTGTACCGAGCTACCGATACCCGGCTCGGGCGCCAGGTCGCTCTCAAGGTGCTGCCCGACGCGGTGGCCCGGGATCCCGAGCGCCTGGCCCGGTTCGAGCGCGAGGCGCGGACCCTGGGAAGCGTCAGCCACCCGAACATCGCAGTTCTCTACGGGTTGGAAACGGACACGGACTCCGGCACATCCTTCCTTGCCATGGAACTTGTCGAGGGCGACGACCTGGCACAGCGGATTTCGCAAGGACCGCTTTCGATCGAGAACACCGTGGAGCTCGGAAGGCAGATTGCCTCAGGACTGGAGGCCGCGCATTCCAAGGGCATCGTCCACCGCGACCTGAAGCCGTCCAACATCCGTATCACTCCTGAAGGAACGGTCAAGATCCTCGACTTCGGGCTCGCCAAGGAGCAGGGGCCGGAACCCGGAAGCGTGGAATTTAACGAGTCGCCGACCATCACTGCCGAAATGACCAGGGCGGGCACGATCCTCGGGACCGCGCCGTATCTCAGCCCCGAGCAGGCGCGTGGGCAGGCTGTGGACCGCCGCACAGACATCTGGGCCCTCGGTTGCGTGCTGTATGAGATGCTCACGGCGCGGCGAGCTTTTCCCGGCAAGACTTCGACTGAGATCCTGGCGCAGGTCCTCGAGCGCGATCCCGACTGGAGCGCTCTCTCCGCGTCGGTTTCACCAGCTCTCCGACGCATTCTTGAACGGTGCATCGAGAAAGAGCCGAATCACCGCCTCCGCGACGCGGGGGACGTGGCGCTGGCTCTCGAGGACCTGGACCTCGGGAGCCCGGCCAACACCGCATATTCGTCGCCACATCCAGTCGCCAGGCTCGCGCCGTGGCTCGTGGCCGCAGCCGCGGCCATCGTGGCGGTCGTTGCCTGGGTCGGCAGACCCCCTCCGGCACCACAGATAATCGAGGGAGAGGTTCTTCGTTTCTCGGAAGCTACATCGGCACCCCTCGACATCGCCCGGATCGGCCACATGGGTTCGGCGGTGGCCATCTCTCCTGACGGCCAGGTGCTCGTCTGGGTCGGCGTGAACGGTGCCGCGACCCAGCTTTTTTCCAGACACCTCGACGAGCTCGAGGCCCGACCCATTGACGGCACCGAAGGCGGCCTCGCCCCCTTCTTTTCCCCCGACGGTGAATGGATCGGCTTCTGGGCCGACGAGAAACTGAAAAAGATCGCGGTTCGCGGCGGTGCTCCGCAGACGATCTGCGCCGCAGACCACATCCACGGGGCCTCGTGGGGAGACGGAGTCATTCTCGCCGAACTGGGTGGAGCCGGATATCTGGTTACCATCGATCTCGCGAGTGGTGAGATTCAAGAAACCACACTCTCGAGTGAGTCCAACAGCAAAACCAACTTTCTCGCCTCGTTTCCGAAATTGCTCCCGGGTTCGAAATCCGCCCTGATTTCGGGTCTGGGTGGCCAGCACGTTGGTCTCCTGTCCCTTGACACCGGAGAGATCACCCCCCTGCTCGTCGAGGGCAGCAATGCCAGCTACGTTTCCACAGGGCATCTCCTGTGGATCTGGGAAGACAATCTCCTGGCGGCGCCGTTCGATCTCGGAAGCTTGACAATCTCCGGCGACGCCTACACCGTCGTCGAGGGCGTGCTCTCCGAGACCGGCTTCGCCTCGCATTACGCGGTTTCTGACGAGGGCACTCTGGTCTACCTACCCGGCACCGCCGCCGCCGGTGCCGTACAACCGTCGTGGCTGAGGCTGGACGGTGAAACCGAACCGCTTCAGATCCCGCCCGGACATACCATTCTTTCGCCCCGTGTCTCCCCTGATGGACGCAAGGTTCTGTTCAGCCGCGCAGCCGAGACCCGCGAGATGCTCGTAGCCGACCTCGAACGCGGCACCATTTCTCCGTTGACTCCGGAAAAAGGAAACTATTACTGGGCTGTCTGGACCCCCGACAGCAACGCCGTCATTTTCAATTGGTTTGAAGGGCAGGTGCTCGATCTGTGGATGGGGCCGGCCGACTTCAGCAAACCGCCGCGACGACTAACCACCACACCGGGTCAGCTCCACGTGCCGATGGAGATCACGCACGACGGTCGCACGGTTTTTCTCGGAGCAACCCCCAGCCTCAACGACATCATCGACCTCCACGTTCTCGACCTCGACGGCGATGGCGCCACCCGGCCGCTGTTGGAGTTGGACGCCAACGTCATTCAGCCGAAGCTCTCGCCCGACGGGCGTCTGCTTGCCTACGCCTCGGACCGCAGCGACAGGTTCGAGATCTACCTGCAGTCCTTTCCGCGCCCCGGAGCCACCATCCGCGTGTCGCCAAACGGCGGGCAGGAACCCCTCTGGTCACCGTCGGGCGACCGCATCTACTACCGATCAGTCAACGGGAAACAGATCTTCGCGGTGAACATTCTCGACAGCGACCCATTGAGACTCGGCCCCGAGCAACTGCTCGTGGAGGGAGATTTCGCTCCCGGCATCAGGTTTGGCCGCAAGTGGGACATTCACCCCGACGGTGAACGTTTTCTGGTGTTGAAGATCGAGACCTCCGAAACTCCGAAGGTAATCCGAGTGGTCCGCAACTGGTTCAACGAGCTCGAACAGTTGGTGCCGACCCGCAAAGAAACCCTGTGAGACAAGCGGGATTGGGGTCAGTCGACGACCGCCGCGAAGTCCTCGTCATCGAGTAGATCGAACTCGAGGGAGTATTTGTTCATTTTCTCGAGCGGCGGGTGCGCTGTCGATTTCTCGGGGATGATCCGTGGAAAGCCATTCTGCACCGAACGCTTGGGATGACTCCGACGCCGCCGACGTCACCGAAAATGAGCACTCGAGTTCTCAGGGCGGGTGAGACCGCGTGCGGCGGAGGTGCCATTCTTTGCATTGTCTGATGCCCCAACCTCGACGTCGGCATGATGCTGTCGGGCAGACAATGCATAGAGTGGCTCCTCCCGGGAATGCCCTTATGAAGGTCATTCTGTAACGGAGGCCGCCGGCCTGAGAATTCAAAATTCAAAATTGAGAATTAAGAATTGCCGCTGGGCGCCGGTTGCGCCAGCAACCGCGCGATGGGACGCACATCCATCCACCACTGGTGCTTAGGACGCTGGAATTCCGCGTCGACGTGGCGCCGCAGCCCCTCGAGCTCGAAGAACTCGACCTTGCCGTCGGCGACGCCGATCGCCAGGGCGGAGTCGGTGCCGGCCTCGATCTCGTCGATCAGGCGCTCGACGCACCGTTTGGCGAGCCGGGTGGCGAGAATGCGGTCGAACGGCGTCGGGTTGCCACCCTGTTGCTGGTGGCCGAGGATTGCCTGCCGCACCTCGAAGAGGCCTTTTCCCTCCTCCTCGAAGAGCGACACCATGAACTGGGTGCTGTAGCACGGGTTGGCGTTTTCGCTGCGGATCATGAGCCCGAGCCGTTTGCCGCTCGAAAAGCCGGCGATGAGGCTCTCGACGTCGGACTGGAGATCGGCGATCGTGACCCCCTCTTCGTGGAGGTAGACCCGTTCGGCGCCGCTGGCGAGACCGCCCATCAGCGCCAGGTATCCACAGTAGCGGCCCATCACCTCGACCACAAAGCAGCGCCGTGACGCCACCGCCGACTGTTTGATCCTGTCCACCGCCCGGACGATCACGTTGAGGGCGGTGTCGGCGCCGACCGACAGCTCGGAGCCCGGCAGGTTGTTGTTGATGGTGGCGGGCAGACAGATGATGGGGATGTTGAAGGCCGGAAAGGCCTCGCGTTTGAGGGCCAGCCTGAGACACGAGTCATAGCCCGACCATCCGCCGATCATCAGGATGCCATCGATCTTGAGGTTCTCGATGGTGCGGGCGATGGCGTAAAAGTCTTTGCCGCGCGGGATCACGCGATTGACGCCGAGCTCACAGCCGCCGGCGGTGGTCCAACCGCGGACGCTCATCCACCCCAGTTCTTCGACATCGCCGTCGATGAGACCCTGGAAGCCGCCGTGGACGCCGAGCATCACGTGGCCCTCGTCGAGGCCGATGCGGACCGCGGCGCGGGTGGCGGTGTTCATGCCCGGTGACGGCCCTCCGGACGAGAGAACCGCCAAACGAAGACGCCGTTGGTCCGGACGCGGCGGGTTGGGCAGCGATCGCAGCAGGGTCTGCAGGGTATCGAGGTTGTCTGAGAACCCGCCGCCGCGCAGCCGCAGGGCTTCGTTGAATTCCCGGGCATCGATGGCGGCAGTGACCTGTCGGGTGGCGTCGACACACTCGCGCAACGGGTGCCGGGTCACCCGGTTGTGGCGAACGCCGACCAGTTGCGGCGGAGTGTCGTCGGAAGCCCCCAGCACCTCGTTGACCGCGGCGTGACCGAGCAGGGTCGCCATCATGCGGTCGTACGCGGTGGGCTGGCCGCCGCGCTGGACGTGCCCGAGGATGGTCACCCGGACGTCTTCCTCCATGTGGATCTCGAGCACCTCCTGCACGCGTTTTGCAGTGATGAGGTGTCCTTCGCTGTCGACTGCGCCCTCGGCGAGGATGACGATGCTGTCTCTGCGCCCCGCCTCGCGTCCGGCCCGTAGCCGGCGGGGGAGGATCTGCTGCCAGGTTTCGCCGGCGGGGGGAGCCTCCGGGATCAGCACGGCGTCGGCGCCGGTTGCGAGACCGCTCATCAGGGCGAGGTAGCCGCAGTGCCGGCCCATGACCTCGACCACGAACGTCCGTTGGTGGCTGGCGGCGGTGGCTCCGATGGCGTCCACCGCCTCGGTGATCCGGTGCAGTGCGGTGTCGGCGCCGATCGACATGTCGGTGCCGGCCATGTCGTTGTCGATCGATGCGGCGAGACCGGCGAGGGACAGCGTCGGATGGCGGTCCGCGGCCTCCCGCGTCACCAGCTTCTGGCTCACCAGCTCCTCCAGCAATTCGGGCCACTCGCGGTGGAGGAGATCGGCCGCGATGAGACTGCCGTCGCCGCCGATCACGATGAGATGGTTGATGCCATTTTGAACGAGATTGTGCGCCGCCTTCAGCCGGCCCTCGCGGGTCCGGAACTCGTCCGAGCGGGCGGTGCCGATGACGTACCGCCCTTGTGCATGATGCCGCCCACGGAGTCCCAGGACATCGGCTCGAAGAATGAGCCGCCCTCAACCAGACCGCGAAACCCCTCCTTGATCGCCACCGGCTCAACACCGGCCTCGAGCGCCGTTCGCACGGCGGCGCGGATCGCCGCGTTCATGCCCGGCGCATCACCGCCGCTGGTGAGGATGCCGAGCCGCTGCTTTTGATGTTGTTGTTCGCTCATCACTTTCCTCGTTCGGGTCGAACCCAAACGCGTATTCTAACCTATCGGGCTCGCGCGGGAGTGGGTGTCTTCAGGTCAGGGCTGTGAAGGCGGCTCGTCGCTGCCGCGATCAGGATGATCACCGCGAACAGGCGCTTGAGGGCCGCGGGCGAGAGGCGGGTCTCGGCGAGGTGGGCGCCGGCGAGACCGCCGACCAGTACGGCGATGGCCAGCGGACCGGCGATGTGAAGGTCGATGCTGCCGCGGAGGCCGTGGGCGGCGAGCCCCGCGATCGAAAGGGTGAAGACGGTAGCCGAGCTCATCGCCGCCACCTCTCGCGGCCCAGCCCACCCGAGGAGCAGCACCAGCGGACCCAGAAAGACCCCGCCGCCGATGCCGAGAAAACCCGACGCCAGACCGATCAGGAGCCCGGATGGAATGGCGACCGCCATCAGCGCTGCGGGTGCCGGTGTCGTTGGTTCATCGCTCGAACCCGCCGACCGCAGCATCGCCGCCGCCGCCGCAGTGAGACCCACCGCGAGGGCGCCGAGAAAGATCTGACGCGGCGCCGAGATGAGCCCGCCAACAAAGGCCGCTGGAATGGCCGGGAGCAGGAAGGGCAACAGCAGCCGCGTGCGGAGCCGTCCTGCGAGTCCGAACCGCAACAGCGCGGCGCCTGTGACGACGACGTTGAGCAGCAGCGCCGTAGAGGGCATCGTCGCGGTGTCCATCCCGAACAGCGTCATAAGGGCCAGATAGCCGGTGCCGCCGCCGAGACCCACCGCCGCATACGCCGCCGCCACCAGCACGCACAGGGGAACCAGCAGGAGGAAGGACATCGGCACGAGCGAGATTGTGCCATAGCTTGACTTTCCGGACTCGCTTCCCGAGAGGAGCCATCCTGTCAACATATGTTGGCTCCGAAACATCCGGCTCGTTTCCACGCGTACCTCCCGAGAGAGCCACTGTTGCCCGAAACATCCTTTCGACGTGAAGCCTCGTGTGTCCAACAATGTTGAAAATGGCACCTCCGCCGCACGCGGCTCGTCGGCACCCACCCTGAACGTTTGGGTGCTCGATGACTGCGACGGGTGGGTTGGGCTGGCAATTCAAAATTCAAAATTCAAAATTAAGAATTCGTATCGTTATACTCCCCCAATGACGACACCCGGCCTCAAGGCGCTTCTGCTCGATCTCGACGACACCCTGATCGGCAATCCTGTGCGCACCTTCATCCCGGCGTACTTCGAGGCGCTCAAAGTGTTCGTGGCGGACACCGTTTCCCCCGACCGCTTTATCGCCGAGCTTCTGGCGGCAACCCGAACCATGGATTGCAACGATGGCACGGGACCTGCGAACGAGGAGGTCTTTGCCGCCGCGTTCTACCCGGCGCTCGGCGTGCCGCGATCGGTGCTCGAACCGCTGCTCGAGCGTTTCTACCGCGAGGCCTATCCTTCTCTGCAGGCGATGATCGCGCCGCGACCGGCGGCGCCGAAGATCGTCGAGTGGGCCGGGCAGCGAGGGCTGCAGGTGGTGATCGCCACCAACCCGCTGTTCCCCCGCACCGCGATCGAACAACGGATGCAGTGGGGCGGCGTCGGGGTCGACCGATTCGACTACGACCTCGTGACCGCCTATGAGAACTGCCGCGCCACCAAGTCGCACGAGGCCTACTACCGGGACATCGTCGCCTTTCTCGGCAGACGTCCCGAAGAATGTCTGATGGTCGGCGACAACTGGGACTGTGACATCGCGTGCGCGGCGCGAACCGGTATCAGGGGATTCTGGATCGCTGCCGCAGATGCGTGCCCGGATTCACCGGGGGTCGAGGTCGTGGGGCAGGGCTCGCTCGACGCCTTTTTACAGGCGGCCGAAAACGGAGACCTCGAGAGTGCCTTTGAAAATATATTGGCAAGGCTGGTGGCACTGTGAAGGCTGAGGTTTTGCGCCGCCGTCTCGCCGACCACGTGGTGGTCATGGACGGTGCGATGGGGTCGGAGCTTCTGCAACGCCTGCCCGACGGGCGCGCGAATGGACCTTGCGGTTCACGAGCACCCGCAGGAGGTTCTCGATATCCACCTCGCCTACATCGAAGCCGGTGCGGAGCTCATCGAGACCTCCAGTTTCGGTTGTTCGCGACCTCGGCTGGAACGCGCCGGGGCTGGAGATCTCACCGAAAAGATCAATGCCGGATCCGTCAAACTGGCGCGTGAGGCCCGGGAGATCTCGGGTCGCGACATTTTGATCGGTGGCTCCATCGCACCGCTTGCAGGTGTGCTGGATCTCGACGAGCCCGAGGGGCGGGCGATGATCCCGCTGGCCCATGCCGAGCAGGCATCGATTCTTGCCGGGCGCGGCGCTGATCTCTTGATCCTCGAGACCTTTTTCCGAATCGACGAGCTCGCCATCGCGGTGGCGGCGGTGCGCAGCGTCACCGACCTGCCTCTGATCGGCATGATGACCTTCGCCCACGAACGGGCCCCTCACCCTTACAAAGAGCAGGCGGAATTCCTCGACGAGCTCGCCGAACTCGATCTCGTGGCGGTGGGCGTGAACTGTTCGCCGGGGCCCATGGGGACCCTCGAGATCCTGCGTCAGGTGACCCAGCTGCGGGTGCCGCTGGCGGCGTCGCCGAACGCGGGGACCCTGGTGCGACGCGAAGGCCGGATCCTGATGCCGCCGGCCACCCCGGTCTATCTGGCGCAGTTCGTCCGCCAGGCCGTAGGTCTGGGGGCGGCGGTGGTCGGCGGGTGCTGTGGCACCGGACCCGAGCACATCCGGGCGATCGCCGACGCGGTGCGCGATCTCGCCCCCCAGCCCCGGACCACCACCGTGGTGGCGGTCGGGTCGAGGGTGCCGGCACCCGAGGCGGTGCGCCCGTCATCGGCCCTCGCGGCCAAGCTCGAGAGGGGGCGGTTTGTCCGGCTGGTCCAACTCGACCCGCCCAAGGGGACCAACGTCGATGCGCTCCTGGAGGCCGCCGCGGCAATTGCGGCCCATCCCGACGTCGACGGTGTCGACATCAACTCGAACCCGCTGGCGCGGCTGCGGATGGACCCGCTCTACCTCGGCCAGTTGATCCAGCAGAGGACTGGGCTCGAGACGGTGCCCCACATCACGCCTCGCGATGCCAGTCTCATGGGTCTGCAGTCGCAGCTCCTTGGGGCTTGGCGAGGCGGCATCCGCAACCTGCTCGCCATCACCGGTGACCCCTCGCAGCTCGGCGACTACCCGGGGGTGCACGACGTCTACCACGTGGATATCTTCGAACTGGTGCGGTCTCTTTCGCGCCTCGCCGAAGGCTATGACTGCGCGGGCAACCGGATCGGTGATCCGCCGGGCTTTCTCGTCGGAGTGGCCGTCAACCCGGCTGCCGACGATCCACAGAAGGAGGCCGATCGTCTGCGCCGCAAGTTCGACAATGGCGCCCACTTCGCCATGAGCCAGGTCACCTTCGACTGGCAGGCCTGGGATCGCTTCACCGGACTCTTCGGCGGCGAGCTTCCGATCCCGACCCTGGCCGCGGTGTGGCCCTTACGGTCGCTCAAGATGGCGATGCGCCTCCACTACGAGGTGCCGGGTATTGTGGTGCCGGAGAACCTCCTGTCGGATCTCGAGAGCGCCGGCGCGGACGCCGAAAAGGTGGGCTACGAATGGGCGGTGAAGATGCTGCGCCAGGCCCCCGACCACGCCGCCGGCGTCGTACCTGATAGCGCCCTTCAAACAGCCGCAGGCGATCCTGCCGTTAATTGATGATGCGGCGGCTCAATAGGAATTTCGGATTTCGGATTTCGGATTTCTGATTTTTCACCCACCCACGCGAGGAGCAACCGCAGATCACGCCGATTGACGCAGATTTGGGACCGCTTACCCACCCGGCAGCCGGGACGGCTGCCCCACAAGCGCTCCGGGCACGACCGTATTGTGGGGCACGCGCCTCGCGTGCCGGGGTGGTTGATACCGCGTGCGGCGGAGGTGCCCCGAAGCACGTGCGGATACGGGTCGCGTGCGGCGGAGGTGCCATCCGGAAACGGTTTGCGTTCACCGGACGTGCCCTAGAGCGCGTTAGGAAACGGGCCGCGTGCGGTGGAGGTGCCACTTGCACCAATGTCGGACGCCCGGGCGCTGCAGTCGGTTCGGCGACGCGAGCCGACAATGGTGCGGGTGGCTCCTCTCGGGAATGCCGTTCAGAGAATCGGGCTTGGAACAGCGTGACTGAAAGTGGCGCTTCCTTCGGGTTCTCGGGTACTCTCTTGCATCGATCATGAGCACCACGACTCCCTCCCCAAGCCCCCTCACCGCGGCCGGCAGCGACCGCACGGAAGAGCTGCGCGCTCTCATGGCCGACCGCATCCTGGTCCTCGACGGGGCTATGGGGACGATGTTGCAGTCGAAGGACCTCGGCCCCGGCGACTTTGGCGGCCCCGAACTCGAGGGCTGCAACGAGATCCTGGTCCGCACCCGGCCGGATGTCATCCTCGATGTCCACCGGGCCTACCTCGCGGCCGGCGCCGATCTGATCGAGACCGACACCTTCGGCGGCACCCCCCTGGTGCTGGCCGAGTACGGGCTCGAGGACGAAGCGCGGGCGCTGAATCGGTGCGCCGCCGAGCTCGCGGTCGAGGCCGCGCGGGAGTTTTCGACGCCTGACAAACCGCGGTTCGTGGTCGGCTCCATCGGCCCGACCACCAGGGCGATTTCGGTCACCGGCGGCATCACCTTTTCTGAGCTCGTCCGGACTTTTGGCGAGCAGGTGAGCGGCCTGCTCGAGGGTGGTGCCGACCTGCTTTTCATCGAGACCTGTCAGGACACCCGTAACGTCAAGGCTGCCCTGATCGCGGCAGAGCGCGCCTTTGCCGACGCAGGAGTGCGGCGGCCATTGGTGGTGTCGGGCACCATCGAGACCTCGGGCACGATGCTCGGCGGACAGGCCGCGGACGCCTTTCTCGCTTCGATCGAGCACGCCGACCTGCTGGCGGTCGGGCTCAACTGCGCCACCGGTCCCGATCTCATGACTGATCACGTGCGGACCATCCACCAACGCTCGCGGTGGCCGGTCTCCTGCTTCCCGAACGCCGGGCTGCCAGACGAGGACGGGCGGTATTCGGAGACTCCCGAATCATTGGCCGCTGCCCTCGAGCGCTTTGCCGACAATGGATGGCTCAACATCGTCGGCGGTTGTTGCGGCACCACCGACGCCCACACCGCCGCCCTTGCAGCGATGGTGGCGGGCCGCCGGCCGCGTCCCCTCGATATTGACCCGCCGCGCCGCGCGGTCTTTACCGGGATCGATCTGGTGGAACCCGACGACGATACCCGCCCGCTGCTCGTCGGCGAGCGCACCAACGTCATCGGCTCCAAGAAGTTCCGTGAGATGGTGGCGGCAGAGAAGTGGGACGATGCGGTCGAGATCGCCCGCCTCCAGGTCAAGGGCGGCGCCCACATCATCGACGTCTGTCTGCAGTCCACCGAGGGCGATGAGGTGGCGGCGATCCGTGAGCTCTTCGACCGTCTCGGCCGCGCGGTCAAGGCGCCGATCATGATCGACTCCACCGATGCCGCCGCGGTCGAGGTCGCATTGACCTACTGCCAGGGCAAATCGATCGTCAACTCGATCAACCTCGAGGACGGCGAGGAGCGGTTCGAGGCGGTGGCGCCGCTGTTGCGCCGCTACGGCGCGGCGGTGATCTTCGGCGTCATCGACGAGGACCCCGAACAGGCGCAGGCCTTCACCCGGGAGCGCAAGCTCGAGATCGCCCGCCGCGGCCATCTGCTGCTGACCGAAAAATACGGGGTTCCGGAAGAGGACATCGTCTTCGACCCGCTGGTCTTTCCAGCGGCGAGCGGCGACGAGAGCTACATCGGCGGTGCGGTGGAGACCATCGAGGGGCTGCGGTTGATCAAGGAGGCCTTTCCGGTCTGCACCACCGTGCTCGGGATCTCCAATGTCTCTTTCGGCCTGCCCGTTCGCGCCCGCGAGATCGTCAACTCTGTCTTCCTCTACCTGTGCACCAAGGCCGGGCTCGATCTGGCCATCGTCAACAGCGAACGGCTCGAGCGCTACGCCGCGATCCCGGAAGCGGAACGGCGGATGGTCGAGGCGCTGCTCGCCAACACGCCGCCGGCCGCCGGCGAGGGGATCGATCCGGCCCTCGCGGACGCGCCCCGCGACTGGCGGGAACAGGGCCCCGAAGAGCGTGCCGCCATCCATGGCTTCCACGTCGCTAGGGTGACCGAGCACTTCCGCGGCGCCAAACGGGAGGCGGTCGTCCGTCCTGAACAACCAATCGACGAGCGGCTCGCGGGTTACATCATCGACGGTAGTCGCACCGGGTTGATCACCGACCTCGATCTCAAGCTTGGGGAGGGTCTGGCGCCTCTCGACATCATCAACGGACCGTTGATGGCGGGGATGGCGGAGGTAGGCCGTCTGTTCAACGACAACGAGCTCATCGTCGCCGAGGTCCTGCAGAGCGCCGAGGCGATGAAGGCGGCGGTGTCGCACCTCGAGCAGTTCATGGATGCCGAAACGTCCTCCTCGCGCGGCAAGGTGGTGCTGGCGACCGTCAAGGGCGATGTCCACGACATCGGCAAGAACCTGGTCGACATCATTTTCACCAACAACGGTTTCGACATCATCGACCTCGGGATCAAGGTGACGCCCGAGACCCTGGTGCAGGCGGTGCGCGAACACCGGCCCGACGCGGTGGGTCTGTCGGGACTCCTGGTGAAGTCGGCGCACCAGATGGTCGTCACCGCCGGAGACCTGGCAGCTGCCGGCATCGACGTCCCGATCCTGGTCGGCGGCGCAGCGCTGTCGGCCCGGTTCACGGAGGAACGGATCGCCCCGGTCTACCGAGGAAGGGTCGTTTACTGTTCGGACGCCATGTCCGGTCTCGAGACTCTCTTGCGATTGGTGGAGAAGGGCGCAGCCGCTCCGGCGCCGGAGCCCCCCGATCCGCCCGATAGAAAGGCGCCCGTACCCCGGCCGCGGCCAACCTCGACCTCGCGATCCGAAGCGCCCGCGGTGCGAAAATACCTTCCGCCTCTGCCGCCGCCCCGGAGCGATCGTGTCGTGTGGCCGGCGGCCGAGAGCCTGGACGAGGTCTGGTCCTATATCAACCCGCAGATGCTCTACGGCAAACACCTCGGTCTTCGTGGCAGCTTTCAGCGGCTTCTCGACGAGGGAGACGTCAAGGCCGAAAAACTCAACGCCATGGTCGAGGCGCTGAAGACCGATGTCCGGGAGTGGATGCGGGTCGGCGCCGTGTGGCGGTTTTACGAGGCCGAGTCCGAAGGCAACCGTATTGCACTGTTCGAGCCGGCGAGCGACAAGCCGGCCCGCGTCTTCACCTTCGAACGCCAGCAGAAGCCCGGCGGGCTGTGTCTGTCGGACTTCGTCGTGCCGCCGCGGGACGGCGTTCGCGATTCCGTGGCGTTGTTCGTCGTCGGCGCGGGCGAGGGCGTGCGTGGACACTCGCAGGCGGCGAAGGATGCCGGGGAGTATCTCGCGAGCCATGCCATCCAGGCGCTCGCCATCGAGACCGCCGAGGCCGCCGCCGAGTGGCTGCACGCGCAGCTTCGCGGTCTGTGGGGCTTCCCGGACCCGCCCGAGATGACCATGAAGGACCGGTTTGCCGCCCGCTACCGTGGCAAGCGCTACAGCTTCGGCTACCCGGCGTGCCCTGATCTCGACGACCAGGTGCCCCTGTGGCGGCTGCTGCGGCCCGAGGACATCGGCATTCAGCTCACCGACGAAATGATGATGGAGCCCGAGGCCAGCGTGAGCGCGCTGGTGTTCCACCACCCGGATGCGCGCTATTTCTCAATCACCGGCGTGCGGTGACGGTGATCGAAAATTTCGGATTTCGGATTTTGGATTTCGAATTTTCCGCCCGCACCCCACCTGCACAATAGACTCGAGCACTCAGGGTGGGTGGACCACGTGCGGCGGAGGTGCCTGGCTTCAGCCTGGCTCATCTCGGGAAGCGCGCCCGGAAAGTCTGCGTGCGGCGGAGGTGCCATTTTCAATATTGTGGGACACACGAACTTCGACGTCGGTCGGTAGATTCGGGCACACAATGTTGAAGGTGGCTCCTCTCGGGGAGAGCGTTGGGAAAGCCAGGTTGCCCTAGCCTGCATATCTCACCAGCTGTCGACTGCGGTCGACGATGCATCCTACCCAACCGTGTTTTCTCACCTTGGTGGGCTCAACGTACTGCAAAGTACGCCTGCGCGCCCCAAGGCGAGAAAACCCGCCTGGCCACGGCGCCTCGTCGCCCTCGTTACGAAACCTGGTGAGATATACAGGCTTGACCACGATGAGACCCACCTTCGGACCACCCTTGACCGCAGAACCCAGAACCCCCAAACTGGCACAACCATGAACGAACTCATCCTCATCGTCGACGACGAAACCGGCATCCTGACAACCCTGTCACAGATTCTGGCGGACGAGGGCTACCGCACGATCACCACGACCAGCGGTGAAGAGGCGCTCCACCTCTTTCGCGAGCAACGGCCGGATGTGGTTTTTCTCGATATCTGGCTGCCCGACTGGGACGGGCTCGAGACCCTGCAGGCCCTGCGCGACGTGGACCCCGAGGCGATGGTGATCATGATGTCCGGTCACGGCACCTCGGAGACCGCGGTCAAGGCGATCAAGATGGGGGCGCACGACTACCTGGAGAAACCGCTCTCCTACGACCGCACGGTCAAGGCGGTGGAAGAAGCATTGGAATCGAAGCGCCGAGGTTCCCAGGGTAGTGTCGACGGGGTGCTCGAGGCGAGCCGCCAACGCATCGAGCCGGTGATGAAATTCGAGGCGCCGCCGCCGCTTGGACTGCTCCGCGCCACCGACCGCTTGCAGCGGACGATTCGCGAGTCGAGCGTCATCTACGGGCTCGGTCTGCACTCGGGCGGACGCACCGGGATGGTCATCCAGCCGTTGCCGCCCGACACCGGGATCCACTTTCTGACGCTCCCACGCGGCATCACCATGCCGGCCCACGTGAGCTCGGTCGCGGAGACCGACTACGCAACCAGCCTGACGCGGGATGGCGAGAGCATCCGCACCGTCGAACACCTGTTATCGGCGCTGCACGCCTGCGGGGTGAGCAACCTTATGGTCAAGGTCCACGGCGAGATCCCGGTCCTCGACGGATCGGCCCTGAGCTTCCTCGACAAGCTGCAGGAAATCGGCGTCGTCGACCAGGACGCCCTGGTCAAAGAACTGGTCATCGACCGGCGTTACGAGGTCGGCGATGGCAAGAAATCTCTGGTCATCGAGCCCGCTGATGTGTTCTCGGTGTCCTACCAGCTCAGTTATCCGCCCCCGATTGGGGACCAGTTCTACGACTTCGTCTTCACCGGCTGCGACGCCTACCGCAAAGAGATCGCCCCGGCCAGGACCTTCGGATTCATGCGCGATCTGACGATGATCAACGAGCTCGGCCTCGGCACCGGCGGCCGCCTCGACAACTTCATCCTGGTCGGCGAGGACAACGTGATCAACACCGATCTCCGTTTTCCCGACGAGTTCGTGCGCCACAAGATTCTCGACATCATTGGTGATCTCTACCTGCTCGGCTACCCGGTGCGGGGCAAGGTGACGGCGAAGCTCACCGGCCACCGCGACAATATCGAGATCCAAAGACAGATCCTGGCTGCGAACGGCTGAGGGGCAACCCGCGAGCCACGACTTTCAGCGCGCGCTCCCCGGGAGGAGACAGGCACCTCCGCCGCAAGAGACGGCACGTCCGGCGAAGGCGAACCGTTTCCGGAACGCGCATCCGCCGCACGCGGCGCCAATCACCCGGAGCACTCGAGCTCTTCCCGTCGGTGGGGATGTGGGCTGGAATTGAGAATTAAGAATTGAGAATTCAAAATTCAACCTCGCGGGGTGGGTAGGGATTCCGGCTCTCGACCATCTCGCCTGAACGCTTTCCCATTGACCCACAGCCATTTAGGTGCTACAACAACTCGCTTGCTTCGGCGAGCCGAAAGTGAGTCCTTCCAATGACCGAATTCCGAAATCTCGCAATTATTGCCCACGTGGACCACGGCAAGACCACCCTGGTGGATGCCATGCTGTGGCAGAGCGGCACCTTTCGCGCCAACGAACGGGTCAACGAACGGGTGATGGACTCGGGCGACCTCGAGCGCGAGCGTGGCATCACCATCCTCGCCAAGAACACGGCCGTGCGCCACAAGGGCGTCAAGATCAACATCGTCGACACCCCCGGCCACGCCGACTTCGGTGGCGAGGTCGAGCGCACGCTGCAGATGGTGGACGGCGTTCTGCTGTTGGTGGATGCCGCCGAGGGGCCGTTGCCGCAGACCCGATTCGTACTCTCCAAAGCGCTCGAACTCGGTCTGCCGCCGATCGTGGTCATCAACAAGATCGACCGTGACGATGCGCGCCCGGCCGAGGTCCTGGACGAGGTCTACGACCTTTTTATCGACCTCGACGCGGATGAAAAGCAGCTCGACTTTCCGGTTTACTGCACCGATGCGCGCAAGGGTCTGTGCCGCAAAGGGCTCGAGGGCGAATTTGCGGACCTGCAGTTCCTCCTCGACGAGATCGTCAAGACCGTGCCGCCGCCCAGCGGTGACCCCGCGGCATCGCTGCAGCTCCTGGTCACCAACCTCGATTACTCCGACTACCTGGGCCGTCTGGCCGTCGGGCGCATCGTCAACGGCACGCTGTACGCCAAACGAACGGTGGGCATCGCCCGTGAGAACGGTATCGGCGCGGCCAAGGTGGGTGTGGTCTACTCGCACGAGGGACTGCACCGGATCGAGGTGGATTCTGCGGTTGCCGGCGACATCGTCGCCCTCGCGGGTCTCGACGAGGTCAGTATCGGCGACTCGCTGGTGGACCGCGACGATCCACACCCGCTCAAACGCATCGCTGTCGATGAACCCACCATGTCCATGGTCTTTTCGGCCAACAACTCGCCCTTCGGCGGCCGCGAGGGCCAGTTCGTGACGGCGCGTCAGATCCGGGTTCGGCTCGAAAAAGAGGCCCTCCACAACGTTTCGATCCGGTTGGAGATCCTCGCCAACGACGCATTTCAGATCCAGGGGCGCGGCGAGTTGCAGCTCGCGATCCTGATCGAAACCATGCGCCGGGAGGGCTACGAGCTGTCGGTGTCGAAGCCCGAGATCGTGACCCGCGAAGAGGATGGGCGCAAGCTCGAACCGATGGAGATCGTCCAGGTCGACTGCCCTGACGAGTACGTGGGCGTCGTGACTCAGAAGCTCGGCGGCCGCAAAGGGCAGATGACCCAGATGCACAACCCCGGCCACGGCCGGGTACGGCTGGCCTTTCGAGTCCCATCGCGGGGGCTGATCGGCTTTCGCTCCGAGTTTCTCACGGACACCCGCGGTACCGGCATCCTCAACCATCTCTTCGACGGCTGGGAGGCGTGGCAGGGTGAGATCCCCGGCCGCGCCACGGGCGCCCTGGTGTCCGACAGGGCCGGCAGGACCACCACCTATGCCCTGTATCACCTCGAGCCCCGCGGGACGCTGTTCATCGGCACCGGGACCGAGGTCTACGAGGGAATGATCGTGGGTGAGAACGCGCGCGACAATGATCTCGATGTCAACGTCACACGCGAAAAGAAGCTCACCAACATGCGCACCTCGAGCGCCGACGAGGCCCTGCGGCTGGCGCCGCCCCGCGAGATGACCCTCGACCGGGCGATCGAGTGGATCGACGGCGACGAACTGGTCGAGATCACGCCATCGGCGATCCGGGTTCGCAAACGGATCCTCCGCGCCAACCAGCGTCCGAGCACGAAACGCCGAAGGCTGACGCCCTTCGGCGAATTCTGAGTTCGAATCGATTTGATTCACCCATCCGCCTCTTGGCGGTGAGCCGGGTTCCAGATTCAGGAATCAGATTTCAAAGTGAATCCTGCATCCAGCATCAAACCCCTCTCCCCTGAACCGTACATTGAACTGAAGCCTCGAGGGTTCTGGGGCTCGATGAAGATCACCATCGGTCGGGTTGCAAGTGGTCGCTGTGGACCCTCGTTGTTTTGGTCGTGATCGTCGCCTCTACCTCTCGGTCTTTTTCTGCCCTACCCGATGTTTCCGCATCATGCCGAGTTGGCCGGGTTCAGCGTGTATTCGGATCGGGAGATCTCGGACGACTTTGGTCTGGTCATGGACGAGGCGCGGCACCGGATCGAAGCATGGAGCTTACCCGGCGGCAACGATCTCCGGATCTTCGTGTGCCTCTCCGCGGCTCTTCGAGCTCTCATCGGTTGGCGGGCAAGCGCCGCTGGGCCAGGCGCTGTGATCTCCGCGGCCGGCAACGCCTTTTTCTCTGCCCGGAATCGAAAGGGCCGGAACGTCCGGGTTCCAATTCGCGGCTCGAGGGTTCGTGGCCGGCGGCTATGCGCACGAGGCTCACGTCTCGTCTTTGCCGAACTGGGTTCCGGAGGAAGTCCGTCTGGAAATCAGAGGGCTACGCCATATCGGCAAACCTCCTGTGATGACCTCGGATCCCGGCTACGATCTCAACGCGATTGGGTGGGTGCTCGACGACTCCCTGTGGTCGGGCCACCGTCCCGTGGATCGACGCCACTTCCGGTGGCAGGTGCTGGTAGTTCTTGTCTGGTGTCGAAGGCTGAGCTTCCATCAGATTCTCGAGGATTCGGTGACGGAAGGTCCGCGTGGGCCGACCTGATGGAGTGGTATTCGGGTTCAGGATGAGTAGCTGGGCTAGTACTTCAGCGGTCTTGCCTTGTAATTCATGATGCGGCCTGGTGGCGGCCGATCATCTTGTGGGGAGCGATGCGGCCGCAGTGGCCGTACTCACCTTCGGGTTCGCACAGACCGCGACACATCGAAACCTGGTGGCCGTTGTACGGGCAGGTGATGATGGTGTAGGCCCGCAGTGAAGTTTTTCCACGTTGCGATTTCGGTCGAAGCAGTGCCATGGGGTACCTCTGCCAGCATCATATCAAGAACGGTTCCTGTTGGGTATGGCTCGCCGCAAGCAAATCGATCAACGTTGAACGTTCAAACGTTCAAACGCCGTATGAGCACCACCCTCGAGGCACCGCCTTTGAGATCGCGGAATGCCTCCAAATGGTCGGGCAATCCGTCCTCGACCGCTGCGCGCTCGGGGCACTCCAGGCAGGCCACCGCGTCAGATTCGAGGAGACCGGCCGAGAAGGCGCCGGAGAGGGCGGCGAGCCCGTCCTCCCAGGACTCGAACGGCGGGTCGGCCCAGGCGAGATCGAAAGCTTCGCCGCGCCGCGCCAGCGCGGCGACCGCCGCCGCGGCGGGTTGTACGAGGGTCCGGGCCCTGTCGTCCTCGAGGTCGAAGAGGGTGCAGTTGTCGCGGAGGATGCGGGCCGCGCCGCGGTGGCGTTCGACAAACACCACCGAGGACGCGCCGCGCGACAGGGCCTCGAGCCCTACCGCGCCGGTGCCGGCAAAAAGGTCGAGAAACCTGGCACCCGTGACCAGTTCACCGAGAACCGCAAAGACGCGCTCGCGCATGGCATCTGGGGTCGGGCGGACGGGCATGTTCTTGGCCGGGCTGCCCAGACGCCGCGAGCGCCAGACGCCGCCCGTGATCCTCACTTCAGGGGTCCCACGACGCGCCGGATCACGTCGTCACGAGCGTCGAGTCCGACGATTTCGCGGATGTAGGTGCCCTCGTGCTCCAACACCAGGACCCCTTCATCCAGGACCTCGGTCACCCGCGCGAAGCCGCCGGTCATGAGCTCCACCCGGTCGTCGCGGCGAGGGTCCCACCCCTTGAGATCTTCCGACGACGGGCTCGACTCGCGAACCAGGGCCTCGAGATCGTTGATCGCTCCTGAGATCTGGGCCAGCGGGAGGGATACGGTGGCCATGGGTGAATACTCAATCCGGCGCGGTGAGTCCGGGCCCATGTGAAGAGTCAGCGCCAGCTGGCTTCTCGGCGTCGAGACCGCAGAGGTGACCGGCCTCTCGCCCAGCTCCAGGACCGCCCTCTGCAGGATTCCGAGGTAGATCAGATACTGGTCCGGCGGCAGGGTCACATATTTGAAATAGCCCTGCACGCCGTTGTCGGTGATCGACACCACCACGACGCGGTTGCTGAAGAGGGTGACCCGTGTGGCGACCTCGCCTTCAGTGAAGACCCGTTCGACGACCGGAATCGGGGCCTGAGCGGAGGCGGTGGCGGCAGCCAGCGCCAGGAGACAACCGAGAATCATTCGGCTCTTCACCGACCCTCCTCGTCTTCCAGCCCCATCGCGGTCTTGACGGCCCACGACAGGGCCTCCTCCGTGGTGATGGCGCCGTCGACCAACGCGTCCCGCGCCATCGTCAGGGTGCGGCCGATGCGCGGGCCGGGCGGCACCTGGTGGTCGAGGAGCTGTTGGCCGGTAACGGGCAGCTCCAGACGTGTCGCCGCTTCCGCCGCATCGGCGAGCGCCCTTCTCTGGTCAAGGGGGACCTTTGCCATCGCCAGCAGGAGCGGCTCCGCGGGGCACTTCTCGATAACCCGGGCGCGCTGCGATCGCGGCAGCGAGGGATCGGCCGACCCGACGATGGCCTCGACCTGTGCAGGGAGCGCGAGCATGCGATCGCGGGTCGATCCGCCGAGTTGCAACCTCTGCGCCAACCGTGCCACGGCGTCGGCGCCCGATTGTACGGCGAGCCCCCCGAGAAAGAGGATCCAAAGATCGGGCGATGGTCCGAGACCCTCGAGTTCGTACCACGCGAGCTGTCCCTCGACTTCCATGAGGTGGCCGCGAACCGTCTCGCTCCACGTGAGGTCGGGGCTGATGGCGGGCAGAAGGCCGAGGCGGGCCACGAGTGCGAGGGCCTCGGTGGGGTGGGCCTCGGTCAGAAGCAGTTCGAGTTCGCGCCGCAGGCGTTGGCCGGAGAGACGTTCGAAGACCCCCTCGGCGAGGGCGGTGGTGATCAGGTGCCGGGTGTCGGGCGCGATCGCGAAGTCGAGACGGCGCGCATACCGCACCGCGCGGAGGGCGCGGGTCGGGTCGTCGATAAAGGACAACGAGTGGAGGACCCGGATCTCGCGGCGTTGGATGTCCTTGCGGCCGCCGAAGAAATCCACCAGGTCTCCGTAGCGGTCGCCCTGGAGAGCCACCGCCAGCGAATTGATGGTGAAGTCACGGCGGTAGAGATCCTGGCGGATCAGGGACGTGACCACCTCGGGCAGCGCGGCCGGCGTGCGGTAGAACTCGGTGCGGGCGGAGGCGACATCGACCTTGAGGCCGTGGGGCAGGGTCACCACCGCGGTCAGAAAGGGCGCGTGCGGGATGGTGCCTCCCGTCGAGCTCCTTCGCGAGGTCGGCCGCGAAGGCGATACCGTCGCCTTCGACCACCAGATCGACGTCCTCGTTGGCCCGCTCCAGGAGCAGGTCCCGCACCATGCCGCCGACCAGGTACACCGGCACCTTCTGGCGGTCTGCGACCCGGCGCGCACCGTCGAGCACCCGTTGCACCCACGGCGGCGCGAACTCGCGGAGCAGGCGAGTGATCGACTGGCTTACGGGCCGGGTCCCCGCCATCCGGTTGTCGAGAGCCGAACCCGCGGCGTGTTGGTGTTCGAAGAGCCGCCGGAACAGCTCCATCCGGGTGACGATGCCCGCCGGCTTGCCGCCGTCTTCCACCACCACGAAACGGTAGGACCGCTCGAGGAAGAGATCGCGGAGATCTTCCAATGGCGTCGCGGCCGCCACGGTGGGTAGATCGGGCTGCATCACCGAGCTCACCGGCCGTTCGTCCATGCTGTGGCTGAGGGCGCGGTCGAGGATCTGACGGGTGACGAGACCGACCAGGTCGCCGGATGTGGTGTCCTGCACCGGCAGGGCGTTGACGCGCAGCTGGTTCATGCGGTCCTTGGCGTCGGCGACCGTCACCGTGTCGTCGACTGAAAAGATCTTTCGCGCGGCGATGTCGATGGCCGTGGCCGGCGGCGGCATCTCGACGGCGAGAGCCTCCAGCAACACCTCGCGCAGCTCCACCGGCATCATGTCGGAGACCCGGGCCGACGCCGCTGTCGGGTGGCCGCCGCCGCCGAACTGCTGGGCGACGCGGCCGACGTGGAGACCGGGCAGCCTCGACCTCAGAATGAGGTTGATGTTGGGCGGGCGGACCAGGAGCACCGCGCCGACCACGATCTCGAAGATCTCCACCCAGCGGTGGACCACGAATGCCGCCTCCTCGTGGTAGCGGTCGACCTCGAGCATCGACAACGAGACCGGCACCCCGGCGATGTCGATCACTTCGGTGGCCTCGACCATGCGGTTGAGGAGTTCGAGTTGCTCGGGCTGCAACACCTTGAGGACCCAGCGCCGGACCCATGCCAGCAACGCGCCCTGTTCGAGCAGCCAGGCCGCGGTGCGCAGGTCGTCGGGGGTGGTCTCCCGGTAGGACAGACCGCCGGTGTCCTCGTAGATGCCCATCAGCATCAGACTCGCCTCGTTGACGGTCGGCTCCAAGCCGCGCTCGCGATAGAGATCGGCGATGATCGTGCAGGTGGCGCCGACCGGTCTGACGATCGACTCGGCGGCGTCGAGCCCGTCGACTTCTTCCTCCATGTGATGGTCGATGAGAGTGACCGGGCAGCCGCTGGTGGCGATCAGGTCGAAGACCTCGCCGAGCCGGGACGGACTGCGGGTGTCCACCACCACGGCGTGCTCGATCGGCTCGATCCGGGCGCGCCGCAGTTTGGCCTCGGGGTACGCGAACTCCGCCTCGGTGAGAAAGCGGCGCACCGCCACCTCCTGCGACCCTGGGAACACGACCTCGTGGTCCGGGAACAGACGCACCGCACACACCGCCGCCGCAAAGGCGTCGAAATCAGCCGAGAGGTGCGTCGTGATGATCTTCACGCGTCCATTGTATTGAACCCGCGGACTTTCTGGGGGTTGTCCGTTGTGGTGTGGGCGCCCCGCCCACACTGTGCGGCCGGGACGGCCGCACCACAATGCGCCCCGAGAGCGGCGGTTTGGTTGTGGGGCACGCGTCCCGTTGTGGCGCAGGCGTCCCGCCTGCGCGTGCAGCCGGGACGGCTCCACCACAAGACCCCGATGACGTCTTTCCTGGGTCTTGATCCCGATTCTCTCGGGTGCATTGCTCGTGAGTGCCCCCCTTGAGGATGTTTGCGACCGAAAGACTCCACTCGTGTCGGCGCGAGGGGACCGCAAAATCCTCAAGGACGGCACGTCCGGTGAACACGGACGATGCGCCGTTTTCTGAGCGTTCGAGTGAACCCGGCTTTCAGCACGTGCTTCCCGGGAGGAGCCACCTTCAACATTGTTAGGCCGTATCGTCCCACCGACCTGGAAGTGCATGGGTCCAACAATGTTGAAAATGGCACCTCCGCCGCACGCCTTCCTTCGCGTTGGGGGGGGTGGGTGGCATTCCGAATTCCGAATTCCGAATTCCGAATTGGGAACCCCACCGCCCCGCCGTCGTATCTTGGTTCATGCGTTCTGTGGCGATTGTTCTCGCATGTGGCCTGGCCGTGTCCGCGTCCGCCGCCGGGGTGGCGCCCGTACAGGCGCCGGTGGGAGAGATGGTGGAGGGCATCGCCTGTGCGAGCGACCCCACCCAGACCTACACCCTCTACCTGCCGCCCGGTTTCGATGCTTCAAAACGCTGGCCGGTCCTGCTGATCTTCGACCCGCGGGGACGGTCGGTGCTGGCGGCCGAGCTTTTTCGCGACGCCGCTGACACCTACGGCTGGATCCTGGTGAGCTCGGACAACACCCGCTCCGACGGGCCGATGGAGCCCAACGTGGTGGCGCTGCGTGCCCTGTGGCCCGAGGTCCACACCCGGCTCCCGGCTGAGCCCGATCGCATCTACACCGCCGGGTTCTCGGGCGGCGCGGCGGTCGCCTATGTGTTGTCGCGGTCGACCCGGGAAGTGGCCGGCATCATCGCCTGCGGCGGTCGGTTTCTGCCCGATGATCTGAAGGGCAACGACGTGCCCATCTTCTCGATCGCCGGCGACACCGACTTCAACTACCACGAGATGCATGATGTGGATGCGTTTCTCGCCGAACAGGGCAACCCGCACCGGCTAGTCATTTTCGAGGGGCCCCACAGCTGGATGCCGCCGTCGCTGGCGAGAGAGGCCGTGGGGTGGTTCGAACTTCTGGCCATGACCAGGGGTCTCAGACCTGCTGACAACGAACTGGTTGCGTCGCTGTACGCGGATGACCTCGCGTCGGCTCGGGCGCTCGAGTCCGAAGAACAGCTGATTGCTGCTGCCCGGCGCTACCGCGAGATGACCGCGACATATGCGGGGCTGCACGACACCGCAGCTGCCCAAAAGGCAGCCGATCGGCTCGAGAAGAGTGCGGAACTCAAACAGCAGGCGAAAGACCTCAAAAGGTGGAATGCATACGAACAAAACTATTTCGAAAACATGAACCGGCAGTTCTACCGGTTGCGCAACGCGGAAATCGCACCGCCAGCGGCCGGGGTCGCACGTGACCTGCGAATCGATGAGCTCAAACGCCGCGCCGGAGGATCAGGCATCGAAGGCGTGACAGCGCAGCGGGCGCTCAATGCCCTTTCGAGCGGGCTCAACTTCTACCTGGCGCGGGACCTCACGGCCGCCGGACAGTACGACCGGCTGGTGGTCTGTCTCGAGCTTGGACTGCAGGTCCAGGGAGACTCTGCGGTCGGGTGGTACAACCTTGCCTGTGCCCGCGCCCTGATGGGTCGTGAGGACGCGGCGGTGGCGGCTCTCGAGCGAGCCCTCGAACTCGGCTTCGACCGGGACGAGTTGCTCGCCACCGACCCGGACCTCGACACTCTCCGCGGCCGGGATGATTTCAAGGCATTGCTGGCTACCCGAGCGTCAGCCAACTAGGCAGTGCAGAGGGGCAGAGGAGCAGAGGAGCGAAGCCGGCACGCTCGCCGGATTCAACGGAGAAGCGCGACGGTACCACCCCACCTGCGCGCGCAGAGCGAACCTCGCCTCCTCCATCATCTGCTGGTCGAGTAGGGTGGGCCTCGGCCCACCTTCAGGATCGCTGCGGGTTCATCGAGTTCGTCGCTTGCGTGAACATCCCTGATGGTGGGCTGAAGCCCACCCTGCAAATCCGCACGGCGAGCTGGTCACTCCAGACAACCTCGATCAGGCCGGCAAGAATGCCATTGCTCCTCCGCTCCTCTGCTCCTTTGCTCCTCTGTGCTTCACGCAGGTGAGCCGCGCAGGATCTCGAGCGCTCGGTCGCGGTTTCTGAATGACCCGGCCTTGCCCTGGAAGATGGGACCGCGGCCGCCGCCGCGACCGACCAGGGCCTCCGCCACTCGCGGACCGGTCTCGCCCGGATCGATTGCCGACTTCTCTCCGGCAGCGACGACGAACAGGAGATCGCCGTCGTTGGTCGCCGTCAAAAGACCGCACATCTCGGGTGCCGCCTCGACGAGCGTTCGCGCCACCCGCTGGAGAAAGGCCATGTCGCGTTCTTCCCAGTGGGCATCGACAACCGCTTCAGACCGCGCGGCAAGAAATGCAGCCGTGTGGTCGGCCAGCTCTTCCGCGAGACCGCGCGCCGTTCGCGCGAGATCCTTTTCTCTGGTAAGCCGGACCTTGACGATACCGGCGAGTTCGTCGTCACTGGTGTCGAGCAGCGACCTCAAGTCGCGATTGCGCGCCTCGTGCGCCGCCATCCGGCGCCGCACCCGTTCGCCGGCGACAAAGAAGAGCCGGGTGCCGCCGCGCATGGGCTCGGTGCCGAGCAGACACAGGGTACCGATCTCGGCCGTCGTGCGGACGTGGGTGCCGCCGCAGGTGTTGAGGTCGAGGCCATCGATCTCCACCAGGCGGACCGTCCCCTTGAAGCCTTCGGGCAGCCGCCGCGAACGTACCCCGAGCTGTTCGAAGTCGGCCACCTCGGCCGTGCGATAGCGGACGGGGCGGTCGGCGCGAATCTCCAGCGCACACGCCTCTTCGAGCCGTTCGATGTCATCCGGCGCGAGCTGGCCCACATCGAGTTCGATGTCGCTCTTGTCCGGTCCGAGGTGGAAGGCGGTGGTTGGCCAACCGAATTCACGCAGGGCGACAGCCGTCAGGAGGTGCTGTCCGGTGTGTTGTTGCATGTGGTCCCACCGCCGCCCCCAATCGAGCTCGAGGTGCACGGGACCGGTCGCCACCGGGTCTTGAAGATAGTGGCGAATTTCATCCCCGGCCTTCTGGACGTCCACCACCGGGATGCCCGCTATGGTGCCACGGTCGGCGGGCTGACCGCCGCCCTCGGGGTAGAAGATGGTGTCAGCGAGCACGGCGAACGGCCGTCTACCGTCTTCACCAACATCTTCAACCTCGGTATCGAGCTCGCTAAGGTAGCAATCACGGAGGTAAGCCTGTTCGGTCATTGCTGCTCCCTGGAGGCGGCCGCTACCCTCGGGCCTGCGGCAAATCCGTCGCGGCGGGGGTCGCCGACGCCGATGAAGACCCCGGTGCTCGAATCAAACGCTGCGGCATTGACACCGCCGAAGAAAGCGGCGTCCGACATCGGGTCCGGCGGGTAGCGGAGGACATACATCGTGTTAAAGCCCATCCTACGCAGCCGTTTTACATCCGACTGCCCGATGGGCGGGGCGACTTCGATACACAGCCGACTGGGGTCGTGGGCGCTGTTCCAGATCACCCGCGGCGCCACCACCGCATCGCGGATGTCGAGGTGGCGATCAACGATATTGGTGATGACCTCGCAGATCGACGGCGGGATGCGATCGCTGCCAGCGCTGCCGAGGGCAATTACCTGGTCGGGGGTTCGAACGATGGTGGGCGCCATGTTGGTCGGGAAGGACCCGCCCGGGCGGAGGTAGATGGGGCTTTGCGGGTTCTCGAAGTCGAGGAACTCGAGACAGCTGTTGTAGACGAAACCGAGGCCCAGCGCAGCGACCTTCGAACCGTACTGGCGGCACAGCGTCTGGGTGAGCGAGGCCACGTTGCCGTCACGGTCGACCACTGACACCTGGGTGGTGTGTTCGCCGAGGACCGACGCGGTGCCGCGGGGCCCGAGTTGGGTCTCTGGTATGGCCCGTCCGGGAGTGATGAGTGCCGCCCGCTCTCGAGCATGGGCCTCATCCAGATTGGAGGCGCCAAAGAGCGGGCCGGCTCCTGCAGATGTTCCGCTCTGGTCCGCCTGGGCAAGGCGAGTGGCCTCGATCATGACGTGAAGCCGCTCCGGAGAGTGTTCGGCGATGAAGGCACTGGGAAAGGTCTCGAGGATATTGAGAGTCTCCACCAGCTCGCCGCCGCCTCCCGGCGGCGGGAAGGCCATGATCTCAGCGTCGCGATAGCGGGAGCGCAGAGGGGCAGTCTCGGTGACCCGATACCGGGCGAGATCCACCTTGCGCAAGTAGCCGCCGTTCGCCTCCATGTCGGCGTTGATCTGGTCAGCCATGGTTCCTCGATAGAAAGTGTCGGCGCCTCCGTCGGCGATCCGCTGCAGGGTCGAGAGCAGATCGGGTCGGCAGACCGTGTCGCCGGGCTGGCCCAGGTTCTGTCCGTCCTCGAGGACGATGAAACGCATGTAGTTCGACGCCAGGATCTCTTTCATGTAGCCGCTGGCCCACGCGATGCTGTTGGGGCTGAGCCGGAAACCCTGTTCGGCCGTTTCGATCGCCGGCTGCAGGACCTGGCTGAGACTCATCGTGCCGTAGCCCTCGAGGGCGTAGGCGAGGGTTGCGAGCGTCGTCGGCACCGAGACCACGGTGTGGCCGAAACGGCCTTCCGCCGCCTTGATCTCGATCAGCTCATCGTGGTCCACGACGAAGGGCGCCGGCGTCGACCCATCCACCGCGATCTCGCGGCCGTCGGCGGTGGCGATCAGCACATAGGTCAGCCCTCCGAGACCCGATCCTCCGGGGTCGGAGACTCCGAGGGTGAATGCGGCGGCGACCGCCGCATCGACGGCGTTACCGCCGCGCTCGAGCACCCACACCCCGGCCTCTGTCGCCTCAGCCGACCCCGTCGAAACCATCCCGAAATCCGAGCGCGCCTCGTCCGCGGCCAACGGCACTGCGTCGCCGCGGGCCCGCCGCGTCCCGTCGGCGGCCGAGCAGCCGATCAAGATCGACGCTACGGCGGCTGCCGCGATCACACCAGCGACACGCCGCGAATAGGAGTGGGATTTCCGGGTCACTTCGTCCGGAAGTGTAACCCGAGACGGATCAGGGCGGCGGCGCCTGCGCCGGCGAGACGGCCGGGCCCCGCGCCGAACCCCACCGCCTACCGTCTCCCACGCCGACGAAGGTCATGGCAACGGCGTCCCAACCGACGGCGTTGACGCCGCCATAGAGGACGATCCGGCGGCTTGCCGGTGGGTAGGGCATGCGTTCGATGTCTTCGTAGCCCATGGTCTCCAGGGCGTCGACGTGGTTGGTGGTGATGGGACCGGCGACTTCGATGATGATGGTCTGTGCCCTCGACAGGCCCCCGGTGAGGACCCTGGGGGCGTCGACGGCTTCGACCAGGCCCATGCCGCGATCGACGAGGTTGCTGATGACGCTGATGATGATCGCGGGGATGCGGCTGCTGCTGGGCGCCCCGAGGGCCGCGACGAGGGTGCCGTCATCGTCGAGGACGATGGTCGGCGCCATGTCGCTCGGACACTTGACCCCGGGTTGGAGATAGCCGGGACACTGGGGTTTGTCGAAGTTGAAGCTCTCGAGCAGGCTGTTGTAGGGAAAACCGAGCGCTGGGGTCGCCACCTCGGCCCCAAAGGAGCGGCCCAGAGTCTGGGTCAGGCTGACCACGTTGCCCCAACTGTCGGCAACCGAGACGTGGGTGGTGCTGTCGCCGGTGGGTGCGCACTCGGGGTTCACCGGTCCCCGGAGGTCGGCGTCGGCAATCGGCGAGCCATCTGAAATGCTCTGGGAACGCCACCGGGCGTGCTCTTTGGAGAGGTGGTCGGGTGTCCGGAACATGGCCCCGGCCGGCGAGGCTCCCCCCGCGAGGCGATCGGCAAAGGCGATGCGAAGGGCTTCGATCAGCAGTTGATGGCGCCACACGGAATCCTCGGCAAGCAGGCTGGAGGGAAAGTTTTCCAGGATGTTGAGGCTCTCGAGGATGACGGCCCCTCCGCCGGGCGGCGGGAAAGAGATGACGTGGCGGCCCCGATAGGTGGAATGGAGGGGCTGGGTCTCTTGGATCCTCAGCATCGTGAGGTCGGATTTGGTGACGAACCCGCCGTTGGCCTGCATATCGGCTTCGATCTGGTCGGCGATGCTCCCCCTGTAGAACGAGGCCACACCCTCGCGTTGAATCCGCCGCAGGGTTCGTGCCAGGTCCGGCCGGCAGCGGAGATCCCCGGGTTGTCCGATGGCGACGTCCTCGTCAGTTGGTCGACCGATGAGGCTGTTGTCGCCGAGGGCGATCAGGCGGAGGTATCCGGAGCGGAGGACCCTTTCGTAATAGACGTTGGTCCACACGATCTGTGCCGGGTTGAGAAGGAAACCCGACTCGGCTACCTCCACCGAGGGCTGGATCAGCTCGGCCATGGACATCGATCCGTAGCGGTTGCGGGCGAACTCGAGGACCGCGAGGGTGGTCGGTACCGCCGCCAACGCGTGCCCCTGCATCTGATCGGTGTTCTTGAGTTCCTGGAGCCTGGCGGCGTCGACGATCCGTGGCGTCGGGGCTGTTCCGTCGATGGCGACGGTGCGGCCGTCGGCGAGCCGGACGACCATGTAGGTCATGCCTCCGAGCCCCGAGGCATCGGGATCAGCCACGCCCAACATCAGGGCCGCGGCCACCGCGGCGTCGATGGCGTTGCCGCCGTTTTCGAGAATCCGTACCCCCGCGTCGGTGGCCTCGGGCGACCCGCTGGCGACCATCCCGAAGTCGGACCGCGCGACGGAAGTTCGGATGGCCGCCGGCAGAGGCTTGCCTGTGCGTGCCTCGGCCTCGGGAGGGAGCGGTTCAATTGAATGACCTGGAACCGCGGCTGCGGCGACGACGGTCCAGGCGACGGTCAAGCGGGAAATGGTCTGCAGGCGGCCGCGAAACAGCTTTCGGCGAGGCAGCGGATCAGTCACCGACAAACACCGCCCACGGCCCCATGGCCGCCCCGCCCCTTCGCGGGTCGGCGACTCCGGTGAAGACGCCGGTCGCGGGATCGTAGGCGACCGCGTTGACGCCGCCGAGCCGGGTCAAGGCGACCGGGTCGGCGGGGAACTCGACCCGTTCCACCTCGTTGTAACCCATGTCCAGGAGGGCATCCATGTCTTCGGGGCCGAAGGGCCCGGTCATCTCGACCGTGATGCGGAGCCGGGTCAGTCCTCCCCACACGATGCGCGGCGCCGTCACCCCGTCGTGCAGGGTCATCCCGCGGTCGACGATGTTGCTGATGATCGTGGCGATGATGCCCGGGATCCGGTTGCTGCCCGGGTGTCCCGATCGCTGCGACCGCCCGTCCGTTCTTGAGCACGATGGTCGGGGGCCATATCGTTGCCGCACATGCTGCGGGGCTGTAGGAAGCCTGAACACTGGGGCTTTTCGACATTGAAAGACTCAAGAAAGCTGTTGTAGAAGAACCCCAGACCCGGGGTTGCAACCTTGGAGCCGAAGGAACGGCTGAGGGTCTGGGTCAAGGACACAACATTGCCGTACTGATCGATCACCGAAACCTGGGTGGTGCTTTCACCTTTCGGGAAACAATCGGGGTCTCCCGGCCCACTGATCTCCTCTCGTCTGAGAACTCTTCCCGGGAACGATCATGGCCGCTCGGTTCCGGGCGTGGCTCCTTGCTCAGTACCCGAGCCCGTTGAACCCGGAACTGCTCCTGAACTGCCACGGTCCGCGCTTGCGATTCTGAAGGTCTCCACGAGAACATGGTGCCTTTCGAGCGTGTCGCTCGCGAGGAATTCGGGAGGGAATGTCTCCATGATGTTGAGGATTTCGACAAGCGTCTCTCCACCGCCCGGGGAGGGGACTGTCAGGACCTCGACGTCCCGGTACGTGGACCTCAAAGCGGGTCGTTCGCGGACCCGCATCATGACCATGTCAGCCTTACGGAGAAAACCGCCGTTGGCGATCATGTCGGCCTCGATCTCGTCGGCGATGCTGCCGCGGTAGAAGCTGGCAACGCCTTCGGCGGCGATACGTTTGAGGGTGTTTGCGAGGTCGGGTTGACAGTGGACGTCGCCGGGTTTGCCGATGGTTTGGCCGTCCTCCATGACCAGATACCGTGCGTAGTCCGACGCGGCCATGAGGTTGTCGTAATAGTCCTCGGTCCACGTAATCTGGATTGGACTCAGTTGATAGCCATGTTCCGCAACCTCGATGGCAGGTTGCACGGCTTCCGCCATCGTCAGGGAGCCATGCCCCTGGAGGGCGAGATCGAGAACCGCCAGTGTAGTGGGTACCGCGACCATCTCGTGGCCGAAGGTGCGGCCGGACTGTTTCACTTCACGAAGCCTGGCGATGTCGACCTGGGTCGGGGTCAGCGAGGTGCCGTCGATGACAACGGCCGGCCGGCCGGCAGGTTTGATCACCATGTAGGTGGCGCCGCCGAGGCCTGACGCATCGGGGTCGGCGACGCTCAGGACGAGGGCCGCCACCACCGCCGCATCGACGGCGTTGCCGCCGCGTTCGAGAACGGCCGCGGCCGCTTCGGTGGCCTCGGGAGATCCGGTGGCGACCATGCCGAAGAGCGAGTGGACCTCGGTCGCCTGCAGCTCGGGTGGTATTCCTGTGTTGGGAGACACCACCTTCGCCGCTTCGGCCGAGGCCGCGAAGACGAAGAGAAAGATCGCGAGCCATGTGCTGTGTTTCGGTCGATTCACTCGAGTCACCCTCATGAAGCTCCACCGCGTGATGTGGCCACCGCGGAACCGCCTTCTGGCAAAAGCCCGAGGGGTGAGCGGATAGCGCAGTCTACAGCATCTGTGCACCGCGGCCGGGTGTTCAGGTCAATCGCCCGTGACGTCTGCGAGCACCGATGCCGAGGGAGACTTCGAGGACGTCCCGCCGCGCCATTTGGGAAGTGCGGCAAGCACGGCGGCGCCCACGTCCTCGAGGGTCGTGTACCACACCGGCAGCGCGAGCAGGGTGAAGATCGTCGAGGTGGCGAGACCACCGATGACGACCACCGCGATGGAGTCGATGTAGGCGCCGGCCACGGTGGCGCGGGCCATGACCAGTGGGATGAGCCCGAAGATGGTGGTGATGGCCGTCATCATCACGGGACGCAGCCGGTCGCCGCAGCCCTCGATCAGGGCCTGGCGCCGTTCGACGCCGGAGACCCGCAACGAGTTGACGTGGTCGACCAGGACGATGCCGTTGTTGACCACGATGCCGATGAGGATGATGATCCCCATGAAGGCGATGGGGTTGAGGTCGTAACCGCCCAGCCACAGGCTCCAGAAGGCGCCGAAGAACGCCAGCATCAGGGTGATGAGGATGGCGAATGGCTGGGTGAAGCTCTCGAAGAGGGCGGCCATCAGCAGGATCACCGCCATCAGTGACAACACCACCCCACGGAACATGGTTCCCAGCGCCTCGTCGCGGTCGTGTCCCCACTCTCCGAAGTCCCACGAGTAGCCTTCGGGGACCGTGAATCCGACCATGCGTTCTTCGACCAGCGCCTTGGCTTCATCGGTGGTCACGGCGTCCTTGTCGAACTGGACCGCCACCCACTGGGTGGTCTGCCGGTTTTCTCGCTGGATGCGTTCCGGGGTTCGCGCGATCGTGACCTCGGCCACCGAGCTCAGGGGAACGGTGCCGCCGGAGCGGTTCGGGACCGGCAGATCGGCCAGGGCATCGATCCCGGGCTGGGCGTCTTCGGGGAGTCCGAGCACCATCTCGACCTCGCCGTCGGGGCCCTGGAAACGCCGCAGGCGGCGCCCGCGGAAGGCAAAGCCGACCGCCTCGGCCACGGCGCGCGGTGTGACGTCGAGGCTGTGGGCGGCATCGGCGTCGACCAGCAGCCGCAGCTCCTTGGTGCCGCGCTGGGTGGGCCCCCAGACCTCCTCGAGGTGGTCGATGCCCCGCATCCGCTCCTCGACCTGCATCGAAAGATCCTCGAGGTATTCGGGGTCCTCGCCGTGCAGGGCCACCGACACCATGCGGCGGTCCTGGCCGCCGCGGTGGCGCCAGTTGTCGCGGTCGCCGACCTCGATCGAGACACCGGCGATCTCCGGCAGCCCGACCCGCAGCTGCGACCGCAGCCGTTCGATCGCCTCCGGGTTGGCCTCCGCCTCGGGCAGGTAGATGCGGGTCATACAGAAGCCCATTTCGCTGTACCACGAATAGACGCTGTCGAAACCGAGCTCCTCCTTGCGGCTGAAGATCCACTCTTCCATCTCGTTGATATGGCCTTCCAGCACGTCTTTTGAGACGTCGTCGTGGACCCGCAGGAAGATCGAGACCTCCCGGGTCTGGTTCGGCATATCACCGGATTTTTCGATCTGCGACAGGGGCCACGCGGCAGACCCGGCGATCACGAAGAGGCAGATGAGGGTCACCAAGCGGTGGTCGAGGGTCCAGTCGAGAAGCCGGCGGTAGGCCGGAACCAGCTTGCGGGCGACGAAACCCGGTTTCGGTTCTTCGGCGGGAGAGAACCGGGCCGCTGCCAGGGGAATGAAGGTCAGGGAGATCAGCAACGAGCAGGCCACCGCCAGACAGATCGTCAGCGCGACCTCGCCCATCATGATCACCATGGTGTTGCGTTCGGAGACGAAGAGCCACGACCACACGAAGATCGAGGTGGCGGTCGAGGCGACCACCGCCAGGGCCACCTGCCGGGCGCCGAGCCGGGCCGCCGCCGGCGCGGGGTAGCCCATGCCCTCGTAGCGGTGGATGTTCTCGATCACCACCACCGCGTTGTCCACCAACATGCCGACGCCGAGCATCAGACCGAGCAGGGTGAGGACGTTGAACTGCGCGCCCAAAGCGTACATCGCGCCGCAGGTGACCAGCAGCGAGAACGGGATGGCGGTGGCGACCACCAGCGTGGTGCGGAAGCGGCGCAGAAAAAAGTGCAGAACCACAACTGCGAGAAGGCCGCCGTAGATGCCGGCGTTGCGCAGACCCGACAGGGAGTTGCGAATCGCCTCGCCCTGGTTCTCCCAGATCAAGAGGTTGATGCCCTCGAGTTGGGGGTCCTTCTTGATCTCCTCGATGCGCTCGAGGGCCCTGTCCACCACCTCGATGGTGTTGGCGCTGGGTTCCTTGTAGACGTCGATGCCGACCGCGAAAGAACGGTCGAGGTGGCGTCCGTAATCGAGGCGTGGCTCCCTCATCTCGACGACCGCGACATCGCCGATGCGAAGGCCGTCGCCGCCGACGCGCAGGGCGGCGATCTCACGCGCGGACTGGAATCGGGTCAGGGTGCGAACCTCGTAGCGCACGACGTCGCCGCGGATGACTCCGGCGTCCACATCCTGGTTGGCGGCGTTGATGGCGCCCAGGACCTCGGCGGCGCTGATGCCGTGCCGTCTGAGGGCGTCGAGGTCGAGATCGACCCGGACCTGTTGTTGTTCGACCCCGTAGAGGTCGACCCGGGCCACGCCCTTGATGCGCTCGAGGGGGCGGCCGATGCGGCGGTCGAGAAGGTCCCAGGACTCCGACAGATTGCGTTCGGCGGAGATCCTCCCGGCCAGCACCTGGGAGCTGCCGCCGTCGGTATCGCCGCGGATCGAAATGTGGCCGATGGTGTCCGGCAAGAGGGGGCGGGCGCGGTCGACGGCCTCGCGGACCTCCATCTTCTTGATGTCGACGTCGACGCCCCAATCGAACATGACCTCCATGCGCGCCGATCCGGACTGGGTATTGGCGAGGATTCGCTTGACGTCGGGGATGGTGGCGATCTCTTCTTCGAGGGGTTCGATCAACTCGCGGAGGGCTTCGAGCGGGTGCGAACCCGGGAAGGGGATCTCGATGTCGATTTCGGGCTCGTTGACCACCGGCATGAAGTCGAGCGGCAGCAGAAAGACCGCCACCGTGCCGAGAACGGTCAGGCTCAAGAGGAGCATGAGGGTCGCGACCGGTCGATCCAGGGGAATATCCGTGAGTCTCACCGGCGGCCTCCGATTTCCATTTCGGATTTCGGATTTCGGATTTCGGATTTTTCTTCCGCCCGGCCTGAAACTGAGGGGGGGGATGGGCGGGAAATCCGAAATCCGAAATCCGAAATCCGAAATTTCATCATTCTTCCTCCACCCTCTCCCGTACCGGCGCGGCGCCGATGATGCGATAGATGCACGGAATGACGATCAGGGTCAGAATCGTCGAGACGGTCAAACCGCCGATAACGGTGATTGCCAGGGGGGCCCGCAGTTCGTCGCCCGCTCCGAGCCCGAGGGCCATCGGGAAAAGGGCGAGGACGGTGGTGGTGGTGGTCATCAGGATCGGCCGCAATCGCTCGCTGCCGGCGCTCACCAGCGCATCGTCGATCGCCTGCCCTTCGCGGCGCCGCCGGTTGACCGCATCCACCAACACGATGGCGTTGTTGACCACGATGCCGGCGAGCATGATGGCGCCGATCAGCACCAGTACGCTGACCGAGTTCGAGGTCACGACGAGAGCGGCGATCACGCCGACCACCCCCAGAGGCACCGCCATCAGAATCACGAACGGGTGGATCAGCGACTCGAACTGCGACGCCATGACGACATAGACGAGGAACGTTGCCAGGGCCATCGCCAGCCACAGGGAGTTGAAGCTGACGGAGAGTTCTTCGTTTTGGCCGGAAAGCTCGGTTCGCGCGCCCGGCGGCAGGACCAGCCGGGACACCGCCGCGTCGACCGCATCGAGCGCCCTGCCGAGATCGCGGGTCGTCGGCAGTCGCGGTCACTTCGGCCACCCGCGCCCCGAGTAGCGGTAGATCGCTGCCGGGCCGCGCCCGGTCACGACATTGGCGACCGCCGAGACCGGGACCGTCGTCCCGCCGGGGAGGATGATTCGCAGAGCCTGGACCCCGGAGGCCAGCGACCGGAAGCGCTCGCCGGCGCGCAGCCTGATGTCGATCCGCTCCTCACCCTCGCGAAACTCACCGACCACGTCGCCGCGGATCTTGGTGCGCAGGGCGGAGCCAACGTCTTCGGCAGAGACGCCGAGGGCGGCGGCCCGCTCGCGGTCGAGCTCGACCAGGATCTCCGGGCTGCCCGGCTCCGACGTGGTGGCCACGTCGCGGACCTCGGGCAGGTCGTCAAGCGCCTGGCGCACCTTTTCGGCGGCCAGATCGAGCTCGATGAGGTTGTCCGAGAAGATCTGCACGGCGATCGGCGGGCGCACCGACAGCACGGCGGGGCGCACCAGCTCGGCCTCGGCGCGCGGGAAACGCGCGATGACCCGGCGAACCCGGTCCACGGCGGCGCCCTCGTCTTCAGCGCTGCTTTCGGCGGCCATTCGGAAGTTGATCTGCGCCAGGTTCTCGCCCAGGGTCCGCCGCCCCGATGCCGCCGACGGCAGGCTCCCGACCATGGAAAAGACCGATGCGAAGGCCGGGTCCTCGACCAGCATGTCCTCGATCCGGTCGACGGTCTCGGCAGTGGCCTCGAGGGTGGTGCCCTCGGGTAAATGGATCTGGAAGGCGAACTCTCCCTGGGAGAGGTCGGGAACCAGGTCGGTGCCGAGAGTCGGGATGACCAGCACCGAGGCCGCAAAGGCCGCGATGGCGGCGAACACGATGATCCACCTTCGGCCGAGCGCCGTCGACAGGGCGCCGGGGTAGCTGCGGCCGACCCATTCGAGGGCCCGGCTGAGGGGAGAGGCCACGATATTGAACACGCGGCTGAAGGCCCACCACAGGGCGCCGATCACCATCGCCGTGAACAGTAGGAGAAAGCGGATGGGGAAGGCGGCGATTGTCACCACGCGGCTCATCTTTGACCGCCCGTTACCGATCGGCTCGAGTTCGAATCCGGCAAAACGGAAGGTGAAGGGGAGGCTTTCGCCGTTGCCCCGGCGGCGGCCGGCAAGCCCCGATGCCTTTTCAAACCCTTCTCGCGCGGTGAAGCCCGACAGGGCGGGAATGACGGTCAAGGAGACGATCAGGGAGATCGTCAACGAGAGACAGACCGTGATCGCCTGGTCGCGGAAGAGCTGGCCGGCGACCCCCTGGACGAAGACAATGGGAAAGAAGACGGCGACGGTGGTCAGGGTCGCGGCGGTAACCGCGCCGGCCACCTCACCAGCGCCCTTGATGGCGGCCTGGGCTCGCGCCAGCCCTTCACTGCGGCGGCGGTCGATGGCCTCAAGAACGACGATCGAGTTGTCCACCAGCATGCCGATGCCGAGGGCGAGGCCGCCCAGCGACATGATGTTGATCGAGACCCCCGCCCGATCCATGAAGAGAAAGGTCGCGACCACCGAGACCGGGATGGTGAGGGCGATGATGAGGGTCGCGCGAAGGTCGCGGAGGAAGAAAAAGAGCACCAGGATCGCCAGCAGGCCTCCGATCCAGGCCGCCGACCACACCATCTGGATGGCGTCGGTGATATAGCCGGAGAGATCCGTGAGGACCTCGATCTGGAGGTCCGGCGGCATCTCTCCGCGCAGCTCCTCGAGCCTCTCCTGGACCGCTTTCGCTACCGCCACGGTGTTGGCCGTCCCCTGGCGGTGGAGATCGATCTCGACGACCTCGTGGCCGCCGAGGCGGGTGATCTCGTCGCGGTCGCGGTGGCCGCGGAAGACCCGGGCCACGTCCTCCACCCGGATGCGTCCGTCCGGGGTCTCGCGCACCACGGTTCGCTGGATCTGTTCGAGGTTCTCGAACTCGTGCATGGTGCGGACCAGGTAGATGGCGTTGAAGTCGCGCAGGGTCCCGCCGGGGGAATTGATGTTTTCCTGTTGCAGCGCGACGGCGAGATCGGCCGGGGTCAGACCGAGCGCCGCGAGACGGTCCTCGTCGGCCTCGACCACGATCTCGGCGTCGAGCCCGCCGCGGACCTTGGCCGCGGCGACGCCGACCACCGCCTCGAGCCGAGGTTTGAGCCAACGTTCGGCGAGTTGGCGCAGTTCATCGAGGTCGCGATCGCCTTGAAAACCGAGGCGCATGATCGGTTCGAGCGAGGGATCGAACCGCAGGACCCTGGGGATCTCGGCCTCACGCGGCAGCTCGACGAGCCCGAGCCGCTCTCGGACATCGAGACCGGCAGTGTCCATCGACTCGCCCCACTCGAACTCGAGCACCACCTCCGACAGGCTCGACCGGGACTGCGATCGCATCTCGCGGACGCCGGGGATCACCCCAACCGCCTCTTCGATCGGTCGCGTCACGAACTGTTCGACGGTTTCGGGGGCGGCGTCGGGGTACTCGGTCTGGATAGTCAGGGTGGGGTACGAGAGGTCGGGCAGCAGGTCCACCGGAAGGTTCTGGACCGCCAGCAGACCGAAGGTGGACACCGCGAGGGTGGCCATGAGCACGGTGATAGGGCGGTTGACGGCGAAGCGGGGGAGCATGTGTCAGACCGCCGGGACCGGTTTGTTGAAACGACCGTGGGAGATCATCAACCGGCCGCCTCATCGTCCTCGGTCGACTCGGTGTCGATCATGACCCGCACCTTGGCGCCGTCGGACAGAGCAGGTGCGCCGACCACCACGACCTCATCGCCGGCGGCGATGGTGATTTCCGGGTCCGCCAGGTGGTCGATTTCCACGCGGTTGCCGTTCTCGAAGCCGAGGATGACTTCGATCTGCTCCACGAGGTCGTCGTCCGCCAGACGATAGAGGTGCCAGCGGCGGCCCTCCGCAACCAGGGCCGAGCGGTTCACCACCAGCGCATCGGTGTGGGTGTCGGTGACGATGTCAACGCGGACGAAGGCACCGGGCCGCAAACCGGAGTTGCCTTCGACGGCCACCGTGACCTTGACGGTCCCGGTCGCCGGGTCCACTGCGGGCGCGATGCGTTCGATGATGGCGTTCGCCACCGTGTCGGTGGAGTCTGCAGCCAGCCTCACCTCCTGACCGGGCCGAAGGCTGGTGACGTGGCGCTCGGGGATGTTGACATCGGCGTACAGAGGGTCGATGTCGGCGAGGTCGTAGACCGGGGTGCCGTCGGAAACCGTGGCTCCGACATCGAGGTGGCGTTTGACGACGGTGCCCGCGATGGGCGCCCGGATCACCGTCCGCGAGAGCTCGAGTTCGGCAAGCTCGAGGGCGTGTTTGGAATCTTCTGCCGTGGTCCGGCTGGCCTCGAACTCATCGAGACTCGAAAGACCCCGATCGTGCAGACCGGAGATCCGTGCGAAATCCCGCTGCGCCTTTTCTTCGTTGGAAAGGGCTCGGGCCGCGGCGATCTTCTGTTCATCGTCCTCAAGGTAGGCGAGGGCCTGTCCGGAGGCGACCTTGTCGCCCTCTTCGACCACCAACCGCTCGACCACGCCCCGGGTCCGCGCGATGACGGTTGCCTGGCGGTCGGCGCGCAGGGTGGCCGATGTCGAGTAGAGCGAGGAAATGGACTCGAGCGCGACCGGGCTGATCTTGACCGCGATCGCGGGTTCTTCCTGCTCGGATTCCGCCCCCGGTCCATTGCCGTTTCCGCTGTGACCGGCGGTCTCGCCGCCGCCGCAGCCGACGACGAGAATCGAAGCGAGGAGGATTGAAAACGGCACGAGGGGCCGCAGTTGCAGGGACTTCGTGATCTTATGGATGTTCAATTTGCATTCCCTTGAGTGCGCTGAGTGATCCTCGCGGATCGGCTGCCCCGTGGATAGTACGGGAAAAGGCGCGTGGGGGTTGCTTTATTCCCCCTCGATTCATGATGCGGGACGCAATCTGCGTCCCGCATCATGAATCGAAAAAAGACCCGGCCGAAGCCGGGTCTTGGTTGAATTGTCAGGAACAGGCGATCAGTACATGCCGCCCATGCCGCCCATGTCACCCATGCCGCCGCCGGGCATGCCGTGATCCTTCTTATCATCGGGGATCTCGCACACCAGCGCCTCGGTGGTGAGGAGCAGGCCCGCGATGGAGGAGGCGTTGAGCAGAGCGTTCTTGGTCACCTTGGCCGGGTCGATGATGCCGGCCTTGATCATGTCGGTGATCTCGCCGGCAGCGGCATCGTAGCCGATGGCACCCTTCTTGGAGCGGATCTCGCGCACGATCACCGCCGCCTCGTCGAGGCCGGTGTTGAGGATGATCTGCCGGGTCGGCTCTTCGAGGGCGCGCAAGAGGATCTTGACGCCGGTCTGGACGTCGCCGGTGGTCTCGTTGACGAGCTTCTCGACGCTGGTCATGGCGCGCAGCAGAGCGACACCGCCGCCGGGCACGATGCCCTCCTCGACGGCCGCCTTGGTGGCGTGAAGGGCGTCCTCGACGCGGGCCTTCTTTTCCTTCATCTCGGTCTCGGTGGCGGCGCCGACTTTGATCTGCGCCACACCGCCGACCAGCTTGGCCAGCCGCTCCTGGAGCTTCTCGCGGTCGTAGTCCGAGGAGGTGTCCTCGATCTGGCGCTTGATCTGGCCCACCCGGCCGAGCACGGCTTCGTGCTTGGACTCGTCGTTGTCATCGACGACGATGGTGGTGTCGTCCTTGTTGACCACGATCTTCTTGGCGTTGCCGAGGTCATCCCAGGTCACGTTCTCGAGCTTGATGCCGAGGTCCTCGGAGATCATCTTGCCGCCGGTGAGGACGGCAACGTCCTCGAGCATGGCTTTGCGGCGGTCGCCGAAACCCGGGGCCTTGACGGCGCAGATGTGGAGGGTGCCGCGGAGCTTGTTCACCACCAGAGTCGCGAGGGCTTCACCCTCGACGTCTTCGGCGATGATCAGAAGGGGTTTGCTCTGTTGGGCGACCTTCTCGAGGATCGGCAGCAGGTCCTTCATGTTGGAGATCTTCTTTTCGAAGATCAGGATCACCGCGTTCTCGAGCACGACTTCCATCCGCTCGGCGTCGGTCACGAAGTAGGGCGAGAGATAACCGCGGTCGAACTGCATACCTTCGACCACCTCGAGGGTGGTGTCGAGGCCCTTGGCCTCCTCGACGGTGATGACGCCGTCTTTACCGACCTTCTCCATCGCTTCGCGGATGATCTCGCCGATCTCGGAGTCCGAGTTGGCGGAAATGGTCCCGACGGCAGCGACCGCATCTCCCTCAACCGGCTTGGCGAGTTTGTTCACGGCCTCGACCGCTACCTTGGTGGCCATGTCGATGCCGCGCTTGAGATCCATCGGGTTGGCGCCGGCGGTGACGTTCTTGATGCCCTCGCGGTAGATGGACTGGGCGAGGACGGTCGCCGTGGTGGTGCCGTCGCCGGCCACGTCCGAGGTCTTCGAAGCCACCTCGCGCACCATCTGTGCGCCCATGTTCTCGAGATTGTCGGGGAGCTCGATCTCCTTGGCGACGGTGACGCCGTCCTTGGTGATCGTCGGGGAACCGAACTTCTTCTCGAGCACGACGTTGCGGCCCTTGGGGCCGAGAGTGACCTTGACTGCGTTGGCGAGCTTGTTGACACCCGCCAGGATCTTGCTCCGAGCTTCCTCGGAGTAGACGATTTGCTTACCTGCCATTTTCGCCTCCTCTTACTTTTCGATGATGCCGAGGATTTCGTCCTCACGGACGATGGTGTGTTCCTCGTCGTTGATCTTGATGTCCTGGCCGGTGTACTTGCCGATAAGGACGTGCTGGCCCGTTTTGACGGTCATGGGCAGACGTTTTCCGTCGTCATCCATCTTGCCGTCGCCGACCGCGACCACAACGGCCTCTTGCGGCTTTTCCTTGGCGGTATCGGGGATGATGATTCCTCCGCGCACCTCTTCGGTTGTTTCGATGCGCTTCAGGAGCACTCGATCGCCCAAAGGTTTAACCTTCATCTCACTCACTCCTTTCGAGTTGTTGCTTGTTTTTGGCACTCTCTATGGAAGAGTGCTAGACGTGAATATAGTGACGATGCGATCGCTTGTCAAGTCCCTTTTTGGAATTTTCTTATAAGAGATCACTAAGATTCAAGATTCATTGCTTTGTGACCAAGATCTTAGTCAATTCAACTAAGAAAAATCCAGCAAAACCTTCTCATCGCTTCAACGTTGAATCTTGGGTGGGGGAAAGCCTGCATTCCTCATCCCTCGGGTGGCAGACTGTTGGGCTTCGTTGCCTCCTCGCCAATTGGAGAGTACCTTAGGGATGCGTGACACCGGGACCGATGCAATCAGGTGAATTCGACCGAACGGGGATCCGCAACGGCGGCACCCCAGCCGGTGGCGTCAGGCGTCGCGGTCTCCGCGGCCCGGTCTTCGGGATGCGCCCCGGCGAAGGGCGGGCTGGCCTGGCTCTTCTTTTTGAACTTCCTGATCCTCACGACCGTCCACTTTGCCGCCAAGAGCGTCCGCCAGGCGACCTTCATCGACTCGCTGGGTGCTGCGAACCTGCCGTGGGTGTACCTCGCGGTGGCGGTGATCTCGTTCCCGGTATTGGTCCTGTACTCGCGGCTCGCGGCCAGGATCCAGCTTCCGATGTTGATTCTGGCGAGCACGCTGCTCCACGTCATCGGCCTGGTGGCCTTCTTCGTGCTGTTCGGTCTCGGACAGGAGTGGGTGGCGGTCGCCTACTACATCTGGCTCGGCATGGCCTTTGCCATCGCGGTTTCCCAGTTCTGGACCTACGCCAACCAGGTCTTCGATCCCCGCCAGGCGAGGCGGTTGTTCTCCTTCATCGGGGCCGGCGGTCTGTTGGGCTCGGTGCTCGGCGGAACCATGGCGGTCAACGTCACCGGGCCCTCGGTACCCGCTACACGCTGCTCGGAGCTGCGGCGGTCCTGCTGGCGGTGCCGCTCATGATCGTCTTGATCGAGAGGCAGCACAATCCGAGTGGCGGTGGCGCCGGTCAAAGACCGCAGCGTCCGCCTCGAAGAGGCCCGAGGCGGGCTTCGCACCCTTCGCGGTTCGCGGCTCCTGGGTCTGATCGCGATGCTGATGCTGGCAACCGTCACGATCGGCCAGCTCGTCCAGTGGCAGTTCTACTGGTATGTGGAAAAGAACACCAGCGTTCTCGACCAGCGGACGTCGGTGATCGGGTTTTCGTTCATCCTGATGGGCATCGTCGGTTTTCTGTTTCAGCTCATCTTCACCGGACGTATCCATCGCGTGTTGGGAGTCGGCGCGGGGATGCGCGTCCTGCCGGGGACGGTGGCCGTGGCCCAACTCGCGGTCGTGCTGGCGGTGGGGTCGGTGGGGGTCTATCCCCTGGTGTGGGTGTTGTTCCTGGCCGAGGGCAGCCTCCGGCACTCGGTGGACCAGGCCACCAGGGAGCTCCTCTTCCTGCCGGTGGCGGAGGATCTGCGGGTCCGCGCCAAGGCCTTTATCGATGTCTTCGTCCAGCGTTTCGGCAAGGGCGCGGCGGCGATCCTGATTCTGGTCACCCTCAAGTTCCTGCCGCCGGCATCTGTCGGCGTTTTGACCCTGGTGCTGGCAGTGGCGTGGCTGATTCTGACCTTCCGGGCGCGGCGCGAATATGTCACCGCCTTTCGTGAGGGGCTGAAGTCGGGCACCCTGCAGCCGGACGCGGCGATCGACCCGACCGACGTCAAGACGGTGACCACGCTGGTGCAATCTCTCGGCAGTTCGGACCCGCGCAAGGTGCTCCACAGCCTCGACCTCCTCGCCGACAGCGGCGAGGGCCGGCTGGTGCCGCCCCTGTTGCTGCACCACGACAGCGCCGAGGTGCGCCGGAGGACGCTCGAGGTCCTCGCCGCCACCAACCGCGTGGACGCGGCGCCGCTGGTGGAACGAGCCATGAGCGACCCGGACGCCGGTGTGCGGACCGGCGCCATGCGCACCCTGGCCGTTCTTCGCGGTGAGCACGCGGCCAAGCTGGCGCTTGGAAAGGCTTGACGACCCGGATTCGCATGTGCGGGCCACCGCGGTGGCAAGCCTGCTGGCGGCGGGCGACGGCGATGTGGGGAAACGCGCGGAGGCGGTTCTCGCCGAGCTCGCGAGGGACGACGATCCGTTGGTGCGCGCCGACACGGTCGCCGCCCTCGGTCAGGTGGCCGATCCGATCGCTGCCGACGTCATCGTCGCCATGCTCTACGACCGGGATCTCGTGGTGGTGAAGGCGGCGATTTCCGCAGTCCGTCAGCGGGTCGAGCGTAGTGGCGCCAACCCGCTCTACGCCACCATCCTGATTTCGTTGATGGGCAACCGTCGACTCAAGCACGAAGCGCGGACCGCGCTCGTGGCGCAGGGCGAGAGACGCCATCAAGCCCCTGGTGCTCTTCATGCGTTCGCCGGACGAACAGATCTGGGTGCGCCGGGCGGTACCGAAGACGATCGCTCTGATCGGGGCGCAGAGCGGCGCCGACGCGCTGCTCGACAACCTCGGCGACGGCGACGCCATGGTCATGTCCAAGATCGTCGAGGCCCTGGTCTACATGCGGACCAGGGACCCCGCCATCACTTTCAAACGCCGGACCATCACCCAACACCTGAGCCGCGAGGCCGCCGACTACGTGCGGCTGCTGGCCGATCTGTGGGCGGTGTCGTCGCTCCACGAAGCGCGCCTCGACGGGCCGCTGGCAGTGTGGAAAAAGGACGGGCGTGTGCCGACCCTCCCGCAGCAACTGTTGGCGCAGCGGATGGCGCGGAGCGTCAACAACATCTTCGGGCTGCTCGAGCTCATCAACAACCCCGAGGACGTGCGTGCCGCGCAACGCAGCCTGCTCAGCGGCCAGCCCAAGCTGCGCGCCCGGGCGTTGGAATACCTGGACAACACCCTGTCCGGTTCGGTGCGGCGGGACGTGTTTGCGGTGATCGACGATGCGCCGCCGGAAGACAAGCTGCGGCGCGCCGAGGCGATTTTCGGAATCGACAGTCCAGTCCCCCGACGAGACCCTCGAACGCCTGATCCAGATCGATCCCAGAGAAGACCCGAGCGCCATCGGCATCGTGCTGGCGGCTCTCTACAATGTGTGGAACGAAGAAATCGAGTCCCTCTATCCTGTGATCAGGATGCTGGCCGAGGAAACGAACGACGAAATGGTCCGGGAGACGGCCGTCTGGGTGAGCCGCCGGGTCGAGGGCGGCCCGAGGACCCGCGGTGTGCTGGCGAAGCGAGGAGACAGTGACATGGCCCCGATGGCTCAGATCGAAATGATGGTTTTTCTCCAGGGTGTCGACCTGTTCGCCCACTGCAACGCCGAGGAGGTTTTGCGGCTGGCGGCGATCGCCAACGAACAGCATTTCGAAAAAGGCGAGGTCATCTTCCGCAGGGACGATCCGGCCGACAGCCTCTACTGCGTGGTCGAGGGCAAGGTGAGGCTCGATGCCGGCGACGAGGCCGGCGCGGTGATCGGAACCAGCGGCAGGTTCGGGGTGCTCGACATTCTCAGCGGCCGGCCGCGCCTCGGCGGCGCGACGGCGGTGGCGGATTGCCGGGTGCTGGCGGTCGAGGCCGAAGACTTCTTCGATCTTCTGTCCAACAACATCGAGATCGTGAGGGCGCTCTTCAGAACCGTCGTGGCATTGAGCGATCACGCTGATGAGAGGCTGCTTTAGAAAGTTCTGAATTTTGAATTCTGAATTTTGAATTCCGACACAGCCTCCCACCGACAATGAACGCCCGAGTGATCTGGGTGGGTGGGTCCGCGTGCGGCGGAGGTGCCTGGCTCCCGCAATGATGTTGCCTCAATGACGCTTTGAGGCGTGCCGGACCCATGCCTCTCGGGACGCGAGGCGGCAGGCCAGCGCGCCCGCAGCTCATGCCCGTGCCTCAGCATCAGCGCCGCATCGCGGCGCCGATGTGCCGCGGTCGGACTTTCAATCGTTTGTGCACATGAGATAGCGTGCCTCCGAACCCGTTGGAGGGAGCGCAGAACTCATGCAAAGACCAGATCCGATTCGCTGTACCTACTGTGAGGCCATCCAGGTGTGGTCCGCAGAGCAAACCGACCGGACCATGATGGGCGAGGTCCACACCTGCCCCTCGTGCGGCCAGGCCACCCACACCTGCGATGACCGCGTCACCCACGAACTCGAACCCGATTCGATCATGCACTGGATCGCCGCCGAACCGCTCTACTGAAAGCTGTTAGCGGTTCAGCAATTAGCTGTTAGCCGGGCAGCGTGTTCCCATTCAACTGGCACTCCACCATCGGGAGAGCTGCGCGTTTTCCGCAGGCGCAGCCATCCGAGGACACCCTCGCGCCGGGTACATGGGCGAAGCCAACAGCTAACCGCTAATTGCTAACGGCTAACAGCTTCGCGAACTACCCGAAGGGTAGTTCGTCAACCGCCAACACGTGGAGGTGGATGTTTTCGTCCCTGGGCGCGGAGGCCGCAAAGACCCGTTCCGCATGCGGCCGGATCGCGTCGGGGTCGTCGCTCGCCACCACCAGCCGCAAGCGGTTGAACCCGGCCCGCCGGCGTTCCGCGAGACCGGCTGCCATCAGCGCCGGGAGGGCGTTGACCGCGGTTTCGGGTGCCTCTTCGCCCTCGACCACGTAGACCAGCAGACGGCCGCCGACGTCGATGCGGGTGAGGCGCAGTGCGTGTTCCGGGACCGGTTCGGAACGCGAGCACTCGATCCACTGCAACACCTCCTCGGGACACCCGCAACCGAGGGTCGAGCGGATGAAGTGCTGCATACGAGCGAGGTCGGGGGTCATCTGTTCATTGTACGTTGATTCGGCGTTTGTTCCTTGAATCTCCGTCTGTTGCGGGCCGACTTTCAGAGCGTCGTGCCCGTGAGGTGCCACCCGTCACATTGTTTGCCTGCAGGTCCCTCCTTACTGGGGAGGTCGAGCTCAAACAATGAGACAAATGGCACCTCCGGAGAACGCGGACATTGGACAACGGCCGCAGCATCATTGCTCTTTGTGGTGCGGGCGTCCCGCCCGCACGTGCGGCCGGGACGGCCCGCACCACAATACGATCGTGAAGTGTTTGATGCACCGCCGATCAGGTTGCCAGGTGATTTGTGGAAGCCAAAATCCGAAATCTGAAACGCCTCGCTCTTCCCCTTTCTCCCTTTCCCCCTTTCTCCCCTGCTCCTCTGCTCCTCTGCTCCCTTTCCCCAGGCCCCGCACCTCCGGGTAAACTGTTGCGGTGACCACCCAATCCAACAGCGTCTTCCAGGCGCGGGCCCGATACGAGGCGGAGCGCTACGGGGCGGATGCGTGGGTCTTCGTCCGCGAGTTGATGCAGAACGCACGCGACGCGGGCGCCGGGCGGGTGTGGTTCGAGGTTTCTTCGGCGGAGGGCATGGACCGGGTCGTGTGCCGGGACGACGGCAGCGGCATGACACTTTTCGCACGCCCGCGACTACCTCTTCACCCTCTACGCCTCGAGCAAACGGGGTGGGCCCCGCAGCGCGGGGAGGTTCGGGATCGGTTTCTGGTCGATTCTCCGTTTTGCGCCCTCCGCCATCACCGTCCGCTCGCGGTCGGCCGGCCATGAGGCTTGGCAGGTTCGCCTCGATGGCGATCTCGGGGTCGTCCGGCAAGATTCCACCCGAATGGAGCAAGGAACCGAGGTCGTGATCGAGCGCGTGGCGAGCGGCGACGACATCGAGGGTCTTCTCCGCGCGGCCGTGCTCCGCGATGCGCCATTCGTCACCCGCCTGGGACACGGCGATCGCCGGATGGATGTGCGATTGAACGGCGAACCCCTCCGGGCGACCTTCGACCTCCCACCCCCGAGCATGAGCTTCCGGCGGCGGGGGCTGCGCGGCGTCGTTGGGCTGGGCCCGGAGCCCAAGGTCGAGATCTTTGTTCACGGTCTCCGCGTCCGGGATGCCGCCGGTTTTGACGACCTTCTCCTCACCGGCCGCCGTGGGCTGGCGGGGGTGCCGACAGTCACCGAGGGGCTCGCCCCAAGGGCACTGATGGACAGCAGCGGGTTGACGGTGCTCCTCGCCCGGGGCGACGCCCGCGAGGATCGGTCGCTGCGGCGTTTGGTGGCGGTCGGCCACCGCGAGCTTCGCCGCCTGGTGCGGGCCGAACTCGACCGCCACGCCCGACCGTCACCGGCGGCGTTGGTGGCGGAGACGGCGCGCGAGTGGTGGTCGACCTCGCGCCCGCTGCTGATCGCCGGCGCCGTCACGCTTGTCGTTCTCGGCGCTGTGGTGGGGTGGCGATGGATCACGGGCGGCGTGGCGTTGCGGTCCGACGCTGTGAGGCAGGTACGGCTCGAGGAACCGGCCGCCGGCGCGGCCGGCGCCCGCCTGCCCTACACCGATATCGGCAGCCTTTATGGGGGGCCGGATGCCGACGTGCTGGGCGGCCCCTCGCAGGCCCTCGCTCTGCAATACCTGCCGGCCCTCGAGCGTCCCTTTTTTGCCGCCCTCCTGCTCACCGGGATCGACCCGAACGGCGCCCCGGTGTACCCGCCACCATCCGCCCCCGGGACCACCGGTGGCGCGCCGTGCGTCGAGGGCTGTCTCGATGTCGAGCTGAGGATCGCTGGCGGTGGTGGCATCCTCAGGCTGCCGGTGGCGACCGGGCAGTTGGTGGACCCGAACAGCGTGACGTTGAACGGTGAGAGGCTCGATCTCATCGGGGAGGTGGGGGGCCTTCCCGCCGTCGATCTCGGCGACCGGCGCGGTGGGCGCATGGTCTATCGAAGCGCGCCCGCGGTGGGCACTGCGGTGGGGCGTGGTGGCGACTGGCCGTCGTTGCCGCTGGAGTTGTCGGGTCCCCGCGACGAGATCGCGGCCCTTCCCGTCGACGCGCGGGCGGCAGCAGCTGCCGAGTGGGTGCGCCGGCGGGTGGTCTACGACGCATCCCCGGCAACCGCCCGCCGCCACCACGCCGAACAGCGTCGCGGGCGGGACCTATTCGAGCGCAGCCTGCTCGTCGGCGCCGGCGACTGCGATGTCCAGAACGCCCTGGTGGCGGCGATTTTGGAGAGCACCGGCGTTCCTTCGAGATTGGCCGTGGGTTGGGTTGGCGACAACGGTCGCACGCAACCCGGGCTGCACGCGTGGGTGGAGTACCTGGGGTCGGACGGGCGGTGGCGGGTGGCGGATGCGAGTGTCGATTCCGGCCGCGCCCCGCCGGACGTCGTCCTGCAGGTGCCCCCGGCAAGGTCCGAACCGGCCCGCGCCTGGCGCAACCCGGCGGTGTGGTTGGGCGCGGGGCTGGCATTGCTGCTCATGGGCCTGGCGCTGTGGATCGGACGCAGCCCGGCCCACCGTCGTTTCAATCTTGGCGATCGCGAGGACATCGCGGGTCTGGTGCGGGCGGCGGCCGTCCAACCGGAGGCCTTTGCCGGTATCCAAGCCCTGTTTCGCCGGCGGGTGGTGCCGGTTCTCGGTGGGAGGGCGATTTCGATAGACCGGGCGAGGGCCGTTGCCGGCAGAGGTAGATTGGCGTTTGGTGGACGGGGGTGTGACCTGGCCCTCCGGGCGGCGGTTCGGGGCACGGTGATCGACCGCGGGACCGCGGTCGGGGCCGCTGCCGGTGAGGCTCTGGGAGCGGTCGATCTTGACGATTGGCAAGCCCTCCTCTCGCGATCCTGGAAGGACCCGGTGGCGACCCGGGTGGGAGAAGTCCTGACAGAGAAGGGCGAACCCTACCGGTTGAGGATCGCGCGTGGGGTGGGAGAGGAGATCGCCGTCCTCGACGGCGCCCGCGTGGGTCTGTCAGCCGCCGGGCGGTGGTTGGTCCTCGACCACGCGAGCGAGGTCTGGCGCACGGTTTGCGATCTTGCGCTGGTGTTGCCGGCGGCTGCAGCTCTGCTGCTCGCCGATTCGGTGTTTGATCGCCTCAGTCTGCCGCAGGCGCTTCACGACGCCTGTCTGGCCGAACTGGCCCGTGCGGCGCTGGAGGAACAGGCCGGGGGCGCACCGTGAACGAATTCTTTGCGATCGACGTTGCGAGCGAGATCCGCAGCCTGTGTGATGCGCAGCTCCGGGGCACCTGGCAAATGCCGGCCGAGCTCGTCCGGTGTGCCATCCGGTCCGGAGCCGCAAAGGTCGCGATCGCAAGCCGCCGGCGGGGTTTCACCGTGAGCTGGAAGGGCGGCCCCCTCCGGCTGTCGACGCTCGATAATCTGGCGGTCGCGCTCGACGACACCGCGGATTCGGGGGTCCGGCAACAGGCCATCGCCGACCTCGAGTCGAGCGGCGCCGAGGCGCTGTTGTGGGCCGGTGGGGTAGCCGGCGCGCGCCTCGATATCAAGAGTGTGGCGAACGGGCAGAGAGTCACCTTTTCCCGCCGCGCGGGGCGGCCGCCCCGCTTGCGGTTCGTCGGCGCAACCGGCGGCATCTGATCAGGTCGCATTGCGATGGGGATGCGCGAAACTCGACCGGCGGCGGGCCGAACTGTGGTTGAACTTGGCCTGCCGGTTTGCAGGCGCGGAGATCACCCTGAACGGCCGGCCGACGCCTCGGGGATTCTCCGGGGGACTGTACCGAACGCGCCTCGAACAGCCGGTGCCGTGCACCATCGGTCTGACCCGGCACGGAGAAGAACCGGTGTTGTGGCTGCTGCGGGAGGGCATCGTCGCCGCCCGCGCCGTCCTGCCGGGGTATCCGCCGTTCGAGGCCGCCGTCGAGCTGGGTTCGGTGGTAACTGGCCCCGCCGCCAGCTCGGAACTGCGCCGCGCGGTGGTGCCCTTCGTTCCGGAGTTCTGCGAACGGGCGGTGGGCATGATGATCGAGGTGGCGGGCCGCCCGCGAGGGTTGTCGGGCGCTCACGGTCAGCGGCTTGTCGCTCTCCTGTTGCGTGCGGCACGGCGGGATCTGAGAGCTCGCGAAATCCGCTCACTGCCGTTGTTTGCGACCCCGAGCGGAGACGGGAAGCCGCTTTCGCTGGCTCGGCTCGAGCGGATGGCGACCCAGGGCGGGGGACGGCTGTTTGCCGTCGAACCGGGCGACGACGGTGCCGGTTTGCTGGCCGATGCCTGCGGCGACCGTCGTCGCTTCGCCCGAGGTCCGCGGTCTTCTCACCGAGTTGACCGGCATTCGGTGCCACCAGCCGCCGCGGCAGCGGTTGGGATGGTGGCGGCGACTGGTGGACGGCGCACGGGCGCGCGGCCGACGGGCGGTCGAAAGGTGCCGGGGGACCCTCGCGCCCCGGGGCCGTGCCGGAGGCGGCGCTTTCGGTCGGTGAACGACTGCTGTTGGCGTTGATCCGTGCCGCCCTTTCGCCGCGAACCGTCGATCTCGGTGGCGGCAGGGGTCTGCGCAGAACCTCATCGGGGCTGGTCCTGCCCCGGTTCGATCCCGCGGTGGTCGCCACTGTGGCCCTTGTCGAAGAGGACCCGGCCTGGTTGTACCCGCTGGTTCTCGCGTTGCGACTCGGTCCGCCGGCCCTCGGGTCACTCCAGCAAGACTGGCGAAACAGGGTCGGAACCCGTCCGGCCTGACCGCCCGAAGACTGGTCTCCCGACCGGCGGCCGGGCGTAACCAACCCGGTTGCCGCTGTTTATGAGACAATGGTAGTAGCGTGTTGCGGAACGGCGCCGCCTCGGTCATTCGCCGCCGCGCCGCACACGTCGGTCCCGAGTGGAACCGGGCCGCAATCTGGGGGGCATATGCACGGCAAAGAACAGAGGGTCCTGGCCGCGGGCATCGAACGTTCCGTGTTTGAACAGCTGGCGCCGGTACTGCGCCGGGACGCGCTCGAGGTGGAATGGGTGGCGACGCCGGAGGCCGGCGTCATCCTGGCTTCCGAACAGCGCTACGACGTCGTGATTCTCGATGCCGAACCATCCGACTGGACCCTGGAGAAAGTGGTTCGACAACTCCGAGGGGGCATCTCGCCGAGCCGCAACGCCGCAATCATGGTGCTCGCCGAACCCAACCAGGTCGATGCCGCCCGCGCCCTGAAAACCAAGGGCGTCAACCGGGTGATGTTGATCAGCGATTCGCCGCAGATGATTTGCGAGCAGATGGCGGGGCTTCTGGAGGTGGCGCCGCGGGTGGCGTTGCGGGTACCTATGAATCTCCAGACCTCTCTCGGCAACCGCGGCCGCGAGATTTTCTGCCAGACCGTCAACCTCTCGGCCACCGGCATGCTGGTGCGGACCCAGGCCCGTCCGCAGCTTGGTTCACCGGTCGTTTTTCAGCTCCACCTTTCGGAAAAGCTGGGGGCGGTGATTGGCCGCGGCGAAATGGTCCGCCACGCATCGCGTTTTCAGGGCGGTTTCGACGGCGTCGGCGTGCGTTTCAAGGGCTTTGCCGACGATGGAGTCGCCCGGCTCCAGCAGTACCTCGAAGAGTTGGCCGAAGCGCCCGCCGGAGCCCGCGTGGCAGCGCAACCCGCGGAGGTCGACGTCCTGATGGAACAGGTGGGCGGTCCCGCCCCCGAATTTGATCCGCTGGACGACGAGGACATCGTCGCCTTCCTGGACTGAGCGTACCTGGACGTTCCCACTGATGTCGACGGTGCGTTTCGTTGTGCCTGAGGGTATGATGCAGCGGCCGCTTTCAGGCCAATCGACAAGGGAAGTGCGGGGACATAACCATGACAGAAGATGAGCGCGCCGGGGGGCCGTCGGCATCCCCATCTGATGGCGAGGGTCGCGCCCAAGCTCCGGCTGGTGGAGGGGCGTGGGATTGCGGTGATTCGGCTGAGCTCTATCGCATCGAGAAATGGGGCGAGGATTTTTTCCGGGTCGGCGACAACGGCCGTCTGACGGTCAAAACCCGCCGCGACTCTCATCACATCGATCGACATCTACGACGTGGTGATGGGTCTCGGCGACCGAGGAATCTCGACTCCGGTGATGATCGGTTTTCCAGAGTTGGTCGAGCGCCGCATGGAGGACATGGCGGCGGCGTTCGCGGCGGCCATCGAGGAAAACGACTATCAGGCGGGCTACACCGCCGTCTATCCCATCAAGGTCAACCAGCACCGCCAGTTGGTGTTGCAGATCGAAAAGCACGGGCGCCAACTCGGCTTCGGCCTCGAGGTCGGCTCCAAACCCGAGTTGCTGGCGGTGATGGCTCTGACCGCAGGCGCCGAAGATCGGCTCATCATCTGCAACGGGTTCAAGGAACGGCGCTACATCCACCACATCATGCTCGCCACCAAGCTCGGCCGGCGGGTGGTGGCGGTGATCGAAAACCTCGACGAGCTCGAACTTATCCTCGAGGAGTCGGTGGCGACGAACGTGCGTCCTCACATCGGCATTCGTCTCAAGCTCGATTCGCCGTCCACCGGCCGGTGGCGCGATTCGACCGGCGAGAAGGCCAAATTCGGCCTCACCATTCCCGGGGTTCTGTTGGTGGTGCAGCGGCTCGCCGACGCCGGCATGCTGGACTGCCTCGAACTGCTCCACTGCCATATGGGATCGCAGATCAGCGACATCCAGGTCGTCAACGCCGGTCTGGCGGAGCTGACGCGGGTGTTCGTCGAACTCCAGGGGATGGGTGCGAATCTCTCGTTCATCGACGTCGGCGGCGGTCTCGGAATTGACTACGACGGCAGCCAGACGAACTCGGACTTCTCCGTCAACTACAGTCTCGAGGAATACGCGAACACCGTCGTCTACCGCATCAAGAGCGTCTGCGACGACGCCGGCATCGGGCATCCCGACCATCGTCACCGAGGCGGGGAGGGCGATGGTCGGCCACCACAGCGTGCTGGTCTTCGACGTATTGGGCTGTAACCGCCTCGATCGCTGGGCGCTCGACCCCGCAAGCGCACGGCGCGAGGTCGACGCGGTTGGCGCTCCGCGCGTCCTGAATGACCTGCTCGACGCGTATTCATCGGTGGAGCCGGACCGTCTGCTCGAGGCCTACCACGACGCGCATCAGGCGCGCGAGGAGGGTCTGACCCACTTTGCCGTCGGTCTATTCGATCTCGCAAAACGGGGTCTCGTGGATCGTCTGTTCTGGTCGACGTGCCTGGAGATCGTGCGTCTCGCCGTCGATCTCGATCCCATGCCCGAAGAGCTCGAGGAGCTCAAGCTTCGGCTCAGCGACACCTACTTCTGTAATCTGTCGGTTTTCCAGTCCCTCCCCGACTCGTGGGCCATCGACCAGGTATTTCCGGTCATGCCCATCCACCGTCTCGATGAGGAGCCGACCCGGCGCGCCACGCTGGTCGATATCACCTGCGATTCCGACGGCAAGATCGATCGCTTTATCGACGAGGTCGACGACATGACGCCGGTCCTGCCGGTGCACGAGCTTCGCGCCGGCGAGAGCTATTTCCTCGCGGTGTTCCTGGTCGGGGCGTATCAGGAAACCCTGGGTGACCTCCACAATCTGTTCGGCGACACCAACCTGGTTCACATCCGGTCCAACGGCGAAGGCGGATGGAACCTCGAGGATGTCGTGGTGGGAGACACGGTGGCCGAGGTTCTCGGCTATCTCGAATACGACCCGCGGGTCCTCCTCGAGGCCATGCGTCGTGACTGTGAGATGGCGGTCCGGGCTGGCCGCCTGTCGGTCGCGGATTCCCGCGAGGTGCTGCAGTCCTATGAAGCCGGGCTCGCCGGCTCCACCTACCTGGAGTAGTCATGGCGAAACCTGGGATTCGGCGACCTCCCAGCTCCATTTTTCGACCCGGCGACGGCCGCGATCGCCGTGCTGCCGGTCCCCTACGACCGCACCAGCACCTGGAAGAAGGGCGCCGACCGCGGGCCCACCGCCATCATCGAGGCTTCCCACCAGGTGGAGTGGTACGACATCCCGACCGGGACCGAGGTCTACCGGCGGGGCATCGCCACGCTCGAGCCGGTGAACTGCGAAGAAGGGCCCGAGCGGCTCGCAGATCTTGTCGATGAAAAGGTCGCGGCGTTGTTGGAGTCGGGAGTTCTGCCGGTGGTGCTCGGCGGCGAGCACTCGGTCTCGATCGGCGCGATCAGGGCGGCCGCCAGAATTCTGCCGGGCACCTCGGTCCTCCAGATCGATGCCCACGCCGACACCCGCGAGGAGTATCAAGGTTCGCGGTTCAACCACGCCTGCGTGATGGCGCGGGCGCGTGAGCTCTGCCCGGTGGTTCAGGTGGGCATCCGCGCGGTGGACATCTCGGAGATGGCGGGGCTCGATCCCCACCGGGTGTTCTGGGCACACGACATCGCGGCCGCGGGACGGTCCGACACCACCTGGATGGACGACGCGGTGTCGCCCCTCGGTGATCCGGTATGGGTGACCATCGACCTCGACGGCTTCGACCCGTCGGTCTTGCCGGCAACCGGCACGCCGGAACCGGGAGGGCTCGACTGGTATCAGGTGGTCGGCCTGCTGGAGAGGGTGGCCCGCCGCCGCCGCGTCATCGGTTTCGACGTGGTCGAGCTGCTGCCGACCGACGAACACTGGGCGAGCTCGTTTCTGGCTGCGAAGCTGGTGTATCGGTTTTTGTCGATGATATTTGCTTATCGGGTGGAGGGCGGCTAACTGCACTCGTCGCTGTGTTCCGACGTTCCCGGCGCGCTACCCGAGAGGAGCCACCTTCAACATTGTTGGCCTGAGTCATCGTGACGACGGCAGATGTGCGAGTATCCAACAATATTGAAGATGGCACCTCCGCCGCACGCGGTTCGTTTCCGCACGCGCGTCAGGCACCTCCGCCGCACGTTGTCTTTCCGCACGCGCTGTGATCGGTAGAAACCTTTACGTCCGGTGGGAGGAGCGCGGCAAATCCGAAATCCGAAATCCGAAATCCGAAATTGTTCTACCAGCCGAGGACGTAGGCGAAGATCAGTGGGGCGACAATCTGGCGTCCGACTCGATGATGTACGACGGCGTGTCGATACCGAGCTTGCCCCATGTGATCTTCTCGTTGGGGACTGCGCCCGAGTAGGAACCGAAGCTGGTGGTGGAGTCTGAAATCTGGCAGAAATAACTCCACAGCGGGACGTCGGTGCGGCGCAGGTCCTGGTGCAGCATGGGCACCACGCAGATCGGGAAATCGCCGGCGATGCCGCCACCGATCTGGAAAAAACCGAGCCCGGCGTCGGCCGTGATCTCCGTGTACCACTCGGCGAGGGCGGTCATGTACTCGATGCCGCCTCGGATCGTGGTCGCCTTCGCTCACGCTGCCGTCGATGACCCTGGCGGCGAAGATATTACCGAGGGTCGAGTCCTCCCAGCCCGGCACGAAGAGGGGCAGGTTGCGCTCGGCGGCGGCCACCATCCACGAATCCGCTGGGTCGATCTGGTAGTGCTCCTCGAGGAGGCCTTCGTTGAGCGCCTGGTAGAAGAACTGGTGGGGAAGAAACCTCTCGCCCGCGCGGTCGGCCCGCTGCCACAGATCGAGCAGCACGTGCTCCATGCGGCGCATCGCCTCTTCTTCGGGGATGCAGGTGTCGGTGACCCGGTTGAGGTGACGGTCGAGCAGCGCCTGTTCATCGGCGCGAGTGAGGTCGCGGTAGTTGGGGACGCGGACGTAGTGGTCGTGCGCCACCAGATTGAAGACGTCCTCCTCGAGGTTGGCGCCGGTGCAGCTGATGCCGTGGATCTTTCCCTGGCGGATCATTTCGGCCAGCGACAGCCCGATCTCGGCGGTGGACATGGCGCCCGCCAGCGCCAGGAACATCCGGCCGCCGTCGTCGATGTGCTCGACATAGCCCCTGGCGGCGTCGACCAGAGTGGCGGCGTTGAAGTGGCGGTAGTGGTGGGTGATGAATTCGAAGATGTTCATGGTGCGGGTCCTCTCGGGGATCTCGAGGGCCTCATGATACCCAAACTTCTCCAGGCGGTCTGATGTTGGATCTTGGATATTGGATCATTTTTGTCCAAGACGGGCATCGTGGTCGGCTCGAGTTCAAATTCAGGCGCCACCCAACCGCGGCGAGTCTGAAGGTGGGCCAAGGCCCACCCTACTTCGGACCCAGGTGTCGAGAGGACCCGTAGGGTGGGCCTTGGCCCACCTTCAGAGCTGGATCACTCGTGTCGAGGTACGAGACCTTGATAGCCGTTTTCGGTTGTCGAGGACCCCGTTCTGAACATGGCGAAAACCGATCCTCAACCTCAGTGTTTTCAGAATGTCAGGGTCAGATCAGGATGTGGTTTGGACAGCAGTGATCCAATATCCAATATCACTCTCGCGTCAGCCCGGCATTGCGACCGCGAACAACACCGCGAAGTAGTGAAGCACGCTGCCGGCGAGGACAAAGAGGTGCCATACAGCGTGGGAGTAGGGCAGCTTCTTCCAGCCGTAGAACACCAACCCGAGGGTGTAGGCGAGACCGCCCGCCACGACCAACGTCAACGTTCGGGTGTCGAGCGCGGCCATCAGTGGCTTGATGGCCACCACCACCAACCAGCCCATCGTCACGTACAGGGTGATCGACAGCCACCGCCAACGGCCGTGGGCGACGGTGCTGAGCAGGATCCCGACCACGGCGAGAAACCAGATGCTGCCGAACAACCACCACCCCCACCTGCCGCCCAGGGCCACCAGGGCCAGCGGCGTGTAGGATCCGGCGATGAGCAGAAAGATCGCCGAGTGGTCGAAGACCCGAAAGACCCGTTTGGCGCGCTCGGCGGGAAGGGCGTGGTACAGCGTCGACGAGGCATACAGAAGCACCAGGGTCGCGCCGAAGATCGCGCACGAGACGACTCGGAGCGTGCCTCCGGTCGCTGCGGCACGAAGGACCAGATAGGCCAGCCCGCCGAGGCTGGCCGCCCATCCGGCTCCATGCGTGACGGCGTTTGCGATCTCTTCACCGGTCGAGTAGCGGGGCGCGGCAGAGGCGTTCATGCCGCAGAGGGTAGCAGCCCGGCCGGGATCGTGTCCCTCCTTATGGTCCTCCCACCGTGTACGACCAGACCGAGGTGTCGCCCGACTCGAATCCGTCGCTGAAGATCTCGTCCGGGAGAGTAGCCACGCACCCGAAGATCCGAACGTCTTCGACGATCCAACATTTTCTGGGCGTGGTGAACCGAGGTTCGGAGACATCATGTTTCGAAACGCGCCGATCGACAGATCCTCACCCATCAGCCAGCGGTCCGTCTGGTTCGTCGCTGCCGTGCGCCGTTGTCCGAGATCGACGGTCTCACCGAAGATGTCCGAGAAGCACTCGTTGAGGGCGCCGGACTGCATGTAGTAGAAAAGACCAGCGGTGCGTTCGGTGACCGCGTGGGTGAGCTCGTGGGCCACCACGTCGTCGGCCGACGCGAAACCCATCGCCGTAGACCATTCGGGTGCCGTTCCAGAATGCGTTGCTGGTATGGGCAAAGTCGTAAATCCCAGCCTGGTGCTGTCCTCCGGGCAGAAGTGAACGGTGGATTTGAGGGTCGCCCCGGCATCGTCGAAGGAGTCGCGACCGTGCTCGGTCCAGAAGTAGTCGTACGTATCTCCGGAAGTACAGGTAGGCGAGATCGGTGTCGTTGATCGCCGGTAGCGGCATCGCCTTCCGACCGTGCTAGGACATTTTCGAAGATGTCCGTGTCCAGAGCATCGTAGACGAGTCGATTGCGGCCAGTGCGGCATGCTGGTTGAAGTTGAGCAGCACTCCCCCGGTTTCGGCGTCCACCCAGACGTACTCGCGGCGATCGAATGTCTTCGCCTCGACAAACCAGGCTAGCCGCGACGGTGTGAAGCCACCGCCGTCGACCAGCGACCGGTTGAAGATCTCGAGACGCGGCTCGTTGATGCACGGCGTCGTGGATTTCGAGGTGTTTGGCGAGAACAGCACGTGCCGCTTCGATTGCCGCCGATGCCGCGATCACCGGCGTCGTCGCCACCCGATCGAGATCCGGCGCGGTCTTCGCGAGCACCGAGACCACCTCGTTGCCGCGGAGGTGGATGATGGCCTCGCCGCCGGTCAACCGGGATGCCCTTGACCACCTGTTGGAGTCGGACGTGGTCGATGCCGGTGTCATCGCTCCTGGACACCCGTTCGACCACCACCGAGTCACGGTCGAGCCCGAAGGCGGGACCGTAGAGATCGACGAACTCGAGGGCCCTCACGTCGGGGCCGCCGGCGCCCGGTCAACGGGATGCCGCGCGATTTCGCCGCCGACATGAACCGTACCAGCCCGGTCAGCGCGTGATCGATCGACCTCGAGTCCGGGACCACCGACCGTGCGCAGCGACTGGATGGACTGGTCGACATCGCGGGAGGGAGTCGACTGCGCAGGGTTGACGGACCACGCGGCGGTGGTGGCGAGGAGTGCGAAACAGAACATCGCGGCGACGGTGCAACGTGGTCCATAAGACATGCTGAACGTCCTTTCGATCGGTCGCGACTGTGTCTGGACACGGCGCCCGTCCGCCCCGGTCGCCGGAAGAGACTCTTAATTCAAAGGTACCACCAGGTCGAGCTTGCCAAGGAAGTTTGAAATATCTTTCAGATTGCCACGGCACGGGTCGACGTGTGGTCGAATTTCCGATCGGCAGCGTCCAGCATCGAAAAACTCTGACCGGATCGCGCCGGGTTACACTTCGTGGGCTGTGACTCTGGAGCTCCAACAGGTTCGCAAGTCCTACGACAACGGCCGCACCTTCGCCGTCGATGGGGTGTCGCTTTGCGCCGAACGCGGCCAATTGGTCGTGCTGCTCGGCGAGTCGGGCTGCGGGAAGACCACCACGCTGAAGATCGTCAACCGGTTGGTCGAGCCGAACTCAGGCCGCGTGCTCATCGACGGTGTCGACTCTGCTGGGGTCGATCCAGTCGCGCTTCGGCGTTCCATCGGCTACGTCTTTCAGGGCATCGGGTTGTTTCCGCACATGACGGTGGCCGACAATATCGCCATCACCCCCAGGTTGCTGAGATGGGACGTTGACGTCCGGCGACGACGAGTCGAGGAATTGCTCGCTCTGGTTCGTCTCGATCCCGCGGACTACTCCTCGAGGATGCCTGCGGAGCTGTCCGGCGGCGAAGGTCAGCGGGTCGGTTTTGCGAGGGCGCTGGCGGCGGGTCCCACTCTTCTCCTCCTGGACGAGCCCTTCGGCGCCCTCGATCCCATTACGCGTGACGCTCTGCGCGACGACTTTCGGGAGATTCAACTGGAGCTGAATCTGACCACGGTCATGGTGACCCACGACATGACCGAGGCTCTGCTGATTTCGGATCGCATCATTGTCATGAGACAGGGGCGAGTCCTTCGTGACGCTTCGCCGAGCGAGATGCTCAAAGATCCAGGTGATGCTTATGTGGCGCGGCTGATGGCCTCACCGCGCCGGAACGCGAGGCGGGTGGATAGCCTGGCGGCGGTCGCCGAGGATCGCGAGGGCTCGCCATGAACCCGAATATCAGCGCTCGTTTCGCCGAACTCCCGGATCTCCTTGCCGGCCACCTGCTCCTCACGGTGTCGGCCTTGGTGATCGGTATTGCCGTCAGCATCCCACTCGGCATCCTTGCCAGCCGTTCACCGCGCCTGCGGGGCCCCGTATTGGTGGGAGCCGGCCTGATTCAAACCGTGCCGAGCATGGCGCTGCTGGCGCTGATGGTTCCCCTGTTGGGCGGGATGATCGGTTTCGTGCCCGCGTTCGTTGCGCTGACGCTCTACAGCATGCTTCCGGTGCTTCGCAACACCGTCACCGGCATTCTCGAGATCGATCCTGCGATCACCGAAGCTGCTCTCGGGGTCGGGATGACGGATCGGCAGTCGCTCTACCACGTCGAGTTGCCGCTGGCCGCCCCCTTCATCATCGCCGGCGTGAGAACCGCAACTGTGTGGGTGGTCGGCATGGCGACCCTGTCGACACCTGTCGGCGCACCGAGTCTCGGCAACTACATCTTTTTTGGCCTCCAGACGCGGAACTGGGTGGCGGTGGTGTTCGGCTGCGTGGCGGCAGCGGTGTTGGCGATTGTCCTCGACCTGCTGATTCGGCTCCTGGAAACCGGGGCGCGTCGGCGCAACCGGACCTACGGCGTGCTCGCAGGTGTCGGATTGGTGGTGTTGGTGGTGGCGGGGCTGTGGCCGATGATGACCGATCGGGTGGGCCATTCGATGGTGCCGTCGTCGCGAGGCAAGGCGGTCGACACGGCCGTCAAGGATCGCCAACCTCTTGCGGGTCGGTTGTTGACGGTGGGCTCCAAAGGCTTTACCGAGCAGTACATTCTTGCCGAGCTTCTGGCGTTACGGTTGGAAGCGGCGGGCGCTACGGTTGAGCGAAGGCCGAATATGGGCTCGACGATCCTCTTCGACGCGGTGCGCAATGGCTCCGTCGATGTTTCGGTGGATTACACGGGAACCATCTGGACCACTCTCATGGATCGGCCACAGCCCATCGAGCCGACCGCGATGTTCATCGAGGTGGCGGCATTTCTCCTTCAAGAGCATGGGGTGCTCACCCTGGGCCGGCTCGGCTTCGAGAACGCCTATGCCCTGGCCATGGATCGCGAACGGGCCACGGTACTTGGTGTGCGAGGCATTGATGACCTCGCGCACGTCGCCGGGAGTCTGACGATTGCAAGTGATCCGGAGTTCTTCGGCCGTCCGGAATGGGCCAGACTTCGTCAGGTATACGACCTCGGTGGTCTGCGCACCCGGGGCATGGATTCCACGTTCATGTATGGCGCGGTCCGGAACGCCGAGGTCGACATCATCACGGCCTACACCACCGATGGTCGCATTGCGGCCTTCGATCTCGTCGTGCTGGAGGACCCCCGCCAGGCCATTCCGCCCTACGACGCGGTCGTTTTGCTGTCGCCCGAAGCTGCTGCTGACCCCGACGTGGTCGCGACGATGCGGCCTCTGCTCAACGCCATATCCGGAGACACGATGCGCAGAGCCAACATGATGGTCGACGTCGACGCCCTGGAGGTGGCGGAGGCGGCGGAGTTTCTAGACGGCAGCGTCGCGCGACGATAACCCGCAAATTGCCGTGAGTGGGTTCTGCGGATCGCTCCAGAACTCATCCGCCGTCCGGGGTCTCCACCCTGTCAGGGGACGGGTGCGGGAGTCGGGCCGGCGGCGTTTCGATGCAGTATCGCCGGCGGTTGAATCCCCGCGGCGGCGAAGCCCTCCATGACCCGCTCGGTGACGTCGGTTTCGAATGCCTTTTCGAATCTCACGTCGAGCACGTAGGCCTTGCCCCGCAGCCGCAGGGCGAAATAGCTGTCCTGCAAGGACTCTGCGAGATCGTCACCGCCCACGGTCGCGCGGTCGAGAAGAATCGGGAACTGGTCAGGGCCTCGGTGAGGATGCTCTTGGCCGCGGCGAGGTCCTGGTCGAGACCGATGTAGAAGTCCATCTGCACCATCATCTCGACCGAACCGGCGTTCCCCGACGCCACCGAATCGGTCAGGAACTTGTTGTTGGGAATCGTCACCTGGGTGTCGTCGAGGGTCATGAGTTTGACCGATCGCAGACCGATGTGGGTGATTTCGCCGTACCAACCGTCAAAGCTCACGCGGTCGCCGACCTGAAATGGCCGGTCGACGAGGATGATCATTCCGGCGACGATGGACGAAACGAAATCCTTCAACGCAAAACCGACGGACACCGCGGCGGTACCGCCGACGGCGAGCAGTACCTGCGGTGTGATCTCCAGCACCGTCAGCGCCGCCGAGAGACCGCCGATGAGCAGCACCCCGAAACGCGCAAACGAACCGGCCTGGTTGACGATCAGCCGTTTGTCGGTGAAACGTTTGCCGAGGGCGTCGAACATGCGCCGCATCAGCCGGGCGACGACGAGCGTGACGAACACGATCATCACGGCGAACGGCAGATCTCGGGCTGGAACAGCGAGAGCAGGTTGTTGTCGGGATCCATCACGGCCTCCAATCAGTCTGCAGATCTCGCCGCGCTGCGTTGTAGCGCCGCCCGCAGCAGGAAGCTGGTGAGATATCCAGGCTATTCATCATGCGGGCAGCAGGTTGCGGCGGCGCAAGAGACGGACTGCCGCGCGGTGCCAGGTGGTGGAGACCCGGTACATCTCGTTATCGAGGGTGATGGCGCCGAGTTCGAGCAATCGATCGAGATGGATAAATGCACTGGACGCGATCGAATCGGGTGACCTCGATCAGATCGTCAAGGCTGATGCTTTCGTGAGTGACGATGGCAGCGAGCACGAAGAGGCCGTCCTGTCCGCCGTCTTCGAGAAGTTCGATATCGGGCGCCTTGAAGAGTCGAACCCGGACACTGTTCCCGCGATCCGGGTCGAGCGAACGCAAAAAGAAGTGCAGCGCCGCCCTCGGGTTCCCGTCGGAGTAGTCCCACAAAAGACGAGTGTAGCCCTCTTCGGACTCGATCAGGCGCGAGCGCACCGAAACCCCCTCGAGATTGTCGACCACGAGGTCCGCATAGTTGAAACGGACGTCGCACCCGGCGCACCGATTGCGGATCAGTTCGGCGATCTGGTCGTCGTTCCAGCCGGTGAGATGGCGTCGGGTTCGGAACACCGTGGCATCGGGACGGACGGCCCGCAGGTGGCGCCACGCATAGGCGCTCATGCTGCACAGCCAGAACACGTTGTTACAGGTTCGGTTGACGAGAGCGGCAAATGCGCTGAAGGCGTCGTAGCCGCCGACGTTGGCGAGAAAGAGGTGTTGTGCCATATCCAGCACCACCACCCTCTGTGGCCCGGCGTAGAGCGCCCGCCCCAGTTCACGCGGTCCGGCATCCGGCCCGGCATCGACCTCCAGCAGTTCGGAGAGGCGACTGCAGAGGTCGACAGCATTCGTCACTCGCCGGCCGAGCACGATGCGCTGGATTTCCAGGTCCTCACGACGGATCTGGTTGAGCCAGGTGGTCTTGCCGATGCCGCGTTCGCCGGTCAGGAGATAGGAGCCGCGCGCGCCGGAATCCTGCCACCTGAGAGGATCTCGTGCAGCTCGCTCCATGCCCGGAAAGTTGGGCACGACGAGCGGTCCGGTCTCCACCGCATCCTCGCCGAAGGCCTCGATCAGCCCCTCCGGCAATTCGCCGACGTCACCCTCGGCGTAGCCCTGTTTCTCGGCCTGCCGTTGGACGCGTTGTCGGAAGAAAAAGGCCAGGGCCTTCTGCGTCTGCTCGAAACCGAGAGCGAACTCACGGACAACAGTCACGACCCCGCGGCCCGCGAGCCAGACGAAGGCGGCAGGTGCGAGAAAAGCGCCGTACCAGCGTGAACGCGTGGCGCGAAGGGTGTCGGCCAGTCGGCCGGTCGGCTGCAGTTTCAGAAAGGTGTCGATCATCAACGAGCGCCAGCGGAAAAGCTCCGCCAGCACCGAGGCCAACACCACCACCCATGCGAACTTCGTCACCAGAGTCGCGAGAAAGCCCTGGACCCATCCCATCCGATACCAGACTGATCAACACCAGAATCATCGAGACCCGAAGAACCAGGCGGATGCTGCGCAACAACATGGTGCGGCGGGTATCGGTCGCGTCGAGACCGTAATGGACTGCGATGTTGACGAGCATCGTCGCCAACGACGTCGATGGCGAGAGCGGTACACCCGAAAATCATCAGCACGATCAGCAGGATATTGACCTCAGTGATCGCGGCGACCGGACCCAGCGCCTTCGAAGAACGGCGATGGTGATCAGAAACAGAGCCCACGGGACAGATCGTCTCGCTCCACCTGAAGATCCGCTGGGTCCTCCGTTTGCGAGCCGACGCTGGCCGCATCGAACGAAACGTCGTCGTGCGCAATCGCTCGAGCCATCCATGCCACCGCCGCCGGGCCCACAGCGCGGCGGCGAGCACCGCGAGCCACGAGCACCAGCCGCGCGAGGGCCGCGCCGACGGTGAAGATGTCGCGCGTCATCTGCGGCACGCGGTCGATCGAGTGGCGGCGCGAGGAGACGTGATAACGAATCATGAGCGACACGGTCCGTCGCTTCGCGATCCGCCTGCTGCACGACCTGTGCGATCAAAGCTGAGCAGCGCCCGACGGTGCTCCTCCGAAAGGCTTCCCGCGCATCGCACGCAGCCGCACGAGCCGCTTCAATGCCTCGCCGTGGAGCTCGACGGCTTGCCATCGGGCTTCGGTCTCAGCGTCCCCTTCGGCCGCCTCCAGAGAATCGAGAGCACCGGCGAGTGCAGTCTGTTGGTCCTCCAACACCTTCACGATCTCGTTGTCGACCTCATCCACCTCGGTGGTCCCGGGGGCGGCCGCTGCGAGCCGATCGACGAGGACCTGGATCTGTTGATAGAGAGCAGCGCTTTCTGCCGTCAGGTCCGGATCAGCGACCGTCGCCTCAAGGGGTTCGTGGGTGTCCACCGCAGAAACGACCGGAGTGGCTTCGCGACCGTTTTCAGCCGGGGCCGGAACAGAGAGCGGCTCGGACTCGGCGATCGGGGACGCCGGCGGCTCGTCGGGTAGTGCTGCCATGGCGAAGACAGCCACGGCCGCGGCGACAACCGATGTTCGGACGAGATGGGTGATGCGGTGCATGAGTCTTCTTCTCTCGGGCACGGGATCATAACAGGAAAATTGATGGCGTATCCTTCTCCAGATGGCTCTGTCCTGATATCTGAAGGAGGTGGCGGGTGGCCGGTAGGCGTTTCAACCTAGGGATGGCCGTCTCCGGTACGGATCTGGTTCTCGGGTGTCAACAACCGGGTTCTCCGGCTGCTGGTGCAGTACGGGCGTTGCATTCTATCGTCGACCGGGCCGTCGCCGACAACGAGTTGATCCACGGCGCCGCCCTCTATGTGGACGCACCTCGCCTCGGACTCCGCTGGGAGGGGGCCGCCGGGCTCGCCGGTCCCGACGTGCCGATGACGGCCTTCCACCCGGTGCGGATCGCCAGCAACACCAAGACCTATGTTGCGGCCGCCGTGCTCCGGCTCGCCGAGGAGGGAAGACTCGGCATCGACGATCCGATCGCCGCCCACCTGCCGGACGAGACCGTCGCGCTCCTGGTCGGCGACCGGTATCACCCCGAACAGATGACCGTCCGCCACCTCCTCACGCACACCAGCGGTCTCTACGATCATTCCGACTCGCAGAAGTATGGCGACGCCATCATGGCTGATCCGCAGCACCGTTGGACGCGAACCGAACAGGTCGAGGCGGCGATGGCGTGGGGCCAACCGTGGGGGGCGCCGGGTGAGATCTACACTTACTGCGATACCGGCTACGTTCTCCTGGGGGCGATCATCGAACAGGTGAGCGGTCAGCCGTTGGCGGCGGCTGTGCGTCAACTGCTGCGATTCGACGAGCTCGGTCTGGCCTCGACCTGGTGGGAGGACCTCGAACCACCTCCGGAAGGCGCCCCTGAACGGGCCCACCAGTACATTGACGAGACCGACACCTTCGTCTTCGATCCGTCCTTCGACCTCTACGGCGGCGGCGGTCTGGTGGCCACGTTGGGTGACGTGGCGGCGTTCTTTGGGGCCCTCTTTTCGAATCGGGTCTATTCCGACCGGGCCACCCTCGAGCTGATGCTCTCCACCATCGAAGGAGCGAGACCGAGACCCGACGCCGATGATACGGCGCTGGCTCCGGGCACCTACCGAATGGGCGTTTGGGTGGTCGAGATCGACGGCGTGACAGCCTATGCCCACTCCGGATTCTGGGGCACCGCGGTCGTCTTCGTTCCGGACCTCGACCTCGCGGTGGCCGTCACCGTCAACCAGAACAAAGCCAAGGAAGCCATGTGGGACATGGTTGGGGAGTCGATCGCAATCGTCAGAAAATGCACTGGCGCGACGTCGCCCTGATACGTTGTACGCCGCGTCGATGGTCGATCAACAAGGAGTGTGTATGCAACTGAAAACCCCCGCAATGGCGGTCCTCGCCGCAGGCGCCTGTCTCGCGCTGGCGTGCCGACCGGCCTCCGAGGATCCGGCGGCATCTCTCGAAAGCCAACTCATGACGATTGTGGAGGGCGCCGTCGCCGGCCACGAGGCGGACTTCGGCGCCGCCCTCCACGTGGACGCACCGCGGTTGGGTCTGGCCTGGGAGGGGCTGCCGGCGTCGCTGATCCGGCGACCGGCGAGCAGATGACGTCAGCGCTCCCGGTGTTGGTGGCGAGCAACACCAAGACGTTCATTTCGGTCAGCATTCTCAAGCTCTGGGAGCAGGGCCGGCTCGACCTCGATGACCCGATAGCGATGTATCTGCCGGGTGAGTACGTCGAACTGCTGCGCGGCGACAGCTACGATCCAGAGGCGGTCACCATCCGCCACCTTCTGACCCACACCAGCGGGCTCTTCGATTTTGCCGATTCCGACATCTACACTGACGAGATCATGGCCGATCCAAAGCATCGTTGGACCCGGGCCGAGCAGCTCGAGGCGGCGATGGAGTGGGGCGACCCCTAGGGCCCGCCTGGCGAGGTCTACCGCTATTGCGACACCGGCTACATCCTGCTCGGTGAGATCCTCGAACAGGTCACCGGACGGTCGATGCCCGATGCGGTTCGTGAGCTTGTCGATTACGACCGGCTCGGTCTGGGTTCGACCTGGTTTGAGACCCTCGAACCGAAGCCCGATGGTGTGCTGGAGCCGGCCCACCAGTTCTGGCTCGGCGTCGACGTGACCACCATCGACCCCTCGGTGGACCTCTACGGCGGTGGCGGGCTCGCCTCGACGGTGGGAGACCTGGCGGCGTTCTTCAGGGCCGTATTTTCCGGTGGCATCTTCGAAGACCCGTCCACCGTCGACACCATGCTCTCCACGCTCGAGGTCGAGCGCGCCGGTCCAGATTATTTTGGGTCCAAGCTCAGCGTGGGGGAGTACCGGATGGGGGTGACGGTGACTGAAATGGTTGGCTACACCGTCTACCGCCACGGCGGCTTTTACGGGACCATGGCCGCCTATGTGCCGGAACTCGATCTCGCCATCGGCGCCACCGTCAACCGGACCGAGTCCGGTGACGAGCTGTAATCGATGGTGGAGAGTGCAATCAAGGCTGTGGCGAGCCACCAGCCATAGACGGCCGGGGGTCGACCGGCGTGCCGTCGACCACGACCTCGTAGTGGAGGTGGAATCCCGAGGCGTTGCCGCTTTTGCCAACCTTGCCGATCACCTCGCCGGCGGCCACCCGCTCGCCCTGTTCGACCGCAATCTTCTTGAGGTGCGCGTACCGGGTGCGGATCCCGTTGCCGTGATCGATGACCACCGTTCGCCCGTAGTCGCCCGAACGTTCGGCGACCACCACCTTACCGGCGGCGGTGGCCCGGACCGGCGATCCCTTCGGGGCGGAGAGATCGATGCCCTGGTGCCATGACCCGGAGCGGCGGGCGCCGAATGAGGACGAAACCGAAGCCACTCTTGCATCCACCGGCCACCCGGATGGGGTATTGGATTCTCGGTCGGCCCTCCCGGCGGAGGCACAGGCGAAAAGGCCCGTCGCCAGGGCGGCTGCTAGCGGAAGATAATAGAGCCGTGGAACACGCCGTATCACGTGATCATTGTCCCCTCGCCTTTGCCTGCGGGCGGAATTCAAAATTCAAAATTGAGAATTTAAAATTCAAAAGGTGATCACTTCAGTCGCGGGGTCCTTGAGCGCCTCGGTCAGCGGAACCCCCATGCCCCGCACCTCGATCCCCATTTCTCGCATCGTGTCCACCAGATCGAGTTTGGTCGCGCAGGCGATGCAGGCTTCGACGATCACCCCGTCGGCCTGCATGGCTTTGACCTTTGCCTGGAGGGACGGATCGCCGGCAAGCAGTCGTTGCGAGGGGCCCCACACCACCAGTCGGACCTCGGCAAACCAGCCGTACTTCTTGGCGGCGTGGGTGTACATCAGACAGACCTTGTCTGCCACGTCGGGATCGGCGCTGGTCCACACCACCATCAGCTTGCCGGTGGGGACAGTGGCGTCATCACCTTGGGCCGTGCAGGGTGTGGCGGAGGTAAGGAGTGCGGCGAGCGCGAAACCGATGATCAATGGTCGTGTGTTCATGACGATCCTCCTGAAAACGAGTATCGCCGATTCCGCACCGCATGCGATTGTACGGGCGGGACGCCCGCACCAAAAAAACCACCAATGAGGGCCCGACACATCGGGGCCCGGACACCTCCGCCGCACGTGGTTTTGCGCGCTCAGAAAGTGAAGGTCGTGACACCCGGTTGGGGATGCGGGCGGAATTCAAAATTCAAAATTGAAAATTAAGAATTTGAACTGCCTATTCTTCCCACGCCTCCCACAGAAGCTTCTTGAGGATCCGCGCCACGGCGTCGAGCATGTACGCGTCTTCGTCCTTGATATTGCGGGCGGAAATCGTCAGCTCGGGAGTGACCATCGCACGATGCCAGCTTTCGGTGGTTCCGGTCCGGCGTCGCCGGTCACCGGTCATCGCTCGTTGCAACCGCGCCAGGAACCACCCCAGCCGTTCGATCTCGATCGACGGCGGAGCGGCCTCGGCTTCAGTGGCCTCCGGTTCCTTGTTCGCCGGTGGTTCACTCTGGGTTTGCGTCTCGACTCGATTCTTGATCTCGTCCTCGTATCGACGGGCGGGGAGGATGGAGTCTTTGCCTGCTGCCGGAGTCTGACGGGCGCTTGACCCGAACGCGGTGGCGACTGCGGGGGAGGAGGCCGAATTGGCATCCCTGAGGCCGAGCCGCACTCTCCGGTTGGGATCGAGCACCGGTGCGGGGTCGTCTGACGGGTCCATCAATGCCTCCGAAATTTCGGCCGCCTCTTCGACGAGTGCCGATGACATGGGGTTGGCCTGAACCACCATCGGTCTGGGGTTGTTGGTTGGCACTACCGGCACCATGGGTTCCACGCCGCCGAGGTGATTCACCACCTTGAGCGGCTCTTCCCCGGCCACCACACCCGCGATCGTTTCCGCCGAGACCCTTTCGAGAATGTCCCGGATGTCCGACAACGTGAGGTTGCCGATTTCTCCCAGGTCCTGCTTTTTTCGGATCATGTTGACGAACTGAAGGCGATCCATAAAAAGCTGCGGATAGCGGGTCTTCGGACCCCGTCGCCCGACCTTCGGCAAAAGTCCCTGCTGCACGTAGTAGGCGATGGTGCGTTTGTCGAAACCCGTCCGTTGTTCAATCTCATCCAACGTGAAGGTGCGTTGTTCAGACATCGAACAAGGATAACAGGACAGGAGTTGACAGTCAATATCGGTAGTACTCTCACGGACTGGCAATATACAGATAACTACTGCATATAACTGGTGAGTAGATCGAGGCCTCGCCGTCGATACCCACCGGGGATCTGCGTGCTGGAGTGGATTCCGTAGCCGTGCGCGACCATCGGAGGCGTTCGTGCCGCTGCCGGATCTTATCGGTTCATAGTCGAATATAACTATGGTATTATTTATCCTGGTTTGAAATTTGACATTGCGAGGTCAGACCTGATCTCAGCCTTTTCACAACATTGATTGAATTCGGCGTCGTCGCCCCAAGGAGAACCCATGTCCAAGCGTCCTTCGACCACCGCAGTTTTTGCATGTTGTTTTGCCGTCCTCGTCTTTTGCTCAGCGTCGGCACCGGTCTTCGCCGCCCCTACCGGGACGGTTCTGATCTCACCGGCCGCCGCTGACGGAGTCACGGCAGAGGTGCCGATCCACCTGCCGGCGCGCCGCGAAGCGCCGGCAGACAAGGCGTCGGTTTTGAAATCTCTCAATCTGCTGCAGCCCAACGCCGCGGGCGCGATCACCATCCTCGTCGAGTCGGTCGAGTTGTCCGGCGACACCCCGACCGTGGACGACAACGACTACACCCGGATCGACAACGCCGTGCAGGCCGTCGCGATGCTCGGTGACGGCACCATCGTGCGGCTGGTCGGGAACCTTCGACTGGAGGGAAGAGAACGCCCTCGCTTCGTGGGCTGCGGACGACTACGGCATCCTGGCCCCCGCCGGTGTGGCCGATGTCACAATCCACGCACAGAACCTCGGCGGTGCCACAATCATCGGGCCCGGTGAGCTCGAAGACGTGGACATCTACTGGGAGGGCTTCCTCTACATGTCGGGCGGGCTCTATCAGGGCTGGACGGTGGAAAACCTGGTCATCCAAGGTTTCGACTGGTCCATCGGGATGTTCTATGACAGCGGCGGATCCACCGAAGATTTCAACGGCATCACGATCCGCAACAACCGCATCGAGATGCCCGACGACACTCCCGGTAACTACTCGGCGGGCGTCGGCGAGGTCTTTCAGAACATCGCCCTTCACCTGGCTTTCGGTGAAAACCAGACCATCGAGGGCAACGAAATCATCATTCCCGGCGACACCGAGGGTAGTGTTGCGGAATCCGGAGCCATGCTCAAAGCGTCCTGCGTCGCCCTGCAGTCCAACACCTCGGGCGGCAACGCGTACGACGGATTGAGGATCGTCGACAACTCCATCCGCATCACCGGCGCCCAGGCTGCAGTGCCGGAAATCATCTTCGGCATCTGGGAGAACGCTGCCGGCCACACCTCCAACATCGAGGTGAGTGGGAACTCGTTCGTCAACGAAAACGCTGCCAACGATCCTGCCCTCAACCTCCAACGGGCCTTCCGCGTGACCTCCCACTCCTCCGCCACAACCACCGTCGCCTATCGCGACAATCTGGTGGTGGGGGCCAATATCGCCATCCACTGGATCGGCGACAACTACACCAGCAACCCGCCGGCGACGGTCTTTCCAGTGGTGGTCGAGGGCAACACCCTGCTCGGCAACGAGACCGGAGTCTGGGTCCACACCGACGATGGTGGTGCCGACCCGACCAAGATGAGCAAGGCCGCGGTCACGTCCAACCGCATTTTCGGCAATACCACAGGCTTGCGGTCGGACGATGCCGAGGTGACGGCCGAGAACAACTGGTGGGGTTGTAACCAGGGCCCCGGTTCGGCGGGGTGCGATGATGCACTCTACAACGGGGTGGCTGGTTTCCTCGATGCCGACCCGTGGCTGGTCCTCGGTGTCGCGACTGATGACGCCGTTGTGGAATTGGGCTTCGACACCGCAGTTGATGGCTCGGTCCGCACGAACTCGGATGAGGCGGATCTCGGCGAGATCGGATTCCCGGTCACCGACATCGACTTCACAGGTGAGCGCGGGACTGTCCCGACCCCTGCGGCGACAGCGAATGGCGCCGCCGCCACCACCTTCACCGCCACAGACTCGGGCATCGGTTCGGTGACCGCGTTGCTCGACAATGCATCGGCGACGGCGACTCTGTTGGTCACCGACGACGGAGTGATTCGCGCTCAGTCGGTGGAGGAGACAGGCGACACCCCGACCCTGGCCGACAACGACTACACCCGGATCAATGACCTCGTGCAGATGGTGGGCGACGACGTCACCATCCTGCTCGAAGGGAACTTTTACTGGACCGAGTCCTTCGCCAACATCGCTTGGAGCCTGGGATCGGACGGCATCGCCGATACCGACGACGACTACTCGATCGCGGCGCCGCCGGGTTTCGAGGACGTGACCATCGGCGCGGCGAATCTCGGTGACGCCATGATTCAGGGGCCCGGCGACGTGCCGACCCTCGACTGGGAGACCTTCCTCGGGATGTGGGACGGCAGCTATTACGGTTGGACCGTGGAGAACCTCGAGATCCGCGGTTTTGACTGGTCGATCGCCATGTTCTACACCACCGGCGCCGATTTCCACGGCGTCACCATCCGCAACAACCGCATCATGATGCCGGCTGATCAGCCCGGGAACTACGCCGCCGACATCGGCGAGCCTTGGCAGAACGTCGCCATCCACATGGCCGGTGGTCACGACCAGACAATCGAAGGTAACGAGATCGTCATCCCGGGCGATGCTCTTGCCGACACCGCCGCGTCCCTCAAGGCGGCGTCGGTCGCCCTCCAGTCCAACACCCACGGTGGCTCGAGCTACGACGGGCTGCGCATCATCGACAACACGATCCGCATCACCGGCGCTCAGGCGGTGGACCCGGAGTGGGTCTACGGCATCTGGGAGAACGGACACGCCCACGCATCGAACATCGAGATCAGCGGCAATTCCTTCGTCAACGAAAACCCGGGCAACGATCCCGCGCTCAACCTGCAACGGGCGTTCCGGGTCACCTCGCACTCGTCGGACACGACCACCGTCGTCTATGCCGAGAATCTGGTTGAAGGCGCCAACATCGGCATCCACTGGTTCGGTGACAACTACACCAGCAAACCGCCGGCGTCCGTGCTGCCGGTCATCCTCCGGGGCAACGTTCTGATCGGCAACGACACCGCGGTCTGGGTCCACACCGACGGCCTCGAAGCGCCTGACAAATCAACCGCGGCCAAGGCTACCGGTCCGCAATACATGAGCAAGGCCTCCATCAGCTTCAACCGGATCGCCGGCAACACCGTCGGCGTGCGTTCGGACGATGCCGAAGTCTGGGCTGAAGACAACTGGTGGGGATGCAACGAGGGGCCCGAACACCGTCGACTGCGACACGGCCCTTTACAGCGGCAGCTACGGCTTCCTCGACACCGACACATGGATCGAACTCGGGCTGTCGGCGGTGCCGGACCTCGTCCAGGTCGGTGCAACGTCGGCCGCAACCGCCGTTTTTGCGTCGAACGCCGAGCTCAAGAACGGCCTCGAGACGAGCCCGGTTCCCGACGGCACGCCGGTTTCCTTTGCCGCGACCGGTGGGGTCATGGCCCCGACAACGGTCGGAGCCCTTCTCGGAATGGCGGCGAGCACCTACACCGCCGGATCGGTCATCGGCGACTACGCGATCAGCGCGACCGTCGACTCGGAGACCGTTTCCGCCGACGTGACCGTGGTCGCCTGGGCGGACCTCGCCGTGACCGTCGATCCGGCCCTTGACTACGTCGACCACGGCGGTCAGGCCGAGCTGGTCGATCACGGTCACGAACAACGGACCGGTGGCCGCCTCCGGAGCCGGGGTCGCGGTCGATCTTCCCGAGGGTCTGGGTGCGTTCACCTGGACCTGCGTCGGGCAGAGCGGCGGCGTGTGCACCGCGGGCGGTTCCGGTGACATCGACGACACCGTCGACCTGCCGGTCGGCGCGAGCGTGGTCTACACCGCACGGCCGGCGCGCCCGATCCGTTCATCGGCAGGTATCCGGTCGCCGCCTCGGTTGCCACCCCGGACGGCGTCACCGATCCCGACCTCGACAACAACTCGACCGCGGCCGAGGTCCTCGCCGTCGAGATCTTCTCGCGACGGGTTCGAATCGGGCGACACCTCGGCGTGGTCGTCCACCGTCGGGCTTGCGCCCTGACGCTGGGTTCCGAATAATCTCCAAAGGCCGTCGCAATGTGCGACGGCCTTTTTCTTTGAAACAGTTTGATTGATCGACAAGAGCGAGAGGTTTCTGATTCCGAATTCCGAATTCCGAATTCCGAATTCCGAATTCCGAAATCCGATCCTGTCCTATTCCGGATCGGTAGCCCGAGTACCGTTTGGCGAGATCGCGGACCGCATGCAGCAGGACACCGACGTGGATCCACGACTCATGTTCGAAAGGAATCGGTGGGTAGTTCCGATTGGAAGAGACGAGCAGTAGGCTCTTGCCGTCGCGCACGAGGCGCCGCGCCGTGGCTTCGCCGTCGAGATACCCGACCACGATCCTGCCCGCCTTGGCGTCCAGCTTGGAGTCGATGATGAGCAGATCGCCCGGGTACCAGTCGGGGATCATGATGTCGTCCTCGGCGCGGACCATGATGTAGCGTCCGGCGATCGGCGGCAGGTGAAGGATCTTCACCAGCGGCGACTCGCGGTGGACCCTCAGATCGGCGGTCGGTGTGTCCATGCCCGAGGGGTCATTGGGTGTGCCGGAAAAAAACCGCACCGTGAAAAACCCCTGGTCGTCACCCAGGTGGGCCGCGCACTCGTCGGGGAACAACGCACAGGGCGACTGACCGAGGGCATCGAGCAGGCGCTCGATCTGCAGCCAACTCGGGCTCACGTCCTCGCGCTCGTACTTCGACAGCAGGCTCTGGTCCATGCTCGCCGCATCGGCGAGCTCGGCCTGGGTGATGTCGAGGGAATCACGCAGCTCCCTCAGCCGGCGTCCAAATCCCAGCTTGCTGGCCTTTCGCATCGTTTGGTACCTCCTAGGGCAGATCTTACATGAATCCTGTGGGCCACGGCCAATTTCACGGGCGATGTGCAGGGCTGGCGCGTCGAATTGTATCGTGGTAATATTAAACCATGTCATAAAAGTAGATATTTAATTTTTAACCAGGCAAATGTAACCAAGATCGTGGAGTCTACCATGAGCATCTTCACTCGAATGTTCGGCTCGAAAACCGATCATGCCATGACCGTTCAGCCGTCGGGACTGCTCGAGGACGATGGAGGTTGGTACTACGAGGAGTCTCAGGATTACTCGAGTTCGCAGCAGACCATCCGGATCGAACAGGACAGACCAGGCGACTGGTACGTGCGGGACAGTTTCTGTGAGGTCGATGGGCTCAACGACCCCGATCGGGCAGACGACGTGGCAAAGTTCTTTGCCGGCTCCTACCGATGGTTGCATCTCGAACGGAGACCCAACGGGCGCCACGGGCGGAGGACCATCGCGGTCATCGGAACCAGCCGCGGCCCCAAAGGGAAGGAACAGCGGAACCACCTTGGCTTCTTAGGACCGGAGCTGGCCGATGATCTCGGTACCCAGGACGTCAAAAAAATGTGGTGCCGGATTCGCTTCATCAAGTTTCCCGGCCGCCGCGCCCCAATTATCTGATCCGTTTCGACCTCATGGTCGAGCTCGAGGAAGACACCTTCGAATAGTCCACCCAACCCGATGCAGGTCGAGTCGAAAATCCGAAATCCAAAATCCGAAATGGGCGGGTCGGAATTCAAAAATCAGAATTCAAAATTCAAAATTGAGCCGCGCAGCGGCTCACAACACGTTGTGCGTGATCCAGTCCGAGGTCTCTTCGATCGAACGGTTGGTCACATCGACGGTCCGGATCCCTTTGATGCGGCGAAACAGATGATCCGCGTATTCGAGTTCGGCGAGGATGTTGGCGCGATCGGAGTAGCCCGGAATTCTGGAGCTGTGGCGGCTCGCCCGGTCCGCACGCAAGCGGACCTGGCGCTCGAACTCCATCTTGAATCCGACCTTGGGTATGAAGAGCTCGGTCACCGCGTCCGGCAGTGGCATATCGAGGATGATCGGGATGTTCGCCACCCGGAGCTTGCGGCAGGACAGAAAGATGCTGGTTGGCGTCTTGCCGGTGCGCGACACGCCGAGAATGATCAGATCGGCCTGGCCGAGGGTGGCGATGCCGGCCCCGTCGTCGTGGCGGAGGGTGTAGTGGATCGCCTCGGTGACGAGGTAGGTCTCTTCGCTCTCGCTGCGAAAAGCGCCGGGCGTCCGGCTCGGCGCGTGTTCGAGGATAGAGGCGAAGATGTCCATCAGCGGGCTTATGACATCGACCACCGTCAGGTTCTTTTCCCGGCCGCGGCGAACCATGGCATCGGCCAGCTCGCGCGATACGAAGGTGAAGACGATGATGCACTGACCTGCCGGTGCCTCGTTGACGACCTGTTCCACCTGAGCTTCCGTTCGCACGAACGGAAACCGCCGGACGTTGGATTGGGCGCCGCTGAACTGCACCAGGGAAGACGTCACGACAGCCTCGGCGGTGGAGCCCGTGGCATCGGACACGATGAAGATGTTGAGTGCCTCGACCACAGCCCCACCTCCACAATTGATGTCGATCTTCTGCGACAACTATATGACGGCCGCGGCCGAATCCACGACCCGATTCAGCGTTTCGTTTTGACCAGCGAGAAGAGGCGCTGGGCGTTGTCAAATCCTTTGGGGGTGTGTTCGCCGAGGTCTTTGAATTTGAAGTGGTCGTTGGCCAGCCGTTTGGTTATCGGACACACGATGATCGGGCCGGTGGATTTGTCGGCAAACTTCTCGATCCGGTACGCCAACACCACCGACTCGCCGACCATCGACAGACCGAGAGCGCCGTCGCTGCCATAACCCGAGATCGTCACCAGCCCGGTGGCCAGTGCGAAATCCATTGCCAGTGGATGACCGCCGACGTTCCACACCGCCGGATCGGCCGCCAGCTTCGACACCAGTTGTTTGAGGTTCAGTGCCGCCTGGCAGGCCCGGCAGGCGTGGCATTCGTGCGAGTTCTTCTCCCAGAACGCGAACAGCGCATCACCCTGGAGCTCCTTGACGGTGCCACCGAGCGCCGCCACCTCGCGTTCGATGCGTTCGAAAACACGATTGACCGAGGTCTGCAGGTCGGCGGTTCCTGCCATGCGGACGAGCGTGGTGTAGTTGCGGATGTCACCCACCAGGACCGTCACCGTCGTCAGTTCTCCGACGCCGAAGGTGTCGGTGGATGGATCGTCGACATCGGCAAATTCCGGCGGTTTGCCGTCGAGTCGGAGCTTCAGCACCCGGCCGAGCGTCAATTCCTGGCCCACCATGAACTCGGTCGTCATGTTCGGGGTCAGCCGGCGTCCGTCAAGCCGCGTGCCGTTGCGGCTCGTGTCTCTGACGAAACACCGGCCATCGGGCTCCTGGGTGATGACGCAGTGGTGCGAGGAGACGGTCGGGTCCTGGATGCCGAGAACTCCCACCAATTCCTGCTTTTTCTCACTGTAGCGCCCGATCTCGATCCGGTCGAAAAAGAGGAAGACCCCACTGGTCCCATCGACGCCGTCGGCCACCAGCCACTTGCCGGGGTACTCGATCACATCGGGCGGCCGATAGACCAATACGGGTTCGGGGTTAGAGCTCATGCCTCACCATCACGATCAATAAACATAGACTGATTCTCAATATTCCACTTTGCAATCAATTTGCCAGTCTCATCGTTATCGGAGTTCTCTCTCAACCCGCCCTTATGAGGTTTCTAAGACATTGAATCCTTGGAGAGTTACATGACCTGACCGGGAATGTCAGGGAGAGTCTTTTGGTTGTGAACCGTGGAAGTATTTGCTACATCGGGGGGGCAAATGAAGCTGGGTCGCGCCGGGTCCCTGCCAGTCCTCACTCTGGCGATCCCCGAAGACGTCTTCCCGAATGACCGGTTGTGGGGCCTCGAGGTCAAGTGACCTGGCAGCAGCTGTTGGGTGAACGGGCCTGGCTCGACCTCACCATCGGCACCCCCGACAACCACCCGATCACCTTCAAGGTGGAGGTGCGCGCTCCCGGGCAGGAACCGGTGTTCCGCGAACGACTCAACGAGGTGCCCTTCTCATAATCAGGCGGGTCCCGGCACGATCTTTGCGCGGGGAGTACAATCGGGTCGCCGGTCAATAGAAGCCATTTCGGAGGTCGAGTTTGCAGCTGGTCAGTGTGTCGCGAGGAGAACAGGAGAGGGGCAAGGATTTCGCGCGCACTCTGGCGAAGAAACTCGCCTTTGAGTGTCTCAGCCAGGAGGAGGTTGCCGATCTCGCGATCGGCGAGGGTATCGCGGTCGGCAAGCTCGAGACGTCGGTGGTCAAGAAACGTCTCCTGACCGAACGGCAGGTCCTCGAAAAGGAACACTTACCTCGCGTTTTTCACCCAGGTCCTTTGTGAGCGCGCGCGCGCGAGCAATCTCGTATTTCACGGGCGCGCCGGCCACCTGGCCGTACCGGGTCTGACGCACGTGCTCCGTATCCGCACGCAGATCGAAACCGCCACCCACGTCGAGGAGGTCATGCACAGGTTGTCGCTCGACCGGGCCAGGGCCCGGGAGTACGTGGAAAAGGTGGACGAGGACATCACCCGCTGGGTGCGGACGATGTACAACATCAGCGGCGATCCGTGGGCCGGGTACGACCTGGCCGTCAATCTCGACCGCGTCGAGGTAGGAGGCGCCACCACGACTCTGTGCGGCTTTACCCAGCTGCCTGAGTTTCAGGCGACCCCCGCCACCGACAAGGTGCTCGACAATCTGTTGCTCGCGGCTCGGGTCCGGATCGCACTGGCGCGGGACGAGCGCACGTGGACGGCGAGCTTCTCGGTGCGGGCGGACGCGGGCCACGTGACCGTATCGTACCTGCCGCGGACATGGCCGTCGGTGTTCGGGCGCCCGACGTCGTGCAGCGGTGGCGGGTATCGAGGGTCTCACCTGTTCGGTCGCCTCGAGCAACATCCTGTGGGTCCAGGAGCGGTTCCGGGCCGAAGGGCCGACCTTTGAAGCGGTGGTCAAGGCCGCCAACAACTGGCAGTCCGCGATCGAGCTCATGAAGCTCGTTCCTGCGGCCACCGGGGAGGCGACCGCGGCGGCAGCGACGGCGACGCGGACGCGACCGTTGCCAAACCGATGCCGTTGTTCACCGTCCGCCAGGTCGACGGTGGCATCGAGGCCGACGTCGAGAGGCCTCGGACTGATCTCCGAGGACGAACGCGACCTCCGCAAGATGTTCGGCGAACTCAACGCCCGCGGAATCGCCGGCAGCGCGAGCCGGCTGCCGGCCGACATGAGGAGAATCCGCGCCGCCGTCAACCGGTCGACCCCCTACAGCCTGGTGGTTGTCGACGAAGTGTTTCTGGACCAGCACCGCCCGCCACCGGATGCGCAAGACGCGCGAGCTGGTGGGGCGGCTCGGGCGACGTCATCCAGGCGCCGGTGGTCAGCGCCGACGATCTCCACCAGTTGGTGGGCACCAGCCAGCCGGTCACCATGAGGATGGTCGGGTCTGGCGGCGGCCGTTGTGGCCGTCATGGTGGTGGTGTTCAGCCACCAACGCGAGGTCCTCGAGTTTTTTACGCCGGCGTCGGCTCTCGCCAAGGCCTCGCCGCGGCCGCCTTGCTGGTGATCGTTCCACTCTTCGCCGTCGTCTACGGCAGCTTGACCACCTCCGTCCTGAAGCGGTTCCACCTGGAGTGATGACGTGACACCGACCTTTCTTTTCGGAGAGTTCATCGTGCTCGACCTCGGCACCGCGCTGCAGGTCGTCCTGCTGGGGTTCATCGGCGGCGTGCTGAGCGGTTTCATCGGCAGCGGCGGCGCCTTCTTCATGACCCCCGGAATGATGAATCTCGGCGTGCCCGGCGTCATCGCCGTCGGCAGCAACATCACCCACAAGTTCGGCAAGGCCCTGATGGGTTCGCGCAAGCACGGCGAGCTCGGCAACGTCGACAAGAAGCTCGGTCTTTTTCTGCTCGTCACGTCCTTCATCGGCATCCGGTTGGCGGTGTGGATCAACAGTACGCTTTTCGGGGTCGCCGACAGCCACGGCGCCAAGGGCGCGGCCGCCGACCTCTATATCAGCCTGGTCTTCGTCTTCATTCTGTCGGCGGTGGCCATCTCCATGCTCCGTGACGTCGCCACGTCCCGGGACGACGAGGGTCCGTCGCGCAAGATCGCCGAGGCCCTGGGCAGGATGCGCCTCTTCTCCGGTGATCGAGTTTCCGGTCGCCGACGTCAAGGTCTCGCTGTGGGTGCTCTCCCTGGTCGGCCTCGCCACCGGGTATCTGGCGGGTACCATCGGCGTCGGAGGATTTATCGGCGTCCCGGCCATGATTTACGTCTTCGGGGTGCCGACCGCCGTCGCCGCCGGGACTGAGCTCTTCCTCGCCATGTTCATGGGTGCGTTCGGTGCCCTCAACTACGTGCTCGAAGGTTTCGTCGATCTGCGGCTGGTCTTGCTGCTCTACCTCGGTTCGCTCCTCGGCATTTACGTCGGCGTCTACGGGACCAAGTTCGTCAAAGAGGTAGTGATCCGACTGGTGACCAGCGTGGTCATCTTGCTGTGCGTCGCCTCCCGCGGCATCGCCATCCCGGTCTACCTGCGCCAACTCGGGTTTGTCGATTTCAACGAGGCGTGGGTCGGATGGTTGCACGTCCTCAGCAAGGGCATGTTGTTCGTGCGGGCATCTCCGGGGTGGCGGTCATCCTCTTCAACGTGATCAAGGCGTTTCGCAAGCGGGAATCGATCCGGCGCAGTCTCGCGGAGTCGGCGGGTCTGTCGGACCGGCTCGAGTAGGCAGGAGCGTGCCCATGAGTGATTACAGATTCCAGATCCTGGTTCTCGACGACGAGGAGATCGTCGGCAAGCGGCTCAAGACCGCCCTCGAGAAATCGGACTACGACGTCGAGGTCTTCCAGGACAGCCGCCAGGCCGTCGATCGCATCGCCGAGAAGGAATTCGACATCGTCGTCACCGACATGCGGATGGAGGGCATTGGCGGCATGGGAGTCCTCGAGCGCGTGTTCGAGAAATCCCCACGCACCAAGGTCATCGTCATCACCGGGTACGCCACGGTCGAGGTGGCACGCGAGGCTCTCACCCGCGGCGCCTTCGACTTCATCGCCAAGCCCTTCAAACCGGATGACCTGCGCAAGATCATCGTCAAGGCCGTCAAGGAACTGCGACGCTGAACGGTCTCGGGGCCCTCGGGTGGGAGGAACATGAGCGATAAGGGGGAGGCGCCGGAACAAGCCGCGGGATCGTTTGATGTCGTCGACCACCCCAGGATCACCGTCATCGAGGCCGAAAAGACCCTGCTGGCCCGTCCCAACTTCAGCATCCGCCTGCGTCTTGCAGCCATGTTCGTTCTTTTTGCAGTCGGATCGGTCGCCATCACCGTCGTGGTCTGGGTCCTGCTGACCCTCATTGACCGCAAGATCGAGCTCATCGGAGTGGCCGATCAGCTCAACTACGAGATCCTTCAGATGAGGCGGTTCGAAAAGAACTTCCTGCTCTACGGCGGCGATCTCGAGCACGTCGACTACCACATCGCCGCGGCCGAGGCTGCTCTGGAGAGCTCGATATCGGAGCTCGAAACCACGGTCAGCGGTGAGTGTCTCGGTTTTCTCGAGGTCAATCTGTGGCACTACAAGGAACTCATCGGTCAGGCGCGGCGGATGGATCTGTCACCGGAACCTCCGGCGGTCAACGACCGTCAAGATCTCTTCAACCGCCTCCGGGACACCGGTTCGGAACTTGTCACGTGTGGACAGAAGATCTCCGACTCGGAACGCGAGAGTGTAGAAAAGCTGATCTTGGTTTCCAGGCTGGTTCCGGGAATCTACCTGCTCCTCGTCGTCGCCCTTTCGGCGTATTCGGCGGTGTTCATGCGGCGGCACCTCCTGCGGCGTCTCGATCTCTTGATGAAGGCCGCGCAGCGGATCGGCGCCGGCGATTTCTCACCGATCGTGCCGATCCGGAAGACCCGCGATGAGTTCACCGATCTTGCCGTCGCCATCAACCGGATGACCCGTGAGCTCGAGCGCCGCGAGGAGTACCTCCTCCAGACCCAGAAGCTGCGGGCGGTCGGGTCGTTGACCGCCGGCATCGCCCACGAGGTCAACAACCCCCTCAACAACATCATGCTGACTGCGGCAGTGCTCCAAGAAGACTTCGACACCATGCCCGAGACCGAGCAGCGGGAGCTGATCCAGGACATCGTCGAGCAGACGGAAAGGGCGCGCAAGATCGTCCGCAACCTCCTCGATTTTGCCCGCGAAAGCGAAATCACGACCGAGCCGTTGCGGATCGACGCGGTGGTCGGTGACGCGATCAGGTTGGCTGCCAACCAGATCAAACTCTCGGGCGTCGAACTGGTACGCGAACTTGAAGACGACCTGCCGCGGGTCAACGGCGACAGACAGTATCTGAGCCAGGTCTTCGTCAACCTGATCCTCAACGCGGTGGAGGCGATGCCGGACGGCGGCAGAATCGCGATCAGCAGCGATGTCAGTGTCGACACCGGATGCGTCGCCATCAACATCACCGACACGGGTCCGGGGATGGCGCCGGATGTCCTCGGATCCATCTTCGACCCCTTCTTCACCACCAAGACCGGCGGTCGCGGCACCGGGCTCGGTCTGTCGGTGTCCCTCGGGATCGTTCAGAAACACGGCGGCGACATCCGGGTCGCATCGAAGCCCGGCGAGGGCACCACGTTCACGGTGATCCTGCCCGTTGCCGGCGAGAGATGAAGAACGCTTTAGACGTTGAAACGCTCGCCACCCTCCGGCAGCCGGAACGGCCACCGGGCCGGTGGGCGAAAATCCGAAATCCGAAATCCGAAATCCGAAATCTCTCGGCCCTCTGCCCTGTTACCCATCCAGTCGTGCTAGGGTGTCGCCCTCGCGATACCTTCTTTGAGGTGCGCAATCAACGAACCCCCAACTACGGGAATGGAGAATGTCAATGAAAATCAAAGCTGCATTTTCGATCCTGGCAACGCTGGTGTTCGGCGCCGCCATCGGCTGCTCGGGTCAACCTGCCGTCGAGCAAGAGGTGGTTGCCGAGACCACCGAAACGATGGTCTCCCACGCCGCCAACACCGGCGGGCCTGCCATGGTCACCGGCGCCGTCCTCGAGACCATGAACTCGGGTGGTTATACCTACGTCAAGGTCGACAACGGCGAGGAAGAGATCTGGGCCGCCGCCGGCGAGTTCGAGATCGCTGTCGGCGACCGGGTGGTCTTTCCGCTCGAGACCCCCATGCAGGACTTCCACAGCAACACCCTCGACCGCGACTTCCCGCTGATCTACTTCGCCTCTTTTATCGTGCCGGAGGGTGAAGCGCCGGTCACGGCGCAACCGTCCGCCATGGACCTGCCGCCCGGACACCCCTCGCTGGATGCCTTTGCGATGAATCCGGAGACAGCCGTCGAGGTGGGCGAGATCGCTCGCCCGGCGGGGGCCATGACCATCGCCGAAGTGTGGAGCAATCGGGTCGATCTCGCAGGGTCGAATGTCACGGTGACCGGCCGCGTCGTCAAGTACAACGCCGCCATCCTCGGCCGCAACTGGTTCCACATCCAGGACGGTTCCGGTGAGCTCGCGGACGGCACCAACGACATCACCGTGACCACCACCACCGATCTCGCGGTGGGCGATGTGGTGACCGTCACAGGTGTTGTCTCGGCCGACAAGGATTTCGGCGCCGGTTACACCTACACCGTGATGATCGAGGACGCCACCGTCGTCAAGTAGGCTTTGTGCGGGCGGGGCGTCCGCACCGAAATCCAAAATCCGAAATCAAAAAACCCCTCCGCGAGGAGGGGTTCTGTTTTGATTGTGAGGGGGGTTTACCAGCCGCCGCCGTAGCCGCCGCCGCCGCCGTCCCGACCACGACCGCCGCCGCCGCCGCCACCGTAGCCGCCACGACCCGCCGCCGCCGCCACCACCGGACCGCTGCTTCGCCTGGGCAACATCCACGCGGATGGTGCGACCGTCCAGCTCGGTTCCATTGAGAGCCGCAACGGCCTTGTCGGCCGCGTCGTCATCCTCAAAGGTGACGAAGCCGAAACCACGCGAGCGACCGGTGTCGCGGTCACTGACCACCACCGCCTCGCTGATTTCGCCGTGCACCGCAAACGCGTTGCGCAGGCTCTCGTCATTTGTGTCCCAGCTCAAACTTCCAACAAACAATTTCTTCGACATTCTCTTCTCATCTCCCTGAGCGTTGCCGTCATCCGACGCGCCCGTGTCAAAATTGCGGTGGACAGTGCTTCCACCCAAGCAGAAGCCAGCCACAGCGGCCGGCTACGGAATCTGAAACATAACACGTATCATCTATGGGATCAAACGTCTCATCCCGGGGCCCGGCTAGCCTGCATTTCTCACCAGGTTGCGTCACGAGGGCGACGAGGCGCCTGCCCGTCGGCCGGGCGGACGGTTTCGTCCGCGCCTTGGACTTCCGTCTGAACGATGAGGACCTGGCCGTGATCGAACCGGCCCAGCCTGAATCCATGACCATCATCCAGTCGGAGTATCGTGGCGCGGGCCGCCCTGTCCGCCGGCGGCCGGGACAGCCCGCACCACGACCCTTGCACTGACCACTGCAGGCGTCTTTGGGGCAGCCGTCCCGCTGCCAGTGGGTGGACTGGCGTGCCGCCGCGCAGGCAGGCCGCACACAAACCCCTTCACTGACATCGTTGCCCATTGTGGTGCCGGCACGCCACCCGCTGGTCCGTCCGGAGACCCAAACTGTCGGTGCATTCCAGGCACCAAAAAACCCCTCCGCGTCGGAGGGGTTTTGTGTTGATTGTGAGGGGTTTCCCAGCCGCCGCCGTAGCCGCCGCCGCCGCCGCCGTCCCGACCACGACCGCCGCCGCCGCCGCCGCCATCGCCGCCGCGACCGCCGCCGCCGCCACCGCCGGTGCGCTGCTCGGCCTCGGCCACGTCAACGCGGATGGTGCGACCGTCGAGCTCCGTCCCGTTGAGGGCCGCAACGGCCTTATCGGCCGCCTCGTCATCCTCGAAGGTGACAAAGCCGAAACCACGCGAACGACCGGTGTCGCGGTCACTGACCACACGGCCTCGCTGATCTCGCCGTGAGCGCTGAACGCGGGCGCGCAGGCTGTCATCGTTCGTGTCCCAACTCAAACTACCAACAAACAACTTCTTCGACATAACTCTCTTTTTCTCCGTGAGCGCTGCCTTTCAGGGGCGCGCCCGTCTCGAACATCGTCGCGAACACTCGTCCGCCTCTGCAGAAGCCGGCCCCGCTGGCCGGCGACAGACGCCGGCGATATATCAAAATCCAACTCAAATCACAATTATTTTGATAAATCCGGATCGGCCCCGGAAAAGAGCCGTCAGAATTCTCTGCCCTGACCCGATGACGAGCTGTTCTCTGAAGATTGAACGGCAACAAAAAACCCCTCCGCGGGGAGGGGTTCGATGTGCTCAGTTTCAGCTTACCAGCGGCTTCCGCCGCCGCCGCCGCCACCCGTGCGCTGCTTGGCCTGGGCCACGTCGACTTTGATGGCGCGCCCGTCGAGGTCCGTCCCATTGAGCGCCGCAACGGCCTTGTCGGCCGCCTCGTCATCCTCAAAGGTGACAAAACCGAAACCGCGCGAACGGCCGGTGTCGCGGTCACTGACCACAACTGCTTCGCTGATCTCGCCATGAGCACTGAACGCGCTGCGCAGGCTGTCATCATTCGTGTCCCAACTCAAACTACCAACAAACAACTTCTTCGACATAACTTAGTTTCTCCGTCGAGCGCTACCCTTCAAAGGCGCGCCCGTCTCGCATCATCGTCGCAAACACTGCGTCCGCCTAACAGAAGCCGGCCCCGTCGGCCGGCAACAGAATCCACAACATAGCATCGATCTCTTTCATTTCAATACCTCCATTTATTAGCACCGCGATCGCCTCCGCGGTCGGCTGGTTTTCGAGAATAGGCTTCTGCCTCCGAGTGTTGCAGCAGTGACTACCGAGTCACTTCAAAAATCGGGGAGATGCCGAAAGTGGAGCCTAAAACCACACTCGGCGCATATCGCATCATTTCGCCGCTCGGTGCCGGCGGAATGGGTGAGGTCTACCGGGCCCACGACCCCAAGCTCGGCCGCGATGTCGCCATCAAATTCCTGCCCGAGGAGATGAGCGCCGACCCCGACCACCTCAACGTCATCCTCGACTTCGGCAAGCCACCCTCGAGCGGTAACCACGCGTCGGCGGCCGGGACGGCTACCACAACCGAGAGGGATCAGTTTTTTGGGCACGCGTCCCGCGTTCCGGGTGGGGCACATGCGGCGGAGGTGCGGGGGGGGGGGGGGTTCTGAAAGGCATAGGCGGGTCGTTCACGGCCCGCCACCACCGATTTCCTGTTCGGTTTGGATTCACAGTTTGGCGGGATGCAAGAATTCAAAATTCAAAATTTTGAATTGAGAACACATTCCACGCGGCGTCCTGACCGAGTACCCTCACACCATGACCACACAATTTCTGACCGCGCCGACGCTGCCCCCGTGGCTCGAGGCCGAGTTGCCCTTCAACCGGCGCGTCTTTGCTGACGCCGGCCACACCATTCACTTCATCGACGAGGGCGAGGGCCCGGCCGTCCTCCTCCTCCACGGCAACCCAACCTGGTGCTACCTGTGGCGCAAGGTCATCCGCATCCTCGCCCAAGAAGACATCCGCATCGTCGCCCCCGACCTCGTCGGTCTCGGCCTTAGCGACAAACCCCGCGACCCCGCCATCCACACCCTCGACTTCACGCCGAACGGATCTCGGCCCTGGTGAAAGCCCTCGACCTCCACGACCTCACCCTCGGCGCCCAGGACTGGGGGGGCCCGATCGGCGCCGTCATGGCCGCCCGCAACCCCGAACGCATTCACGGCGCCGTCTTCGGCAATACCAGCATTCGTTTTCCCAGTCATCCTCCACGGGTCACACCATTCCACCGTTTCTCCCGCACCCCGGTCATCAGCGACCTCCCCTTCCGCCACCTCAACCTCCTGGTGCGCAACCTCCACCGCGCCCAGGGCGACCGCGCGAGCATCGGAGCCACCGAGCGTCGCGCCTACCTCTACCCCTTCCTCAAGATCGCGGACCGAACCGCCCCGCTCGCCCTCGCGCGACTGGTTCCGACCGATCTCGCCAGCCCGACGTTTCGCACCCTCCAGGAGGCGAACGACTGGGCTCGTGCGTCAGAGGCCCCGTCCGCCTCGTCTGGGGTCTCCGCGACCCCATCCTCGGCCGCACCATTCACTGGATGAAAAAGCTCTTCCCGGATGCCGACGTCACTGAAACCGAAGCCGGCCACTTTCTCCAGGAGGAGGTTCCCGAAGAGCTTGCCGCCGCCATCCTGAAAACGGTACGAGACGCGGGACGGATTTCGTGAGGACTTTGTGACCACCCTGAAGCTCGGATAGGGCCCGCCCACGTCGACCCCACATGCCTAACCGCCCGTAGGGGTTCAGCCCCATCCCTGCGCTCTCGGACCGGATCTTCCCGTTATTTCTCACTCCTGAAATTTACCCATTGACAAATAATTTTACTCGAATTAAATTCATTTCATGATATCACCCAAAACAAGCCTCGCCCGCACCAAACGAGAGGCCCGGAACGAGCGCAGACGGGACCAGACCCGTGCCGAGATTCTCGACACGCCCGAAGCCGTTCTTCGCAGCGGGCTGGCGAGCTTCACGCTCGCGGCCTGCCGACGAGCTCGCGCTCACGAAACCGGCGCTCTACAACTACTTCGACAGCAAAGAAGCCCTCCTGTTCGAGCTGCTGCTGCGCGAGTGGTTCGAGCTGGCGACCGAGGTGCAGGCGGCGGTCGATGCGACCGAAAGTGGCGCCGACGCCGTCGAGCAGCTGATGCGCACCGTCTTCAATCATTATCGCGACCGTCTCGAGCTCTTCATGCTGTTCCACAAGATGGGGCCCGGCGGTGATTTCGAGGGGATCATCGGCCCCGCGGAGCTCGAGCGCATCCGGCCGGTCAACGACCTCTTGTACGGGGGCGCTGAATCCCGTCTCCGTGCCGACCAGCGCAACGGCGGTTTCCCGAAGCAGCGCGACCCGCGCCGTTTCGCCTTCACCGCCCACATGGCGGTGATCGGGCTCCTCAACATGAAGGCGATCGCGGCGTCTGCCAACGACCCTCTGATCCACAGCGACGACGACCTGATCGACGATCTCTGTACGACGTTTCGAGACGCAGCGCTCAAGGGAGGTGCGAAATGACATTCGAAAACCCGGTGTTTGTGACCTATGTGATGGCCGCCACCCTCATGATCATCAAGATGATGGGGCAGGGGTGGATCACCGTCTATCGGATGATGAAGGTCGGCGGCGGCTTCCTCAACCCCGAAGACGCCGCCGCGGGTCTGGCGAACCCGAAACCCCGCCCCGGCCAGCTCGACGCCGATGACTACGTCGAGCGCTCCCGACGGATGCACCACAACGACCTCGAGAACATTCCGGCGTTTCCTGATCGCCGGGCTGCTGTTTGTCTGGACCCAGCCCGCACTGTGGGTCGCTCAGTGGTTGCTGTTCGGTTTCGTGGCCGCCCGGCTGGCGCACTTCTGGGCGTACATCACCGCCAAGCCGCACGAGGTCCGCGCCACGTTTTTCAGCATCGGTTCGCTGATCGTCATCGGTATGGCGGTCTACACATTCATCTACGCAATCCGATAAGGAGCCATCATGAAGATCACCAACTCCCAGTCCAACACGAGCATCGTCGAGATCGGCGACGGCATCTACCGCATCAGCACTCCGGTGCCGCCCGACGCCGGCGCTGCCGGTGGGTTTCACCTTCAACCAGTTTCTGATCGTCGACGACGAACCGCTCCTGTTCCACACCGGGCCGCGCCGGATGTTTCCGCTGGTCCGCGAGGCCATCGAGGCCGTGATCCCGGTCAGCAGCCTGCGCTATCTCGGCATCTCGCACTTCGAGGCCGACGAATGCGGCGCCCTCAACGAGTTCCTGGCCGTGGCACCCCGCGCCGTACCGCTCTGTGGTGCGATGGCCAAGATGGTGTCCGTCGACGACGTCGCCGACCGCGAGGCGCGCGGCCTCGGCGACGGCGAGCAGCTCTCCCTCGGCAACCACACCGTGGGCTGGATCGACACCCCCCACCTGCCCCACGGATGGGACTGCGGCTACCTGTTCGAGAAGAAGACGTCCACCCTGTTCTGCGGCGATCTGTTCACCCAACCGGGTGCCGAACACGCCGCTCATCGAGGGCGACATCCTGGGGCCGAGCGAAGCCATGCGCGACGCGATGGACTACTACGCCCACGCCAGGAACACCGACGGGCTCCTCGCCAAGCTCGCCGCCAACAAGCCGACCACCCTGGCGTGCATGCACGGTGCCTCGTGGAGCGGCAACGGCAGCGAGCTGCTGGGCGAACTGGCCGCGGCACTCGGCAAATAATGGATACACGTCTCTGAAGGTTGGCCAAGGCCCACTCTACGCGGAACCGACATACCGAGTGGAACCGTAGGGTGGGCTTCAGCCCACCCCAGCACCGAAGTCACCCGTAGCTCATGTCATCGTCCAGAACCAGTTCGACCCAGTAGCCAGCATCAGTGGCAGGCCTTGGCGGCCATGGCTGGCGACCTGCAGCTCGAACTGAGTCGTTGCCGCCGCCGAACCGCTCGCGAACCACCAACAGCCGCTGCCGCCGCAATCACCCCTCCGGTATGCTTTTCACGCTTTGGCCTCCTCGACCCTGTGCCCGCCACCGAGTCACGGAACGCTTGCTGACCATGCCGAGGCGTCTTCCTGATCGATCCATCCATGAAGATCAACTCTGGCGCCGCCGAAGAACAGATCGTCCAGATCGCAGTGAAAGCCTGCCCTGGGGCGTGGAGACTTTGATGGCAGCACACAATCTCGTGCCACAGGGTGTGTCAAGGGTTCCGTTGAACGAGATCCGCGCGCCACCCGTGTCCCCGACCAGGGTAACCTCACATTGACTGCGATGCCGGTGCCCGGTGCGCCGCACGCCTGTGCGGCAAAGAACTCACAGCTCCGCGTGAAAGACAGCAGGCTTGGCGTGCTCATCCGCATCGTGACTGAGGAACCGTACGTTGCTCCGCCGAAAGCGGGTACACATTGGCTCAGCTCGAAGGCGGTGTTGGAGCGAAGCTGCATCACCTGAATCGACCCCGAGATCGGCGACCCATCGACATCCTCGTTGCTGCGGATGATCTCGACACAATCCGAGATGGTCCAACCATCGAGCCCGACCGCCGCGCGGTCGGAAATGTCCGTTGGAAAATTCGTTGCCCGGGTCTGATCTGAAGGTGACCACGAAGTCATCTCCGCCGACGCCGTTTCCGGTCCCGTCGAGTCGGTTCCCGGCGAGATCGACGAGCGTGGTAGAGCCGCACACCATGACACGCACCTGCGACGAAGGCAGGATTTCGGACTTCAGTCGAGCGGTTGCGGATGGCGCGTCGTACGTCACGGCCGTCACGTCGACGAGAACATCGTCACCAAAGACCGGGCCGCAGGCGTCCGTCGAAGATCGCCGTCTGCGCCTGCGCCCACCACGAGATAGTTCGCCGGGTTCGTCACGTCGTTCGGATCGACATCACCCGGGGGGTCGAACATGTCTTCGGAGAACGTCACCCGCAGACCGCCGACAGGTTGCAGGACCTCATCACGTCGACGAGGTCTCCGTCGTCAGACGCCGGGATCGAGTCGATCCCGATGACCTGTGGTGGCTCGTTGTCGAGCGTGGTCGTGACATCGTCGGTGTTGTCCACCGAGTTCGAATCAGCTCGGTCGAAACTGCAGTCGCAGTGTTCAGGATTGTTCATGACGAACTCGGGTTCACACTCACCGTGATCGTGTACTGCGACGACGTACCGGGGGCAACGCTTCCGAGACTGCACGTTGGGACACCCGAGGGGTCTTCGGCGCAGCCCGAGGTCGAGATGAGTGTCACTCCTGCCGGCAGGGTGTCAGTCACAACCACGTTCGTGGCTTCGGAAGGGCCGTCGTTGAATACGGTGAGCGTGTAAACGAGATCTTCACCCGATGGCAGTGGTTCTGGCGCCGCTTCCTTGGTCAGCATCAGGTCGACTAACGCATCGATCGTCGTGCCCTCGGCCGCCGAGTTATTGGACGGATTCGGATCATTGCTCGAGGCGGCGACACTGGCGGTATTCGTCACCGTGCCACGAGTGGAGGGATCGATATCGACCGAGATGGTGAACGATGCCATGCCACCGGCGGCGACGGTGCCGAGACTGCAGGTCGGCACGCCCGATCCGTCCTCTGCGCAGCCCGCGGTTGACACCAGAGTCACACCCGCGGGCAGGGTGTCGGTCACGGTACGTCGCGCGCGTCGGACGGGCCGGCGTTCGCGACCTCGACGGTATACACGAGACCCGTGCCGGCAATTGCCGGATCGTGGTCGTCGGTCTTCGAAATCGAGAGATCCGCCTCGGCTGCCACCGAAGTCGCCTCGGTTGCCGAGTTGTTCCCGCCCTCCGAGTCGTTTTCGTTCACCGCCGCCACGCTCGCGGTATTGGCGACCACGTTCGTGCCCGGGGCGGTGGCTGCCCCGACCGACAGGACGACGGTCAGGGTCTCGCTCGCGCCCGCCGGCAGCGTGCCGAGGGTCCACGTCGGATCGCTGAACGAGCCGGCGCTCGGGGTGGCCGAATCGAGCGACGTCCCGGCCGGCAACGTGAGCGCCTCGGCGATCGCGATCCCGATGCGTCCGACGGCCCGCTGTTGGTCACGGTCACCACATACGTCAGGTTGCCGGCACCGAGCCGGCGGTCACGGGATCCGCCGATTCGGCTTGTCACCGAGAGATCCACCAGCCGGCCGACCGAGGTCGTCTCGGTCGCGGTGTCGTTGGCGGGGTTGGTGTCGGTTTCGTTAAGTGCCGAGATCGTCGCCGTATCCCCGATGACATCGGTCCCGGAGGCGGCCGACGCTGCGACCGTCAGCACCACCGTCAAGGTCGCTGAAGAGCCTGCGCCGAGGTCACCGACCGTCCACGTCGGGTCGCTGAAACTGCCGGCGCTCGGTGTGATCGAGTCCACGGTAACGCCCGCCGGAAGGGTCAGCGTCTCGGTGAGCGCTACCCCGGACGCACCTGCTGGCCCGTTGTTGGTCACGGTCACCACGTACGTCAGGTTGCCGGCGCCGGAGCCGGCGATCACCGGATCCAACGACTCGGTCTTGGTCACGGCGAGATCGACCTGACGGACCACCGAGGTCGATTCGGCTGCGGCATCATTGGACGCGTCGGTGTCAGTTTCATTACTGTCGCCACGGCGGCGTTGTCTGAAATGACGTCGGTGCCGGCCGCGGTCGAGGGCCGAACCGTCAGAACCACCGTCAGGGTCGCGGAGCCACTGGCTGGCAGATTTCCGACGGTCCAGGTTCCACTGGCGAATGAACCCAAGCTCGGCGTGATCGAATCCACAGTGACCCTGTGGGAAGGGTCAGGGTGTCGGTGATCGCGACGCCGAGGCATCAGACGGACCGGCGTTGATCACTGTCACAACGTGGACCAGGTTGCCGCCTCCGGAACCGGCGACCACCGGATCGATCGATTCGCTCTTCGCGAGCTGGAGGTCGACCTCGCGGGTCACGGAGGTGGAAATCGTGGAGGAGTCGTTGCCGGCATCGGGGTCGATTTCGTTGACCGCCGTGACGCTGGCCGAACTCGCGATGACGTTAACGCCGATCGCCGCTGATGGTGCGGCTGAGAGCGTGATCGTGAGGGTCTCGCTGGCTGCCGCCGCCAGGTTGCCGATCGTCCAGGTCGGAGCCGTAAACGAGGTCGATCCGCTGGGGACGATCGAATCAATCGTCACTCCGGCGGGCAGCGTCAAGACTTCGTCGAGAGCAACGCCGGTCGCGTCATCCGGACCGTTGTTCGTCGTGGTCACGACGTAGACGAGGTTCCCGGCTCCGAGCCGGCAACCACGGGGTCGATCGACTCGGTCGTGGCGATCTCGATGTCGACCCGGATCTGGGGCGTGATCACCACGACATTGACGGCCCCGAGTATCGTGATCGGGGTGCCGGAGTTGAGATTGTCCGCGATCACGGTCGCCGGATCGGTTGAGTTCGAGAGGTTCTGATCGAGGTTGACTGTGCCGCCGTTGGCCTGGTCGAACAGGTAGGCGTGAACTGACGCGCCTGTGACCAGGTTGTTGTTCAGAACGATGTTCGCGACGTAATCGTCCTGCGTGCTGTCGGCATCGATCTCGATTCCCGCATTGCTGGTTGACCCGCCCTGGTTGGCGTCGGTTACGGTGTTGTTGACGACCGTGAGGTTCCAGACCGTGGTGCTGTCGGCATGGCCGTCGAATGGACGCAAGAGTATCCCGCTGTCCTCGATGTTGGTGAGGACATTGGTGTCGACCGTCAAGACGAGTGTCGTTTCCTGTGCCGTGGAGTCTGAGTCGACGAAAATCCCGGCGCCGGCGTAGTTAGAGATCGTGGTTACCGATGATGTCCACCGTGGCCGTGGTCGCGGATCCGTCGACGTCGACGACGATCGCCTCGCCAGTGATGCTGGTGAAAATGCCCGGACCCGTCAACGTGTTGTTTTCGATCGTTGCGGAAGCGATGAGGTTGGCCGAGGTGTTGTTGCCCAAGAACAGCTCAATGTCCTCGCCGGACGCTGTACGGCCGCTGAACTGGTCGCCGGTGATCGAGGCCGTCATCCCGCCGCCGGTGGCGGTGGGATCGGCGCGGAACGAGATGCCGTCGTCCTCGAGACCCGAAAACGTGTTGTCCACCACCTCTAGATTGACGGTGTTGGTCGTACCGAAGAGCTCGACGGAAATGGCGTCCCGATTGTCGAGGGTCGTCGCAAAGGTCGAGTCCTGGATGCGGACGGTGGTCTGGGTCGCGCCGTTGGTGTCGACCTTGACCCGATCACCGCCGAAATTCGTGAAGGTGCAGTCCTGGATCAGCAAAACACCCGAGAGGTCGACGACATTGACGACTCCACCGGGGTTGCCGGAGTTCTGATTCAAAGCGAGGCCGTTGAGGGAAACGTTTCCAGAGAACCCGGTTGCGAAAAACGCCGGTCCGATCCCGCCGTTAACGGTGACTGAGCCCGGGTTGACGGCACGGATCGTCAAATCGCCCGGACCTCCGCTGACACTGCTGCCCATCAGGTCGAGGTTGACACTCTCTGCGTACGTTCCGTCGTCGAGGGTGACCTCGTCGCCTGGGCTGGCGGCGTTGACCGCGTCCTGGATTGTCGTCTGGTCCGAAGGTACGTTGATCGTCGCAGCCACCGCAGGCATCGAGAGCGACAGTGCCAGGAGACCCGCCAGACTCAACACCCAAGTGCGCTTCCAGGTCGATCCGGTGCTCGCGGTCATCGGTCCTCTCCCATCCGCCGTGCGGGCTGCTCTGGTCCATCGATTAGTGTAGGTATGTCACCGGCCCATCTCCGAAACGGTTTCCGCGCCGGCACTGGCGCACTCCATGAACAGGTAGACGCCTTCGTCCCCGATCTCCTGAAAGCCGAGCCGCCGGTACAGACCGAGCGCGGGGTTGTTGCGCTCGACGTGGATCCGCACCGGAGGCCGCCGGCCTTCGCCTCATCGATGAGATCAGTCAGGATGGCGCTCCCAATGCCGCGGCAGCGGTGTTCCGCCAGGAGTGCGATGTCGACAACCCGCAGCTCGTCCTCCTGGCGGTCGAGGTACAAGCGCCGATCGGCTCGCCGCGTTCTTCGATCACCAGATACTCGGTGCCGGGCAGGTAGCGCCGATAGTGGGTCTTTGTGCTGCAAACTGCTGGCGCAGAAACCCGGTCTTCTGCTCCTCGGTCCACGGCACGATCTCCATCTCGTCCTGCCGGGTGCTGGCATAGATGGCGAACAGCAGCTGGTCGTCGTCCGGCCCCGCCGCCCTGAAAGAAACGCCGAGAGTCGACGAAAGCACCACGTCTCAGCTCCGTGAAGGGTAGGTACCGACCAGGGCGATGATGAAGCTGAGCACCCTGAACGGCTGCATGTTCTCGTGGGCCTGGTTGTTTCCGGCGGGTCCGATCGCTCCACCGTCCATTGCCACCAGGTTCGTGTTCGGGCCGTACGCGAGGTTTTCGGTTGCCCCGAACACCGCGTTCCCGGGGGTGGTCGTGTCCGCCGTCGTGGCCGCTCCCACCTGATGGTTGTGGGACGGCATCTGAGCTTCGGTGAGGGTTACAGACTCCACCCCGCCCCGCTCGCCCAACCTCCGAGTCGTCAACCCTGGTCCGCTGCCGGGGTGCATGGGTGCGCGGCCCTGGAGACCGGGAAGTCCCAATGTTGTCCGCCCATCTCCCCCGTAGGTGGTCCCGACAAGTGAGAACAGCGCGGTGTTCTGCGAAATCGGAAGGAGCTGACCGTCGCAGAAGGCATAGCCCCTGGGTGCGAAGTTGCCGGCGAAGATCTTGATCTCAGCGATAAAGGGATCAGACATCGAGACCTCCTCCGTTTCAGGTGCGAGACGGGTAGATGCCCGCCAGCGCGATGATGAAGTTGATGCACAGGAACGGTTGGATGTTCGTGTGCGATTGCGATCCTCCAGCGTTGGCCATGGCTGCCGGATTCAGGGAGGTGTCCGGGCTCGTCGATGAGTACGCGTCTTCGGCCGACCGAGCTCGAATCAGCCCAGACGCCTGAACGTTGTCGGCGGGCACGTCGGACGCCCGCATCTGGTGGGTGTGCGACGGGAGGTTGCCGGCCGCCAGAAATACGGTCTCCTGACCCGCCTTCTGCCCAATCGGGCGCGGAGACAGCCCGGGTCCGGTACCCATGTGGATCGGCAGCCGGCCGCGGAGGTCGGGCAGGCCGAAGGTGGTGCGCCCGTCACCGCCGTAAATCGTCCCGAGCAGCGAGAACAACGCGTCATTTTGCGGCATCGCGAGCAGCTGGCCGTCACACAGCGCGTAGTTCCGTGGCGCAAAGGTGCCGGCAAACATCTTGATCTCACCTAAAAACGGCTCGGACATCTGAACCTCCGATCTCAGTTCCTGGACGGAAACAGACCCTGCAGCGCGATGCAGAAATTGAGCACCAGATATGGCTGCAGGTTCTGGTGAGACTGCCCCCCGCTGTTTTCCTCGACCGCCGCTGCGGCTGAGTTCACGAGGTCTTCGGGCACCCCGTACAGATCGTCGACGGCCGTCGCCGGCACCTTCGTTGCAGGAGTCCGCGAATCGGCCGGGTTCGAGGTCGCCTGGAGTGTGTGGAGGTGGCTCGGCATCTGGAGAGTGGTGAGGGTGACCAGTTCCGTCCCGCCTCCGGCGCCGAGCGTCCGGCTGGACAGGCCCGGGTCGCTACCCTCGTGCAGGGGCACCCGACCGCGGAGTTCGGGGAGGGCGAAGGTCGTCCGCCCGTCCCCGCCATAGGTCGTCCCGAGCAGGGAGTACAGCGCCTGGTTTTGGTTGATCGGCAGGATCTGACCATCGCAGGCTGCCCAGCCTCGTGGTGGAAAGTTGAACCCGAAGATCCGGATCTCGGCCAGGAACGGTTCGGACATCAGTCGCTCCTCCTCGTCATGTGAAGATTGCCTCGTATCTCATGCCGATATCGTCGGGTCCCACCGGCACCAAGAACAGCTCGAACCGTCCGAGCCGATCGTGCTCGACCGGGTGAATTCGCTGCGGCATCGGCGCATCGCCGGCGACCCTGAACAGCAGCGCAAACGGTCGATCCGGAACCTCTCCAAGTGGTTTGGCTTCGATCAGCTCGGCCACGACGTGTCCATCGTCCTCAATCAACCGGAATGGCTCGCCGACACAGTCGGAAAAAGCGTCGAAGCCGGGAAGGTCTGACGCCATCCGCGCCTAGCCCACCACGGCCTCGAAGCGGGGCACGATGCCGGGACGGTCGATTGGCGCCAGTAGGAGGGTCATCTCCCCCGCCAATGGATGCCGCAGCCGGTAGGTCGCCTGATCGTGGGGTCCCTCGGGACGACCCGTAAACACGAGCGAGAAGGGCGTCCGGCCGCTCGGCCCTCCGGCACCGGGTCGACCGATCTCGGTCACCGACTCGAGCCGCAGGGATTCGCCCAACGACCCGTCGCCGACGAGCTCGAACCGTGCGCCGACGAACGGAACAAAATCGCTGGCGGTCCAGACGATCTGCGGCGGAAGCCGTCGCAAGCCGGCGGCCACCCTCCGCGGTACAAAGAGAACCCCAGCACCGGCCGCAACCATGGACCTCACGAAGGCGCGGCGCGCGATAAGTCGTTGAGCGCTTGGAAGCCACGACCTAACATGCTTGCCCATCCGATGCTCCTCTCATCTGAAGTGGTCTCGATTGGCGAAAAATAAAGTGTAACCATCATAATCATCGAAATCAAACGGATGCAACCAGGCACGAACCTCACGTATTTGTGCAGTTCTCGTGCGACGATCCTATCCAATCATTGCATAGCAATGACGGATGGGAATTTCCTTTCCACTGCACGATGCGAATCACCGAGCCGTGACCGCGAACTCACCCGAGATCACGACAGTTCGAGCCTCGATGCTCGTCAAGGCGCATCGCGTCGGCGGTTCCAGCGATCGGACAATTCGGCCTGGTCAACTTTGCGTTGTGGATTCGTGAGCGGTTCTTTGCTCCCGAGCCCGCGGCCGGCGTGGGAGTGCCGGCCGCTAGGCCCTCAGTCTGATCTGAGACCCGCCAGACAGCAAGATGGGGCGCGTCCCGGTTTGACATTCTCGGCTCAAGGCCTATCTTTAGTATCAATCGAACAAATTGGAGCGTTTCCTGAGCGTGCTTGTCTCGATTCTATGGTGATTCATTGATCAATCAAGCAACCAGCGCCCGTGGTTGCGTCGGGGGGAAATCATGCGGCGGAGGTCTTGGGTTCACTCCATCGGCTTTTCCAGTCTGATCTTCGTTCTGGTGCCTCTTGCGGTTTCGGCCCAGGGCTCCATCGGGGGCACCGTCACCTTCTGGGGTGACCCCGGCGGCGGAACCCATATCGAGGTCGCGGCTCATTCAGATCCCACCGGACCGCCGGACGCCACGGTTTTCGTCGCCATTCCGGGCGGAGCGTACTCGATGCCGGTGCCTGACGGCAGCTACTACGTGTCGACGTTGATGGCCCGCGACGGCAACTTCGGCGAGCCGCGTCGGGAGGACGTCCTGGCCTGGTACGACGCCGACGGCGACGGCGATCGGGACCCCGTCACCGTTGGCGGCGGAGCGGTGACCGGTATCGACGTCGATCTCGGCTTCGTGTATGTCGACATCGACGCCGCCGGCGGCGCCAACAACGGTTCCTCGTGGACCGACGCCTTTACCGATCTCCAGGACGGCATCGACCTCGCGGTGTCGGGGATCGAGGTCTGGCTGGCGGAGGGGACGTACACCCCCGGCCTGAGCCGTTCGGACAGTTTCATCCCAAAGAACGGCGTCCGGGTCTTCGGCGGCTTTGCCGGCGGCGAGACGATTCGGCAGCAGCGCGACTGGAACGCCCATCCCACCATCCTCAGCGGTGAGATCGGCGGTGCCGCCGCGACCGACAACTGCTATCACGTCATTCGTGCCGAGGCCTCGACTCCCACGGCGATGCTCAACGGTCTGACCATCACCCGGGGCTACGCTAACGGCGGGGCCATCGACAATGAAGGCGGAGGGGTGCGTGCCCGCGGCGGTGGAGTGACCCTGGCCAATGTCACCCTCGTTGACAACTTCGCCACCACCGGCGGTGGGGTGATGGTCAATCTCGGAGGGGCGGTCAGAGCGTATAACTGCAGGTTCATCAACAACCAGGCGCCGGGCTTCGAAGGTGGGGGTTTCTACGGATCGGCCGCCTCGGCTCAGCCCCTGACCCTCGTCAACTGCGTCTTCACCGGCAACTCGGCCTGGCGGGGCGGCGGGATATCCCTGACGAATGCCGGCCTTCAGCCGGTGCTGGTCAACCTCAGTCTGTCCGGCAACTCGGCCGGCGGTGAGGGCGGCGGAATCTATGTGAACACATCGATCCAGTACACGATCCACAACTCGATCCTCTGGGGCAACACGGGCCCCAACCCACAGATCTCGGCCTTTGGGGGAGTGGCCTGGCCGATCGTCAACTACAGCATCGTTCAGGGAGGCTGGACCCACGGCGGCACCAGCGTCATCGATGCCGACCCGTCCTTCGCCGATGCCGAGCTCCGGCTCAACCTCAACTCGCCCGCGATCGATGCAGGCGACAGCACCGCCCTCCCGCTGGATGGCGCTGACATTAACGAAGACCACTGGGACGACGAGATGATCGATCTCGACCTCGACCTTTATTGGCGGCGGGAGAACATCTTTTCTGTCCCCGACACCGGGATCCCCGACAACGAGGGTTTCGTCGTCGACATGGGCGCCTACGAGGCGTGGGACCCAGCGCTCATCTTCTGGGACACATTCGAGTCGGGCGATCTATGGAACTGGGACAAAGTGATCGGGGGGGCTGAGCGTAGTTCTGGTCGATCGGACGAGGTCCGGTAGGTGCAGGTCAACACCTAGAATACTCACTCGAGGTGTGGACCGGTTTCAGGGGGGCAGGTCAATTTCTGAGGGCTGTTGCCTGGGCCCCGGGCGAACAGCCGCCCGGCGAATGACGTACGGGTATCTACGAAGTATCCGCGGTGGATGATCGCGAACACCGCTCGAACCTCGAGTCGTTTGTTGGTCCCGACCGCTGACCCGATGTGAACAACAGGGGGATCCAATGACTACCGGGGTCGGTGGCGCACAGCCGCAGCGATTGCGGTGCCTGTCCCCGTGGCCGGGGGGGTGGTTCGAACTGGCTTGATCGAGGCTCCTCAGAGACTTGAGTTCCGAAGGGCGCAACGTCGCATGAGTACCACCCTTCTGAGTGGCGCATCGTGAACCGGCGGAATGTGGCACTCTTTTGTGGCGGTGACCTTCCAAAAGCACTACATTCTAGGTGATGGTCGAGGGCCCGCTCGGTGCTCGCGTCCTGGTCAGGTGGTGAACGGGGACATCAGATGCAAACCATGAATTTCGCCGACATATCCTACCCGCTCGACCGGCGTGGATTCCTCGCCGACTGCGGGCAATGGGACCTGGATTTCACCTCGGCGATGGCGCACCGGCTCGGCCAACCCGGCGAGCTGACCCTGCTTCAGCTGAAGGTGGTGTTGTTCGTTCGTCGGCACTTCATCCGATACAACGAGGTGGCGCGTCTGTATTCGACCTGTCGCGCCTGCGGATTGACGCTCGGGCAGCTGCGAGACCTCTTTCCGTGGGGATACCAGCGTGGTGTGTGCAGGTTGGCCGGTATTTCCTACGAGGCCATCGACAACGGCCACCACGCCCTCACCTACGAGACCATCGCCCGTCGCGGACCGGACCTCGACGATCTCCCACCGGGGTCGTTGCCGAGGGCGAGCGGTCACTGACCCACACGTTTCACCACCTTGCCTTTCCGGCCCTCGCGATGCGACTTAGTGAGAGGGGATGGCTCTCACGAACGAGGGTCGGAAGTGCGAGTTCGACCATCGTCAATCTCGACGTCTGTTTTGAGACAAGGTCTTATAAATATTTTATCGATTTTATCGATTTTCTATTGACACCACGTCGTTATGGACTTACATAGTTATCTATGGCCCCAGGCCCCCATAACCAAGATCGCAGCCGCATGCTCTCCACGGGCAAGGTGGCCCAGCTGCTCAGCGTGACCCCCGACACGGTGCTGAAGTGGATCAAGAGCGGCCGGCTTCGGGCCAAACGAACCGCTGGCGGTCACTATCGTATCGACCAGCACGATCTCGATCACCTGACTGACGACTCTGTGGATTCGCAGCCGGCCGTTGAAGGAGGCTTCCTGTATTGCTGGGAGTACTTCGCCACCGGCGGTGAGCCCGGCCAGAACTGTCTGGATTGCCTGGTCTACCGTGCCCGCGCTCGCCGTTGCTACGAGATGAGCGACCTCGGGGAGGAGGCCGGCTACTCCGGTGCGTACTGCACCAATTCCTGCGACGCGTGTTCCTACTACCGGGAGGTGGTGCGCCGACCGCGTCGGGTGCTGGTCGTCACCGAAAGTGCCGAACTTCGGCGCAGGCTCCAGCACGAGAGCTCAGGCAGCAGGGTCGAGGTCGAGTTCGCATGTTCGGAGTACGAGTGCTCGGCCGCGTGCCATTCCTTCAAGCCGGAGTACGTCGTGATCGACAGCTCGCTGTCGAAGTCGGTTCGCGCCAGCTTGTGCTTCCACCTCGCGGCGGATCCCCGAATCCCCGGAGTCCAGATCATTCTCACCAATGGTGCCGACGACAGCCCGGTGACGGACGAAACGGGCAAGAGCATCGACCGTGCAATTTCACACACGTTTGAGTTAGCAGAGCTCGAAGATCACATTATCGGACTGGAGGTGAAGCAAGCGGCACGAGCGTAGACATGGCCGGTGAAAAAAAGCCCGGCGGGCTGGGCAGCCAAACCACATCCCGCCGGACCTCAGCCAAAGGATCCCGACGCCCTGCGAGCATGGCTCGAAGAACGCCGTTTCTCCTTTGTCTACAGACATTAGTTCCCGCCGGCACGATCGTCAAGGGCTTTCAATCAGCAACCGGATTCAATCCAAACGAAATGGAGGTATGACGTGTCTGCAATCTCAATCATAGTCGGTGTCATCCTTCCGCCGGTGACCTTTGTCGTGTTCATGGCGGCGATGCTCAAACGCTTGTGGACGTGGAAGGCGCTTCCGCAACCCGGGATGACTCTTTTCCCGACATCAAACAGCGGAACGACGGCGGGTGTACTGAAAGAAACGCTGTTCTTTCCGAGCCTGTTCCGCAGTGATCGATTCCTGTGGGCAATATCGTGGCTGTTCCACGTCATGCTCGCCCTGATCATCCTCGGTCACGTACGCGTCGTGGTGGACTTCCCCTGGCTGTGGAGCGCGCTCCACATCGACGCCGATACCGTGTCAACGGTGGTCGGCGGTGCGGCGGGTCTGATGATCCTCCTCATGTTGATTCTGCTCCTCGGCCGCCGGGTCGTCACCACCAGGGTCCGGGAGATCTCGTCGCCCGGCGACTATTTCGCCGTCTTCCTCATTCTCGCGATCGTGCTGACCGGGAACGCCATGCGCTTTGTCGGGCACTTCGACCTCGCCGCAACCCGCCAGTACTTCGCCTCGTTGATGTTGTTGCAGTGGCCCACGGTGCCCGCGAACGGCTGGTTCCTCGCCCACCTCTTCCTCGCCCAGGTCCTGCTCATCTACATCCCTTTCAGCAAGATCATGCACTTCGGCGGCGTGTTCTTCACGCAGGCCGCGATCAAGAGGAGCTGACACCATGGAAGCAAACAGCACACCACATGCCGTTCCGCAGATCACCGAAAAACCTAAACTTCCAGAGCGGGAAACCGTCCTCAAGGCGATCGAGGCCATCGAAAATGGTCCGGCGTCTCTGCGCGTCTATATGGAGATCTGTGCCAAGTGCGGGACCTGTGCGGAGCAGTGCCCGACCTACTACGGTTCGCCGGAGAAGGCGCGCAACCCTGCGGCTCGCTCCGACATCATCCGTTCGATCTACAAGCGCCAGAAGACCCTCGGCGGCAAGCTCTTCGGCGAAGTCGCCGGAGCACACGACTACACCGAGGGTGAGATCAACGAGTGGGTCAAGAGTTTTTACGAGTGCACTGCATGCCGGCGCTGCGCGACCTTCTGCCCGTTCGGCATCGACAACTCTGTGATCACCCGCAAGGGACGGGCCATCATTCACTCGCTCGGATTGACCCCGCAGCGTCTCCTCGACATCACCTCGATTTCGCTCTCTACCGGCAACACCGACGGTTGCGGCAAGGAGGGATTCGAGGATGCAATCAAGTTCCTCGAAGAGGAGATCGAGGAGGAGTGCGGCGCGCAGGTGCGCATTCCGCTCGACGTCGAGGGCGCCGACTACCTGTACGTCCCCCCGTCGGGCGATGTCCTCGTCAACCCCGAGGCGACGATGGCCGTGGCCAAGATCTTCCACAAACTCGGCATCAGCTGGACCATGAGCACGCGGTACTTCGACGGCGCCAACTACGGTCTGTTCACCGGCGACGACGCGGCCATGAAGGAGGAGAATAAACACTACTTCGAGGAGGCGAAGCAGCTCGGGGTCAAGCACATGATGTGCGGCGAGTGCGGTCACGCCTTCCGGGTCTTCAAGTTCATGATGGACAAAGGCAAGTGGTGGGGGAAGCCGCCCTTCGAGGTGCTCAACGTGCTGCCGTTCACCGCCCAGATGATCAAAGACGGCGCCATCAAGCTCGACAAGAGCAAGAACCCCGAGCCCGTGACCTACCATGATCCCTGCAATTTCGGCCGCAGCTGCAACATCGTCGAGGAGCCCCGCACGATTCTTGAGGCCGCCTGTGAGGACTACCGCGAGATGACACCGTCAGGCACCGATAACTGGTGCTGCGGCGGCGGCGGCGGTCTCGCGGCGATGGACGACGTTCGTGAGTTCCGCATGACCGTGAGCGGCAAGAAGAAGATGGAGCAGATCCGCGACACCGGAGCGACATTCGTGGCGACGGCGTGCGCAAACTGCAAGCGTCAGATCACGCAGCTGATGGAGCACCACGAAATGGATGTCAGAGTGGGTGGGGTCCACGACCTCGTCTACTCGTCGATCGAAATGTGATGACCTGAGCGATCCACGATCGCCGCGGCCGTCACGGCCGCGGCGATCAGTTGGAGGGGCGGGGCTCATCGGCCGGACTCTTCTGAAAGACGTAGGCGGGTTCCTTCAGGGCCCGCCACCCGGACGCCGATTTCAGCCCCCCGCAGGCGGGCCGTAAACGATCCGCCGACGCCTGTCAGAAAATTCCTCGCCCACTTGATTTCGAATATTGCACGAGGCTCACGTATCACTTTATGACGTTGTGATCAGTGGCACCCTTCGTGCCTGCGGGCCTGGCTGATGTTCGAGTTATCGTCCGCGTTTCGCCTTGACCAGGGAGTACAGGTCGAATGGCTTGTCGAAGCCCTTGGCCTGCCGTGCGCCGAGGCTCTTGAACTTGAAATGTTCATCGGTCAACTGGCGTGTTATCGGGCAGACGATGATGGACCCGGTGCTGTCATCGGCGAACTTCTCGATCCGAAATGCCAGTACCACCGGCTCGCCGACCATGGACAGGCCCAACGCCCCGTCGCCGCCGTAGCCGGAGATGTTGACCGGTCCGGTGGCGAGCGCGAAGTCCATTTTGAGAGGGTGGCGTGGGATCGTCCACACCGACCGATCTTTCGCCAGATCTCGCGCGAGACCTTTGAGCTTCAGGGCCGCGCTGCAGGCCTGGGTTGCGTGGCACCCGTTGCCGTTGCACTCCCAGAACGCGAAGATGGCGTCACCCTGAAACTCCTTGAGGGTGCCGCCCAGCGATTCCACTTCGCGTTCGAGCCGGTCGAAGACGCGGTTGACGGACCCCTGCAGCTGCGCCGGATCGGCTTTCTGGACCAGAAGGGTGTAGTCGCGGATGTCGCCGACCAGGACCGTCACAACTGAAAGGTTCGAAATCCCGACGGTATCGGTGATCGACGACACGCCCGAAAGGTGGGCGAGCTCGTCCTCCGTCAGGTCGCCGTCTAGGGTCAGCGTCAATTTTCGTCCGATCGACAGTGTCTGGCCGAGCGAGATCTCGGTTTTGAGGTTTGGTGACAGCCGGCGGCCGTCGAGGCGGGTCCCGTTGCGGCTGAAATCGCGGACGTAGCAGCGGCCGTCGTGCTCCTGAATGATCACGCAGTGGCGTGAGGACACCGTGGGGTCGTCGATCAGCAGGACGCCCGGCTGGCCGCGTCGTGGTTTGTAGCGGCCGATCTCGATTCTGTCGTAGAACTCGAATATCGACTCGGAATCGGTGGTGTCCCCCGTCACGAGCCGTTTCATCGGCACCTTGGAGGGCGCGGGCGGGAGGTAGCTAAGGATGGTCGATGTGCTTGCCATCGGGGCCGTCCAGGAAGCTCGCTTCGAGCCGTTTGAGGCGCGTTATTTCCGCACTGAGATCACGCACGCGGCTCGACATTGATTGTACCAGGCGAAACGCCAGCGAGGGGTCTTTGTTGATGCGCTTGAGGAAGTTCTTCTTGTCGATGGTTAACAGCCGGGCCTCGCCGGCCGCGCGCAGGGTGGCCGATCGAACCTCGCGGTCGAAGATCGCCATCTCGCCGATGAACTCTCCGATCTCCGCCGTACGCAGCAACGTTTCGACGCCGTCCTCTTCCACCACCACGTCGACCCGCCCCTCCTGGATCACGAACATGCAGTCGCCGACCTCTCCCTGACGGGCGATGATGTCGCCGTCGCGATAGGTCCTGCCGAGGGTGCCTTCAGTCATCACGCCTCCCGTGCCGTTCCGGTTTTCGAAAGCTTCGACAGCGAGCCCGCGAGCTCCCAGGAGAATCGCGCCAGGAACCGGGGATGGAGCGTACGGAGGAAAATCTCGCTGTACGGCGCGCTGCCGGTGAACATGTCCCACAGGACCTGGCTCATGTCCTTGGCCCTGCCGTTGCCATTCTGTTCCCTGGCCGTGATGTTGAGCAGGGCTCGTCGGGCAAAGGTTCGCTTCTGGATCTGGCGGGTGATGGCGAAGGTGAACTTGCCGATAGCGTTGTCCCGCTCGATGGATCGGCACACGGGCCAGTAGTTGCGGCGGAAGTCTTGCTCCGAGATGCCCTCGAAAATGGCGGTGGTGGCGCACGCCTTGGCGGTGCGGTAGGCGGCGCCGATGCCGTCCTTGTAAAGCCGCGTGACGCCGCAGTCGCCAACGAAGACCAGCCGGTCGGCAAACGGCTGCGCCGCCCCCCGGATACTGATCTTGGGCGAGCACTGGCAGGAGCGGGGTTCGGCGGTCCAACCTTCCGGCATGCATGCCTGGACCTGCGGCGATCCGAGGAAGGCTTCAACCAGCTCGTTGTCGATCGCCTCTCCGAGCAGGCACACGCTCGCGTAGTCGCCCTTGGGGATGATGGCCGCGAACTCCAGGCGTGGGAGGTTGAGCAGGAAGACGTGCATCGAGTCCCCGAGGGTCTTCTCGATGACGTCCTCGCCGAGGTAGTACTCACGGATGAAGGTCTTGGTGGTTGCGGGCTGACGGTAGGAGAGCTCGAGCCCCTCCACGAGCTTGGCCGCGGCCGAGTTGACGCCTACCGCCACTACAACGAGATCGAATGCCCTCGGCGCCTGGTCCTTGACTTCGATGGTCGGAATGCCCTTGTCGAACGTGATGCTTTTGACCCGCGAGCGGGTGACCTGCGCTCCCAGCGTCGAAGCCAGGGTCTCGAGGTGAAGGTCGAAGCTGCCCCACCGGCTGTTCTTCAGATCTCTGGGGCCGGCACCCCGGTAGACGGACCCGATCCTTTTTTCGTGCAGCGGCGTCTCGATGCGGACGCTGCCCACGTCCATGTGCAGCATGTAGGACTCGATCCCACGTTGCACGACGTTCGTCGGCAGGTTGATGCCTTCAGAGGCCAGATTCTGGACCAGAGTTTCGGAAATGATGCCGCCGCACATGTTGCAGCCGCCAGGGGCCACGCAGGAGAAGTCCCGCGGCTCGAAGATCTCGACCTCGAGGTCGATCCCCTGGATGCTCGCCATCTCGAGCAGGAAGATCGCGGTCATCGATCCTGCCGGCCCGCCGCCCACGATTCCGACCGATGACCCCTCGCCGAGGTGGAGGTCGGGCTGGCCGCCGGCGATCCGGGCGCTCACCGCCGCTGGCTCCCGGTCGCCCGCTCATCACCATCGACCGAGGTGCCGCCCGATGACGACAACCCCCCGACGTTTCCCGCTGCCCATCGATGTATGACCATCGGTCTTTACCCTTATCGATGAGACTAGCACTGTTTTTTAGTTGGTCAAATGAGAAAGTCTCATTCACCACGGGTGAGATCAACGGAATGGACGTTCCAACCCGAGAACTCAGGTTGTGAGATTGTCATCGACGGAACGTCCTCAACCCCGGTTAGAATCATCCGGCCATGGAGCCACCCTTTTCCCACGCCGGTGAAATAGCAGCGCTGGCGACCGCCTGCTGTTGGACTGTCAGCGCCCTCGCCTTCCAGAACGCCGGCCGCCGCGTCGGCTCGCTGCCGGTCAACCTGATCCGACTGGTCATGGCGGTCTTTCTCCTCGGCGCCTTCACCTGGGCCACCCGGGGCACGCCGCTGCCGACGGATGCCTCCCCCCACGCCTGGGTGTGGCTGGGGCTGTCGGGTCTGGTGGGCTTCACGATCGGCGACCTGTGCCTGTTTCGTGCCTTCGTCCTGGTCGGGGCGCGGATCTCGATGCTGCTGATGACCCTGGTGCCGCTCTTCACCACCATCTTCGGTTTCCTCGTCATGCACGAGGTTCTGACGCCGATGCAGCTGGCCGGCATGGCCTTGACCATCGCCGGGGTGTCCTCAGTCGTCCTGGAACGACGCCGCGACGCCAACGGCCGGATCGAGCGTCTCCCGCTGGCTGGCGTCCTCCTCGGTCTCGGCGGCGCCGTCGGGCAGGCGCTCGGGCTGGTCCTGGCCAAGTACGGCATGGGCTCCTACAACGCCTTCGCCTCCACCCAGATCCGCGTGCTGGCTGGGCTCGTCGGGTTCGCGATCGTCTTCACCGCGACCGGCCGCTGGCCGCGGGTCCGGGCCGCGCTCGCAGACCGCAAGGCCATGACCAGCACCGGCATCGGCTCCTTCTTCGGCCCCTTCATCGGTGTCTCCCTGTCGCTTCTGGCCGTCCAATACACTGAAGCCGGAGTCGCCGCCACCCTGATGGCACTCGCCCCGGTCCTGATCATCCCGGTGTCCATCATCTTCTACCGCGAGCACGTCGCGTGGCCGGCCGCAGTCGGCGCCGCGGTCGCGGTCTGCGGCAGTGCGCTGCTGTTTCTTTAGGTCGACAGATCCACGTGGAGTGTTCCTCGCAGAATGCACAGGTGCCACACCTATTTGGATTCCGGCCTGTCGGAGTCCGAAACCCCGTTTTCGGTACTGACATCCTTCTGGTGTCGACATCCTCGCTCAGATGCGTGGAGCCCTGTCAGGACGGCGTTGGATCACCCGACATTCGCTGGTGGGGCCTGACCAAGCAACGCTCTGGAGGTTGTCTGAACTAGGGTTGCATCGAGGCTGAACCCTCGATTTCGACCACAAGACCCGGACGGCACACGTCGGCCTGGGCGATCTCGAGGCTTTCGAGTCGGGGAAAATGTCCGAGCAGGTCACGCAACGTGCTCTCAGGCGGTGGGAAGTCGCGGAAGTAGATTCTCAGGTGTCGGAAACGATGGAGGAAGTTCAGTTCTCCGCGCTGCATCGAATCAGGGTCGTAGGGCTGGTGGCATCCGGCTGCGACCAGGGCGTTCAGATTCAAGAGTGTCTCGGAGATTTGGGTTTCGAGATCTTCTTCGTACATGGTTTTCTCGCCGCGAATGCTGGCGGTTCCTCCAACCAACAGGGTCGATTCCCGACCGCCATTGAGATTGGCGAGGGTTCCGCGTGAGAAGCACGGGGGAAGAGACCCAAAACTCTTGGAGTAGTCGTAGGAAGGCACCTGCCTGGGATTTTCGACCGGTTTTCCGGGTTGGTTGGTAGTCAGGCCGTGGATAACGAGATCCTGTCCCCGGTGCCCGACACCGGAAGCGGTCGCCACAGCAACGGGGAAGCGATCTCGCCCGCCGTATCTATTCTCGTATGCCAAGAATCTTCCTGCGTTGAAGACCATGTACCGTTGTCTGAAGGCGCCGAGCGGTTCGAGGATCGCCGGGATGAAATTCCACACGCGCACGAGGTGTTGGTGTGGGTCTCGCTCACATGCTGCGCACAGAAGTTCGTAAGCCTTCGTCGTTGCCGCCCGAAAGGACTCTGCGTCCATATGCAGCGCGTCGTCGATTCGAATGGAAGTGAGAGACAGGTTGTGGGTACCGTGGTGCCGCCTCGACACGCCAGGCTCCAGCAGCTCCCAGCCTTCTTCGATCGAACCAAGGAGGCGTTCCACCCACACAGGCGGTGACTCGATGGCTAAGTAAGGTTGGAGGCGCGAGGAAACTGGTTGTTCGGTGAAACAGCCTTCCATGACGGAACTCAGTTTATTCAAGGCACTGCGAAAGGTCAAAGAAAGAAAACGTTGATACAGAGAAAGATTCTCGTTCAAGACTGAGGTTGCTTTCGAAATCGTACTTCCCGGGTTGGCGGGATTCGTCATCCTTCTGCAGATCCGTCAGACAGTCGAATTCTGTTGTGCAGGTTTCGACCACAGCTCTCGCGGATAGTCCTGGTACATTTTCCTGTATCCGTTTTCGTACCGTCGTTGTGCCCTCAACACCCGGAAAAGATCTGTCGGGACGAGAGGATGGTTGTGTTGACGGAGCGGTGTCTTCGCCGCGCCTTCCGCGGCCTGCCTCGCGAACAAATCTGCAAATGTCTTCAACGGAAGACGCGTTGGTGTCAGCGGATGCATGCAGTCATGAAGATCAAACGGGTTGTCAACCCACATCGCCGGACGGAGATTTTCATAATCGGGGGTGCCAGGGGACGGAGTGATCACGGTAAAACTGCATTGCGCGGGGGGCAGATCTGCAACGTAATTCCGAAGTTCGACGAATTGGGCTTCGGTGTAATCGGGAGTCACCATGAAACCCGCGTGAACCGCAATACCGGTGCTTCGAAGTACGTCCAGCGCGCGCTCATTACCTGCGACAGTGCCGCCCTTGTGGGCTCGCTTCAACTCGGAGTCGTTCGTAAACTCGAATCCGAGGAATGCACCGTCGAGGCCGAGCTCTCGCCATCTCTTGAGAAGATCGGGCGACCTGTTGACCGTGGTCGATCTGGTCCAGGCGAAGTACCGTTTTTGAATCCCACGACGCGCGATGGCCTCGGCCAGACCCCACGCGAATTCTTCGTCAATGAAGTTTTCGTCATCACAAAAATAGACGTAATCTGTAGGCAGTCTTTCGATTTCTTCGGCGACCTGATCTGCCGGGCGGGGCCGGTGCTCGCCTCCGCACAGGTGGGGAACCACGCAAAAAGTACATTTCATTCGGCAGCCCCACGAGGCCCTGACCAGGCTGACCGCGGGGAAGATTCGCTCCCAAGGTTTCATCTCTTCCGAGACCCAGACCGAACGGTAGACCTGCGGATCCCACAGATCTCGTCTCGGTTCCGGCAAGGTCGCCGGATCGGGGAACTGCGGCCAGATTTCTGCCTGTTCGCTGTCGTAGTGCTCCCCGGTCCACAGGAGCCCGGAGATGGGAGTGCCTATTTCGTTGTTTTCAATGGCGCCGATGAGCTTTCGAAAGGCGGAGCAGCCCTCCCCGCGGACGATCCCATCGATATCGGGCGTGTTGAAATCCGAGGGTGCCACGGTAGCGTGGTGGCCTCCGACGACCACGAATGCGCCGGGTAGGCTCAGTCGCACCTCTCTCGAAAGGTTCTTGACGATGCTCGCCTCGTGTGTGTAACCGGTGAACCCGACAACATCCGGGTTGAATTCCTTCAACATCGACTTGAACGATCGACCTTGATTTCGAAAAAGGCGGAGATCCATGATCTTGATTGAGTGGTGTTCAGGGACCGCCGCTGCCAGATAGCCGAGCTCGATCGGTTCAAGCCGTTGCAGCGCCTCGAGCCCGAGAACTGTACGTAACCTCGCCTTCGGTTTGACCAACAGTATCTTCATCGAGAATCAAGGTTACACGAGGTGAGCCTGTCTCCTCAGCCGACGGGTGAAATATTTTCGAGGGGCGGGCCTTCGGAAGTCTCGGGGGAATCAGTTAGAGTGGCGGCATGACGACTCACCGCGGTTCCGATCGACCGAAGCTGGCGCCTCATCCTCCTCTGCCCGACTTCTACCAGGGTGAGGAACAGCGGAGGGGTTTCGTCCGTGGGATGTTCGATCGGGGTTCTCGCCACTACACCTGGATCAACAACGTCATGTCCCTCGGTTCCGGTGTGTGGTACAGACGTGATGCCCTGCGCCGTGCCGGTCTCCAACCCGGGATGACGGTGCTCGATGTCTGCGTCGGCACGGGCCAGGTGGCTCGTGCGGCGCTTGGACTCGTTGGGGAAGCGGGCGGGGTTGTGGCGTTGGACGCGAGTCTCGGGATGTTGGTCGAAGCCCGTCAGAACATATCCGTACCTCTGATCCAGGGATACGTAGAGGACATCCCGATGACGAGCGATTCTGCAGATTTCATAACGATGGGGTATGCGCTTCGCCATGTATCGGATTTTGAAAGCGCCTTTGCCGAATTCTTTCGGGTGCTGCGGCCCGGTGGCACCTTGCTACTGATTGAGTTTGCCAAACCCCGATCGCGCCCGATGTATCTCGCGTTGCGCCTTTACTTGAATTATGTCGTCCCTACGATCGCTCGTCTGGGCAGTCGAGATGCAGCAACGATGATGCGATATTTCTGGGAGACCATCGAACACTGTGTTCCGCCGGAGACCATTCTCGATGCCCTTCGAGGGGTTGGCTTTGTCGACCCCAAAAAGGGAGGGCAGATCGATCTGCTCGCGGAGTACACGGCGCGCAAACCGGGCTGATCGGTTTAGCCAAGGGGAACGGCCTCGAGTCCCTTGTTCTGAATCTCCTCCAGCACGCGATGTACAACATCGAGAAAATCAGAAATTTCTCGGTCAGAGTTGTACGCGCGGCCGTCGTGCAGGAGCAGGATGTCTCCCGGCGCGAGGTCTTTCACGAGCCGGCGATAGATCCTCGTTCGGTCTTTCTCGACCGTGTCGAATCCCCTCCGCGTCCATGATACGAGGCGCAATCGAAGGCGGTGAAGGACGGGATCGAGCCACGGGCTACGAATGCCTGCCGGAGCCCTGAAGTACATCGGAGTCCGCCCCGTCACCTGATCGATGATGGATTGTGTTCGACGGATCTGGGCCTCGAGACCAGAGGGAGACAGAAAAGCGAAATAATTCGGATGATTCCATGTGTGGTTTTCGACGCGGTGTCCACGTTCGACCATTTCGTGAACCAGGGAGGCGTGCTCCTCAACCAATCGGCCAATACAAAAGAAACTGGCCTTGGCGTCGTGCTCTTCGAGGACATCAAGAACGCGTGGCGTGAGTTTGGAGTGCGGGCCATCGTCAAACGTCAGGGAAACAACTCGTGATCCGTGCTCTTGCGCATCCAGTCTCGTCATGTTGGGCCCGAGGATTCGACACCTGGGGAGAAGGCCGCCCAAAACCAAACCCGCATGATCGGCCACCAACCCTCCGACTACGAATGGCCATACGGCTGGCTTGAAAGCGATCGATCCAAGGGCCAAAAGATGCATCGCCGCTGAAGCGGAAACAAATGCCGAGGGGCGGTAGTGTTTGCTGGTCACGATCCGCTGCCGGGTGCCGGTTCTCAGACTCGGCTCAGTTGTCGTTGGTCAACAAGGCGCGGACCGCGCTTCGATCGACCTTGCCTCGTGCATTTCTCGGAATCTGATCCACCGTGACAACCCTTCTGGGGACCTTGTGCGCAGCAAGATGATCACGACACCAGCCACGAATCTCTTCGTACCGGACCTCTTTGTTCGAAACCGCAGCCACTGCGCAGACAACCTGCCCACCCCCTCCGGGGTCATCTGTCCCGAAAACGACCGCCTCAACCACCCCCTCCATCTGACCGAGCACGGCCTCGACTTCACGCGGGTTCAATTTCAGCCCTTTGACATTGATGAGGTCATCGATGCGTCCAAGCAGAACGAGTTCCCCGGCTCGAAAGGTCGCGAGATCGCTCGTGCGAAAATAACCGTTCCCCAGGTTCGAGTTCGATTCCGGGTGGTAGCCGATCGCTGCAGAAGGAGATTTTACGGATACGATTCCCTGGCCCTTTTCGGCCTCGTCGGTCGGTTCAAGGTCGATGTGAACATTCTCCACCGGGGATCCGAGCGTTCCTCTTTCGGCTGCCGACCCGTCGCGATCATATGTGATGCCTCCGACCTCGCTCGCCCCGTAGAAGGCGTGGATCGGGAGGTCGTAAACCGAACGGAAACGGGCCGCAGTTTCTGGGTTCAGCGGCGCACCCGCCGAAATGATCAGACGCAACTCGGCCGGCAGGGGTGGACTCTCTTTCATGTCGAGAATCGCCTGGAGAAAGGCCGGAACCGTCGGCAGAAATGTGACCCGCTGGCCCACGGCTGTCTCCATCGGTCGCCAGCGGCCGGCCGATCTCCGGGATGGCGAGTGTCGCCCGCTGGGTCAGGGCCGGCAACAGGATGCTGGCGAAACCATAGGCATGGGAGAGGGGAACCGATGCGAGGATTGTTTCATCTGGCAGAAGCCCCATGGTCAGCGACAGGTTGTGATCGTCAGAGAGCAACGCCTCGCTTGTGTGCACGATGCCCTGCGGGTTTCCGGTTGATCCGGACGTGAGCCGGATGGTGGCGGCGTTGGACGGTAATTCGTTTCTGTCCCTCGCCGTGTCCCGCTTCAACTCGTGCAGGATGAAATCGTCGTGCCCTTCCGGCCACTGTTTGTTGATCACGAGGATCGCCCCTGCGCCGAGGACGTCGGCACAGCGAATGCGTTCGGATTGAGGGGTCCGCCAGTCGAACAGAAGCACGACAGCGCCGACCTGGCGCAGAGCCAGGAATCCGGCGACGAATCCCGGTCCGTTGGGCGCTGCGAGTCCCACGACCATTCTCCTACCGGAGAGTGGTGCCAGTATCGAGCCCGCGACTGTTCGGGCCAGGGCGGCGACATCGCCGACACTCCAGCAGTGCGACGACGACGTAGCAAGAGGTTCCGACGCGTCGCGACTTTCACGTTCGTCGAAGGCAGCGAGAATTGGGTCAATCACCATTATCAGCCTGAATACAGAAGGGGGCGGAGCCTGCTCGAGGCGCCACGCATGGAGTATACTCTGCCTTCGGGGGGAGCCAGGATGGGCGAATCGGGTACAAAAGAGGAAATCAAAAAAATTATCGTCGAGGCACTCAATCTCGAGGGCATGACTGCCGAAGCAATTGGTGACGACGACCTTTTATTTGATGAGGGACTCGGTCTTGACTCGGTCGACGCCCTCGAGCTCGTGGTGTCCCTCGAAAAGGCTTATGGGGTCAAAATTGACAGTGACGATGCAACCCGTGAGTCTTTCAGGTCTGTGGCAACTCTGGCAACGCTGGTCGATCAGTTGCGGGACAGTTCACAGACCTGACTCCAATGACTCATGATCCTCGAGTCGTCATCACGGGTATCGGCTCCGTCAGCGCGTGTGGCTGGACGGCGAGCGACCTCCACAGAGGCTTGTTGTCCGGGGTCTCCGCGATAACCCACCCAAAGCACTTCGACACGTCCGGGCAGAAGACGAGTGTTGTCGGAGAAGTGCCGCCGGCACCCGAGACCATCACTCAGAAAATTCCAGAATGGGCGGCGCTCTCGAAGTCTGATCGGTTTGCAGTTGCGGCCGCAATCGAAGCCGTTGAGCAGTCCGGATTATCGACAGACCTGCCGGCGGCTGGATTGTTCTTCGGCGGGAGCACGGGCGGCATGTTCGAGTGCGAAGAGTACTTTGGCCGCCTCCTCGAAACCCGCAGCGGCCACCCTGGAATCCGCCTCCAGGCATCCCAACAGATCAACAGCCCCGGGGATGCGGTTGCCCGGCACTTCAAGCTGACCGGGCCGGTTCAGACCGTGTCCTCAGCCTGTGCTTCCGGGACGCTGGCCCTCGGTATGGCTCTTGATGAGCTTCGTTCCGGTCAGTGCGACGTGGTCCTGGCGGGTGGTTCGGATTCGCTGTGCCTCCTGACCTTTTCCGGATTCAATTCCCTGCGGTCGGTTGACAGTCGGCCGTGCCGCCCCTTCCGTGCGGATCGTCAGGGCTTGAGTGTCGGGGAAGGTGCTGGGGTTCTGGTGCTCGAGACCCTGGACCACGCGAGGGGTCGCGGTGCGGTTCCACTTGGCTGAGCTGCTTGGAGCCGGTGCGTCGTGCGATGCGAATCATATGACCGCCCCACACCCCGAGGGCATGGGTGCTGCCGCGGCGATCCAGAGCGCGATAACTGACGCAGGTATTTCCGCAGATCGGGTTGATTTCATCAATGCTCACGGAACGGGCACTCCGCAGAACGATATCTCGGAATGCCGCGCCCTCCACGAGGTTTTTGGCTCGCGGGCAGCAAGTCTTCCGGTGACGTCGAACAAAGCAACGATTGGACACCTGTTGGGAAGCGCTGGCGCCGTCGAAGCGGTTTCCACGGTGCTCTGCTTGATTCACGGTGTGATCCACCCGATGCCTGACGAGGGCGATGTGGATGGGCAGATGGATCTGGATATCGTTCTCGGCTCACCGCGTTCGGTTGCCCCTGAATCGGTGGCCATCAGTTCGAGCTTTGCGTTCGGCGGCGCCAATGCCGCGGTGGTGATTGCCGGCTGGAAACGAGGGGCGGCCGGATGACCTCCCGGCCGTCTGTCGTGGTAACAGGGATCGGCATCGTCAGCGCGGCCGGATGCGGCGCGGCGCCATTTGCGGAGGCTCTTGCCAGTTCTGATGTGGTTCGCAGCCCAGTTGACCGCTCGGCTGGGTACCATCGGGAAAATTCCTCGCGGACGGCCGTTCTCTCGGGCGGTGCCGATCTCTCGGAGTGGATTTCGCCGTTGAAGGCCCGAAGGATGGGTCAACCGTCCAAACAGGCCGTGGCGGCGGCGAATATGGCGGTTGCGCAGTCCGGTCTCGAATTGAACGATCTCGGTCGTGCCGCCATCGTGATCGCCACCTCGTATGGCGCCGCAGATGTTACCGAGAACATCCTTCGACAAGCGATGCTCGAAGGCCCGGAGGCAGTGTCGCCGGCCCTGTTCACCGAATCGGTCGCCAACGCCCCGGCCGCGCAGGTCGCAATGGCCCTCAAAGCGCAAGGGCCGAATCTGACGATTGTCCAGAGGCAGGCAGGACCGCTGATCGCACTTGCCCAGGGTGTGTCGGCGATTGTCTCGGGGAAATCGTCGATTGCCCTGGTGGGCGCCGTCGATGAGGTGAATCCGCTCTTGCATTCGATTCTCGATCGGTTTCGGGCGCTTGCGAGACCGGGTGACGACGGGATCGAAACAGCCAGGCCGTTCGATCACAGACGATCGGGATTCCTCGCCGGCGACGGGGCGGCCGTGGTGGTCCTGGAGACCGAAGAGGCAGCCAGGGGCCGCGGTGCCAGACCGCTCGTGCGCATCAAAATGACGGGTCGTGCTTTTGATCCTTTCGCCCCTCGGACGGGCTGGAGCCACGACCACGAATTGCTTTCGGAGTCCTTGAAAAAGAGTCTTTTCACGAATGGAGTGGATCCGATCGACATTGATCGTCTGGTGACCGGCGGCTGCGGGATCGGACCCGGTGATCGGATTGAGGCACTTGTCCTGCGCTCGCTCTTCGGTGACGCGCCGCTGCCGCCGGTCCTCGCTCCAAAGGGCGTGACTGGTGAAAGTGGGGGAGGGTTTCTCGGAGCGGCGTTTCTCGCAACCACCGGATCTCCGTTCGGGCCGACCCCCGGGTTCACCCACGAAGATCCGGAGCTCGGAGTCATCCCTCACGATGGGCGTTCCCTGCCCGATCCTACTGCGGTGCTTGCCACTGGATTCGCGGCGGGCGGGGCCGCTGCATGGGCCGTCCTGGAACCCGTGGAACCATGATCGAGTCTGTGGCTGTGGCCATACCCGCCTACGACGCGGGATCATCCGTGGCTGACGTGGTCCAAAGGGCGCTGACTCTGGTCCCGAATGTCCTGGTTGTCGATGACGGATCTCGGGACGACACGGGCCGCGTGGCTTCCCGAGCGGGCGCCGAGGTCATTTCTCACCCGCAGAATCTCGGCAAGGGTGCTGCGCTTCGAATGGCCTTTTCCGTGTTGTTTGGCAGAGGTTTCGAAGCGGTGGTCACGGTGGATGCTGATGGCCAGCACCTACCTGAAGAAATACCAAAACTCATCGAACGCTGGGGTCAGGGTGGCGATCTCGTGATGGGAGCGCGCGACCATCTCTACTCCGAAATGAGCCGTGTTCGCCGCGCCAGCAATACGCTGTCGTCGCGGGCCATTTCGTTTTTTGCGGGTGTGGACCTTCGAGATTGTCAAACGGGATTCCGCCTCTACACCCGAAAGCTTTTTGAAACGACGGGTTTTCCTGAGCCACGATTCGAGGCCGAGAGCGCCGTCATCGTGAGGGCGGCGCGGCGGGGTTTGCCGATCCTGACCGTACCCGTTCGGTTGGGTTTCGCGGATGGACTGTCGACCTCACACTATCGTCCTGTGATCGACAGCCTCCGAATTGCCGCAGCTGTGGCGCGAGCCAGGTATGGAGGTCCCTAGCCTGCATATCTCCATAGCCAGCTTCTGCTGAACGAGTCGGACGGGCGTTGGGCTTGTGGCCGACGTCAAGCCGTGTTGAGATAACTGTCATGGGTGAAGGAAACGACGTTTACCTGGTTTCGGGCGGAAGTCGCGGAATTGGACGGGCCATCGTCGAAGCTCTGGTCGCAGAAGACCGAACGGTGGCATTCACGTGGAACTCCGACGAGGCGCAGGCGCGCGAAACCGAAGCTTCGACAGACACGAGGGCGACCGCATTTCATCTCGATTTACGCGACCGAAGCAGGCCGGCTGATCTCGTGGCCGAGGTCGAGGCAACGATTGGCCCGATCGTCGGGCTTGTCAATAACGCCGGTATCCAACGGAGTGGGTTGACTGCGATGACCACGGACGAGTCCTGGGATGAGGTCATCGATGTGAATCTCGGTGGAGCATTTCGGTTGACCCGTGAGGTCGTACGATCGATGGTGACCCGTCGCCGGGGCGCGATCGTGAACATCGCGTCGTTGAGTGCCGCGCACGGCGTGTCTGGTCACGCGTCGTACGCTGCGTCAAAAGCGGGGTTGATAGCCGCAACTCGCTGCCTGGCCCGGGAAATGGGGCGTCGAAGGATCCGCGCCAATGTCGTGATGCCGGGGTTTGTCGAGACGGACATGACCCGCGATCTCCCGGGGAACGTTGTGACCGGGTTGCGATCGAGTGAGGTCTTGCCTGGTGGAACCAATCCCGAATCGGTGGCAGCGGCGGTGGTGTTCTTGCTCTCGGATCGGGCCTCCGCGATCACCGGCCAAACCATCATCGTTGATGCCGGTACCACGGCGTAGGCTGCGGAGTGAAGACTGTGTCGGATAGCGCCGGACCACAGAAAATGTGGCTGGCGCGGTTCATCGCCCGGCGTCCGAGAACCGTGTTGATCGCGGGTGCCATCGCCACCGCACTCGCGATCATCTCCGCGAGTCATCTCCAATTGCGCACTGACCTCGCGGGGCTCCTCCCCGAGGGATCCCCGGCCGCGACCGATTACCACATTTTTCTCTCTGTCTTCGGTGGCCTCGAAAAGGTGTTCGTCATTGTCCGGTCACCGTTGGATGGTGATGATGCATCGGCTGCGTCGGTGACGGAGGCGGCCTCCGAACTTGCAGCTCTCCTTTCGAACAGTTCTGAAGTTGCGCTGGCCAAGGCGGGCGTATCGCCCGAAGATGAAGAGTTTTTTCTGAAGTCTGTGGTTCCCAGAGCCTTGCTCCTTGCCGGAGACGACTGGAGGGAACTTCTCGAAGATTCCATCCGTCCTGAGTTTCTGAGGGAGCGCGCCGCGACGATTCGATCGAAGATCATTTCACCGTCGAGCGCTTTTGAGGGCCCGATATTGGCGGTCGACCCTTTTGGCCTGGTCGACGCGATTCCGGGGGCCAGGTTCCTCGCTTCCTCCTTGCCGATCGATCCGGTGACCTTGACGTTCCTTTCAGAGGACGGAGAGGCCTCACTCGTGATCGTGACTCCGGCACGGTCCGAGATTGATCCCTCGGGAGGCAGGGCACTGGTCGAAGACCTCGAGGCCGCGTTTTCAGAAGTCAGGGAGAACCTCGGGTCGGAATTCAGGTTCGATGCGGTGGGCGGGCCCCTCTACGCGGCTGCTGATGAGGAGCTCATCCGGAATGATCTGAAGAGAACTGTGTCAGGGTCCGCCGTGGGCTGTTTCCTGCTCCTTGTGGCGGCTTTCGGGGGTGTTGCACTTCCCGGCATTTTGATTGTCACAGTCCTTTTCGCGCTGGCAGTGACCGCCGGTCTCATCGCCGGACTGTTTCATGGCATTTCGGCTGTCAGTCTTGGATTCGCCGCCGTGTTGGTCGGCCTTGGAGTCGACTACGGGATCCATGCCGCCACCCGCTATCGCCAATGCCGATTGGATGGTCTGTCCAGGGAGGATTCTCTTGTTGCTACGTATCGCGGCACGGGGCCTGGCATCCTGACCTCGGCGTTGACGACTGCGGCGGCATTTGGGGTGCTCATGTTCGCGCACCTCGGTCCGATCCGTGAGCTCGGCGTCCTCGTGACCTGCGGGATTCTCTCAATGCTGGTCATGACTGCAACGGTTGGTGCAGCCGCATTGATGTTGTGGAAAGGACGGAGAAACCGAGCCGACGGGGGTAGCGTCCTGTGGCGGTGGATAGGCTCGTCCGTCGATTATTGTGTAAGCGTCGGTACGCGGTATCCGTTCATCATTTTGGGAGTGACGGTCTGTATCGTGATTGTGTCGGCGGCCGGCATACCCAAACTTCGGTTCGATGCGAATCTCAGGGCCGTTCGCCCTGTCGACCATCCTGCGATGGAAGCCGAGCGCTTGTTGGTCGAGACCTTCGATGTTGGTATCGGCACCGCGACATTTGTCGTGCCGGGAAACGGGCTGGCCGACGCTCTCGAATCATGTGCGAAGGTCAGAGAAGAGCTCCAAACGGAGCTCGGCGCCGACGCCGACATCACCTCACCAGCGGACTGGCTGGGTGTGCCGTCGAGAATTCAGCACCGCCTCCGTGTGCTCGAAGAGGTTTCGATGGAGCCGGGCATCTCGTTGTTCGAGGCCGAGCTCGTGAACGTTGGGCTGAACCCTGAAGGCTTCAGGGCCGGATTGGACGCACTTCGTGCTCTTGATGCGGGGCGTGATCCGGCGCCCATTGATCGCTCGAACTGGCCAACCTGGGTGGGAGAACTGGTCAGCGAAGGGGACGATACGACGTGGGTCATGTTGCGGGTCCGACTTCCGGGGCATGTGTGGGAAGAGGGCCCGCCGGCGGATTTCGTAACCCGCATCAAAACGGCGGTACCGGGAGTTGCCGTAGCCTCCATCCCGGCCGTAGGGCGGGACCTGAAAGATCTGGCGAAACGTGATGTCCGTCGCCTCAGTTGGATCGCCCTGATCGTCGTTTTCGCTGTGGTCATCGTGTCCTTTCGTGGGAACGTGTGCGACAGCCTGGTCGCACTGACGCCGGTGGTCATTGGTTCGATCTGTCTTCTCGGTTTCTGGGGTTATCTCGGCCGCCCGATCGACCTCATCACGCTTGTGGTGATGCCGATACTGTTGGGGATTGGAATCGACGATGGTCTGCATGCTGTCCATGGCACCCGCGGAGCATCTCCTCATTCCCTTGCAGACGCGGTTTCGATCGCAGGTCGAGCGATGACTCTCACCACGCTCACGACCTGTGTTGGGTTTGGAAGCCTCATGCTGTCCCACGTCCCGGGGCTGCGCAGCGGCGGGGCACTGATTGCCGCGAGCACTGATAACCGCGGGGGTCGTCGTATGCCTGGTCGCGACGCTTGTGGTCCTGCCCGCGTGGGATCGGGCGGCGTCTATAATTCGCAGATCGACTGGATAAACAGGAAAGGCGCACGATGGGGCAGCATCCGCTCGATCGGAGGGTACGGGGGTCCACTCATACCGGCTCCGAATCCGGTCGCGTCGCCAGAATCACCACCCGTCTCAGCGACCGGTAGAGCACCCGTATCGTGAATCCGCGACGGAGGTCCTCGACGACTTTGATGACCCGCGACTCGGTGAGACCGGTAAACGGCCACAACCCCATCCACGGCTGCGCAGTCGAGGCACGCACAACGAGCATGCCGCCAGGCTCGACCGCTTCAGCAGCTCGCCACAGCGCCGTCTCCCGATTCCGTCGGACAACCGATTTGAATTGATCGAGATTCACAACAACATCACAACGGCCGGGTTCGAAGGTTTCCAGGTTTTCGCATTCCACTCGTGCCCGGTTGCCCAAAACACGGCGTGCTACTTCAACCCTTGCGGGGTTGTCGTCAACGCCGCCAAGACTGAGAGAGTCGCCCATCGCCGCGGCGGGGCTGCCGGCGTCCGCACCTGCCGCGACATCGAGAAAGGCCAACACGAGGCCTCGACGACATCCGATGTGGATCAGCGACCCGCGTTTCGGGAGCGCACCCGACGCGATGATCTCCCGGTAGAAAGGGTCAAAACGGAGGCAGGCCCTGGAGATCTCCCAACGGAGAATGCCGACATCCAGGTAACGGCGGGCAGTGCGGTCAACCAACTTCGACATGGTGGGATTCCTGTTGAGTCGGCGGACCGCAAAAAACGTGAGTATCGCGAACGGAACACCCAGCAACAAACCGATCGTCAGCGAACCCAGAACGATATCGAGGAGGAAGTCACGAAGGAGGAGAGTGCGCGCGGTCTCCATCGTGTGCTCATAGAAGTACCCTTGGCGCAGAAAAGCCCCCAGCTGAATCTCCAGATAGACGAGAAATGGTGCTGAGAACGGATTGTTGATGTTCGTCGCAAGGTACATTTTGATCAGATTGAGTCTGAACAGACGATTCACGAGAACGCAGACGCCGAGATGCAGACCATAGAGCGGAAAGCAACCGATGAAGACGCCGGTTCCGACTGATAGAGCCTGGAGTAACGGCGTCTGCGCCTCGGTTCGAAGGCTGAAAATCAAGTCGGTGAAACCCCGGCGAAATCCACGGCGAGTGGGTCGAGGTGAGGTGTCTGCCATTTCAGAGATCATAGCCCACGACGAACGTCTCTGGTTGAAACGTCTGGTATTATATATAAAGGTAATGATGTGCGCTGGCATGAGATGAATAATCACTGTCAGATTGAAAAAGGAGAATGGTCCAGATGAAAGTTCAGAATGATTGCGTTCTTGACGCACGCTGTTCGTCGCCACACTCTGGTCTCCGGCTGGGCATGCTGACGATGCAGTGTGTGTGGACATCCGTGAAATGATCGTTGGAAACACGTATGTCGCGAAGGAACCGCTTTACGACACCAAAGTCGACAACCACGGAATAGTGGATCTCGAAAGAGACAAACAGGAGATTCCGGTCGGAGCGCAATTCAAGGTGCTCAAGGTTGAATGCGATGGCGGGAAACTCGAAATCAAGCTCCGAGAGGTGGCACCGAAGAAGAAGGAAGCCGTCGATATAGTCTTCAAATTGTCGAAAGCGGAACGGCAGATGCCGGATGCAATGGAGCAGTTTCAGACGATGATGGCTTACGTGTGGGAAGACGTTCCAGCAGGAAAGTGACCCGGTCATTTCTGCGCTGTCGGCGCTGGGATCACGTCAAAGTATTGAGGCCCGAACGTGCCGGATGTGTCGGCAAATCCGGAATCAGCGGCCTGGGAAGAGTCTGAGGAAAAATACCCGCAGGGCAACGCCACCCTTCCCGGGACCGGCGAACGCGTAGCCCACCTCGAAGTTCATGATCAGCTGCCAGGGTAGAGTCGTGGTCCCCTGAATACCTATTCCAGCGAGGAGTTCGTTGTCGAGGCCGGTGGTTCGGTTCGTCGCCCAAACCGCGTCGACTTTGGCGTCGAATCGAATCTGCTCCAAGATGTTGATTCCATAGGTCAGATGAACACCGCTGGCCCGTTCAGCCCGTACCAGACCACTTGGATAGCCGGCAACCACAGAATTGCCGAAGAGACCGAAATCATAACCGGAGAATCGGTCGAGATTTGAACCGTTGAGGTACTCTGCACTCAGACCGATTCTCCTGAAACTGGAAAGCCACCAGGTCTTGGCGAGGATCGCCCGCCATCGCAGGAATTCCTTCTGATCGGGATCGTATTCGAGGTTTCCGGGCAGCCCCCAAAACTCCCAGTTCGAACGCCTGTTTGCGTCCCCGGCCAACCGCAGTCGATATCCAGACCGGTTGTATTCCAGGCTCGACCGAAAACTGTGGATCAACGTGTCCTGTGGAATCAAGAAGTCGGTGGCGGTGTCATCTGCACGGCTGTAGTCAACACGCTCGAGACCGTAATTGACTTCGAAAGAAAAATAGTCTCCCAACGGCCGACCGATGAAGAGATCGCCCGCTGCGCTCCAACTCATGACATCTTCCTCCGGCACGACAACTCCGTCCCGATAGAGGCGGTCGTTGGTTTTTATGAAGATGCCGTTGATGTTGACGCCGCCGTTGAAGCGACTGCCGAAGAGACTGGGATCGGAGAATCCTGCGTTCAGCAAGGCTCCGGCAAAGAACACGTCGAATTGCGTACCCGTTCCTTTGAAGTCCAGATCAAGGTAGTTGACGCCGGCCAATGGAAGGGGAAAATCCAACGACTCGTCCCAGAACACGCCGCCAACCAGGAAGAGCCGATCCGCGTCAAACTCGGTCTCGACATATCGTTGACCGGTCTTGTCCTTCTTGAGATATCGGAAACCGTCATCGGTGTCCCGTAACATTGTCGCTTCCGAGGCCAGAGCGGCCGCGCGGTTGAGTTCGAAATTCTCACCGTCGAATCGAACGTCGGCGATCTCGGTTTCCACTTCGATGGGCAGAGTGACGCTGAGAACCGACAGCGTTTGTTGGCCCGATATCTTTGTCGGGATAATGTAGCCGTTCGAGTCCCAGTCGGTGGAAGCACCGTTGCGATCGAGAGGGGTGTAGAAAATCGTTGTTTCAGAAGCAAGAACTGATCCTTCGAGGCCCACCTGCGTGGCACGTGTGCGGACGCGGGCGGAGATCTGTTGGTCGACCCACACGGTGCCTCGAAAGAGACTGCGGCCCGGCTCGAGATTGATCGGCTTGAAGTCGATCGCCCAACAGTTGCGACCTTCGACGGTTTCGGTGCCCCGCAACCGGTAGTCGTAGTCCTTGGTGAGCTGGATCTCCGCCGGCAGGGAAGCGACCTTCTCGGGTTGGATGAGGGGCACTTTGGGGATGTTTTTGGACTTCCATTTGACGCCGCCCGCGTAGAAATCTTTCCACACCCAATCAGATCCATGATCGCGATGGTAGAAATAGTCTCCAACGTACGACGCCTCGAATGAACCTTGAACCGTCTGAAAGCGAAGGTGGAGGCTCCTGGTCGCCTCGTAGTGCTCGAACCGCCGTGCCTGGTTGTCCTCGAAGGCCTGGAGTCTCCGAAGGATCTCCTCGACCGGGATCTCTCGGTCGGCTCCGACATCGATCTGTTGGTCAAACGCCTCGTGCTCTTCAATCGGCGACCGTTCGAGCCGCAGCAGCAGCACTTTGCCTGGGTCGTCGAGGGTCACGGCCAGCCCGTCCGCGAGTTGCCTGACCCCGTGACACCGGCCGTTCCTCGCCGGTCCCGAGGTCAATCACGGTAGGTGATCGGAGCCAGGCGTCGGCAAACACGAGTTCGACATTCTCGGCATCCGGTGGCGGCTCTGCAATCACGCGTAACCCGAGATCCTCACGAACGAAGGCCCAGGCTTCGCCCGCACCGGTGGGAATCGAGTAACGGTCGAAAACCAGGTCACCCTGAAACTCGTGCGCCATCACTTTGAGGGGAGCGAGATCCACGGATGTTGCGGCAGCGGCATCGAAGAATGTGACCGCAATCCCGGATGCGGCGGCCTCAGCCACTCGAATGAGAGTTGTCGCCGCGAATGCCGGGCATCGGCAGCGCGTCGAGCACCACTCTCTTGCCGGGGTCGAGTTCGCCCAGGGCCGCCATCGTTTCGACCAGGTCAGCTCCAGGGGGAAGCGCGACGAGATCGAGGTAGGCCGCGACGCCTTCGCGATAGAGCGCACGGATGGAGTCAGGATCAGCGTTCTGAGGACCGGCGATGAAGGTCGCTGTCGGTGACGATCCGGTGACGGCGACTGCTGCCTTCTTGATCAGAAACGCATGCTCGCCGGCGTCAATCGAACCATTCTCCGGCTGCCACAAAGCCTGGACGAAGAGGCCGTCTCCGCCAGACCGGACAAGACCGGTCAGGTTCTCGAGTTCGGCCTCGAGCTGCTCGAGATGTGTCGTGATCGGCTGAGGTGTGCGAAACACCACTCGCAACCAGGGTGTCGCGCCGGTCTGGCGAACTGCGTCGATGGCACCCACATCTGCGGTACCGTCGAGGGGCGAGGTCCACGATACAAACAGAACATCGTCCTCGCCGAGTCTCGGGTTGAGTTCCAATCCGTGGAGGGCCTGCGTCGGGTCGCTTACTCGTACTCCGGCACAGACCGTGCACGGAAGTTCGGCTGCGAACAGACGGGTTCCTCCGAGAATCAGAGGGATCAGGATCAATCTCGATAGAACGTGTTTCGTATCCAACTCAAACCCATTCAGGAGTGAACTCGCCGGTGATTCATTCCAAGTGAATTGATTCTATAGCGAATGTGGAGAATGGGATGTTATTGGATTCCCTCTGTTGTGCTCAAACCTCTTCTTGATAGGCTCCCGCGGAGTACGTCAGTTCGTAGCTGTGAGAATAGATTTCAATCAGGTTTCCGAAGGGGTCTTCGCAGTACACCATGCGGTAGGGCTTTTCACCCGGGTAGTACTCGCGCACAGGCATGCGCTGTTTGCCGCCGTTTTCTACGATCTTGGCGGCCAGACCTTCGACGTCCGGATCTTGCACACAATAGTGAAAGACGCCGGTTTTCCAGTATTCGAAGTTGTCTTCCCGCTTCTCGGCGTTTCGAAATTCGAAGATTTCGACACCGATCTTGTCACCCGTCGACAGGTGAGCGATTCGAAAGCTGCCCCAACCCTTGCCAAAAACGTCGTTGCACATCACGCCTATTGCAGAATCGTCGGAGACTATTTCGGTGGGTGGCATGATCACGTACCAGCCAAAGACGTTGGTATAGAAATCTACGGCCTGTTCGAGGTCTGTGACAGACAGTCCGATATGTGAAAAGGTTCTTGGGTATCTCATTGAGTTGCTCCTGCATGAAGTGGTGTGGATTCGGTAGCGCCTGGGTACAACACGATCCGATCGGATCAGATTCCTGAGTGTGTGCCACCGATCACCGTAGCGACCTGTTCTGGGCAACGCAGTCAATGACCAACAGGACTTGGGATTCGGGCTCCTCCAACGCCGCCGCCTCCACCCTGATGGCGCTGACTCCGGTGCTGATCATCATCCCTGTATCGGTGGTCTTCTTCCGCGAATACCTCGCCCGCCCGGCAGCACTCAGAAGCGAAGCGAAATTGAGAAAGACGCAACCAGAAAAAGTGATACGTTGTTCCCGTGCAGGCGCGGTTCTCTGAAACCCCATGACATTTGACAGCGTACCTTGCCGCGATCCTGGGGCGCACCGTCCCCTCACGAGAAAGGAAAATCGTCCCAATGAACACAACGGCACGTGTCATGTGGGTTCTTCTGATAGTCATGGGTGTGGGAGCGGCCGCCGCCGAAGCGCAGGTACTGCCCGCCGCGACCGATAGCCTTGCGTCGTGGTGCGAAGCAGGGGTGGCGCACGACACAGCACTTGGCTCCGGGACGATCGCCTTTGCGACACGTCTCGCCGAGCTCGGGCCCCGCCCGGCGGCGGGCGAGGGTGAAGCCCGGGCCCGTGCGGCGGTGGTGTCCGAGCTCGAGGCCATCGGCCTCGAGGTCTCGACGGAGCCGTTCGACTACCAGTCGTTTGTGCTCGAGAAGACCACCCTCCAGCTCGGCGGAACACCGGTCGAGCCGGTGAAGATCGGGCTCGATCCCTTTTCGAACACACTTGCGTTCACAGGCGAGGCCGTGGTGGTGACCGATCCGGCCCAGGCCGGGCCAGAAATCACGGGGCGTATCGTCGTCACCAACCACCCGTTCATGCAGCTGATGATCTCCGAGAGCGCTCCGGCGGTCGTGATCACCGTCGCGCCCGCCGACCTCGAGACGTTCGCGGCCGGTGGCAACCTCGAGGTATCGCTCGAGGTGGAAGGCAAACCCGTCGTCCTGAAGTCTGCAAACGTGGTCGCCCGGTACGGGGCGAGGCCCACCTCCGGTCGGGAGATTCTCGTGACCTCGCACATCGACGCCTACCAGGACAGCCCGGGGGCCAACGACAACGGAACCGGGCTCGGCCTCATGATCGAGCTCGCCCGCGCCTTCGCGAAAACCGCGGATCAGCTCGATGTCCCGCTCACCTTTGTCGCATTCGGCGGGGAAGAGAACGGCGCGATCGGCTCACGGGCCTATGTCCAGAGCCACGTCGCCGAGCTCGACAGGATCGTGGCGGTCGTCAACCTCGACACCCTCGGCGGGGCCATGGGACCGGTGATCGCCACCAAACCATCCGACGAGCAGTCGCCCCCGCAGGAACCCGGGGTCCACATCCCTGCAGAGCTCCAGGGCCGCGCCTGGGAAGGCCCCGACGGCCGGTGGATGATCCTCCACCCCGAGATCATTCCCGCGGCCTTCAGCTCGTACTACCCCGAGTGGCTCCACACCGTCGTCACGCAGAGTGCGTCCGACCTCGGGATCGAGGTCGTCCACCTCGACCTGATCTCGGATCACCGGACATTCGCCCTGGCCGGAGTGCCGGCGATCAGCATCCAGTCGAAGGAGCACCACATCCACTCGAAGGACGACACCGCCGATGTCCTGGTGCCGGAGACCATCACCGCGGGCGCCAGACTCGCCGCCAGGATCCTGTGCGAGCTGCAGCGCACCAACGACGAACCACGTCTCGAGGCACCGGTCCCGGAGTCGTAGCCGGGAGGTCCCACCCGAAATGGGTGCCACCCTTCGCATTGTTGCATTTGGGGGGTTGATGAATAGGTGCCACCCGGAGAGCCGAAGAAAACTGTTCGCGAGTTAACTCGATCCCACCGTGCGGAAAACCCCGAATGGTTTTCGCAACAACGCGTCAATGCGAAACGCGGCACCCAACCTTGCGTGCCATCGTGGTGTCGTTTGATGAAACTGAGCAGGGCGGAGCGCCTGTCGCCTTGCCGCCTCCACTCTCGCGACCCATATTGTTTGGTGCACCGATAAAGCCACAACCGGCGAAAGCCGGCGCCGGAAAGCCACGGATCCTCGCTTCCTCCGCGCTGGGATGACCGCGGCCGGGATCCCAAGATGGCCGGGCTGCCGAAGGCGTTTGCGAGGTGGAAATGTCTCCGCCTCGTCGAACCGCAGGGAGGTAGCCATGGCAAAGCTCAGCAGATCGACGACCGTTCACGCCCGGGCCGAGGATGTTTTTCACTTCCTCGAGGACAAAACTCATTTCCCGGAGTTTTGGCCGAGCATGATGGATGTCTCCGACATCCGTGACCTGCCCAACGGGGGCAAACATTTCCACTGGTCCTACAAAATGGCCGGAATTCGCTTCGAAGGGGACAGCGAAGAGATCGAAGTCATCCCGAACAAAAAGCTCGTGAGCAAAAACGAAAAGGGCATCGAGAGCACCGTCACCTGGCTGCTCGATGACCACGGTGACGACACCGAGGTCACCTTCGAGGTGGACTACAAGGTGCCGGTGCCGGTGCTCGGCAAGCTCGCCGAGCAGGTCGTCGTCAAGCTCAACGAGCACGAGGCCGACGCGGTGATCGCCAACCTGAAGACCCAGATCGAGGCCTGAGCCCGACAGGGTCCGTTTCCATCCGGTCTGTGTCCATGGCTGCCAGGCGCACCGCGCGCCTGGCATTTTTTCTGCCGCACGATGAGGTCGGCAAATGCTCGACGGCCACTCTCTGGTCGCCGTCGAATCCTCCCCGCCCAAACTACCCGCCTCACGCCTTTCAGGATCACTCAATTAGCGGCCTGCCCGTGGGACGCATAGAACGCGAGTGGTGGCGGGCCGTAAACGACCCGCCTACGGTTTTCAGGAACATCCGCGGACGTCGATCAACGGCGTAGGCAGGTCCTTTAGGGCCTGCCCGAAGGACGCTGTGAACGCGAGTGGAGGAGGGCGTTAACCACCCGCCTCCGCCTGTCAGAGAATTCCTCGCCCACTTGAGTTCGAATATTGCAGGAGGCTGAACTGTAAACCGGCGCCCAGGTGCCGGGGTCAGCGACGTGTTCGAAGACCGAGCTGAATCGAGACGGCGCGTTCGATGGCCTCGAGCTCGGTGGATGTGACCCGTCCCAGGCGTGTGGTGATGCGGTGCCTGGCGACTGTGCGGATCTGGTTTGCCACCGCTCGGGATGGCTTGGAAAGGCCGCTGGAGTGGGACCCGATCTCGGCTTCGTAGGGACGGAGTTCCCGATCCACAGGCCCGGTGATCGGCACCACCTGGATGACGGTGTCGAACCGGCATGCCGCACGGTTCGAAACCACCACGGCCGGACGCGTCTTTCGGATCTCGCGGCCTTCGGTGGGGTCGAGCCGCACACGGACCACATCGCCGCGCGAAAGAGGCGGGGTCACTCGTCGACCTCGGCGTCGGCCGTTTCCCACTCGGTGGCGAGGTTGGCGGTCGCATCGGCGTCCTCGCGATAGGCGGTTTCGAGCTCGTGCTCGAGCTGTCGGGCACGGTAGTCACGGACTGCCTCGCTGACCACCGCACTTGTGTTCATTTGGTCGTGGAGGTAGGAGGCGACGTCGTCGTCGACTGTGACGGTGATGCGTTTCTTGGCCATGAGATGAACTCCAGTGTGCATATCATAGCATATCAATCATCATACTATTCTGTGCATCGACGTTTTTGATCTCGACTTCGTGTGTGGGTCTCGCCCCGACGCTTTGAGGGGCCGCGATCGTGCTCCGACGGCGGTCGCCGAGAACGTGGCACACCTTTTGTGCGCCTGCTCGACTGCAACACCGCCCTGTGACTGTCGTATCTCGTTCGTGTGGTGCGAAATGGAGTGTCGTTGGTGAGAGCGCTGTGACGGCGGGGGTGTGGTGCCGGGGGGCACTCGCGCTGATCGTTGCCGCGTGGGTGGCGGCGGCCTTTTCCGGTGACGTGCCCGTGGTGGCGCCGCCCGGCGCGTACCTCGGGCAGGCGCCGCCGGGCACGACGCCGCAGGTCTTCGCTCCGGGGATCGTGTCGACAGGCCGTGGCGAAGTGAGCTGCGCGTTCACGCCGGACGGTAGGGAGCTCTATTTCGCGGTCTTCGAGCCTGGCCGCGGCTTTGCCGTGGTGGTGATGGCGGAATCCCGGGACGGTTGGAAGACGGCGCGCCCCACCTCCTTCGCCAGCGATTTCAGTGAGGTCGATCTCTTCATCACCGGGGACGGAAAACGCTGTTTCTTCATCTCGAAGCGGCCGTTCAGGGCGGAGATGGAGCGCTCGCGGAACTACCAGATATGGGTGACCCATCGGGAGAAAATCGGCTGGGGATCGCCTCGGCCCCTCGGCCCGGCCGTGAACACGAAGGACCGTCAGCTCTTTCCCACGCTCAGCAGCGACGGGACCCTCGTCTTCGGCTCGGACCGGCCGGGCGGCCACGGGGGCAGCGACATCTACGCGGCGAGGCCCGACGGCGGCGACTTCGGGCAGCCCGTCAACCTCGGGCCCGTCATCAACTCCGCGGGCGACGAGACCGACGCCCTGATCGCGCCCGACGGCAGTTTTCTCGTCTTCACCGCGGTCGGTCGTGAAGACGGGCTCGGTGACGGCGACCTCTACGTCAGCTTTCGCGACGCGGACGGTGCGTGGGGCCGCGCGAAGAACCTGGGCGCGCCCGTCAACACGCCGCACTCCGATTTCTGTCCGACGCTGTCCCCGGATGGGCGGTACTTCTTCTTCACCAGCAATCGCGAGGGCTCGAACGACATCTTCTGGGTCGATGCCGAGGTGATCCGCTCGCATCGAAGATCAGGTGCGAACACGGAGAGGGGAACTCCATGAGGCTGACGAGGTGGTGTGCGGCGGTGGTGATGCTGATGATCTCGACCGGGTGCGGCGAGCCCGCGGGCGGGGCGACAGCGGGGCTCGCCGACGACCCTCGCGGCGCAGGCTCCTCGCTCGCCGCGCCGACGGTCTTCGCCCCCGGCGTGCTGTCGACCGATGCCAACGAGCTCAACTGCGCGCTCGCTCCCGACGGGTCGATGGTGGTGTTCTCGGAGTGGAGGGACGGTCGCAACACCCTCATGGTGATTCATCAAGAGGACGGCGGCTGGAGCGCGCGGAAGGTCCTGCCGTTTTCGGGCAGCGCCAGCGATGTCGACCCTTTCTTCTCGGCCGATGGTACCCGGCTCTACTTCTCCTCGAAACGGCCGCGTGACGCCGACGACCGGACCGGCGACTCCGACATCTGGTGGGTCGAGCGCAACGCCGCCGGCGAGTGGGGCGAGCCGGCACCCGTCGAGGGAGTGAACTCGCCGGACATGGACGAGTACTACACCTCGATCTCGTCGCGTGGGTCGCTGTACCTCTCGGTGTTCCCGGAGCACGGAAGCCCCGGCGACATCTATCGTGCCGAACCGGTGGAGGGCGGATACGCCCCTCCGCAGCGGATCGGCGGCGGCGTCAGCACCGAGCACAGCGAGCACGACCCGTTCATAGCACCCGACGAAAGCTACCTGATCTTCACCTCGGACCGCCCGCTGGGCTTCGGCAGGGGAGACCTGTGGGTGGTGTTCCGAAACGACGACGGCAGCTGGTCCGAGGCCGTCAACATGGGGCCTCAGATCAACACCGACGCCTACGAGTACTGCGCCATGCTGTCGCCCGACGGTCGACAGCTCTTCTTCACCCGAAACACCGGCGGCAACGGCGACATCTACCACGTTGACGCTGCGGTGATCGAAGAGCTGCGAGCGGAGGTGCGGCCGGCGTGGCTCCAGGTACACGATTGTTGAATCGTGAGCCTGAGCCCGGGCCGTTGGCTCCAGGCACACGATTGTTGAATCGTGAGGATCACAGCCTGGAAACACCACCCGCCTCCCTCCGTAGGCTCATCAGGGATTCCCCTGTCCCTGTGACCGGGACCCTCCACGGGAGGTTGAAGATGCCCCGCACACCAACGCGCTCCCTCGTGGCACTGCTCACCGTCGCCGCCTGTGTGGCCGTCGCCGTCACGGTCTCGTCCAACCGGGACGACGATCGCGAAACGTGGCAGCCGCCGGAAGCAATCATGGATGCGGTGGGCGTCTCCGAAGGGATGCGTATCGGGGAGGCCGGCGCCGGAGACGGTTACCTCACCTTTCACCTCGCGCGACGGGTCGGCGAACGCGGCGTCGTCTACGCCAACGAGATTTCTGAGTCCGACCTCGAGACCATCCGCGATCGGGCCCGGAGCGAAGGCATCGACAACATCGTCACCGTGCTCGGCGAGATCGAGGACCCCCTCTTCCCCGAGAAGGACCTCGACATGGTGATCATGGTCTACGTCCTCCACCACCTCGAGCGGCCGATCGAGTTCCTGCAGAATCTCGAGGGCTATCTGAAACCCGGGGCCCCGGTGGTCATCGTCGAAAGAGAACCACAGCGTCGACCGCTCGCACCCTCCGCAATTCATGACCAATCGCCAGATCCTGGAGACCATCGAAGAGTCCGGCTACGAGCTCGAACGGACCGAGACCTTTCTCCCCAGGGACACGATCTACATCTACCGGGTCGGTCACGAGGCAGACCCTGCCGGCGCTGTGTGGAGGCAGCCGCACGATCCGCCGCAGGCCGCCGACCACACCCGCACCACTGTGGGTATCACTGAGACGTCGTGAACAGTGTCGGCTGAGGAAGAACCTGAAGAAGTATTCGGCGTATTTTCTCAATATCGACGACACAAGGGGGACCTATGACCGAGCAACTCATCACGGCGCTCGACCGCAGACAACTCCTCACCCGGGTGATGCCGATGTGCTCTCTCGCATGTTTGTGCGGCAGCTGGGTTGGGGCCGGCGATGCGGAGAAGACGGACACTGCGAGCAGCGAAGGCGTGCACAAGTTCGAGGCCGAGTTCGATCAGAAGACCAGCGTCCTGCGGCAGGTCACCGGGCAGAACCGCAATTTCATCGAATTCATCAAGACGCTTCAATCCGAGCTGAAAGAAGAAGAGCTGATTCGACTGTTGGAGATCTACTCCGCCGACAACGGGCGGCGGGTCGGGAAACAGCAGGCCGAGAGATTCCCCCGACACCACATTCCAGACCTTCGTTTCCAACTTCAGACCGCCGAACTATGACAAAGCCCTGACCCTCGAGATCACCGAAGACACCGACAAGGTCTTCCAGCTCCGGGTGACCGAGTGCGTGTGGGCCAAGGTCTTTCAAGACGCCGGTCTGGGGGGCCAGGTCGGCCACGCCGCCGTCTGCAACATGGACTACTACTGGCCGCCGGCGTTCAACGAGAACTTCAAGATGGAGCGCGACAAGACCCTCATGCAGGGCGACGATCACTGCAATCACCGCTACGTGGACACGGCCTGAAGAATTGGTGCCAATTGAAGTCTGTGAAAGGCTGTAGGGGAGGCGGTCACGATGAAGGAGCTCATACCGGTCATGTGCATGATCGTTTCAGCCGTTGTCATCCCCGTTGTCGCCGAAGCGGAGGACGACACGATCACGGTCACGATCCTCTACGACAACACCGCGTTCGCGCCGGGAACGGAGGCCGACTGGGGCTTCTCGTGCCTCGTCGAGAGCGCCGGGAAGACCATCCTCTTCGACACCGGGACCAAGCCCGAGGTCTTCTTCCACAACGTCGAGGCCCTCGACATCGATCTCTCCGAGGTGGACCTGGTCGTCATCTCGCACGAGCACGGCGATCACACGGGTTCGCTCGCCCGGGTCCTCGAGCAGAACCACGGCCTGACGGTTTACCACCCGGTGTCGTTTTCGGATGAGTTTGTCTCGTCGGTCAAACAAGCGGGAGCGACCTCCATCCCGGTGACCGATCCGGTGGAGATCATCCCCGACGTCTACCTGACCGGAGAGATGGGCAGCGCCATCAAGGAGCAGTCGCTGATCCTCAGGACCGGGGACGGCCTGGTCGTGATCACCGGCTGCTCGCACCCCGGTATCGTCGAGATCCTCGAAAAGACCCAACAGATCCTCGACGAAAAGATCTTCATGGTCTTCGGCGGCTTCCACCTCCTCCGTCATTCGGACGAGGAGACGGCCGCAATCATCGAGCAGTTCAAACAGCTCGGCGTCGACAAGTGCGGTGCGACGCACTGCACCGGCGACCAGCAGATCGCCATGCCTTCCAGGAAGCCTACGGCGAGAACTTCGTTGCGATGGGGACGGGCAGGGTCCTCACCTTCACGGCTGCAAATTTGAAGTCGCGCTCCGGTTCCTAGTGCGGATGGCACCAATCCCAATCTTGATTATTCAATGCGCGGCCTAGGTGTGCTGCCCGAGGTTTTTAACCGGCGGAGCGGGTGGTTCCAGCTGCCTGTGCTGTCTTTTCAGCAGGTAAGGACACGCCGAGGTGGTGCTCATCTCGGGCGATGCGGGGCACTGCGATGCCGCGGCGAGGGCCGCGAGGTAGGGGCACGTAGTTTCGATCGTCTGGCCCGCGGCCCCTGGTTTCAGCGGAGATTCCGCCGTACCCGGCCGATCGTGGATTCCATGGACGAAGACCGCCGGCTGGATGGACGGCGAATGAAGCGCCTGGTGCGCCCCCGCCGAGGGCGTGGCGCGGGAAGATCACCGCCATGATGAGCAGAGTCAGAACCACTGAAAGAGTCAGAATGAGCGTGGCTTCGAGAGTTGATCGCATGACGTTGGACCTCCCGCTGTTTTCTTCTCCAACACCCAAAAGCTCTCGAGGCTTCCAGGTTGCACGCGAGACATTCCAGCGCAGCGCGGCGGAGAAGGTGCCTGCTGGGACCGAAACCCCTTTCCCGCCAGCCTCTCAGTACCAGATCCGAGAGTGCCTCGCTTCGTGAGCCTCATTCTCCAGCGGCGGCAGCGCGCCCGCCTCGCCCCGGTGGACTCGCCACGCGGACCAGACGTCGGCTCCGGCGACATGGTTCATTGGAACACTGTAACCGGACATGTGTTGCATGCATCCGAAGGCCTGACACTGTCGCTGCGTGGATCACAAAAACGGTGTGGACGCGTGCATGTCGACCGCAGTACGATAGCCGCCAACACATCAGACGCCGAAAGCCGATGGAGGAGAAGCGATGCAAACAGCTGTCATCATCATTCAGATCGTCATTGCTCTGGGGATCGTCAACGTCTGGCTTCTGCGTTTCGGACAACCCACGGGTTGGCGGGGCGGCGCGGCCGCCACTATGAAGGAAGAGTTCCAGGTCTATGGTCTTCCCGGGTGGTCGGTGCAGGTGATCGGGTTTCTCAAGCTCCTGTTCGCCGCGTGTCTGATCGCCGGCATCTGGTTTCCGGCGCTGACCCGCCCGGCGGCACTTGGCATCGCGGTTCTGATGCTCGGTGCTGTGGCGATGCACATCAAGGTCAAGGATCCGTTGAAGAAGTCCCTTCCCGCTTTGACGATGCTCATCCTGTCGGTGATCGTCGCCGCGGCCTGACTCGGGCTTCAGTGGGTCGTTGGAATAGGGGCCCCGCAGCTCCGGTTCCACGTGCGTGAACCTCGAGCAAAGCCAAACCTTCGAGATGCGCGTCCTGGAGAGCTGTCATCGGCAATCCAGCGACCGGCTCGACCTGGAAGAGCGGGAGAGGAAAAGATGACAGCGTCGAACAAAGCGAAGTTGCTGTTTGTGGCGGCCGCGGGAATCTCGTTTCTGTTTTCGGTTTCTCTGTGGTTTTCCGGCCACCGGGAAGAGGGTCTGTTTGTCGGCCTGTGGGTGCCGTCCATCCTCTCACTGGGAGCTCTCCTCTTTGCGAGTCGTGGCCGGACGGGCGGATGAGCACTCTTGCGATTTTTGGTCTGGGGCTTATCGTCACCGGAATGACCCTCGCTGCTGTCTTTCTGATCGGGCTCGATGAGGCCGGCGATCCCGCTCACAGCAATCTGGGCGATCTCTCACCCCTCGAGAAGAACCTGGTGAATCGCACCGGCGAAGCGGGCCCCGAGACGGCGGCAGAGATCGCAGAGTCCTAGGGCGGCCCCCGGGCACGGCCCTATAATGCTCTGCGAAGGGTGGTTTTGAGGATGAGCAAAGACCGCAGCCATATGGAGGTCCTTCGCGAACTTCTCGAGAGCCAGCTGCTTGGCGTGTTGGGGACCCATCACGATGGCGAGCCCTACACCAGCCTGGTCGGTTTCGCGGCGACTGAAGATCTCAAGCACCTGCTCTTCGCGACCGGCAAGACGACGCGCAAGCGCGCCAACCTCGTAGCCGATGCCCGGGCTTCGATACTGGTGGACAACCGCACCAACCGCCCGGCCGACTTCACCAAGGCTTCGGCCGCGACCGCGGTCGGTGTCGTCGAGGAGGTTTCGGAGGCCGAGCGGTCCGAGTTCGATCGGGTCTTCCTCGCCAAACATCCCCACCTCGAGGCCTTCGTCCATTCGCCGAGCTGCGCGCGGCTGCGGCTCGGGGTTTCGGTCTATATGGTCGTGACTCATTTCCAACATGTGATTGAGCTCCACATCGACTGATGCAGCTGATTGTCGGCCTCGATCAGATCGGCGACGACGACGGCGGCCGGGTTGGGGGCAAGGCGGTTGCGCTTGCCGCCCTCCAGCGAACCGGGCACCCGGTGCCGCGGTCTTTCTGCCTGACCACCGATGCCTATGATCTCTTTGTCGAGCAGGGCTCACTGCGGGCGGTCATCCACCAGGAGCTGGGGCGGAAGAGCTTCGAGGACATGCGGTGGGAAGAGATCTGGGACGTCGCGCTGCGCATCCGCAACCGCTTTCTGAGAACGCCGGTGCCGATGGAGATCGTGGAGGCGGTCGAGACTCGTCTCGGACAGCAACTGCCGGAAGGCCCGCTCGCAGTGCGCTCGTCGGCTCCCGGGGAAGACTCCGCGGGAGCTTCGTTCGCAGGCCTCCATGAGAGCTTTGTGGGTGTGCGGGGCGGCGCGGCCGTGATCGAAGCCATTCGCGATGTCTGGGCGTCGCTGTGGAGCGACCGCGCTCTCCTCTACCGCCGCGAGCTCGGGATCGATGTCGACACCAGCTCGATGGGGGTGGTGATCCAGGAGCTCATCGACGGCGAGGTGTCGGGGATCGTCTTCGGCGTCCACCCGACCGACCCGGAGCTCGCGGTCATCGAGTCGGTCTACGGCCTCAACCAGGGTCTCGTCGACGGCACCATCGAGCCCGATCGTTGGACCTTGGACCTGGCCACCGGCCGAATTGTTTCGCACACACCGCCAGGCGAGCGCCGCCGGCTGGTAGCCCGAGATTCGCAGACAACGGTGGAGGATGTGCCGCCGGATGCAGCCAACTCACCACCGCTCGATGCGGAGGGCCTGGCGAAGGTGTTTGAGGCGGCCCGCGCTGCCGGTGCTCTCTTCGGCGCGCCGCAGGATGTCGAGTGGACGATGGCGGACGGGCGGCTGGTGCTCCTGCAGTCGCGTCCCGTGACCACGTCGACGGCGGTCGAGGGCGACAAACGAGCCTGGTATCTGAGCCTGACCCGGAGCCTCGACAACCTCCGCGGCCTGCGCGAGCGGGTCGAGCGCGAGTTGCTGCCGGCCATGGACCGGGAGGCCGCCGACCTCGCGCTTCGCGATCTCGCGGCGCTCGACGCCGAGGAGCTGGCTGACGAGATCGAACGGCGCCGCGAGGCCCACGATCGTTGGGTCGATATCTACTGGCGGGATTTCATCCCGTTCGCCCACGGCATCCGGCTTTTCGGCCAGTACTACAACGAGGTCGTCCGGCCCGAGGACCCATACCAGTTCATGGAACTGCTTGCGGCGACACCGATGCTGAGCGTGCGACGAAACCGGGCCCTGGCGCGGCTCGCAGCCAAGCTGGTGGAGGATTCAGAGCTTCGCGAACGCCTCGCTGCCGGTGAGCCGGGTGGCGCCGAGTTCGAACTCGAACTCGAGGGGTTCGAGCGTGAGTTCGGCGACGCCGTCTTTGCCGACCAGCAGTGCTTTGGCGATCGTTCCCGACTGGTTCGGCTGCTGCTGGCCATGGCGTCCGCACCGCAAATGGCGGAGACGGTGTCCGCGTCGGACATCGAACAACGCACAGCGGATTTCATCGGTCGCGTCGAAGAAGACCGGCGGGATCTGGCGCAAGAGCTGCTCGATATCGGCAGAGCGAGCTATCAACTGCGAGACGACGACAACATCCACCTCGCGCGCCTCGAGGCTCTGGTGTTGGATGCAGTCGAGAATGGCCGCCGCCGGCTCCGCGACCGGCACGATGATGCTGACCTGCGGATCGACCTTGAAGGCGTCGTGCAGGCGCTGCGTCATCCCAACCTGGTGGTGGAGCCGAAACCGGCGCAGGCGCCGCAGGTGGTCGAGGAGGGTTTTCGCGCGAAACCGCGCCAGCTGGTCGGTCAGCCGGCAGGCCCCGGCGTCGCCACCGCCACCGCCCGCGTGATCCTCGACGTCGCCGATCTGTTCGAGTTCCAGGCCGGCGAGGTTCTGGTGTGCGACGCAGTCGACCCGAACATGACCTTCGTGGTGCCGATGGCGAGCGCGGTGGTCGAGCGACGGGGAGGCATGCTGATCCACGGCGCGATCATCGCCCGCGAATACGGTCTGCCCTGTGTCACCGGTGTTCCGGACGTCACCACCCTGATCGCGACCGGCGACCGAATTGCAGTTGACGGCTATCTGGGGATCGTGATCGTGCTGTGAGTCTTCTCCCCTTGTCTGCGAAAAAGGCGTTAACGTGACCTGTATTGATGGAGTTGGAGACCTGGGCCGGTCTGGAATTCGCGGTCCGGGTATTCCGTTGGCCGGTCGGTGGCGAGATTCGACTCTGGAGTCGATCCGCTCGACGAGCGGATCACCTCGGCCGTCGAGGCGCTGCTCGGTGAGAACGTTCCGGACGGCGAGCCACCGGGCGCCGAACCGAAATAGCAGGGGGTGCATCAAATGAGATCATCACAGAAGATCGCAACCGGCGTCGTTTTCGTTTGCGCCGTCGCCATTTCCAGCTTTTCGTGGAGTGGCGACACCGACCGCTTTGAGCTCGAGCTCGAGCTGGGGCCGGCGTGGCAGAGCAAGAACACAGTTCAGATTCCCAACGACCCGAGCGGTACCCGGTTTTCGCTCAAGGACCTGGTGGGTACCGGCCCCTGGGCCGCCGGGCGGCTCTATTTCACCTGGAACATCAACCAGAAGCACAGCCTCCGCCTGATGGCGGGGCCGCTGTCCTACACCGAAACCGGCATCTTCGATGAGCAGGTGAACTTCGCGGGCGAGTCGTACCAACCTGGGTTGCCGGTCGAAGCGACATATAAGTTCGATTCGTGGCGGATAGGTTACCGCTGGCGATTCAAGGACGGAGAACGGTGGACTCTTTGGGCAGGTTTCACCGCCAATGTCCGCGATGCCAAGATCGCTCTCACTCAGGGAGATACCTCCAGCGAGGACACGGATGTGGGCTTCGTGCCGCTGCTGTCCTTCGCCGCCGACTATCGCTTCGCGGACCGGTGGTACGCGCATTTCGATTTTGAAGGCCTGGCGGGTGGGCCGGGCCGGGCGATCGATACGGCGCTCAAGCTCGTGTACGACATCAACGAAAGCTGGGCAGTCAGCGCCGGCTACCGGATGCTCGAAGGCGGCGCCGACGTCGACGAGGTCTACAACTTCGCCTGGTTCCAGTACGCGGTTGTGTCGGGCATCTTCAGATTCTGACGGTTCGGTGCAGTGGGTGCCGGCCCGGCAAAGATGATCGTGGCAACAATGCGTCAATGCAAAGTGTGGCAGCTATCGCTGAAGTTCGCCAGATCGTCTAGTCATTTTTATCATGAAAAATCTTCATCTCATGACGAAATTTCATGATAATATTCATTCATGATTCAGCGAACCACCATTCTGGCCTCCCTGAACGGCGCACTTGGGCGAAGTCCTGTCGTCGTATTGGCCGGGCCGAGGCAGTGCGGCAAGACGACGCTGGCGCGGCTCCTCGTTCCGGAAGAATCCCTCAACTACTTTGATCTCGAGGATCCGGCCAGCCTGGCTCGGTTGGACGAACCGATGACCGCACTCAGTTCCCTCCAGGGGCTGGTCGTCATCGACGAAGTGCAACGGCGCCCCGACCTCTTCCCGGTCATTCGGGTCCTGGTTGACCGCGAAAAAAATCCTGTGCGGTTTTTGATTCTCGGCAGCGCTTCAGGTGACCTGCTGCGGCAGACTTCCGAGAGTCTGGCCGGTCGAATGGAAAGTGTGACCATCGGCGGGTTCACGCTTCACGAGCTCGGGCCTGACGCGGAGCAGACACTGCTTCTGCGCGGCGGGTTTCCGCGCTCATTTCTTGCGCCCGACGATAGCGCGAGTGCAGCGTGGAGGAAAAGCTTCATCCAGACTCTGCTGGAACGGGATTTCCCGCAGTGGGGCGTCCGCGTGCCGGCGATCGCTCTTCAGCGTTTCTGGTCCATGCTCGCGCATTACCACGGTCAAACCTGGAATGCGGCAGAGCCCGCCAGGGCATTGGGAGTGAGCCAGTCCACAACCCGCCGTCACCTGGACCTACTCACCGATGCGCTGATGGTCCGTCAGCTGCAGCCGTTTCACGCCAATATCAGCAAGCGTCAGGTCAAATCTCCGAAGGTCTACGTGCGGGATAGCGGCCTCCTGCACCAGCTCCTCGGGATCGAAACCATGAAGGCTCTGGTCACTCACCCGAAGGTTGGTGCTTCCTGGGAGGGGTTTGTCGTCGAGCAGGTGCTGACGACGGTCGACCACGACGAATCCTACTTCTGGGCCACTCACCAGGGGGCAGAGATCGACCTCGTGCTGCGCCGGGGAACTGACCTGTTCGGGGTGGAGTGCAAGCGCAGCGACACGCCGCGAATGACGCCGTCCATCACAATTGCCATGAACGATCTGAATCTGAACCGGGTCGCAGTCGTGTATCCAGGGCCGAAGCGGTTCCCCATTGCCGACCGCGTCGAGGCGGTGCCGCTGCGCTCGCTTGGTGAAGGAGCCGCGATCTTCCGAGATGACGGCCGATGAGATTTCTCCTGCTCAGCGACACGCACGGCAAGCTCGGGATCATCAACGAGCTCGCGGCTGAAGTCCGGGCCGACGCGGTGATCCATGCGGGCGACTTCGGCTTCCACGACGAAGAAAGCTACGAGCGCATCTCCGATCGAGAGCTTCGGCTTCATATCACCCACTCGGATCTGGAGGCCGGTCCCAAAAAGGAGATCCTCGGCCTTTCCCGTGAGGAGAGAATTGCGGCCTGCCGAGATGCATGTGCACTCAGTCAGCTGCCGATGTACATCGATGGCCGACTCCGCTTTGAGGTACCCGTCTTTGCCGTATGGGGAAATCACGAAGACAAAAAGGTCGTCGAGAGTTTCGTCCGGGGCGATCTCGAAGTGGAAAACCTCCGAGTCCTGGCTCACGACACGGCATATCGAGTCGGTCCGGCTCTTGTCTATGGTCTCGGTGGGAATTTCCTCCCCGGTTCGAAGCTACTGCAAAAACCGATCGCCGGCGGGGCCGGGCGAGTGTGGAGCACGCTGTCCCAGTGCGTGGAATTGATTCAAACCGTTGACGGGCAAGAGGACCAATCGGGGACTCAGATCTTCGTCTCCCATGTCAGTCCGGGCAAGGAACCGTTTGTCGAGTTCATCGCGGCCCGGACCTCAGCAAATTTCACAGTCAGCGGGCACATGGGAGCGCCGTACCCGATGGTCTGGAACCCCTTCGCGGTGCGTTCGGTTGAAGAAGCATCCCGAACTCTCCAGGAAGGAATCCTGGAAACCAAGAGAGCCTGCCTCGAGGCGCGGGGGTCTGACCCAGCCAAGGTGGAGCAGGCCTTCTCAGTTATCGACCGGATTCCGAAGACCGAGGCCCATTTGGGAAGGGGAGTGAAGGTGCCCCGTTGGTTCTGCAAGATGACTCACATCAACCTCCCCGACGCTGAAGTCGGCTTCGCCGTCATGGATCTGGTGGATGGGAGCGCCAAAATTCGCACTTGCGCAGGGTCAATCGGGTGCCAATGATGATATCCCGATAACGCGTACCAACCTGAAAAGTCGGGCTTTACGGTTGCGCAGATGGAATACCTTTTTTGCTAATAAGCAAACGCGCGTCTCCGGTTGAATCAGGCTGACCGGGCAACGGGCGAGATCTGAAGATGAGTGGTGGCGGGCCCTGAAGTGTACAGTTGGTGCGAGGCCACGTCAGTCTCTGAAAGTCGTAGGCGGGTCGTTTACGGCCCGCCACCACTGACGTTTCGGAACCTGGAGAGTCACAGCCTGAGCGAACCGGAGACGCGCGTAAACAAAAAGAGTCACAACGATATTTGCTTTTGCCCACATCCTGCCTATGACAAGACCACGCTACTTCGAACCGGAGACTGGTAATCGGCTCCACCGGGGCCTGCCCGCCACCCGCACGGCAGCCGGGACGGCTGCCCCACAAACCACCCATGCTGTCCGTCTGACCGCACCGCACCGCCCCTTACTGTCATCCCGACCGGAGGCCCGGCTTGTCACGGCGTAGCCGAAGGCGAAGCCGGAAGGGCCGTAGCGGAGGGATCTGAATTCGGTCCGCACCCAAACCCAACCGTCAGCCCTGCCTCCCACGTACCAGTCCGAGGCCACGGGCTAGAACTCAGAGTGGACAATTTTCATTCTGATTAGAGAATTGTCCATTCGCACAGACTTTCTCCTTCTGGAGAACATCAGCCAGTCGCTCGCCGGCCAGGCCGCATCCCCCGTCTCAACGCCTTTCCGAGCCGAAATCTGACCGGGATGTCGTCTTTTGTGCTGCGCCCGTGCCTGAGTCCTTCGTGGTACCCTGACACCATGGCAGTTGAACCTCACGAATCATGCGCTGCGGGCGCTATAACGCTTTCGACGGATCTCTCCGACCCGCAGGTCGTGCCCTATTTTCTCTGGGACGAGCCCATGACGGTCGCCGAGCTTCGCGCGCGTTTGAGCACCGCCTCGCCGCCTGAGCGAATGCGTCTTCTCGGGGAAGATCCTACGCGAAGCCAGGGACACCGAAGTGTGGCTGTTCACGACGCCGGCGGAGATCGGCGAAATCGTGGAACGGGATTTCCCTAAACCTGGGACAGGCGTCGCCGTGAATTCTGGGAGTTTCTCCTTGAAAGCTGGTCGCAACAGGGGCGGCTCGATGTCGATTTGGCTCGGGATCTGGCTCCACAGCTTGACCCGGTGAAATCCGTCGTCGATGGTATTCGTATCGACGGCCCGGCCGAGATTCTGGCGAACAAGTTGTGTACGCTCCTGTCACGCGGAGAACTGCGCGATCTGGTGGATGTGAAGGCGCTGGAAGCTGCGGGGTTCTCAGTCGAAGATCATCTCGGTTTGGCAATGAAGAAGGACGCCGGTCTGACGGCGGGACAACTCGCCTGGGTTCTCTCCCAGATCGAAATCGGCGACGACGCAAGTCCCCCGGGCGGCGTCACCGCAGCTGATCTCAGGTCCTACCTCGAAAACCTGGTTCAACGCCTCGCCGCTGTCGCATTTCCGAAGTAGGTGGGCCTTGGCCACCATCAGACTTCCTACTTCAAGCGGCGGCCGTGCAGGATCTCATGGTAGTTAATGGGTGCCACCCCTCGCAATGCCTCATTGCGAGGCTGTGATGATTGGTGAGCCATTAATAAACACCATCCGCCGCCATCCGTAGGCTCTACAGGGGCCCCCACAACCTCGTGAACGGGACCCTCCACGGGAGGTCGAAGATGCCCCACGAACCCCCGCTCACACCTTCGGCATCGCGGCCTTGACCCGGTCGGCGGTCATCGGCATGCGCAGGACGCGGGCGCCGACGGCATCGAAAATGGCGTTGGCGACGGCCGCGCCGACGACGACGATGGCCGGTTCGCCGCCGCCCTGCGGTGGGTCGTTGGCGGCGTCGAGGATCACGGTGTCGATCTCGGGCAGCCACGAGAACCTGGGAATCTCAGTAGGTGTCGAAGTTGGTGTCGAGGACCTTGCCGCCCTCGAAGCGCACCTCCTCGGTGAGGGCGTAGCCGAGGCCCATCATCAGGCAGCCCTCCATCTGGATGACGGCGCCCTCGGGGTTGATGGCGAGCCCCATGTCCTGGGCGCACACCATGCGGGTCACCCGCACCTCGCCGGTCGAGCGGTCGACCGCGACCTCGACGGCGAGGCCGACGAAGGTGCCGGCGTCGATGCCGAGCGCGATGCCCTGGCCGCGGCCGCTGGGCGCCGGCGCGGCCTTCCAGCCGAAGCGCTCGGCGGTGGCGTCGAGGACGCGCCGCATCTTGGCGTCGGCGAGGTTGCGCCGCCGGAACTCGACCGGGTCGATGCCGGCCGCCGCCGCGAGGGCGTCGATGTGCGACTCGCGGGCGAAGGTGTTGGTGTTGTTGCCGGGCGCCCGCCAGGCGCCGGTGGCGAAGGGGTGGGTGCCGGGGCCGCCGCGCCAGCTGTTGGGTGAGGCCACCGTCCGGTGGTTGGGAATCTCGTAGAACTGCTCGGCGCCGCGCGAGCCCGCGAAGTAGGTGGTGTAATCCCAGTCGGTGATGCGGCCGCCCTCCCCGAGGCCGGCATCGATCGTAACCACCGCGGCCGGGCGGAAGGTGTCGAAGAAGAACTCCTCGGCGCGCGACCACGCCACCTGCACCGGGCGGCCCAGCTTCTTCGCCAGACGCGCCGCCTCGATCGCCTGCTGGTTGTAGCTCTTGCCGCCGAAGCCGCCGCCCACGAAGGGCGGGATCACGCGCACCGCGTCCTCGGCCAGGCCGAGGGCCTCCGCGGCCTGCGATTTGAGCGGGAACGGGGTCTGGGTCGAGGCCCAGATGGTGCATCGGCCGTCCGCGAACTCGGCCACCGCAGTGTGGGTCTCCATCGCCGCGTGCGCCACGTAGCCGTCGAGGTAGGTGTGTGCAACACGCGCGCTGGAGGCCGCGCGGCCCGCCTCGAGGTCGCCGCCGCGGTCGACGGCCTCACCGGCCGGCGCCACCTTCAGCAGGTGCTCGAAGATCGAGTCCTGGTCGAGGTCGGACTCCGGGGTTTCCCAGCTCGCCTGCAGCTGCTGGAGGCCCCGCTCCGCGCCATCGGGAGTCGCGTGCACGACGGCGATCAGGTCGCCGTCGCGGACCAGGGCCGCGCCGGGCACGGCTTCGAGCCCGGAGGCGTCCACCTCGAGCAGCGTGGCGCCGTGGGCGGGCGGCCGCAGCAGCCGTGCGCAGACCATGCCCTCGCGGCGAATGTCGCCGGCATACTGCGCGCTGGCCGGTGACCTTGGCCACCGCGTCGTGGCGGGTCTCGGAGCGGCCGACGATGGTGAAGTCCTTGACCGCCTCGAGCGCCGCCTCGCGGTCGAGCCGGCGCGCGATGCGTTGCCCCTTGGCAAGCTCGGCGTAGGTCGCCGAACGCTGCGGCTGACCGACGACGCTGACGACGCCGTCGGCCACCGCGAGCTGGTCGCGCGGCACTTCGAGCTTGCTCCGCCGCCAGCTCCAGCAGGACCTCTCGCGCTCGGCGGCTGCGGCGCGCAGCGGCGGCCCGAAGAAGCGCGTCGTCATCGAGCCGAAGGTGCCCATGTCCCACGGGCAGAGGTCGGTGTCGCCCATGACCATGTCGACCACGTCGAGCGGCCACCTCGAGCTCATCGGCCAGCATCTGCGCGAGCGAGGTGTGGACCCCCTGTCCCATCTCGATCTTGCCGGTGAAGCAGGTGACGCGGCCGTCCTCGCCGATGCGCAGGAAGGCGTTGTAGTCGTCGGGCAGCTGGCGTCCGAAGCGGCGCGGTGCCGCGGTCTCCTGGGCCCCGAGGTCGCAGCCGGCGACGGCGATGAAGATGCCGCCCCCGAACAGCTCGAGGAAGCGGCGGCGGCTGACCTCAGACGGCGGGTCGATGCCGAGGTAGTCGAGGATCTCCCGTGTGGTCGGGCTCATGACTTCGCCTCCTTCGCCATCTTCTCCGCCACGCCTCTCGATGGCGGCGACGATGCGCTTGTGGGCGCCGCAGCGGCAGAGGTTGTCCTCCATGGCGTCGTTGATCCGCAGACCGCGACGGCGCCTTTTCGTCCTCCAGGAGCCCGTAGGCGTTCATGATCATGCCCGGGGTGCAGAAGCCGCACTGCAGGGCGTCGTGGTCGACGAAGGCCTGCTGCAGCGGGTGCAGGTCGTCGCCGTCGGCGAGGCCTTCGATGGTCAGCACCTCGGCCCCCGCCACCTTCTCCATCGGCAGCTGGCACGAGCGCTCGACGCGGCCGTCGACCACCACCGAGCACGAACCGCAGAAGCCCTCGCCGCAGCCGAACTTGGTGCCGGTGAGCCCGAGCTCGGTGCGCAGCACCCACAGCAGCATGCGGTCGGCCTCGGTCGTCACCGACGCCGGCTCGCCGTTGAGAGTGAACGGATGGTTTTCGCCATGATCCCTCCACCAACACGCGCGCTCTTCGACTTGTGTTACCGGAATCGTAGCACTCAC
>CAVQQV010000002.1:0-20286 GCA_963714885.1 Candidatus Sulfomarinibacteraceae bacterium | reverse complement strand
CCCGGCGTTCCCGAGGACGCCCTGTGGCTGATGCGGGTCCACGATTCGGTGAACCACCGTCTGGAGATCATCAAGATCATTCCCGGCATGGTGATCGGGACCATCACCGTTAATCTTTCTACCGACGGTGAGTCGGCCTGTACGGCAGACATCAACTACGCCTACACGGCGCTCAGCGCGCACGGCGAACGCGCCATCGGCGAGTTCACTGACGAGCACTTCCGGGGTTTCATGAAGACCTGGGAGACCGAGCTCAACCACTATCTTCGTACCGGTGACAAGCTCGTGTCGTCCGAGGCGGACCTCACGAGTTGAAGAGCGTCTCCCTTCGGGTGCTCGAGGGAGAATTCGCGGTGTGGAAACTCCCGCCGGACTCGGTCCCGCCTCCCCTCGGCGACTCACTGTTTCTCTCCGTCACCAGAACCGCGGCGGAGTTGTCGATTGTGGGACCGACCGAGGTGGTCCCGGATGGAGTTCCCGTGGAGACCGGTTGGGCATGCTTGGAAGTTCAGGGCCCTCTCGCCTTCGAGCTTACCGGGGTCCTCGCCGGCATCAGCGCCCCGCTGGCCGCCGCCGGCGTTCCGATCTTCGTCGTTTCAACCTTCGACACCGACTACGTGCTGGTGCATTCCGTCCATCTCGAGCGGGCGGTGGCGGCGCTCGAGGGCGCGGGGCACAGCGTCGAGGGCTGACTGCCCGCCGCAATGCGGCGTGGCTGGAGATGAGGCAGTGAGGCAGTGGGGCGGTGAGGGAGGTTCAAGAAAGCCCGCGGCCTCATTGCCACATTGCCAGGCCGCAAAGCGGCCGATCATTGCCCCATTGCTCCATGGCCTCGTTGCCAGGCCGCAGAGCGGCCGACCACTGCCCCATTGCCCCATTGCCCCAATGCCTGCCTCACTGCCTCATCGCCTCAGCAGCCAGTTCGCACTCACTCCAGGATCTCAATCTCCCGCATGTGGACATGAACGTCGCCGCGTTTTGCGATGTGGAGATCGAGCCGCACGACGTCTGCTACCACGTCATCAAACAGAACATCGAAGGTCTCGGGCGGCCTCCCGGTGATGTGTTCCGCCCGGATGACGGTGACCTCACCGTTGGTTCGGGTGGCCCGCAGATCGATGTTGTAGTGATCGGTCCACAAAGAGAGACGCACGCCACGGACCTTTCGCGCGGCACCGAAGGTGATGCCGAGATCAGTGGGATTTCCGTCCAGGGTGCGCGCCAGAGATCGCAGATTGCCGTCAAACGCCTCGGCGATGGTCCCCTGGTCGAGTTTGGGATGGCGGACGCGGATTGGGGCGCCGTCGATCATCACGGTGTCTTCGACGAGCTGACGGCGTTCCTCGCGCTCGGCGGCAAAGATCGAATCCGCGTCTGCGGTGTAGGCCAGGTGCACCAGGTAGAAACCTGGGCGGCCGGCAGGGTTGTGGATCACGTCATAAGCTGGATCGACCACCAACTTGGGGCTCTGCATCGCCCGCTCGAACTCGTGGGGTGTGAGCACGAAGAGGGTCGCCGGATTGACCTCCCAGCGCCGTTCGCGCAGAACGTCATCGACGACGATCCAATCCACCTTCCGGCGCTCGCCGGGATCGAGAAAAAAGTCGCCGAGGGCGTTGGTGTTGTTGGCCCAGAGGTGCGAGATCGCAATCAGGGTGTCGGGCGGGGCCGTGGCGAGGCGCTCCCGAACCTCGGTGAAGAGCTCCGTTGCGCCCCACTGCAGACCGTGCATTCCGTAGTCGGGAAACCAGGTTGGGCCGTTGACCAGCGCGTCTCGGGTCATGGCGAGAGTGCTTGCCGTCAACCCGGCGGCCACCGCGACCTGGATCAGCCGATCGGGCAGGACCCGGGAGAGCCACGCCCGGAGTTGATCGAGCCCGATGGTGGCGGCGAGGGTCGCGGGAACCATCATGGCCAGCACCCTGGTAATGCGGAGACCCACCATTGAGGCCGAAAACGGCGCCGCCAACACCGCGATCAGCACCATCCGGTGGGCCGCCGAACGGCGTGAGCGCACGATCGAAATGAGGAGACCGAGCAACACGGCCGGTGAGAGCCACAGTGGCAGGTAGGGGTAGCCGAGCATGCGGTGGCGCTCGAGCTCCTTGACATCTTCGGTGAACCAGTAGCCGGGGCTCACACCGCGCACATAGGTGCGGGCGAAGATCTCGAGCTTGTCAGCAGTCGAGATGTCCTCGACCCAATACGACTCCAGGTCGTTGAGATGGAGCTCCATCATCTCGGGGTGGAGGACGAATCGAAAACGCACATAGGGGGCGGCGACCAGCAGCAGCACCACCAGACCCACTGCGGTCGCGCCGGGGTGGCGCCTCACGACCCGCCAGTGGTAGCGCCAGTCGACGATGAGCAGCAGCAGACTGCTGATGAACATCACCCCCTGCCCGTTGGAGTAGCTGTAGAAGGTGGCGGCGCCCGAGGCCACGGCGGCCGCCAGCCACCACGCCGAGACCTCGCGGTAGAAGAGGTAGGTGAGCACGAACACGGCGTAGAAACTCACCATCATGACGGTCTCGAATGCGGTCCGTGAGTGCAGGAACCAGGCCGGCAGAGCGGCCAACACCAGCCCGCCAGCCCACCAGAGGCGGATGGCGAAGAACCACTTGAGCGCCAGCATCAGGGCGGCCGCCCCGATCAGGCCCACCCCAACCGAGGTGGCGCGGACCGTCAGGACGGTCTTACCGAAGACCGTCACCGGAATCGATTGGATCCACACCGACAGACCGAGGTTGAAGACGCGGACGTTGCGGAAGTACGCGGGGCAGAGAATGCCGTCCTCGTCGCGAAAGTCATTGACCACCAGGTCGTGCGCCAGGTTGGCCTGGAGTGCCTCGTCGCAGAAGAAGTAGACCGGAAACTCGACGATCCCGTAGAGCCGGGTCGCGGCGTAGAAGATCAGCACCGCAGCCATCGCGACCCATTCGCTGCGGGTGAGTTGAAAACGGGAGGCCGGGCCGACGGCACCGGTGTCGTGCGCCTCGCTTGCGGGCGGTTCGGGGAGAAGGTCCGCGTTCGACATCATCATCGAGTATATCGGCCGTCTCAATTGTTGGGGATCAGCAACAGGAGGCCGATCACGACCAGCGCGCCGCTGACCAGCCGGCGAAACATCTCCTCGCCGAGCTCGAGGTGGATGCGGTTGCCGATGAGGGCGCCCACCAGCACCGCCGGCAGAACCAACAATGCAGACCACATCCGGGTCCCGGTGATGAGCCCGAACACCGCGTAGGACGGGACCCGCACCGTGGTCATGAGCAGGAAGATCGCCATCAGGTGGCCGCGAAACGCCGCCTTGCCGGCGCCGCCGAGTTGGTAATAGAGCACCAGAGGCGGGCCGCCGGTGCCGAAGAGACCGGTGAGCAGCCCTGACAACACGCCTACTGGCGGCGCGACCCACCCGGGCAAGGTGCGGCGGCGCGTCGCCGGCAGGATGAGAAAGACCGCACCGACCGCGACCAGGAAGAAGCCGAGAGCCGTCAGCAGGATCTCCGGTTTGCCCCATCGCAGCAGCCAGGTGCCGACCGGGATGCCGACGGCGATACCGGCAAAGAGCACCAGCACCCCGCGCCAGACGATGTCCCGCCGCGAGGTCCACACCACCCACAACTCGGCGGGCAGGTTGACCAGGAGCAGCAGCACGACGACGTCGCGCAGTTCGGGCAGAAGCAGCGCGAGACCGCCGACGGCGATCAGACCGGCACCGAAACCGAGGGTCACGTAGACCGCCTCGGCGACCGCCAAAATCAGACAGACGAGCAGCAATTGGGGGAGTGAAGTGAAGATCGATTCGAGCCCGAACATCGGCGGGCAGTGTACACTTCTGCGCGCTTTCAAGTCGGGGAGTCGTTGATGGCGAAACAGGATCTGAACGCTGTGGTTCAGCAGCGGTACGAGGTGGCGCCAGGGTTGATGGTGTTGAGGGTGGTGGCCGACGGCTGGTCCCTCCCTGATTTCAAACCCGGCCAGTTCGCCGTTCTCGGGCTGCCCCCGGAAGCGCCGCGGTGTCCGGGTTCCGACGCCGAGGAGGAAGCGCCGAAGCCCGACCGCCTGATCCGCCGCGCCTACTCGATCGCCTCCTCGTCGGTCGCCCGCGAGTATCTCGAGTTGTACATCACCCTGGTGCGGTCGGGCGGTCTGACCCCACGGTTGTTCGCGCTGCAGCCGGGAGACCGTCTGTGGTTGGGCCCGAAGATCGCCGGCAACTTCACCCTCGATCAGGCGCCGCAGGACTCCAACCTCGTGCTGGTGGCGACGGGCACCGGTCTCGCCCCCTACATGAGCATGCTGCGGACCATGCTGCACGAGGTGGGGGACCGGAAGTTCGCAATCCTCCTCGGCGCCCGCCATTCATGGGATCTGGGATACCAGTCGGAGCTGGTGGCGATGGATCGTTTGAGCCCGAACTTCTCCTACCACTCCATCATCAGCCGCCCTGCCGAAGAACCGGTACCGTGGGGCGGCCCTGCCGGCTATGTCCAGGATCTGTGGAGAGAAGGGTTGCTGGAAACGACCTGGGGGTTCAAACCCGCTCCCGAGAACACGTCCGTCTTCTTGTGCGGCAACCCGGCGATGATCGACGACATGGTGGCAATGCTCGCCGAGGACGGCTTTCGCGAACACAGCCGCAAGGAGCCCGGCGAGATCTTCGTCGAACGCTACTGGTGACGAAACGGTTTCAGCTCTGAAGGTGGGCTAAAGCCCACCCTACGGGTCCGCTCGATCTGTTGGTCCGAAGTAGGGTGGGCCTTGGCCCACCATCAGAGTCGTTTCTGATGTGCGGACGAACTGAACGTTTGGATTTACGCCATTTCCAGCAGCGCCGTGACGGTGCCTTCGATGCCGTCGGCGGCCTCCGAGATACTCTGCGCGAGCATGTAGGCCGGGCTGGTGATGATCTTGCGATCGCGATCGACCACGAACTCCCGGACCGGGCATTCCACGTGGGCCGCGCCCATGGTCTCGAGCGCGCCGGCGGTGCCGGCGTCGTTGCCGATGGTCAGTTTCGGCCCTTCGTCGCCGAGTACCTTGGCAAGCAACGCGGGTGCGATGCACACCGCCGCCACCGGTTTGCCCTGTTTGTGGACCGCCCGCACCAGAGCTGCCACGTCGGAGTTGACCGCGCAGTCGGCGCCGGCAACCGCGAAGTCGCACAGGTTCTTGGCCGCGCCGAAACCACCGGGGAGGATGAGGGCGTCGAGCTCGTCAGCCGAGACCGTCTTGATGTCCCTGATCGCGCCGCGCGCGATGCGAGCCGACTCCACCAGCACGTTGCGCTGCTCGCCCTCCACGACATCGCCGGTCAGGTGGTTGACCACGTGCATCTGGGCCACGTCGGGAGCGCACATCACGGCCTCGGCGCCGTGGCGGTCGAGGGCCAGCAGGGTGATCACCGACTCGTGGATCTCCGCGCCGTCGTAGACGCCGCACCCGGAAAGAACGACACCGACCTTCTTGCCCATGGAGAACCTCCTTCTCGCGTTCCGCCGGAGGTATTGTAACGGCTCCCGGGAGGAGTCACCTGTAAAAGTGGGCCTGTCACGGCGTAGCCGGACACCTCCGCTGCTCGCGGCTTTGTGGCGCGGGCGTCCCGCCTGCGCGTGCAGCCGGGACGGCTGCACCACAACCGCTCCGATGGCTTCTGACATCCCGATTTTCTCGGCAGCATCGCCCGTGAGTGCCCCCCTTGAGGTTTTGCGCCCGAACGACCCGCTCGTGTCGAGGCGTGATGATCGCAAAACCGTCAAGGACGGCACGTCCGGTGGACACAAACACGTCACCGTCCGGGGGCGTTCGAGTGAAACCGCCATTCAGAGCGAGCTTTCCGAAAACTCAAAACTCAAAACTGAGAACTGTTGACGCACCTCCGCCGCACGCGGATCATCTCCGCACTCTCTCTCGGTGTGGCCACCAGAACATGTTTGTGCGGTGGGAAGCCGCGATGAAAAATCCGAAATCCGAAATCCGAAATCCGAAATCGGATGGTGGGGCAGCTGTTTTCAGATAATACCCCCTCAATCCCGCCGTCGTGGTATATTTTCCGCTCGTGTGACACGCCCCGGAGGCACGGTGGACCTGCAGTCTTTGATCCTCAATCTCCAGCGCTATTGGGCCGATTGCGGCTGCATCATCCAGCAGCCGTACGACCTCGAAGTTGGCGCGGGCACGATGCACCCGGAGAGCTTTTTGCGGGTCCTTGGCCCCGAGCCCTACCGGGTGGCCTACGTCCAGCCCTCGCGGCGCCCGGCCGATGCCCGCTACGGTGAAAATCCCTTCCGTCTGGGCCGCCACCTGCAGCTGCAGGTCATTCTCAAGCCTTCGCCGGACGAGGTACAACAGCTGTATCTCGAGTCACTTGGGGCGATCGGCATCGACCCTTCGGTGCACGACATCCGTTTCGAAGAGGACAACTGGGAGTCGCCCACCCTGGGCGCCTGGGGTGTCGGCTGGCAGGTCTTGTTGGACGGCATGGAGATCACCCAGTTCACGTACTTCCAGCAGGCGGGAGGCATCGAGCTGGCGCCGATCACGGCCGAGCTCACCTATGGCCTCGAACGTATCGCCATGTTTCTGCAGCGCAAGGACTCGATCTACGACATCGAGTGGGGCGGCGGTGTGTCCTACGGCCAGGTGAGGCTTCAGGACGAGCGCGAGGCTTCGGTCTACGGTTTCGAAGTGGCCGACGTGGAGATGCTGCGCCGTCACTTCGACGACTGGGAGGGCGAGGCGAAGCGCTGTCTCGAACACGACCCGCCGCTGGTGATCCCGGCCCTCGAGGCGACCCTCAAAACCTCGCACCTCTTCAATCTCATGGACGCGCGCGGCGCGATCTCCGTTACCGAAAGGGTCGGGCTCATCGCCCGCGTCCGCCGCAACGCGGTGGCCGCGGCGAAGGCCTCGCTCGAGCAGCGCGAACGTCTCGGCTTCCCACTCGGCGGTGGTCCTGAAAGCGGCGACGGGGAGGAGGGCTGATGGCCACCTTCCTGCTCGAGATCCGAACCGAGGAAATCCCGGCTGCTGCCCTGCCCGGCGCCCGGAGTCAGCTGCTTGAGCTATTTGCGGCCCGCCTGGTTGACGCGGGTTTTGCCGGCGCGACGGCCGTGGTGTATTCCACCTCCCGCCGTTTGGCGGTGCAGGTCGCAGGATTGCCCGAACGCCAACCCGACCGCACCGAGGAGATGACCGGCCCGCCGGTTCGCGTGGCAATCGCCGAGGACGGCAAGCCGACGCCGGCCGGAGAGGGGTTCGCCCGCAAGGTAGGCCTGCCCTTTGCCGAGATCCGCCGGATCGAGACCGACAAGGGCGAATATCTGGCGGCGACGGTGGTGCACGAGGGCCGCGCCACGGCCGAGATCCTGGCCGAGTTGGTGCCATCCGTGGTTTCAGCCCTTCGCTTTCCGAAGATGATGCGGTGGGGCGACGGCAGCCACCAGTTCGTGCGGCCGGTGCACGGTGTCGTGGCGTTGCTCGGCGCCGACGTCGTGGCCATCGAGCTCTTCGGCATCGCCTCTGGCCGGGCGACGGTGGGCCACCGGGTGCACTCGCCGGAGAAGTTCGACCTGGATCAGGCGTCGGACTACGTGGCGGCCCTGGCCGAGCGCAGCGTGGTGGTGGAGCCGGCGGCGCGCCGGCGTGACCTCGAGGCGCTGGCAGAAGCCCTTGCAAAGGCGACCGGCGCGCGGGTCCACCCCGACCCTGAACTCATGGCCGAGCACGTCGAGCTGGTGGAGTGGCCCGGCCTCCTCGCCGGCTCGTTCAACGAGAGCTTCCTCGACCTCCCGCCGGAGGTCGTGGTGACGACCCTCCGCTACCACCAGAAGTGCCTGGTGCTGGAAAACGCCGAAGGCGTCCTGCAGCCCGCCTTTCTCGCGGTGGCCGACCGCAGGGACGACCCCGAAGGTCTGATTCGCCAGGGCAACGAGTGGGTTATCGGCGCCCGGCTGGCCGATGCCGGGTTCTTCTTCGCCGAGGATCGCAAGCTCACCATGGCCGAGCACGGTTCCGGTCTCGGGCGGCTCGAGTTCCACCGCGTCCTGGGGTCGCTCGGGGACAAGGCGGCGCGCGTGGGCGCGCTTGCCGCGACAATCGCAGATCTCGTGCATGCAGAGGTCGATCGCGACGTCCTGCGCGCTGCCGCGCAGCTCGCCAAGACCGATCTTCTGACCAATATGGTGGGTGAGTTCCCCGAGCTGCAGGGCGTCATGGGCGGCCACTACCTGCGTCTCGAAGGCGCCTCCCGGGACCTGTGGACCGCGGTGCGCGAACACTACCAGCCGGTCGGTTTTGACGGCGTGGTTCCCGAGTCCGAGATCGGCAAGCTCCTCGGGATCGCCGACCGCCTCGACACGGTAGCGGGGCTGTTCGCCGTCGGGGAACGCCCGTCCGGTTCGAAGGACCCCTTCGGTCTGCGGCGGGCCGCCCAGGGCGCGGTCAAGATCGTCGTCGAGAGCGGATGGGACCTCGATTTCGGGTTGGCAATCGCGGCAGCCGTCGCCGGTGTCGAGAAATTTTCGACCAGCGACGACGGGGACCTCGCGGCGGCTGTCACCGACTTCCTGGCCGATCGGTTCCGCCGTTGGCTCACCGATGTGGTGGGCGTCTCGGGCGATACCGCAGACGCCGTCATGGCGGTCGGATGGTCCAATCTGCCGAAAACCGTGGCCCGCGCCGGGGCCCTGCAGCGGGTGCGCGAAGCCGACAGCTTCCGAAGCCTGGCGCTGGCCTTCAAGAGGGTGAAAAATATCACCGCAGATCAACCCGATGCTGCGGTCGACGCGGCGCTCTTCGCCCAGCCCGAGGAGGGCGAGCTTTACGACGCCACCCTGACGTTCCGGTCGGCCCTCGAGAAGCTCCTGCCGCAACGAAAAACGGACCAGGCCTTCAAGGCCATGGAGCCCCTGGCCGACGTGCTCGAGCGCTTCTTTGTCGAGGTGCTCGTGATGTGCGAGGACGAGAAGCTGCGATCCAACCGGGTCGCGCTGCTCAAAGAACTTGGACGGGATTTTTCAGAGCTTGCAGATCTTTCAAAACTGCAGGTCGAAGGAGGAGAACAGTGAGTGATGTGAAGTACGTGTATTCGTTCGGCGGCGGTACCGCCGACGGCGAAAGCAAAATGAAGAACCTGCTTGGCGGCAAGGGCGCCAACCTCGCAGAGATGGCGAGCCTCGGGATCCCGGTTCCGGCTGGCTTCACCCTGACCACCGAGGTCTGCACCTATTACTACGACCACGACCGCACCTACCCGTCGACCATCGAGGCCGAGGTGGACGCCGCCATGGCCAAGGTCGAGGAGATCATGGGCACGAGATTCGGAGACAAGGAAGACGCGCTCCTGGTGTCGGTCCGCTCCGGCGCCCGCTCGTCGATGCCCGGCATGATGGAGACGGTCCTCAACGTCGGTCTGTGTTCGGCCACCATCCCCGGCCTCATCGCCAAAACCGGCAACGCGCGTTTCGTCTTCGACGCCTACCGCCGCCTGATCATGATGTACTCCGACGTGGTGATGGAGAAGGCGGCCGGCATCGAGCCCGAGGAGGGCCAGGGCATCCGCCAGCAGCTCGACCGCATGCTCGAGCGAGCTCAAACACTCCAAGGGCTACGCCACCGACGCCGACATCTCCGCCGAGGATCTCGAAGACCTTTCCAACCGCTTCAAGGCCAAGGTCAAGGAAGTGCTCGGCAAGGACTTCCCGGACGATCCCAAGGAGCAGCTGTGGGGCGGCATCGGCGCCGTCTTCTCGTCGTGGAACGGCCGCCGTGCGATCTCCTACCGCCGCATCGAGGGCATCCCCGACGACTGGGGCACCGCGGTCAACGTCCAGGCCATGGTCTTCGGCAACATGGGCGACGACTCGGCGACCGGCGTCGCCTTCACCCGCAACCCCGCGACCGGCGACAACAAGTTCTACGGTGAGTGGCTGGTCAACGCCCAGGGCGAGGACGTGGTGGCGGGCACCCGCACCCCCAACCCGCTCAACGAGGACACCAAGAACGATCAGAACGAGCACCTGCCGTCGCTGCAGAAAGCGATGCCGAAGGTCTACGAACAGCTCTTCGGAATCCGCAACCAGCTGGAGGCCCACTACCACGACATGCAGGACATCGAGTTCACCATCCAGGGCGGCCGCCTGTGGATGCTGCAGACCCGGACCGGCAAGAGGACCGGCACCGCGGCCCTCAACATGGCCATGGACATGCTGTCTGAGACCCTGATCGATAAGCGGACGGCGGTCATGCGGCTCAAGCCGGAGCAGCTCGATGAACTGCTGCATCCAGTTGTCGACCCCGCAGCAGAGAAGAAAACCACGCCCATCGCCAAGGGTCTACCGGCGGGACCGGGCGGCGCCACCGGCCAGGTCGTTTTCTCGGCCAAGAAAGCCGTCGAGTGGGCCAAGGATGGCAAGACCGTGCTGTCTGGTTCGCGAGGAAACCAACCCCGAAGACGTGGAAGGTATGAGAGCGGCGGTGGGCATTCTCACCGGTCGCGGCGGCATGACCTCCCACGCGGCGCTGGTGGCCCGCGGTTGGGGCAAGTGCTGCATCGTCGGCGCCGGCACGTCTGGACATCGATGTCATCGGCAAGACGATCACGGCCAATGGACAGGTCTTCAACGAGGGTGACGTCTTGACTCTCAACGGCACCCGCGGGCTGGTGTACGCCGGCGCTATCAATATGATCGACGCCACCGAAAACCCGCGTTTTGTGGATTTCATGGCGCTGGCGGACGAAATCCGCGTTCTCAAGGTGCGCACCAACGCCGACACCCCCGAGGACGCGCGCAACGCGATCGCGTTCGGCGCCGAGGGCATCGGCCTCTTCCGCACCGAGCACATGTTCTACGGCGCGGGCTCCGAGGAGCCGCTTTTCCTCCTCCGAAAGATGATCATGTCGGGCTCGGTCGCAGAGCGCCGCGCGGCCCTCGACGAGCTCTACCCGTTCGTCAAGCGCGACATGAAGGCGACCATGAAGGTCATGGGCGACTACCCGGTGACCATCCGGCTGCTCGATCCGCCGCTGCACGAGTTCGTGCCGCTATCCACTGACGAGCGCGCCAAGCTCGCCTCCGCCCTCGGCATCGATGCCGCCGAGCTCGACCGCAGGGCCGATGAGTTGCACGAGATGAACCCGATGATGGGCCACCGCGGCGTCCGCCTCGGCGTCACCTTCCCCGAGATCAGCGAGATGCAGTTTCGGGCCATCCTCGAAGCGGCGATCGAGCTGCGCCAGGACGGCAAGAACTGCTTCCCCGAGATCATGGTCCCGGTGACCTGCGCCAAGGCCGAGCTCGACGACCAGCTCGAGATCGCCACGGCAGTCCACGCCGAGGTCTGCGAGAAGTACGGCGTCGACGAAATCGAACACCTCTACGGCACCATGATCGAGATCCCGCGGGCGGCGTTGACGGCCGATCAGATCGCCAAGTCGGTGCAGTTCTTCAGCTTCGGCACCAATGACCTGACGCAGATGACCTTCGGTTTCTCGCGTGACGACATCGGCGGTTTCCTGCCGGACTACCTCGACAAGAAGATCCTCCCGGTCGACCCCTTCCAGGTCCTCGACCGCGACTCTGTCGGCGTGCTGGTGAAGACCGGCATCGAAAAGGGCCGCTCGACCAAGCCCGACCTCAAGGTCGGTATCTGCGGCGAACACGGCGGCGAGCCGAACAGTGTCGAATTCTGCCACCTCGTGGGCATGAACTACGTGAGCTGTTCACCCTTCCGCGTGCCGATCGCGCGGCTGGCGGCGGCGCAGGCGCAGATTAACCACCCGCGCAAGTAACTGCAAGTCCCTGATTCGTATCCTACCACCCGCGCTCCCCGGAGCGCGGGTTTTTCTTTACGAGAACGACTCTGAAGGTGGGCCAAGGCCCACCCTCCCGTCCGCTCAGTTTGTCGGTCCGACGTAGGGTGGGCCTTGGCCGACCTTCAGGATTCGAATAGCTGCCAGACTTCGCATGAGCGCTTTGTTGTCGGGTTCAATTCGGTTTGCCCCCCTCGCGCTCCCCTGTCCGAGTCGAATGGGCGCATGCTACGCTCCAATGGTGAAGAGTGCTGCGCGTTCCCGCCTGCGCCGTCGAATCGGGGGGAACCGGTGAGCCCAGTGGTCACCGCCGGGAGCGGCGGCGTCGACCGCCGGCGCGAGCTCCTGCCCGCGGCGCTGTTGCCCCTGTTCGACGACCGCTTCGTCGCCTCCTGCGACCTCCACGAGGAGCACGTCATCCGGCTCGCGTTGCGGGTGTTGGCCGAGTGTGGGCTGGCCCGCGACCTCGCGGCGCCGGTCAGCGTTGCCGAGCTGGCGGCGCGCAATGGCCTCGACTCCATGCGAGCCGATGTGGTCCTGAACTGGCTGCTGCGCCTTCTCGAGGGGCACGGCTACCTCGAGCGGACCACCGAGGCCGATGGCACCAGTCGCTTTTCGAGTCGCGCCCCCCTCTCCACTCCCGACCCGGGCGAGGTCGAGGAGCGGCAGCGGGTGCTCGACCCCGCGGCGCTGCCCACCTACCGGGTTGCCGACGTCGCGGCCGCGCACTACCCCGCCTTCCTGCGCGGCGAGACCTCGGGCGAGGCGGTGCTCTTCGGCCCGAACCACTTCAACCTGTGGCCGGCCTACTTTTCCAACGCCAACCCGCTCTACGCCGTCAACAACGCGGTGGCGGCCGCCGCAGCCCGGGCGCTGCTGCCGACCGCCCCCGACGACGTGCTCGAGCTTGGGGGCGGCCTTGGCAGCGGCGCCGAGGCGCTGCTCCAGGCCCTGGCGTCCGATCGGCTGCCGGGCAGGTACCACTTCACCGAGCTTGCCCCCCTGTTTCTCAGGCGTGCCCGGCGGGCGCTTGGCGAGCGCTACCCCGAGGTACTGTCCTTCTCCATCCTCGACATGGACCGTCCCTTCGCCGACCAGGGGGTGGCGCCCGATAGTCAGGACCTGGTCTTCGCGGTCAACACCCTGCACGTCGCGAAGGACCTGCGGTTGACGCTCGGAGAGGTCCGGAATGTATTGCGGCCGGGCGGGCTCCTTGTCTTCGGTGAGTGCCTGCGGCCCTTCAACGGCGTGGCCCTGCACACCGAGTTGGTGTTCAACTTGCTGGAGGCGTTCCGCGCGCCGCGGCTCGAGCCGCCCTCGCGCCCCAACGGCGGCTTCCTGACCCCTGAGCAGTGGCTGGGGTTGCTGGCGTCCGCGGGCTTCGCCGAGTGCGGCTTGTATCCGGACGTACGGCGGATCCGCGAGATCTACCCGGCCTTTCTGGTGGGCGCGGTGTCGGGTCGCCGGCCGGCATGACATCGGTGGTCGGCCCGTTCAGCGAGGGGATCATCATCCAGCCCGGCTGGCCTCACTTCGTCGGGCACTTCGCGGGGAGGCCGATCCTTCCCGGTATCGCCCACCTGGCGCTGGTGCGGGACGCGTTGCGCCGCATCGTCGACCGCGAGCTCGAGCTGGTCGCGGTGACCGTGCTCAGGCTGCGGCAGGTGGTGGAACCCGGCGACGGGCTCGAGCTCCAGTTGTCGCCGAGGGGTGACGCCGAGTGGGCCTTCGACCTCCGCCGAGGTTCCGACCTGGCCAGCAATGGAGTGGTGGCGAGCGGCCGCTGTGCGGCGCCCGGGGCTGCCGTCGGTGAGGTGGCAGCGGGCGGCGAGCGCTTCCCCCCGCCGGAGGCGCTGATCCCACACCGTGGCCCGGCGCTGCTCCTCGACGCGGTGGTGGAGGCGGGCGACGACCGGCTCGTGGCCTCGGCTGGGGTCCCCCAGGACTCAGCCTTCGCGGGGCAGGGGTTCGCACCGCCGTTGGTCGCCCTCGAGGTCGCGGCCCAGGCGGCAGCGGCCTTCGAGGCGCTGCGGCGCCGGCGCGCCGGGGGCGGCCCGGAACCCAGGGTCGGCTATCTGGTGGGCGCCCGAGACGTTGTGCTCCAAACCGGCCTGCCGGTGGCATTCCCCCTGCAGGTCACCATCCGCCTCGACGCGGCGTTGCCGCCGCTGTCGACCTACCTGTTCGAGGTCGTCTCCGGTGGTGCAGTTGCAGCAAACGGCACGATCAGCACGTACATGGCGTAGTGGAGCCCACCCCGGCCCGCCGAGGGCTGGGAGCCCGAACCGCATCGCCCAATTCAGAGCTCTGCATTGTCTTGTCGGCGCGTCAGTGGGGTTCGGCGGTACGGGTTCCTCCAGATGAGCGCAGCGCATCTGGAGGAGCGTGGAGGGCAGAGGCTAACCTGCATATCTCACCAGGTTTCGTCACGAGGGCGACGAGGCGCCGTGGCCAGGCGGGTTTTCTCGCCTTGGGGCGCGGAGGCGTACTTTGCAGTACGTTGAGCACCCCAAGGCGAGAAAACACGGCTGGGTAGGATGCATCGTCGGCCGCAGTCGACACCTGGTGAGATATGCAGGCTAAGGAGGCAACCCGATGTCAGGGGCGCATGCTGGGGCCTGTACCCTGCACGCTCCTGGGCCACACATCGCGGAAGCAGAACCACTGGTGGGGTTGCTGGCGGATCGCCCACTCGATCTCGGCCGCCACCCTGCCCATCGCCGCGGCCACGTCGCGCTCGCGGCTCGAGGAGCGTCCGACGGGGATCGGGTCGCGGATCTCGATCCGGTAGTGGAGACGGGCGACGCGGAAGACGAAGATCGGCACCAGCGGAACCTCGGCGGCGCGGGCCAGGGCTGCCGGACCGACGGGCAGCGGGAACGGCCGTCCGAACAGGGTCACCGGTACGGTGCGACCGCCGCTGCGGGGTCGGTCCCCCTGGACGCCGACGATGCCACCGTCGCGCAGCACGTGGACGAGCTCCACGCCCTGGAGTGCGTGCTCGCCCTCGAAATGGGTGACGTAGCGGGTTCCGCCGGCACGCACGAGCAGCTCCTGGATAAACTTCTGGGCTTCCGGGTCGGCCTCCTTCTCGCGCACCACGTGGACCTCCCGGTCCTCCTCGAAGGCGGGCAGCATGGAGCCGACCTCGAAGTTTCCCAGGTGGGCGGTGACCATCACGAAGCCGTGACCGGGCTCGAACAGGGACAGCCAGCGGGGCAGATCAATGTCGATCCGGAAGGAGCGGTCGGTGGCCAGGCGCTCGTAGCGCTCGGACAGCGTCCAACCAAAGGTCCACATGGTGCGGAAGATCCGGAGCTGCCGGCGGAGGAATCCGCAGGGGCCGAGAACGGCGTCGAGGTTACGGCTAATGGCGCGGCGGACCTTGATCAGGCAGATAAAGAAGAAGGGGGTGAACAGCGTCACGATGACGACGACTCCCCACTTCGGCAGGATCGATACCCCCCACCAGTGGAAGCGGAACCAGAATGCCCCGGTGACGTGGTACCGCCCGAGGAGGCGCTTGGCCCAGCCCACCTCGGGGCCGTGGGGAAGATCCGCTGCGCGCGGCCCCAGCTCCGGCGGGCCCGCGCCGGCAGGGGACGGCTCAGCGGTTGGAGGAGCGACGTTCATCGGTCACGATTATAGCCAGGGCGTGGCGCTTTGCCGCCAGTGACGTCGCCCGGCCCGAAGGTGATTGGTTCAGAGCTGAACGCTATCGCTTCTTCGCGGCCCAGTGGCGTTTGGCTTCCTCTTCCCGCTTTTTGCTGCTTCGTGAAGGTGAAAGGCTCGACTCCGATCGGGTCACGTGGCTTGAGAGTCTGAAAACACTCAACCAACCACTCTTCGTAGCCTACCTCCTCAAAGAGGAACGCAGGCTCCTGTGGTCGTTGCCATCCAAGAAAAAGGCGAAGCGCTTCCTCCGAAATTAGGGATAGGGTTTTCCTTTCCTTGAAAAGGGCCTGATCAACGCTTTCGACGGTGCAATCACCCGTATGTCGATCCGGTCTGGTCGGGCATCCTTCCCCGAGCATGGGCGATTTACCAGGTGAGGTGCGGGCGCGGGATCCTTCTCGTGCTCCACAATAGCTGCCAAACTTCGCATGAGCGCTGTGTTGTCGGGTTCAATTCGGTTTGCCCGGCTGGAGGTTCACACGAACTCGTTCTACGTGAGTGCCTGACGCCTTTGCTACGATCTCTCGGGAGACTTCGAATCTATGTCAAGGGACCCGCTCATGAAGGCTGATGCACGCGTTCAAAAAACTGCAAAGCGATCGAAAAGGAGACGCCGTATGGTGGCCGCCATCGTCGTGCTGTTCCACGTCCTGGGAGTGGTCTCGTCCATCAACGCCGTGATGACCGCCCGCACCGCCCAGGGCGCGATCGCATGGGGCGTCAGCCTCGTCACCTTCCCCTACATTGCGGTGCCCGCGTACTGGGTCCTGGGCCGCCGTAACTTCGAGGGGTACCAGAAGGCGTGGATCGATCGCCACGACGAGGTCAAGCAGTTCGAGGCCACCATGGGGGAACGCCTCGAGCCGTTCGCAGTCGAGACTCTGGAGCGGATCCCGAACTACGAGGCCATGAAGCGGCTCGCCCACAGCCCGCTCCTGCGCGGCAACGACGCGACGCTGCTGGTCGACGGCGACGCCACATTCGACAGCCTCTTCGAGGGCCTCGCGCAGGCCGAGCACTACGCCCTCGTCCAGTTCTACATCATCCGCGACGACGGGCTCGGCCGGCGGCTCAAGTCGGCGCTGATCGACTGCGCCAACCGGGGCGTCAAGGTGTTCGTGTTGTACGACGAGGTGGGCAGCCTGGGCATCCCCAAGAGCTATCTCGCCGAGCTCGAAGCCGCCGGCATCCAGCAGTCGGAGTTCAACACCACCCAGGGCGCCCACAACCGCTTCCAGCTCAACTTCCGCAATCACCGCAAAAATGTGGTGATCGACGGCAAGGTGACGTGGATCGGCGGCCACAACGTGGGCGACGAGTACCTTGGCCTCGACCCCAAGGTCGGCCACTGGCGCGACACCCACGTGCGGATCGAAGGGCCGGCGGCCCAGGTCGCGCAGGCGATGTTCCTCGGCGACTGGTACTGGGCGAAGCGCACCATTCCAGACCTCGACTGGGAGCCCAAGGCCGCTTCGACCGGCGCCGACGTCATGGCCATGGTGCTGCCGATCGCTCCGATCGACACCATCGAGACCGCGCAGCTCTTCTTCGTACACGCCCTCAACGCCGCTCGCGACCGGATCTGGATCGCCACCCCCTACTTCGTGCCCGACCAGGCGGTGATGGCGGCGCTGCGCCTCGCCGCCCTGCGCGGGGTGGACGTCCGCATCATCGTGCCCGAAAAGGGCGACAACCCATTGGTGGACCTGGCGGCGCGCTATTACGCCAACGAGCTGTCCGATGTGGGCCTGACCTTCCTGCGCTACACCGACGGCTTTCCGCACCAGAAGGTGCTGCTGATCGATAACGATGTGTCGTCGGTCGGCAGCCCCAACTTCGACAACCGGTCTTTCCGGCTGCAGTTCGAGATCAACGCCCTGATCGTCGACGAGGCGTTCGGGCGGCAGCTCGAGGCGATGCTCGAAAACGACATGGCGCACGCGACGCCGTGGGACCCGACCGACCTCCGCGACGCGTCCTTTATCCGGCGGCTCAGCGTGTCGGTGGCGCGGCTGACGGCACCGCTGCTCTGATGCCGACGATCATTACGATCATTGGCTTTTTGGAAAGCCGTGGCCCGGCAGCCCACCATCGCGTTCAATAGAGGAGTCTGATGGTGGGCCAAGGCCCACCCTACGGTGATCCGTGAATTTATGGTGCGACTGTAGGGTGGGCTTCCCGGCTTGGGGCTTCGCCTCCGGCTCCGCCCGCACAGGTCGTCTTTCGGCTCCGCCGTGGCAAAAAGGCCCACCCTACGGCCACCATCGCGTTCGTGAAAGAGTATTGGTTCATTCTTTCTACTTCGGGAATTATCCGAACTGGCTTACAATTTACGCTCGCTGGGACCGACAAGAATGAAATACGAAGCCGTCAATCCGCCAGCGGAGAACGTGTTGATCCGCAGCAAGCTCGAGCGGCCGCCGTTGCCGGGGCGATTGGTGGCACGACCGCGGCTCGTCGAACGTCTTGAAAAGGGTCGTGACGGCCGCGTGACGCTGGTGGCGGCGCCGGCGGGGTACGGCAAGACGACGCTGGCGCTGCAGTGGCTCGCGCAGCGCACCGGGGACACGGCGTGGGTCTCACTCAGCCACCGGGAGAGCGACCCCGAGCGCTTCGCGAGCTATCTGGTGACGGCCATCCGCAACCAGCGGCCGGGAGCACTGGCACAGACCGCGGCGCTGCTCGACGCCCGGACGGAACCGCCGTGGAGTTACTTCTGCGACGTCCTGCTCTCGGAGCTCGCGGTGCTCGAGGAACCGCTGCTCCTCGCTCTTGACGACTTCCACCTGATTGCCTCCCGGGAGGTCCACGAACTGATCGTCCGGATGGTGGAGGAGCTTCCCGAAACTCTCCGTCTGTTGACCCTTGGACGGATCGACCCGCCATGGCCCCTCGGCCGATGGCGCGGCAAGGGCTGGCTGGCCGAGCTTCGGGGGCGCGACCTCCGCTTCACCCCGGACGAGGTTCGCGCCTATTTCACCGGGGAGGACGGACCGTCGCTCGACGATGCCGAGATCGATGGACTCGGAGCTCGGACCGAGGGCTGGGCAGCGGGTCTGCAGCTGGCGCGAATCTCCATCGCACAGGCGTCGAACCCGCACGAGCGGGCGCACCAATTCTCGGGTGACGACCAACTGGTGGTCGACTACCTGATGTCCGAGGTCCTGGCGTTGCAGCCGCCCGAGGTCTGGCAGCTGTTCGCGGTGACCGCACCGCTCGAACGATTCTGCGCTCCGCTGTGCGCGCACCTCCTCGCGGAGCGTTGCCCGGAGTCTGACGCTGTTGAGCTGCTCGCCCGGCTCGAACGACACCAGCTCTTCCTGGTTCCGCTCGACGCCGAGCGCCGCTGGTTCCGCTACCACCACCTGTTCCGGCAGCTGTTGCTGCAGCGGCTGCCGGAGCTCGAATCCTCGGAACAGCGCGCCCGCATCACCGCAAGGGCCGCGGAGTGGTTTGCCGGGGAGGGTCTGGTGGAGGAGGCAATCCAGCTTTGGGTCGAGGCCGGCGAGGTGGACCGGGCGGCCGATCTGTTGGGTGACCACCTCCACCGGGTTATCGACGAGGATCTCTCGAGGCGGCTCCTCAAGCGCTGGCTCGAGCTCTTCCCGCCCGGCGCGATACGCGACCGACTTCCACTCCTGGTTGCGGACCTTTACCTCCGGGTGGTTCGCTGGGACATCGAGGGAATCGCCGAACTGCTGGAGCGTGCAGAAGAAGTCCGGAAAAATGGGATTCCCCAGGATCGACAGGCGGGCCCGGACTTGTTTTCGGCCGACCTTGATGCAGTGTCCGCATTTGCATGCTTTTGGCAGGGCGATCCGTCCGCGGCGCTGCGACACGCCGAGCGCGCTTTCGAGACCATCGGCGATAGCGGCGGGGGCATGGCGCAGAGTCTGGCGGCCCTCTATCGCATCGGTGCTATGCCACGGCTCGGGCGCCACGACGAGGCCTTTCGCATCGTTGACGCCGAGACGCGACGTGAGCTGAGCCGCAGCTCGGGTCGGCTCGGGGTGCTGTTTTTCTTCGCGCCATTCTGCAGCTCTACGAAAACGACCTCGACGGTGTGGCGGCGAATACCCGGCGATGGCTCGCAGCCGAGGAGTCGACACCACCATATTGGGCTGCCCACGCTCCGTATCTGCTCGGTGTCGTGGCCCTCGAGCAGGACCGGCCGGAAGAGGCGGAAAAGTACTTCCAGGAAGTCGGAGCGTTTCGCTACCTGACGAATAGCCGTACCTTTACCGACAGTCTGATCGGTCTGGCGCTGGTGGCCGAGAGGCGGTCGGACAGGGAGGCGATGGCATCCCGGGTTGCAGACGCCCGGCGCTTCGCACTCGATGCCAACGACCCGACATCGCTCGAGGTCGTGGAGTCCCTCGAGTCGCGGCTTGCGCGGTTCGAGGGTTCGCCGCCGCCGGCCCCCACGGCCGCGACGAATGGTCTCGATCCGATGTCGTTCTGGCTGGAGGTGCCGAGTATCACCCGCGCCGAGAACATGCTGCTGCATCCGGATCCCGAAGCCCACCGCCAGGCCCTCGCTTTCATTGACGAGCTGCTGGCTCGGGCGAAGATGATCGACAATCACCGGCAGGAGCTCCGCCTGATGGTGCTTCGAGCGATGCCCTCGAAGCTGTGGGAAGAACCGATGAAGGCCGCGAGGCCCTCGATTTCGCTGTGCAACGGGCCATGCCCCACAGGATCGTGCGCCCCTTCCTCAATGGCGGTCCGCGGCGGACGGCGATCCTGGAGTCACTGCGGCGCGATCAAAACGGAGTGCATTCCTCAAGCAGCTGCTC
>CAVQQV010000001.1:0-34521 GCA_963714885.1 Candidatus Sulfomarinibacteraceae bacterium | reverse complement strand
GCGCGCCCTCGATCTCGATGTCGTGGATCGTGAGGGGGCCGGACACCAGCGACAGCAGCCCCAGTTCGACGGCCAGGCGCTCGACCGAGGCCATCGTCGGGTCGCCGCTCCAGTCGGGGTTGGCCAGAGTGATGTCGCCGGCCGTCAGCCGGGTCGTGAGACCGATCTCGGGTTTGAACTCACCGGCGATCGTGATCTCGCGGCCGAGACTCTCGCGAGATCTTTTCGGCGACGGTGTCCCGCCACCCGCCGAGATCGGCGAATCGGAGGTAGAGCACGAGGCACAACAGCCGCGATCGCCGGCACACCGGCGACGACGACCCCGATCGTGAGGACTCGTGCGTCGCGTCACCGATCGATCCTCATATCGTGCTTGTGAACGTTCCCGACGGTTCTGCAGCGGTCCCGGACCCTGACGTAGCGGACGCCGGTCGGCAGTGCCAGCCGCGTTCCGGATCGTCTCGACGATGTCCATCACCTTGAACAGAACGTCCTCGCGGATCTCGAGGAACTCGGGCCAGGCGTTCGTCATGGCGTAGGCGTAGAACTCGACTTCCAGGAAGTACTCGCCGAAACCGGTGAAGCGCACCCGCAACGGCTCGTCGGCGATCCGTTCGTGCTCTCTGAGCATCGATTCCAGCTCCGACATCACGCCCTGGAGCTGCTCCCGTGTCGTCTCGTATCGCAGGCGGAGGTTTTCGCGCAGGAGGACGCGGTCACGATCCGCAAGGTTTTCCAATTGGAGTTTGGCAAAGTCGGCGTTGGGAATCGTGACGATGGTGCGATCGAGGGTGCGGATCTTGACCGAACGCAGCCCCACGTCCTCGACCATCCCGCGGCGGTCGCCGAACTTGCAGAAGTCGCCGACCTTCACCGGCTGGTCGGCGTAGAGGATGATGCCGCCGATGAAGTTTTCGAGGGTGCTCTGGGCGGCGAGGGCGATGGCGAGACCGCCGACCCCGACCCCGGCGATGAGACCGGCTATCGGGACACCGAGTCGTTGCAACGAGATGACGGCGATGGCGGTGACGACCAGGATCGTGGCGATCCGGAACATGACCCCGACAAACTGCCTCTTGAGCGGTCGGGCGTTGCGGAAACCGTGATTCGCGATGAAAACACCGACCCTTGTCAAAAGCACCGCCACAAACCACGCAAGGCCTACTGACGCCAGCACTGAAAAGATCAACCTCACCCACAGGGCCGGGTCCACCGGAAACAGGAAGATCCGCCGGATCATGAATCGACCGTAGAAAGGCATCGCGATGAGCGCCAACGGAAACAGGTAAACGCCGAGGCGCGCGCCGGGCAGCCGGCTCGCAGACCAGCGACTCCCGAGCCATGCGGCCGCCGCGGCCAGGAGGACCGACACCAGGACCAGAAGACAGAGGGCGCCCCACTGCCATGCCAACATGCCGTTGATTTCGCTTTTCGCCGACTGGGGAAGGACCGAGACCAACCGAGCGATCAGGGTGGCGTCGGTTTGGGATCGGAGTTCGTCGATGTGGCCGCCCAACCGTCCCGGCAGGTAGGGGAGGTCCCTGACCTTCTCATAGAACTCGTTCGATCGAGCCACAGTTTCTTTCGAGAACAGCCACTTTCCGACGCGATCACCCTCGACCGTCTGAACCAGGGTGATCTCGGTGTGCGGGATCGTCCATTGTTTGAGGCCCAGTGCGGCAACCTCGGCGGCGTCCGGGATGTCACTCTGCGGTGGCAGCTCGATCCGGTCCAGGACGTCCTTGAGCATCAGAGCGCTCTTCGCCGACAGCTCGTGGGCGACCATTGGCGGGACGTTGCTGAGGTCGAGGCAGCCCCTGGCTCTGGCGAAGACCTCGCGCACCGAAGGGTCTTTCGCCGTGTAGAGAACCCAGGCCTCGTCGATGGAGTCGAGGAACGTGGCCAGCGTCGCGCGCGGGCTCGATCGATCGGGCGGTTCGAGGGGGTGTTCGCTCGAGGGATCGGCGGCCCAGGCGCCGCCTGCAAGCCCCAATATGACCGTTACCATCACAAGCAAACTGTGTTGAATGCACCAACGGTTTGCACGAGGGAGGCAGCTCGTCCCTCGCCACGAAAAGTCGTAGGGGCGGGGTTTATCCCCGCCCTTTTTCTCGGTACTCGGTGCGTGTTTCATTCGGTTTCTCTCGTCTCGGGCTGCGGCGTCCGATTGAGTTTGGCGGGATCGTACCGTCGAGCCGGCAAACGCTCGATGATCCCGTCGTACACCGCCTCGTTCATCTGCGGCGTCCGGCTGAGTATCCACAGGTACTTGCGGTTGGGCACGCCGACCACCGCCCACTGGTAGTCGGGGTCGAGATCGATGATCCAGTAGTCGCCCCAGAAGGGCCCGAAGAAGGAGACCTTGAGTTTGGCGTTGTCGCTTCCCTCGACCACCTTGGCGCGGCCGGTGGACTGTTTGGGCTTGCCGTCCAACGTCTCCTTGCGACAGCTGTTGACGACCTTGATGCGGCCGTCCTCGCGCAGGGAGTAGTCGGCGGTCACCGCCGTGCAGTTCTTCTGAAACCACGCCGGATAGCTGGCGATCTCGTACCAGCGGCCGAGGTAGCGGTCGAGGTCGACCGAGTCCACCACCTCGAGCGGCGGTGCATCGGCCGCGCGGCCGGGGGCCACCAGTGCGAAACCCGCCAGGAATGTGAACATCACGAATACCAAAGACATCAAACGCATGGCAGCCTCGATCCCCCGGGAGATGTTCGGCTCATGGTAGCAGAGGCCCCCGGGGGAGGAGATTGGCGAAACTTTGGAACGTTCAACGTGAGCCTCTTGCAAAATGCGAAAAATACCGCCGAAATCGGACGTCTCGCGCCTGATCGAGGCAGGGCGGCACAAGTGCCGCCCCTACCCACAAAAGACATTCCCCTGTAGTGGCGGGGCATGCCCCGCCTTTGATAATCAATTTTGCAGGAGGCTCACGTTTTACGCGTTCTACCTGTCGATCCCACCGATGCAGAGGTACTTGATCTCGAGATAGTCGTCGAGACCGTACTTCGAGCCCTCGCGGCCGTTGCCCGACTCCTTCATGCCGCCGAAGGGCGCCATGGCGTTGGAGATGACGCCCTCGTTGATGCCGACGATGCCGAAGTCGAGACCTTCCGCGACCCGCCAGATGCGGCCGACGTCGCGGGAACAGAAGTAGGCCGCGAGACCGAACTCGGTGTCGTTGGCCATCGCGACGGCTTCGCTCTCGGTCGTGAAGGAAACCAGGGGCGCGACCGGACCGAAGATCTCCTCGCGAAAGACCCGCATGTCGCTGGTGACCCCGGAGAGGATGGTGGGCTCGACGAACGGTGTGCCGAGCGCAGAACGGCCGCCGCCGATCAGGACCTCTGCGCCTTTGGCCACGGCCTCGTCGATCATGGCGCGGACGTTGTCGGCCGCGGCATCGTCGATCAGCGGGCCCATAGTCACGCCTTCGTCGGCGCCGTTGCCGAGCTTGAAGCCGGCCACCGCTTCGGCCAGCCTTTCGGAGTACTCCGCCATCACGCCCTCCTGCACCAGGATGCGGTTGGCGCAGACGCAGGTCTGGCCGGCGTTGCGGTACTTGCTGGCGAGCGTCGCCTTCGACCGCCGTCTCGAGGTCGGCGTCGTCGAAGACGATGAAGGGCGCGTTGCCGCCGAGCTCCATCGAGGTGCGTTTCATGGTCCGCGCGCAGTCGGCCACCAGTTTCTTGCCGACTTCGGTCGAACCGGTGAAGGTGAGCTTGCGGACGATCGGGTTCGAGGTCAGCTCGTCGCCGATGGCGCCGGTGTGTCCGGCAATTACGTTGATCACGCCAGCGGGGATGCCGGCACGGTCGGCCAACTCGGCCATCGCAAAGGCTGACAACGGGGTCGAGGTTGCCGGTTTGCACACCGTCGTACACCCCGCCGCCAGCGCGGCACCGACCTTGCGCGCGAGCATGGCGTTGGGAAAGTTCCACGGCGTGATGCACGCCACCACGCCCGACCGGTTGCTTGATGACCACGATCCTGCGGTCGGTCGCCGGCGGCGGGATGACGTCGCCGTAGACCCGTTTGGCCTCCTCGGCGAACCACTCGATGAAGCTGGCGCCGTAGGCGATCTCGCCGCGCGACTCGGCGAGCGGTTTGCCCTGCTCGGCGGTCATGATCTGCGCCAGGTCCTCCTGGTGCTCCATCATCAGATCGAACCACCGGCGCAGGAGCCGGGATCGTTCGCTCGCGGTCTTTTGCCGCCAGTCGATCTGTGCTTTCTCGGCCGCCTCGATGGCGCGGCGGGTTTCGTCAGCACCGCACTTCGCAACGTCGGCAATGACGTCTCCGGTCGCAGGGTTGGTGACGGTGAAGGTTGCGCCATCGTCGGCATCGATCCAGGATCCGTCGACGAATGCTTGCCTCCGCAACAGAGAACTGTCATTGAGCTGCATGGTGGCTCCTCCACGGCAGTGCGGGGGCCGACGGACGCCCTTTCGGCCCGTCGCGATCCCGCAGCGCACGGCTTTTATACCAAAGCCAGGGCCCACTCGAAGGCCAGTGGCGCGTGCGGTATTGGTGAAAGACCGGCCTGCTGGACAAAAACGAAGGTAAGATGTCACGGCGTCAGCGAACAAAGGAGATTTCAGGATCATGAATCGCAACCGGCACGATGTCATTTTTGGTGCGATCTGTACCGTGTTCATGTGTATGGCCGCCGTCCCGGCACAGGCGCAACACGACTTCGAGCCCCTGTTCGACAAGTTCAACTTCAGGCTCGAGGGCAGCTGGGTCGATCTCAACGACCGAGATCCGGCTCGACTCCGAGGCGCTCGGCAGAGGCACGACCCTCAACTTCGAGGACGACCTCGATCTCGACCCCAGCAAGACCATTCCGACGCTGAGCTTCGAGTGGCAGATCGCGCGCAAGCACAAGCTCGGGGTCAGGTGGCAGGACATCAGCCGCGACTCCTCGTCACAGGCCCTGACCGAAATCCACTGGGGCGACGAGATCATCCCCATCGATGCCGACATCTCCCTCGGTTTCGACATCACCCAGTACTTCGTCGACTACGCCTACTACCCGTGGGTCAAGGAACGATGGGCGGCGGGCTTCGGCCTCGGCCTCCGGTTGATGACCCTCCAGGCGACGCTTGCCGTGGCGTGAAGAGAACGTCGACCGAGGAGGGCAGCAGCGACGTCAAGGGCGCCGGGCCCCTGCCGTACCTCTATTTCGAGTACCGGCGGTTGTTCTCCGACAACTGGCGCTTCGATCGCCGGCCTCGGTTGGCTCAAGGTGTCAAGATCGACGACATCGACGGGAGCCAGTGGGTCGGTCGCGCCAGCATCGAGTACCTGGTGGGCAAGCGGTGGGGCTTCGGAGCCGCCGTCAACCTCGCCCCGGTCGACGTCGATTGGAACGCGATCTCGACCGAGGAGGCTGACATCCTCAACGCCGCGATCGCGATGGATGTCAACGACTTCACTATATTCGCGAGGGTGAGGTTCTAGGCCGCGCTTACCTGTGACGTCGAGATCCGAATGTGCCTCAGTCGTTGCCGTTTTCCGGATCGGCGGCCACACCGAAGAAGTTGACGTTCGCGTAGCGGTCGGCGTGCTCTCCGAACCGGTCGACGCCTGACCGCGTCATCAAGAAGGTGGCCTGCTCTCCGTACACCCGGGAAAAGTTGACCCGGACCATCGGTTCGTCATCCGTCGATGACTGGAGTTCCACCAGCTTGTGGTCGATAGGGGATGTGAGATCGGCTCGGCACACCGGACAGCGAAAGGTGTAGACGGCGCCTTCGGCGAAGTCCATCGAACGCGAGTGGACGACCGAATAGTCGCCGAGGGTGGCGCTCAACAGCACCAGTTCCATTTCGGCACCGTTTTCGACGAGAAAGACCACCTTGGTGCCGGGGTTGAGGAGTTTGCGGCAGTGGGGACAGAAGTACGAGCGGGACATCGGGGCCTCCGTCGAACGCCCTTTCGCGGGCTATTCGGTCTCATGATTGTACTCCCGTTTTCCGCCCGTCTGAATCTTCCCGCAGATCTTGCAGATCCCGCAGATTGATGCAGATCCATCGCGCCGGGCCAACCACAGGCACAGAGACACAGAGACACAGAGCCTGGTCTCGTCGCAACCACGAAGACACGAAGACACAAAGACATCGCAAAGACGCAGAGGAACCGTGCCGACTTCTGACTCCGGCGAGGTCCCGGCCGCAGAGCGGCCGGGGACCGTTGGATCGGACAACCGCGTCGGATGCGAGCATCCGCACCGGTTGTCCGATCCAACGTCCTGCACTCTCAAAGAGTGCAGGCCTCGCCTCTCCCCAGCAACGAAAACCAGGGCCACATTCACAGGCAGAACCGACGCGCCACAGGCGCGTCGCCGGCAGTTCTGCCGGTCGGGCTCACTTGAACCAATCAAACAGGCACCAACCCCTTTGCGTCTTTGCGCCTTTGCGTTGAATTCTCGGGCTGTCAGGCTTCGTGATTCCTTCGTGTCTTGGCGTCTTCGTGGTTGTGACGTGGGCAGCTGGCTCTGTGCCTTCTCTGTGTCTCTGTGGTTGGCCGGTGCGATGGATCTGGGTCGATCTGGGTGATCTGTGGGCTTCCTGCGATGTGAATTGAGAATTGTGCCCGAGAGAGGATAATGCCTGAGTGAATTCCAAAGACCATCTGCTGGCGATCGACTACGGCACACAGAGCGTGAGAGCGCTGCTCTTCGATCCGCAGGGGAATCTGGTTGCCAAGGCCCGGGTGGAGGTCGAGCCCTATTTCTCTGACAACCCCGGTTGGGCGGAGCAGGACCCGGCAGCCATGTGGCAGTGGCTGTGCGAGGCGTGCCAGAAGCTGTGGAAACAGAGCCCGGTGCCGCGCGATGCGGTCGCTGCGGTGGCGCTCACCACGCAACGGGCCACGATGATCAACGTCGACGAAGGGGGCGAACCGCTGCGTCCGGCCATTCTCTGGCTCGACCAGCGCCGGTGCGAGGGGCTCGAGCCGGTGGGAGGGGTCTGGGGCCTCGCCTTCCGGGCGGTGAGGATGAGGGAGACCGTTGCCCATTTTCAGGCCGAGGCCGACGCCAATTGGCTGCAGGTCCACCAGCCCGAGATCTGGGCGCGCACCCACAAGTACCTGTTTCTGTCTGGTTTTCTGACTCATCGCCTGGTGGGTCGATTCGTGGACTCGACCGGCTGCCAGGTGGGCTACGTGCCCTTCGATTACAAGAAGCTCCGATGGGCCGCGCTGCGCGATTGGAAGTGGCGGGCCGTGCCCGTTGCCCGCGCGCAGTTGCCCGACCTGGTGCCGCCGGGCCAGGTGCTGGGCGAGATCACGGCGAATGCCTCGGCTGAGACCGGTATTCCGGTAGGGCTGCCGCTGGTCGCCGCTGCCGCTGACAAGGCCTGTGAAGTGCTCGGTGCGGGCTGCCTCGATCCCCGGGTGGCCTGCCTGAGCTACGGCACCAGCGCCACCATCAACACCACCCACAGGCGCTACGTGGAACCGGTGCCGATGCTGCCGCCCTTTCCAGCGGCGATGCCCGACGCCCACAGCCTCGAAGTCCAGATCTACCGCGGCTACTGGATGGTGTCGTGGTTCAAGCGCGAGTTCGGCCTGCGCGAACGGCGGATCGCCGAAAAGCGCGGGATCGAGCCCGAAGAACTGTTCGACGAGTTGGTGGAGGCGGTGCCGCCGGGCGCGATGGGGCTCGTGTTGCAGCCCTATTGGTCACCGGGAGTCAAGATCCCCGGGCCGGAAGCCAAGGGGGCGATGATCGGTTTCGGCGATGTCCATACGCGGGCCCATATCTACCGCGCCATCATCGAGGGCCTGGCCTACGCTCTTCGCGAAGGCGGTGAAAGGTCTGCGCGGCGCAGCGGGGTGCGGCTCGAGGAGGTGCGGGTGGCGGGAGGGGGATCGCAGAGCGATGCTGCCCTGCAGATAACCGCCGACATCTTCGGCTTGCCGGCTTCTCGGCCCCATGTCTACGAGACCTCGGGCCTCGGCGCCGCCATCGACGCCGCTGTTGGTGTCGGTCTCCACCCCGACTTCGACGCCGCGGTTTCCGCGATGACGAGGGTCAGGGACACCTTCGAGCCCGATCCGGCCAACCGCGAGATCTACGACGGGCTCTACCGCGAGGTCTACCTCAAGATGTACCGTCGCCTGCAGCCGCTCTACCGGAAGATCCGCGAGATCACCGGGTATCCACCGTGAGAGGTATTTCGGATTTCGGATTTCGGATTTTCCATCCGGCACACGGTGCATGCAACTTGGCGAAATGGGCGACCTTTGTGGCGCAGGCGTCCCGCCTGCGCGTGCAGCCGGGACGGCCGCACCACAATGCACCCGAGATGCGACGGCCATACCGCCAGTTCACGTCGTAGGCAGGTCCTTCAGGGCCTGCCACCACTGCTGCGCTGTCCTGGCGGGCCGTAAACGACCCGCCTAAGCCTTTGAGAGACATCCACAGGCGTGCGCCGGAAAATCCGAAATCCGAAATTCGAAATCTGCGACGGTATTTTCCCGCTTTTGCCACATCAACGCCATGATTCGGGTGGATGATGAGATCGTGGCGTTGCGTCCGGTCCGTTCGCGATATGATCCGCCCGGCATCGAGTAGGAGCTGATGAGCGATCTCAAGCAAGCAACCGCGGTGGCCCACCCCAACATCGCCCTGGTGAAGTACTGGGGCAAGACCGACCCGGAGCAGAATCTGCCCGCGGTCGGTTCGTTGTCCATCACCCTCGATGGGTTGACGACCACGACGCGGGTCAGTTTCGATCCCGCAGCACGTGTGGATCGGTTCGTCTTCGCAGGGCGTCCGGTTCCCGCCATGTTGTCCAGGGTGTCGGCCTGCCTCGATGATGTGCGCCGCAGGACCGGTGTGACAACCCGCGCCGTGGTTGAAAGCGACAACGATTTCCCGACTGCGGCGGGGCTCGCGTCGTCGGCGTCGGGTTTCGCGGCCCTGGTGGTTGCAGCCGATGCTGCATTGGGCGCGGGGTTGCCGGCCGGCGAGCTGGCCGAAATCGCCCGACGTGCGTCCGGTTCAGCCGCGCGGTCGATCTTCGGTGGTTTTGTGGAGCTCTCCCTCGTGGATTCAGGCCGGCGAACGGAAACCGTGCAGCTGCTCGAGCCCGAGGCGTGGCCGCTGCGCGTGGCAGTCGCGGTGACCGAAGCAGGCCCCAAGGCGGTGGGATCCGACCGACGGCATGCTGCGCAGCGAACGCACCTCGCCCTATTACCCGGCGTGGGTGGCCTCGTCGCCCGCCGATCTTTCCGAAGCGCGAACGGCGGTCGGTCGGCGCGACTTCGAAGCCCTCGCCAACGTATCGGAGTCGAGCTGCCTCAAAATGCACGCGGTCATGATGTCGGCGCGGCCGGGCCTCATCTATTGGAACGGCAGCACCGTGGAGTGCATCCGCACGGTGTTGCAGCTGCGGGCCGACGGTGTGCCCGTCTTCTTCACCATCGATGCCGGTCCGCAGCTCAAGGCCATTTGTCTGCCCGAGGCGTTCGAGAGGGTTCGCAACGAGCTTGCCGCAGTCGCGGGCGTCCAGCGGGTGCTGTCGAGTGGTCTCGGCGAGGGCGCGAGGGTGGTCGAGAAGTGAACACGTCTCGTCGCGCCTCGGCGCCCGGCAAGCTGGTGCTGCTGGGCGAGTACTCGGTGCTCTTCGGCGCGCCGGCGGTCGTCATGGCGGTCAACCGGAGGGCCGTGGTCACAGTCGGCGAGGCGCCCGGGGAGATGTGGGTGGTGACCGCCCCGGTGCTCGATGTGGAATCGGCTCAGTGTGTTCTCGAACCGTCGGGCAACGATGAGTTGGAGCGATCACACATCGGGCGAGCGCCTGATCGTGGTCGAGCGGGTGCTGGCGGGGCTCGTCGCTCGCGGTCTACTGGATCCTCTGATAGCGCCGCCGCGGGCGCTTCACCTGGACACGACGGCGTTCTTCAGTTCCGGCCCGGATGCCCGCTGCAAGCTCGGGTTCGGTTCGAGCGCGGCTCTCACCGTCGCCCTGGCGTCGGCGGTGACGGGCCGGGCTCCTGAAGCCTGTGCAGCGGATCTCGAGTGGTTGCGGACATTGGTATCGCTCCACCGGGAGGCGCAGGGTGGGCTCGGGTCGGGCATCGATGTCGCGGCGAGCCTGTGTGGGGGAGTGGTCGGTTTCCAGCTCGATGCCGGGGGGGCTGTGGCGGGGGTTGTCCCGATCCAGTGGCCGGAGGGGATCTTTCGGGCCTTTGTGTGGACCGGGCGTTCGGCGAGCACCGGGAGTTTCCTCGATCGCCTCCGGGCCACCCGGGAGAGCGGGAAGCGGGGCGTGGATGAGGCCCTCGACCGTCTCGGGCAGGAGTCGGAACGCGGTGTTGACGCTCTGGCGCGAAACGACCCGTTCCGCTTCCTCGACGCGGTGGACCGGTTTTACGAGGCACTGGCTGTTCTCGGCAGGGTCATCGACATGCCGATCCTGTCCGACCCACATCGACGTCTCCGACAGGTGGCCACTGAATGCGGGGTCCACTACAAACCGAGCGGTGCGGGAGGTGGCGACTTCGGTGTCTGCTTCAGTGCCGAGCCAGACCGGATTCTCGAGTTCTCCCGGCGTGCGAAGGCAGACGGTTTCGCGACACCGCAGGTCGAATTGGACCCCCAGGGCGCGGTGATGGGTGGAATGTGAGACCGAAGATGAGTGTTTTGTCTGGAGATTCGGTCGGTAAGTCTGCTATAAAGTGCTGTCGCGGGAAGGCTTACTGGAGGAGTTGCCATGCCGCGTGACAAGAAACAGGAGCGTCCAAACCACATGAAGGATTCGTGCATCCCGGCTTTTCACAAGCTCAGTATCGAGGAGCGTGTGCGGGCCATCCGCGACCGCGGAATGATCTCCCAACAGGACTATAAAAACCTCCTTGCAGGGCGCAACGTCCTGTCGCTGGACAATGCCGGCACCATGATCGAAAACGTGGTCGGCGTCATGGGCCTGCCGATCGGTCTCGGGCTCAACTTCCTGATCAACGGCACGGACTACGTGGTGCCGATGGCGGTCGAGGAGCCGTCGATCGTTGCCGCAGTCAGTTACGCCGCCAAGACGGCGCGGGCGTCCGGCGGCTTCGAGTCGACCAGCACAGAGCCTGTTCTCATCGGGCAGATCCAGGTCATGGACGTGCTTCGGCCGACCCAGGCTCGCAGCAAACTGTTGCAGCGCAAGGAAGAAGTGATCAACCTGGCGAACAGCCTCCACCCTCGCCTGGTGGCGAGGGGTGGCGGCGCGGTTGATCTCGAGGTCTTCCTCTTCCCGGCGGCGCCGGGCAACGCCGAAATGCTGGTGGTTCACCTGCTGGTGGACACCCGCGATGCGATGGGGGCCAATCTCGTCAATACGATGTGCGAGGGCGTGGCGTCGTTGGTGGAGGGCATCAGCGGAGGCAAGGTCTTCCTGCGTATTCTCTCGAACCTCGCAGACCACTCGCTGGTGCGGTCGCGGATGCGAGATACCGGTGGAGAGTCTGACCGCCAACGGATTCGATGGCGAGCAGGTTCGGGACGGCATCATCATCGCCGGCGAGTTTGCGGAGATCGATCCCTATCGGGCCACCACCCACAACAAGGGCATCATGAACGGGATTGACGCGGTGGCGTTGGCCACCGGCAACGACTGGCGCGCGGTCGAAGCCGGCGCGCACGCCTTCGCCGCTCGCGGCAGCCGCTACACCTCACTCAGCCGTTGGCGGAAAGACGGCGACGGCGCGCTGGTGGGGGACATCGAGATCCCACTCAAGGTCGGCATCGTCGGCGGCTCGCTGCAGTCCAACCCCACGGTGGCCCTCAACCTGAAGCTCCTCGGGGTCGAGTCGGCCAGAGAGCTGGCCGAGGTGATGGGTGCCGTCGGTCTCGCCCAGAACTTCGCTGCCTTGCGTGCCCTCGCCACCGAAGGTATCCAACAGGGTCACATGACCCTCCACGCCCGCAGCGTGGTTTCCGCCGCGGGTGCTCCGCCGGAGCTTTTCGACACGGTTGTCGAGCGGGTCGTGAAATCCGGCGAGATCAAGGTGTGGAAGGCCAAGGAGTTGATCGAAGAGGTCAAGGTGGCATCGTTTGCGGCACCCGAAGGGGCGCCGGTGCCGGTTCCCGAAAGGACCGGGTGCGGCCACGGCAAGATCATTCTCTTCGGCGAGCACGCCGTGGTGTACGGAAAACGGGCGATTGCCGCCCCGGTACCGTTGGCGGTGCACGCGCGGGTCGTCGATACCGAAAACGGGGTGTGGATCGTGATGCCGCGCTGGGGAATGGAGCAGCGGCTCCACGCCGATCCGAAGAACCGCAGCGCCATCGAAGAGATCGGCGCCTTGATCCTCGAGAAGTTGGGTCTGGGCGACCGCAACATGCGGATCGAGGTGTATTCGGAGATCCCGAGGGCCATGGGGCTCGGGGGATCGGCGGCAGTCGCGGTGGCCATCATCCGTGCCCTCGACCTCCACTACGAGCTCGGCTTGTCGGACGAAGACGTCAACCGCTACGCCTACCTCGCCGAACAGGTGGCGCACGGCACCCCGTCGGGGATCGACAACACGGTGGCGACCTTTGGCCGGCCGATCATCTACCGTGCCGGTTCGCCGCCTCAGATCGAAGAGCTGTACTTCGAAAAACCGATCCGGTTCGTCATCGGGATCACCGGATCGGAGAGTCTGACTGCCAAGACCGTGGCTCGGGTCCGTGCGGCGCGGGAAAAGAACCGGCCCGTGATCGACCGCGTCTTCAGTGGCATCGACGCCCTCACCGGCCAGGCCCTGGCGGCGATCAAGAAGTACGATCTCGAGCAGCTCGGTGATCTGATGAACGTGTGTCACGGGCTGCTCAACAGCCTCCAGGTCTCGAGCTGGGAGCTCGAAGAGCTGATTCAGATCGCCCGTGAGAACGGCGCCCTCGGCGCCAAGCTCACCGGCGGCGGCGGCGGCGGTTCGATGATCGCCCTCTGCCCCGAGAATGCCGACAAGGTGATCCAGGGAATGAATGCCGGCGGCTATCAGGCCTTCGAGGTTCTGATCAGCTGAGCGGTTCGCCTCCCCAGACCGCGCCGGACGGTGTACCCTTTTCCTAACTGAAACGGGAAAAGGGGGACACCATGCGGGTCGAAAAGCCCTGCCGGGTGAGTCGGAGCTTCACCCAGCACCTGAGTGGACCGGCTGACGAGGTATTTCCGCTCCTCTGCCCGATACGGGAAATGGAATGGGTCAAGGATTGGCGGCCGAAGCTCGTCGTTACCGAATCGGGGGTCGCCGAACCCGGCTGCATTTTTGTCACGCCCGGCGTTCCCGAAGACGCTCTGTGGCTGATGCGGGTCCACGATTCGATGAACCACCATTTGGAGATCATCAAGATCATTCCCGGCATGGTGATCGGGACCATCACCGTCACTCTTGCCGCCGACGGTGAGTCGGCCTGTACGGCGGACATCAACTATGCCTACACGGCGCTCAGCCCGCACGGCGAGCGCGCCATCGGCGAGTTCACCGATGAGCACTTCCGGGGTTTCATGAAGACCTGGGAGGCCGAGCTCAACCACTTTCTTCGCACCGGTGACAAGCTCGTGTCGTCCGATCCGGACCTCTCGAGTTGAAAAGCGTCACGCTTCGGGTGCTCAAAGGAGAGTTCGCGGTGTGGAAGCTCGCGGTGGATTCGGTCCTGCCGCCATTTGGCGACGAGCCGTTTCTGTCCGTCACCAGGACCGCTGCCGAGCTGTCGGTCGTGGGACCGGCCGGACAGGTTCCGAATGGAGTTCCCGTCGAGACCGGATGGGCGTGCCTTGAGGTCCTGGGACCGCTCGCCTTCGACCTCACCGGCGTCCTCGCGGGGATCAGCGCTCCGCTGGCGGACGCCGGCGTGCCCATCTTCGTCGTCTCCACCTTTGACACCGACTACGTTTTGGTGCGTTCCGCCCACCTCGCGCGGGCGGTGGAGGCGTTGGAGGCCGCGGGGCATCAGGTAAAGGCCTGACGGCCAGCCGACGACTCGATGCTGGATGCTAGAAACCGGATTCGCGAACCCACCCCGAACGTCAGGCACAGGTCACTCGATCCTAGCTTGGAAGGTTTTTGCCAACCAATTCGGGGATTCCACGATCTCGTGGCATCCAGCGGTCAGCACGTCGACCGTCTCAGCTGTTGGGGAACAGCAGGAGGAGCCCGATCACGACCAGTGCGCCGCTGACCAACCGGCGAAACATCTGCTCGCCGACCTCGAGGTGGATCCGGTTGCCGATCAGGGCGCCTGCCAGAACCGCCGGCAGGACCATCAACGCGGACCACATCCGGGTCGGTGTGATGAGCCCGAAGACGGCATAGGACGGCACTCGCACCGTGGTCATGAGCAGGAAGATCGCCATCAAATGGCCGCGAAAGGCCGCCTTGCCGGCGCCGCCGAGTTGGTAATAGACCACCAGGGGCGGGCCGCCGGTGCCGAAGAGACCGGTCAGCAGTCCCGAGAGGACGCCTACCGGCGGCGCCACCCAGCCGGGCCAGTCGCGGCGGCGGGCTGCGGGCATGATGAGGAAGATCGCACCGACCGCGACCAGGAAGAAGCCGAGTGCTGTCAACAGGATCTCCGGCTTGCCCCATCGCAGCAGCCAGGTGCCGACCGGGATGCCGACCGCGATCCCGGCGAAAAGTACCAGCACCCCGCGCCAGACGATGTCTCGCCTCGAGGTCCACACCACCCACAGCTCGGCAGGGAGGTTGACCAGGAGCAACAGCACCACGACGTCGCGGAGTTCGGGCAGGAAAAGGGCGAGACCGCCGACGGCGATCAGGCCGGCGCCGAAACCGAGAGTCACGTACACCGCCTCGGCGACCGTGAGAATCAGACAGACGAGGAGCAACTGGGGGAGGGATGTGAAGATCGATTCGAAGCCGAACATCGGCGGGCAGTGTACACTTTTGCGCGCTTTCGAACCGGGAGATGTTGATGGCGAAACAGGATCTGAATGCCGTGGTGCAGCAGCGGTTCGAGGTGGCTCCCGGGTTGATGATCTTGAGGGTGGCGGCCGATGGCTGGGGACTCCCCGATTTCAAACCCGGCCAGTTCGCCGTCCTCGGCTTGCCGCCGAACGCGCCGCGGTGCCACGGTTCCGATACCGAGGAGGAACCACCAAAGCCCGACCGCCTGATCCGTCGCGCCTACTCCATCGCCTCGTCGTCGGTCGCAAGCGAGTACCTCGAGCTGTACATCACCCTGGTGCGGTCGGGCGGTCTGACCCCACGATTGTTCGCTCTGCAGCCGGGGGATCGCCTGTGGTTGGGCCCCAAGATCACCGGCAACTTCACCCTCGACCAGGCGCCGCAGGATTCCAACCTCGTGCTGGTGGCGACCGGCACCGGCCTCGCCCCCTACATGAGTATGTTGCGGACCATGCTGCACGAAGCGGGGGAACGAAAGGTCGCGATCCTCCTCGGTGCGCGCCATTCGTGGGATCTGGGATATCAGTCGGAACTGGTGGCGATGGATCGTTTGAGCCGTGCCTTTTCCTACCACTCCATCATCAGCCGGCCGGCCGAGGAGCCGGTGCCGTGGGCCGGTCCTGCCGGCTATGTCCAGGATCTGTGGAGAGAAGGGTTTCTGGAATCGATCTGGGGGTTCAAACCCGCGCCCGAGAACACGTCCGTGTTCTTGTGCGGCAACCCGGCGATGATCGACGACATGGTCGCGATCCTCGCCGAGGACGGTTTTCGCGAACACAGTCGCTCCGAGCCCGGCGAGATCTTCGTCGAACGCTACTGGTGATCAACGTTCTAACGTGAGCCTCCTGCAAAATTGACTGTCAAAGGCGGGGCAGGCCCCGCCACTACAAGGGAATGTCGTTTATGGGTAGGGGCGGCACCTGTGCCGCCCGACCTCAACCAGGCAGGCATATGTGTATTTCGGCGACGAATATCGAATTTTGCAAGAGGCTCACGTTTGAACGTTCAGACGCTTATGCCATTTCCAACAGCGCGGTCACCGTGCCCTCGATGCCGTCGGCGGCCTCCGAGATACTCTGCGCGAGCATGTAGGCCGGGCTGGTGATGACCTTGCGCTCGCGGTCGATCACGAATTCCCGGACCGGGCACTCGACGTGAGTCGCGCCCATGGCCTCGAGGGCGCCGGCGGTGCCGGCGTCGTTGCCGATGGTCAGTTCGGGCGCCTCGTCGCCGAGGACCTTGGCGAGGAGGGCCGGCGCGATGCACACCGCCGCGACCGGTTTGCCCTGGTTGTGGACCGCTCGAACCAGTGTGGCCACATCGGGATTGACCGCGCAGTCGGCGCCGGCAACCGCGAAGTCGCACAGGTTCTTGGCCGCGCCGAACCCGCCGGGAAGGATGAGAGCGTCGAGTTCGTCAGCCGAGATCTCTTTGACATCCTTGATGGCGCCGCGCGCGATGCGGGCCGATTCCACCAGGACGTTGCGCTCTTCGCCTTCGACCACGGCGCCGGTCAGATGATTGACCACGTGCATCTGCGCCACGTCTGGAGCGCACATCACGGCCTCGGCGCCGTGGCGGTCGAGGGCGAGCAGGGTGATCACCGATTCGTGGATCTCCGCGCCGTCATAGACCCCGCACCCGGAAAGAACGACACCGACCTTCTTGCCCATGGAGCACCTCCTTCTCGCCTTCCGCCGGAGGTATTGTAGCGGCTCCCGGGAGGAGTCACCTGTAAAAGTGGGCCTGTCACGGCGTAGCCGGACACCTCCGCTGCTCGCGGCTTTGTGGCGCGGGCGTCCCGCCTGCGCGTGCAGCCGGGACGGCTGCACCACAACCGCTCCGATGGCTTCTTTCCGGAGAGGACATCCCGATTTTCTCGGCAGCATCGCCCGTGAGTGCCCCCCTTGAGGTTTTGCGCCCGAACGACCCGCTCGGGTCGAGGCGTGATGATCGCAAAACCGTCAAGGACGGCACGTCCGGTGGACACAAACACTTCACCGTCTGGGGGCGTTCGAGTGAAACCGCCATTCAGAGCGAGCTTTCCGAAAACTCAAAACTGAGAACTGTTGAGGCACCTCCGCCGCACGCGGCACGTTTCCGGGCGCGTTTCCCGAGAGGAGCCACCTTCAACATTGTTGGCCCGGGTTGTTTCACCGGCGCGAGGCTTCGTGTGTCCAACAATATTGAAAATGGCACCTCCACCGCACGGGGTGGCCCTGCCGTTTTCAGAAAATACCCCCTCAATCCCGCCGTCGTGGTATATTTTCCGCTCGTGTGACACGCCCCGGAGGCACCGTGGACCTGCAGTCTCTGATCCTCAATCTCCAGCGCTATTGGGCCGACTGCGGCTGCATCATCCAGCAGCCGTACGACCTCGAAGTCGGCGCGGGCACGATGCATCCGGAGAGCTTCCTGCGGGTCCTCGGCCCCGAGCCCTACCGGGTGGCCTACGTGCAGCCGTCGCGGCGCCCGGCCGACGCCCGCTACGGTGAAAATCCCTTCCGTCTCGGCCGCCACCTGCAGCTGCAGGTGATCCTCAAACCCTCCCCGGACGACGTGCAAGAGCTGTATCTCGAGTCACTTGGCGCGATCGGCATCGACCCCGCCGTGCACGACATCCGGTTCGAGGAGGACAACTGGGAGTCGCCCACCCTCGGCGCCTGGGGGGTCGGCTGGCAGGTCCTGCTCGACGGCATGGAGATCACCCAGTTCACCTACTTCCAGCAGGCCGGGGGCATCGAGCTGGCGCCGATCACGGCGGAGCTCACCTACGGCCTCGAACGCATCGCCATGTTCCTCCAGCGCAAGGACTCGATCTACGACATCGAGTGGGGCGGCGGCGTGTCCTACGGCCAGGTGCGGCTGGAGGACGAGCGCGAGGCCTCGGTCTACGGTTTCGAGGTGGCCGACGTCGAGATGCTGCGCCGCCACTTCGAGGACTGGGAGCGCGAGGCCGTTCGCTGTCTCGAGCACGACCCGCCGCTGGTGATCCCGGCCGTCGAGGCGACGCTCAAGACTTCACACCTCTTCAACCTGATGGACGCGCGCGGCGCGATCTCGGTGACCGAACGGGTCGGGCTCATCGCCCGTGTCCGCCGCAACGCGGTGGCCGCTGCGAAGGCCTCGCTCGAACAGCGAGAGCGCCTCGGCTTCCCGCTCGGCGGCGGTCCTGAGAGCGGTGACGGGGAGGACGGCTGATGGCCACCTTCCTGCTCGAGATCCGGACCGAAGAGATCCCGGCTGCCGCCCTGCCCGGCGCCCGGACGCAGCTGCACGAGTTCTTTGCGGCGCGATTGGCCGAGGCTGGTTTTGCCGACGCGACGGTCGAGGTGTATTCAACCTCCCGCAGACTCGCGGTCATGGTCGAGGGCCTTCCCGAACGCCAACCCGACCGCACCGAGGAGATGACCGGCCCGCCGGTTCGCGTGGCGGTCGCCGATGACGGCACTCCGACTCCGGCCGGTGAAGGCTTTGCCCGCAAGGTGGGCCTGCCTTTCGCCGAGATCGGCCGGGTCGAGACCGATAAGGGCGAATACCTGGCGGCGACGGTGGTGCACGAAGGGCGGGCGACGGCCGAGATCCTGGCCGAGCTGGTGCCGCTCCGTGGTCGCAGCCCTTCGCTTTCCGAAGATGATGCGGTGGGGCGACGGCAGCCACCAGTTCGTGCGGCCGGTGCACGGTGTGGTCGCCCTGCTCGACGGGGACGTCGTGCCCATCGAGCTCTTCGGCATCGCCTCGGGTCGCGTCGACGGTGGGCCACCGGGTGCACTCGCCGGCCGGGTTCGAGTTGGAGCAGGCGTCGGACTACGTTGACGGCCCTCTCCGAACGCAGCGTGATCGTTGATCCGGGGGTGCGCCGGCGCGACATCGAGGCGTTGGCCGAAGATCTCGCGAAGGCGGCCGGCGCGCGAATCCACCCCGATCCCGAATTGATCGCCGAACACGTCGAGCTGGTGGAGTGGCCGGGGCTTCTGGCCGGATCGTTCAACGAGACATTCCTCGAACTCCCGCCGGAGGTCGTCGTGACGACCCTCCGCTACCACCAGAAGTGCATGGTGCTGGAAGACGACAAGGGCGTTTTGCAGCCCGGCTTCCTCGCGGTGGCGGATCGCAGGGACGACCCCGAAGGCCTGATCCGCCAGGGCAACGAGTGGGTGATCGGGGCCCGCCTGGCCGATGCCGGGTTCTTCTTCGCCGAGGATCGTAAACGGACCATGGCCGAGCACGCCACCGGTCTCGGGCGGCTCGAATTTCACCGCGTTCTGGGTTCGCTCGGCGACAAGACGGCGCGGGTGGCCGGTCTCGCTGCCACGATCGCAGATCTCGTGCATGCGGATGTCGATCGCGACGTTCTGCGAGCTGCCGCGCCGCTGGCCAAGACCGATCTCCTGACCAACATGGTGGGCGAGTTTCCCGAGCTGCAGGGCATCATGGGCGGCCACTACCTGCGCCTCGAGGGTGCCTCACGTGACCTGTGGACCGCGGTGCGCGACCACTATCAACCGGTCGGCTTTGACGGAGCGGTGCCCGAGTCCGAGATCGGCACCTTGCTCGGGGTCGCCGACCGGCTCGACACGGTCGCGGGGCTTTTCGCGGTCGGCGAGCGCCCGACCGGTTCGAAGGACCCCTTCGGTCTGCGGAGGGCCGCGCAGGGCGCGGTCAAGATCGTGGTCGAGAGCGGTCGGGACCTGGATTTCGAGGCGGCGATTGGAGCCGCAGTAGCCGGCGTCGAGGAATTCTCGACCGGAGACGAGGACCTCACGGCGGCTGTCACTGACTTTCTCGGCGATCGCGTGCGCCGGTGGCTGATCGATGTGGTGGGCGTGGCCGGCGATACAGCTGACGCCGTGATGGCGGTCGGGTGGTCCAATCTGCCGAACGCCGTGGCCCGCGCCGAGGCCCTGCAACGGGTGCGCGAGGCCGACAGCTTCCGCTCTCTGGCGCTGGCCTTCAAGAGGGTGAAAAATATCACCGCAGATCAACCCGATGCCGCCGTTGACCCGGCGCTTTTCGCCCAGCCCGAGGAGGGCGAGCTTCACGAGGCCACCCGGACCTTCCGGTCTGCCCTCGAGAAGCTCCTGCCGCAACGAAAGATGGACCAGGCCTTCGCGGCCATGGAGCCCCTGGCCGACGTGCTCGAGCGCTTCTTTGTCGAGGTGCTCGTGATGTGCGAGGACGACACGCTGCGCGCCAACCGGGTCGCGCTGCTCAAAGAACTTGGACGTGATTTTTCCGAACTTGCAGATCTTTCCAAGCTGCAGGTCGAAGGAGGAGAACAGTGAGTGATGTGAAGTACGTGTATTCGTTCGGCGGCGGCACCGCCGACGGCGAAGCCAAGATGAAGAACCTGCTCGGCGGCAAGGGCGCCAACCTCGCCGAGATGGCCAGCCTCGGGATCCCGGTCCCGGCCGGCTTCACCCTGACGACCGAGGTCTGCACCTATTACTACGACCACGGACGCACCTACCCGACGACCATCGAGGCCGAGGTGGACGCGGCCATGGCCAAGGTCGAAGAGATCATGGGCACGAAGTTCGGCGACAAGGACGACGCGCTCCTGGTGTCGGTCCGCTCCGGCGCCCGCTCCTCGATGCCCGGCATGATGGAGACCGTCCTCAACGTCGGTCTGTGCTCGGCCACCATCCCCGGCCTGATCGCCAAGACCGGCAACGCGCGGTTTGTCTACGACGCCTACCGCCGCCTGATCATGATGTACTCCGACGTGGTGATGGAGAAGGCGGCCGGCATCGAGCCCGAGGAGGGCCAGGGCATCCGCCAACAGCTCGACCGCATGCTCGATGAGCTCAAGCACTCCAAGGGCTACGCGACGGACGCCGACATCTCCGCCGAGGACCTCGAAGACCTTTCGAATCGCTTCAAGGCCAAGGTCAAGGAAGTGCTCGGCAAGGACTTCCCGGACGACCCGAAGGAGCAGCTGTGGGGCGGCATCGGCGCCGTCTTCTCGTCGTGGAACGGCCGCCGCGCGATCTCCTACCGCCGCATCGAGGGCATCCCCGACGACTGGGGCACCGCCGTCAACGTCCAGGCCATGGTCTTCGGCAACATGGGCGACGACTCGGCGACCGGCGTCGCCTTCACCCGCAACCCGGCGACCGGCGACAACAAGTTCTACGGTGAGTGGCTGGTCAACGCCCAGGGCGAGGACGTGGTGGCGGGCACCCGCACCCCCAACCCGCTCAACGAGGACACCAAGAACGACCAGAACAAGCACCTGCCGTCGCTGCAGAAGGCGATGCCCGAGGTCTACGAGCAGCTCTTCGGCATCCGCAACCAGCTCGAGGCCCACTACCACGACATGCAGGACATCGAGTTCACCATCCAGGGCGGCCGCCTGTGGATGCTGCAGACCCGGATCGGCAAGAGGACCGGCACCGCGGCCCTCAACATGGCCATGGACATGCTGTCCGAAACGCTTGATCGACAAGCGGACGGCGGTCATGCGGCTCAAGCCCGAACAGCTCGACGAACTGCTGCATCCCGGTTGTCGACCCGGCCGCCGAGAAGAAGGCCACGCCGATCGCCAAGGGTCTGCCGGCCGGTCCGGGCGGCGCCACCGGCCAGATCGTGTTCTCGGCCAAGGAGGCCGTCGAGTGGACCAAGGCCGGCAAGACCGTGCTGCTGGTCCGCGAGGAGACCAACCCCGAAGACGTCGAGGGGATGCGTGCCGCGGTGGGCATCCTCACCGGACGCGGCGGCATGACCTCGCACGCGGCGCTGGTCGCCCGCGGTTGGGGCAAGTGCTGCATCGTCGGCGCCGGGACCCTGGACATCGACGTCATCGGCAAGACGATCACCGCCGATGGCAAGGTCTTCAAGGAGGGCGACGTCCTGACCCTCAACGGCACCCGCGGTCTGGTCTACGCGGGCGCCCTCAACATGATCGACGCCACCGAAAACCCGCGCTTCGTCGACTTCATGAAGCTGGCCGACGAGATCCGCGTGCTCAAGGTGCGCACCAACGCCGACACCCCCGAGGACGCCCGCAACGCCATCGCGTTCGGCGCCGAGGGCATCGGCCTCTTCCGCACCGAGCACATGTTCTACGGCACCGGTTCCGAGGAGCCGCTGTTCCTCCTCCGCAAGATGATCATGTCGGGCTCGGTCGGCCGAACGGCGCGCCGCCCTCGACGAGCTCTACCCCTTCGTCAAGCGCGACATGAAGGCGACCATGGAGGTCATGGGCGACCGCCCGGTGACCATCCGCCTGCTCGACCCGCCGCTGCACGAGTTCGTGCCGCAATCCGCCGACGAGCGCGCCAAGCTCGCCTCCGCCCTCGGCATCGACGCCGCCGAGCTCGACCGCCGGGCCGAGGAGCTGCACGAGATGAACCCGATGATGGGCCACCGCGGCGTCCGCCTCGGCGTCACCTTCCCCGAGATCAGCGAGATGCAGTTCCGCGCCATCCTCGAGGCGGCGATCGAGCTGCGCCAGGCCGGCAAGAACTGCTTCCCCGAGATCATGGTCCCGGTGACCTGCGCCAAGGCCGAGCTCGACGACCAGCTCGAGATCGCCAAGGCGGTCCACGCCGAGGTCTGCGAGAAGTACGGTGTCGACGAGATCGAGCACCTCTACGGCACCATGATCGAGATCCCGCGCGCGGCCCTGACGGCCGACCAGATCGCCGAGTCGGTGCAGTTCTTCAGCTTCGGCACCAACGACCTGACCCAGATGACCTTCGGCTTCTCGCGCGACGACATCGGCGGCTTCCTGCCCGACTACCTCGACAAGAAGATCCTGCCGGTCGACCCCTTCCAGGTCCTCGACCGTGACTCGGTCGGAGTGCTGGTCAAGACCGGCATCGAAAAGGGCCGCTCGACCAAGCCCGACCTCAAGGTCGGGATCTGCGGCGAGCACGGCGGCGAGCCGAACTCGGTCGAGTTCTGCCATCTCGCCGGCATGAACTACGTCAGCTGCTCGCCCTTCCGGGTGCCGATCGCGCGGCTGGCCGCGGCGCAGGCGCAGATTAATTTCCCGCGCAAGTAAGCAGAGTCCATTTCGTTCCTATCACCCGCGCTCTTCGGAGCGCGGGTTTTTTGATTGCCGAATCGACTCTGAAGGTGGGCTGAAGACCACCCTACCCGTCCGCTCGGTTTGTCGGTCCCACGTAGGGTGGGCCTCTTTGCCACGGCGGAGCCGAACGACGACCTGTGCGGCGGAGCCGGAGGCGAAGCCCCAAGCCGGGTGGCCCACCTTCAGAGTCTGACCTTTAAGAATAGGTGCCGAATAGGTACCACGATTCGCATGAGCGCGTTGTTACCGGGTTCATTCTGACGTGCCAGACCGAACACGCGGCTGAGTTTTTTCGGACAGGGACCCCGGTACGGGTCAGATAGACTATTTCCAAGCCGTCGTTTCGGTTGCATACGTTTCACCGAACAATGAGGCAATGCGAAGTTCGGCACCCGATTGAACACCCAATTGAATGAAAGGGAAGAGAGCCATGGATCGAAAAGTTCGCGTTGCACCTGGTACGTTGATCGCCGCTGGCTTTCTGCTGTCCGCAGTCATTCTGGTGGGCTGCGGCGGGCCCGCGGACACCACCGGTGCCCCTGAGCAGACCGTTTCGACTGAGCCCGAGTCCGGGGCCACTCCGCAAGGGGCGACCGCCCGCGCACCGGGTGGCCCACTCGCGGACACCGACTGGTACCTGTTTGGGATCCAGTCGATGGACGACGCCGTCGGAACGGTCCGTCCGGAAGACCCATTTCTCTACACCATGCGGCTGAACGCCGACGGCACGGTCAATATGCGGCTCAACTGCAACCGAGCCAACGGGACCTGGACGATCGAACCCAGCGCGGACCCAACAAACGGCCGCTTTGAGTTCGGCCCGCTCGCGATGACCCGCGCGCTGTGCCCGCCGCCCAGCCTCGACGAACGCGTGGCGGCTCAGGCCGAGTATGTGCGCGGCTACATGCTCCAGGACAGCCGGCTCTATCTGAGCCTCATGGCCGACGGCGGCATCCTCGTGTGGGAGGCGCAGGTGCCGTTCGAGACGGTATCCGATGACGAGATCGAGGCGGCCATCCTCCAGGCCTCGCCCGATTACACCAGGGCCATCGTCGACATCGACGGCCGCACCGCCCGCTACCTCTACAGCCGGGTCGATCTGAACGGCGACGGCAGGGACGAGGTGCTGGTCTACCTGTTGGGCTCGGTCTTCTGCGGCAGCGGCGGCTGCAACCTCCTGCTGTTCACCGACACCGGGGATGGCTACGCCCTGGTCAACACCTTCCCGATCAGCCGCACACCGGTCATCGTCTCTGCCGAGACGACGAACGGTTGGAACAACCTCGTGCGTCCGGAGTCCGGCGGTGGGGCGGAGGCTTCGTACGTCACGCACACCTTCGACGGCGAGCGCTACGTCGAGAGTGAGCGGGTCTCGGCGGACACCGCGCCCGAGGGCACGAGGGTACTCGCCGGCGAATTCACCTTCGAAGACGGCATTCCCCTGGAGCCGCGGGACTGATCGAGGAATGTTCGGGACGTCCCACCAACGGCAAACCTGGCCGGTGTTGAGAACCGTGGTCGAAGCCGTTACGATTCTCCGCGTCACCTCGAATCCACGCCCGGGGGCCCGCTCATGAAGGCTGATGCGCGCGTTCAAAAAACTGCAAAGCGATCGAAAAGGAGACGCCGCATGGTGGCCGCCATCGTCGTGCTGTTCCACGTCCTGGGAGTGGTCTCGTCCATCAACGCCGTGATGACCGCCCGCACCGCCCAGGGCGCGATCGCATGGGGCGTCAGCCTCGTCACCTTCCCCTACATTGCGGTGCCCGCGTACTGGGTCCTGGGCCGCCGTAACTTCGAGGGGTACCAGAAGGCGTGGATCGATCGCCACGACGAGGTCAAACAGTTCGAGGCCACCATGGGGGAACGCCTCGAGCCGTTCGCGGTCGAAACCCTGGAGCGGATCCCGAACTACGAGGCCATGAAGCGGCTCGCCCACAGCCCGCTCCTGCGCGGCAACGACGCGACGCTGCTGGTCGACGGCGACGCCACGTTCGACAGCATCTTCGAGGGCCTCGCGCAGGCCGAGCACTACGCCCTCGTCCAGTTCTACATCATCCGCGACGACGGGCTCGGCCGGCGGCTCAAGTCGGCGCTGATCGACTGCGCCAACCGGGGCGTCAAGGTGTTCGTGTTGTACGACGAGGTGGGCAGCCTGGGCATCCCCAAGAGCTATCTCGCCGAGCTCGAAGCCGCCGGCATCCAGCAGTCGGAGTTCAACACCACCCAGGGCGCCCACAACCGCTTCCAGCTCAACTTCCGCAATCACCGCAAGAATGTGGTGGTCGACGGCAAGGTGACGTGGATCGGCGGCCACAACGTGGGCGACGAGTACCTTGGCCTCGACCCCAAGGTCGGCCACTGGCGCGACACCCACGTGCGGATCGAGGGACCGGCGGCCCAGGTCGCGCAGGCGATGTTCCTCGGCGACTGGTACTGGGCGAAGCGCACCATTCCAGACCTCGACTGGGAGCCCAAGGCCGCTTCGACCGGCGCCGACGTCATGGCCATGGTGCTGCCGATCGCTCCGATCGACACCATCGAGACCGCGCAGCTCTTCTTCGTACACGCCCTCAACGCCGCTCGCGACCGGATCTGGATCGCCACCCCCTACTTCGTGCCCGACCAGGCGGTGATGGCGGCGCTGCGCCTCGCCGCCCTGCGCGGGGTGGACGTCCGCATCATCGTGCCCGAAAAGGGCGACAACCCATTGGTGGACCTGGCGGCGCGCTATTACGCCAACGAGCTGTCCGATGTGGGCCTGACCTTCCTGCGCTACACCGACGGCTTTCCGCACCAGAAGGTGCTGCTGATCGATAACGATGTGTCGTCGGTGGGCAGCCCCAACTTCGACAACCGGTCTTTCCGGCTGCAGTTCGAGATCAACGCCCTGATCGTCGACGAGGCGTTCGGGCGGCAGCTCGAGGCGATGCTCGAAAACGACATGGCGCACGCGACGCCGTGGGACCCGACCGACCTCCGCGACGCGTCCTTTATCCGGCGGCTCAGCGTGTCGGTGGCGCGGCTGACGGCACCGCTGCTCTGATGCCGACGATCATTACGATCATTGGCTTTCTGGACAGCCGTGGCGCAGCAGCCCACCATCGCGTTCAATAGAGGAGTCTGATGGTGGGCCAGGCCACCCTACGTGATCCTGAATTTATGGTGCGACTGTGGCTTCAGCCCACCATCGCGTTCATGGAGTCTGAGGTGGGCCAAGGCCCACTCTACGGCCACCATCGCGATCGTGAAAGATATTGGTTCATTCTTTCTACTTCGGGAATTATCCGAACTGGTTTACAATTTACGCTCGCCGGGACCGACAAGAATGAAATACGAAGCCGTCAATCCGCCAGCGGAGAACGTGTTGATCCGCAGCAAGCTCGAGCGGCCGCCGTTGCCGGGCCGACTGGTGGCACGACCGCGGCTCGTCGAACGTCTTGAAAAGGGTCGTGACGGCCGCGTGACGCTGGTGGCGGCGCCGGCGGGGTACGGCAAGACGACGCTGGCGCTGCAGTGGCTCGCGCAGCGCACCGGGGACACGGCGTGGGTCTCACTCAGCCACCGGGAGAGCGAACCCGAGCGCTTCGCGAGCTATCTGGTGACGGCCATCCGCAACCAGCGGCCGGGAGCACTGGCACAGACCGCGGTGCTGCTCGACGCCCGGACGGAACCACCGTGGAGTTACTTCAGCGACGTCCTGCTCTCGGAGCTCGCGGTGCTCGAGGAACCGCTGCTCCTCGCTCTTGACGACTTCCACCTGATCGCCTCCCGGGAGGTCCACGAACTGATCGTCCGGATGGTGGAGGAGCTTCCCGAAACTCTCCGTCTGTTGACCCTCGGGCGGATCGACCCGCCATGGCCCCTCGGCCGATGGCGCGGCAAGGGCTGGCTGGCCGAGCTTCGGGGGCGCGACCTCCGCTTCACCCCGGACGAGATTCGCGCCTATTTCACAGGGCAGGACGGACCGTCGCTCGACGATGCCGAGATCGATGGACTCGGAGCTCGGACCGAGGGCTGGGCAGCGGGTCTGCAGCTGGCGCGAATCTCCATCGCACAGGCGTCGAACCCGCACGAGCGGGCGCACCAATTCTCGGGTGACGACCAACTGGTGGTCGACTACCTGATGTCCGAGGTCCTGGCGTTGCAGCCGCCCGAGGTTCTGCAGCTGCTCGCGGTGACCGCTCCGCTCGAACGATTCTGCGCTCCGCTGTGCGCGCACCTCCTCGCGGAGCGCTCGCCGGAGTATGACGCAGGAGAGCTGCTCGCCCGGCTCGAACGGCACCAACTCTTCCTGGTTCCGCTCGACGCCGAGCGCCGCTGGTTCCGCTACCACCACCTGTTCCGGCAGCTGTTGCTGCAGCGGCTGCCGGAGCTCGAATCTTCGGAACAGCGCGCCCGCATCACCGCAAGGGCCGCGGAGTGGTTTGCCGGGGAGGGTCTGGTGGAGGAGGCAATCCAGCTTTGGGTCGAGGCCGGCGAGGTGGACCGGGCGGCCGATCTGTTGGGTTGACCACCTCCACCGGGTTATCGACGAGGATCTCTCGAGGCGGCTCCTCAAGCGCTGGCTCGAGCTCTTCCCGCCCGGCGCGAAACGCGACCGACTTCCACTCCTGGTTGCGGACCTTTACCTCCGGGTGGTTCGCTGGGACATCGAGGGAATCGCCGAACTGCTGGAGCGTGCAGAAGAAGTCCGGAAAAATGGGATTCCCCAGGATCGACAGGCGGGCCCGGACTTGTTTTCGGCCGACCTTGATGCAGTGTCCGCATTTGCATGCTTTTGGCAGGGCGATCCGTCCGCGGCGCTGCGACACGCCGAGCGCGCTTTCGAGACCATCGGCGATAGCGGCGGGGGCATGGCGCAGAGTCTGGCGGCCCTCTATCGCATCGGTGCTATGCCACGGCTCGGGCGCCACGACGAGGCCTTTCGCATCGTTGACGCCGAGACGCGACGTGAGCTGAGCCGCAGCTCGGGTCGGCTCGGGGTGCTGTTTTTTGTTCGCGCCATTCTGCAGCTCTACGAAAACGACCTCGACGATGTGGCGGCGACGGTCCGGCGATGGCTCGCAGCCGAGGAGTCGACACCACCATACTGGGCTGCCCACGCTCCGTATCTGCTCGGTGTCGTGGCCCTCGAGCAGGACCGGCCGGAAGAGGCGGAAAAGTACTTCCAGGAAGTCGGAGCGTTTCGCTACCTGACGAATAGCCGTACCTTTACCGACAGTCTGATCGGTCTGGCGCTGGTGGCCGAGAGGCGGTCGGACAGGGAGGCGATGGCATCCCGGGTTGCAGACGCCCGGCGCTTCGCACTCGATGCCAACGACCCGGCATCGCTCGAGGTCGTGGAGTCCCTCGAGTCGCGGCTTGCGCGGTTCGAGGGTTCGCCGCCGCCGGCTCCCACGGCCGCGACGAATGGTCTCGATCCGATGTCGTTCTGGCTGGAGGTGCCGAGTATCACCCGCGCCGAGAACATGCTGCTGCATCCGGATCCCGAAGCCCACCGCCAGGCCCTCGCTTTCATTGACGAGCTGCTGGCTCGGGCGAAGATGATCCACAATCACCGGCAGGAGATCCGCCTGATGGTGCTCCGAAGCGATGCCCTTGAAGCTGTGGGAAGAACCGATGAAGCCCGCGAGGCCCTCGATTTCGCTCTGCAACGGGCCATGCCCCACCGGATCGTGCGCCCCTTCCTCGGTGGTGGTCCTCGGCGGACGGCACTCCTGGAGTCGCTTGCGGCGCGATCAAGACGGAGCGGATTCCTCAAGCAGCTGCTCCGTGCGGTCGCGACGCGACCTTTGTACGGCGATGAACCGGCCCCGGCGGCCGCCGCCGGTGCGGGAACGGAGATCGGCCCCCCCCTCACCCGACGCGAGCTCGAGACCCTCGAGCTCCTGGCGAGGCGGCTGACCAATAAGGAAATCGCGGCCCGCCTCTCGGTGACCTCCGCCGCCGTCAAGAAGCGGCTCGAGAGCGTCTACGCCAAGCTCGACGTCCACACCCGGCGCGAGGCGGTGGCCGCTGCCGTCGCCCGGGGGTTCATCCGCACGCCGTCTCTCCGAGCACGAGCTGATTTTTAGCCATAATTAGCCGTTTTGGCCATGGCGCGAGAGTGCCGGCGACAAGTAGATTCCACTCATCGCAAACCGGATCGGACTGAAAACAAGGAGCGACTGAGTCGCAATGCCAAATATTTGTGAACGAAACTGAAGCTGGACGCGTCGATCTTCCGTCGATGCACGATCCGGGGATCTATCGACTCCTGGTTGTCGGACGCCTCGGTCCCGAGTGGAAGGATCGGTTCGAAGGGATGAACCTCATCGAGCGAACGAGCTCGGATCCGCGTGGAATCACCGAACTGACCGTGCCGACCGCCGATCAGGCCGCTCTTCTCGGCGTTCTCGAGCAGCTCTCCGACATGCAGTGCGCGCTGCTCCAAGTCGAGCTCGTGAACGAGGACCCTCAACTCGACAACCAACCCACCGAACTCGAACCATTCCAGGCGAACAGCGAGGAGTCACGATGACAAGACGAACAGACTTCGGTGCTCGGTTGACGGCGGCACTCCTGATGGCGGCCGTGTGCGCCGCCCAATCGGCGGCCGCGCAGGAAGCTTCGGAGCGCTCGGCGGCTGAGGTCGCCGTCCTGCTCGCCCATCCCAACTCCGTGCTCGGCACACTGAACTTCAACCTCGACTTCACGACCTACGACGGTACGCTGCCAGGTGCCGGCGATCAGGATGGCTTCACCCTCGGCTTCCAGCCCGTCTTGCCCTATCCTCTGAAGAGCGGCGTCAACTTGTTCGTCCGCCCGCTCATCCCGATCGTGTTCCAGCAGCCAGTGCCGACGGCGGATGGCTTCGAGGACGTCGGGACCGATCTCGGCGACATCTCCTTTGACGCGGCGGTCGGAAAGACCTACGCAAGCGGGATGGTCCTCGTTGGCGGCGTCGTCGGTACGACGCCCACTGCCACGAACGACGCCCTGGGTCTGGACCAGTGGCTGCTGGGGCCCGAGGCGCTGGTCGCCGTGGTGAAGAAGTGGGGTGCGCTCGGCCTTCTGGTCAGCCATCAATGGGACATCGCAGGCGAAGACAGTTTCGATACCAGTATCACCGGCGGCCAGTACTTCTTCGTGTTCCACCTCGGCGAGGGCTGGCAGTTCAACTCGTCGCCGACGTACTCATACAACCACGAAGCCGAGAGCGGTCAGCGCTGGACCATCCCTCTGGCCGCCGGCGTCAGCAAGACCACGATCCTCGGCGGCACGCCCTGGAAGTTCGCGGTCCAGTATTGGTACTACGTGAAGTCCCCGGACGCCTTCGGCCGGGACCGTCAGATCCGCCTCACGATCACCCCGGTCATCCCCCTCCCGTGGGGCAAGTGATGTGGCCAGGACTCAACCTTAGCAAGCTGTCCGAATTCCGGGGTCCACCTCTCTGGAATGCAGTGCGCACTGCTCAGTGTTGGATCCTTATTGAAGATCATAGGCTCGACAACCAACCCCAGACACGACGAAACAAAGGAAATTGACCATGAAACAGAAATTGAAGTTCTCAACGATCATCGCCGCGGCGGCGCTCATCTTCGGGCTCATGACGGGCGCGAATATCGCCGTGGCCCAGGACGCCTCCGGGCCGATCCTGTTCACGAACGTCAACGTCTTTGACGGCGTGAACGAAGCCCTGATCGAAAACGCCAATGTCGTGGTGACGGACAACCTGATCACCGCTGTGTCGACCGAACCGTTGGCCATCGCGGGTGGCAGGGTGATCGACGGCGGCGGGCGTACGCTGATGCCTGGCCTGACAGACTGCCATTGGCACAGCATGGCGGCCAATATAAGTGGCGAACGCGTTCGCGGCTGGTGTGGGCAAGCTGAACCTTCTGGCGGCCCTTGGGGCGGAAAAGACGCTTATGCGGGGCTTCACCACGATCAGGGACATGGGCGGCAATGTCTTCGATCTAAAGTCGGTGATCGACGAGGGTATGTATGTTGGTCCCCGGATGTACGCTGCGGGGTCGATGATCTCCCAAACGTCGGGCCATGCAGATTTCCGTCAACCGATTGAGATACCTTCGAGCTATTCGAGGGATCTTACCCCGCAGGAAAGGATGGGGTCGGTCGCCATCGCAGACGGCAAGGCGCAAGTCATGCAGCGCGTGCGCGAGAACCTGATGCGTGGGGCGGCCTTCATCAAGCTCATGGGTGGGGGCGGGGTCGCCTCGCCCTCGGATCCGCTCGACGTCTCGCAATACACCGTCGAGGAAATCGCGGCGGCGGTCGAAGTGGCGGAGAACTGGGGCACCTACGTGACGGTTCACTCCTACTCCGCGAAGGCGATCCAGAACGCGATCCGCGGCGGTGTCCGGAATGTCGAGCATGGCCAGATGATTGACGAGGAAACCGCCAAAATGATGAAGGAGACGAATACTTCGGTCTGCCTGCAGCCATTCTATAACGACGAGGATGCGATCCCGCTACCTGCCGGCTCGTTTCAGGAAAAAAAGTACCAGTTGCTGATCTCTGGAACTGATACAGCCTTCGCGTTAGCGAAGAAATACGACCTGCTCTTCGGGTTCGGCACTGACAGTCAGGGCAATCCCGCGCTCGCCGCGCGTCAGGGGGCGCAGTTGGCGAAGCTCGCCCGCTATTACGAGCCCTGGGAAGTGCTGAAGATTGCGACCAGCCAGAACTACGAGATCTTCAAGCGTTCCGGGCCGCGCGATCCCTATCCCGGTGACAACGGTGTGGTTCGGGAGGGTGCCTATGCCGACCTGCTTCTGGTCGACGGCAATCCGCTCGAGAACATCGACCTGATCGCCGACCCGGATAAGAACTTCGTCATTATTATGAAGGACGGCGTGATCTACAAGAATACCATCGAGTGACCTCTTGCCTGGAAGTAGACGTCAGGTCAATTTCACTCAATAACAATTTCACTCAATAAAAGGATAAAACAATGAATGCAGAAACCCCCATTTTACAGAAAGTGAGCAGCAGGATGAGACTCATGGGCTGGCTGTCCATCATTTTTGGTGCCCTGGCGATCGCCATGCCCTGGATTGCAGGTCAATCGATCCTGCTGATGGTCGGCATACTGGTCATCGCCGCAGGTATCATGCGCATGATCTGGGCCTTCCAGGCAGGCAGCCTGGGCAAGGGTGTGCTGGTTTTCCTGATCGGTGTTTTGACCTTGCTGGCGGGCTTTGCCGTTGTCGCGAGTCCACTGATGTCGTCAGCAATCTTGACCATCATGCTGAGTATCTACTTCTTCGTCGATGGCCTCTCCGAGTTCTTCGCGGCATTCTCATTACAGGATGGTAAAGGCTGGCTGCTGTTCGACGCAGTGGTGACGGTTCTCCTGAGCATCATGCTTTTTACAGGCTTTCCGCTGGCCGGGACGGTTGCGATTGGGGTGTTCCTCGGCATCAAGCTCGTATTTGTGGGCGTGACGATGTTGTCGATAAGGTCGCTGGCAAAAAATGCACTCTAAGCAGCTCAGGCACCCTTCGTCATTATTATTTAACGGCACAAGACAAATAACCTTTGTAACAAACGATGAGAGAAAAAGAATGAACACGAAACACGACAAAGATCACGACGCTCCAAAGGGTATTTCACGGCGCAGCTTTATGGCGAGCGGAGTTGCTGTCGGAGCGGCGGCGAGTGCCGCCGGGCTCGGGCTGCACAGCCGGCCTGCCGCGGCAGCAACGAGCGGGCCAGTCCGAGTTGGCGCATCGGGTTCCGAGCCGCTCGAAGTCGACAGCCCGATGGCCAGGTGGAAAAAGCCCCAGTCCCCGGAATTCATCGCAAAGGCGACCAAGAACTACAGTTTTCCCAACTGGCAGTCCGGCAACGAAGATTCCATCTACTACAACCTTAATATCCCCGAATTCTTTCACTGCTCCTACATCGCTCCGCCGAAGGAGTTTTCCAAGCTCGAGCGGGCGATCGATCCGTCAATTCTGGATCTGACCTATACGGCTGTTGACGGTACACCCACTCCGCCGCTGAAGGAATATCTGGTCGGCAAGCGTCAGGTTCAGGCGATGATGATGGCCCACAAGGGCAAAGTCGTCTTCGAGGTCTATCCGGGCATGAATCCCACCGATATCCACATCTGGATGTCGGCATCCAAACCGACGGTTGGCCTGCTTGTCGCGATGCTTGCTGATGAGGGCAAGATCGATCTGGACAAGCCGGTCCCGACCTACGTGCCCGAGATCAGAGGGTCGGCCTGGGAGCAGGCGACGGTCAGGAACGTGATGAACATGTCCTCCGGCCTCGATATTGAGGAAACCATCGAGAACCTACTGAACCCTAAATCGTGGATCGCAAACTGGTTCACGGCCGGTTTCGAGCCGAACAAGGGCGATTTCCGCGAGATGTCCAAGAACGCCAAGCCATTACCGGGTGAATCCGCAGGCGAACGTTTCCGCTATTCCGGCGCGAATACCCAGACGCTGGTGCTGGCGACGCAATATGTGTCCGGAATGCGGTGGCAGGACTTTTGGAACGAGCGGGTCTGGTCGAAGATCGGACCGAAGAACCCGTTCGTTAGCGGGCTCGCGCAGGATGGAACCGTTCTGGCCGCCGGTTTGCACAACACGACGCCCGAGGACCTGTTGCGCTACACGTTGATTTACACGCCCAGTTGGAATGTCGTGTCGGATGAGCAGATCATCTCCGACAGGCTTCTGAAAAGCATCCAGACCATGGGCAATCCCGAGGCCTACAAGGGCTCGACCGAAGAGCAATACGGCACCGACTGGTTCGGCGAAGTCCCTGCCTACAACTCGGCCCAGTGGGACCATGTCTTCAGCGATGGCGCCATGTTCAAACACGGCAACATGGGGCAGGGGATCTATGTCGACCCGGCCCGTGATTTCTGTGGCATGTACTTCGGTCTCGCGCCCAACCCGGATGAAATTTCGGGGATCGATCATTCGCCGGGTTACCTGCGCAACGCCGCAAAAGCCCTGGCTGGTGGTTAATTTCTTCCAAACCCGAACGCTGCGCGTGCGCAAGCGGTCGGCAGCTAGGAAGAATGGAAAATTTGCAGAGTTCTGAATCTCGAGCTTCGACAGGAAATTCACCAGAGAGCTCGCTGGGGCGCGGATGTGCCCCAGCAGAGTTCTCTGAAGGTTCGAAGGGATGACCATCATCGAGCAAACGAGCCCGGATCCGCGTGGAATCACCGAGCCGACCGTGCCGACCGCCGATCAGTCTGCCCTCCTCGGCGTTCTCGGACAGCTCTCTGGAATGCAGTGCGCACTGCTCAGTGTTGACTTACTCATTGAAGACCATAGGCTCGACAACCAACCGCAGACACGACGAAACAAAGGAAATCGACCATGAGACCAAAATCGAAGTTCTCGAAGATCATCGCCGCGGCAGCGCTCATCTGCGGACTCATGACGGGCGCACATGTCGCCGTGGCCCAGGACTACGACGTCGTCATTCTCAACGGGCGGGTCATGGACCCGGAAACAATGTATGACGATATCGCCAACGTGGGCATCAAGGACGGTCGCATCGTTGCCATCAGTAAGCAGCCACTCTCGGGCACGGAA